>NZ_BOMS01000043.1 GCF_016862315.1 Actinoplanes palleronii | reverse complement strand
GTACCCGACGGCCACCAGCAGGTAGGCCGGGTCTGCGTGGGAGACGTACGTCGACTGGGAGTTCACGTCGTCGTACGGAAATCCGTAGGCCCGGCCGTCGATCGCGTTGTCGTGCCAGAACTTCGCGTAGAAGTTCGCCGGCGCGCTCCGGTAGTACGCACCCGGCTTGTTCGCCTGTGCCGTGGTGACGTGCCGGTTCAGCGCGGCACACCGGTCCGGGTCGCCGCCGAGCGGCCCGCTGCACCCGAGGATCTCCGCGCTGGTGGCGGCGTTCGTGTAGTCGGCGTAGTAGTCCGCGTAGGTGCCGCCGGGCCGGAACTCCGGGTCCCCGCCCGGCGAGAGGATCTTGTCGGTGCCCTGGGCCAGGTGATCGAATTCGGCCGGCACGGCGGCTCGGAACCTGGCGAAGGTGGCCGCCCGCGACTCGCTGAACAGCGCCGGCTTCTCCCCTACCGCCTGGTCGAAGCCGTCCGCGGCGTGCAGCCGCATCGCGATCTTGAGGACGAACGCGTCGACCCGGGTGGTGTTGCCGTTGAACTGGTCCGGCCCCACGGTGAACTCGATGAAGTCGGCGTACTTGCCGGTCGGCGAGCCGAGGTGGAAATACATCCGGCCGGACGAATTGGCCGGCATGTCCAGGTAGGGCTGCTGTGCGATGGACCGGGTCCGCCCGTCGAAGGTCCAGAACACCTTGCTGTCCGGGTAGGCGCCGTTCGTGCGGTTCAGCACCTTGACGGTCAGCACGTTCTTCGCCTTCGGGATGCCCGAGGTGTCGCCCCAGAAGGAAGCGGGCTTCCGCTTCACCGAGGGGGACGGGGAGACGGAGGGCGTGCGGCTGGGCGCGACCGACGGTGCGGCCGGGGACACCACGACCGAGGGGGCGACCGCGACCGGAGGGACGACCGCGGCCGGCCCGGCGACAGAAGACGGAGCGGCGGCAGCGGACGGGGCCGGCGACGGGGCACAGCCGGCGACCGTCAGGAGAACGGCGACGGCCGGCAGCCAGCGAGAGGGCAGCGTGGGCACCCGGCCAGCGTGGCCGGGCGCCCATCGACGGTCAACGTGACGAGCACTGCCCGCGGGTTTGTGTTATCCCCGCTCCGCGGCCAACTCGGCGAACGCGGTGAGCGACTCCGGGTTGGCCAGCGCCCCCTTGGCGGCAGCCGACTCCACCGGGGTGCCGGTCAGGATCCGCTTCACCGGGACTTCGAGCTTCTTGCCGGACAGCGTCCGGGGCACCGCCCGTACCGAATAGATCTTGTCGGGAATGTGCCGCGGCGACAGTGACGCGCGCAGCTCCCGGGCGATCCGCGCGCGCATCGCGTCGTCGACCTCGACCCCCTCGGCCGGGACCACGAACAGCAACAGCTCGCCGTTCGGGTCGTCGGGCAGGTCCAGGTGCACCACCAGCGCGTCGGCGACCTCGGGCAGGCTCTCCACCACCGAGTAGAACTCCGAGGTGCCCAGCCGCACCCCGCCCCGGTTCAACGTGGCGTCCGACCGGCCGGTGATCACACAGCTGCCGTCCTCGCCGATGGTGATCCAGTCGCCGTGCCGCCAGACGCCCGGGAAGACGTCGAAATACGCCTCGCGGTAGCGCGAGCCGTCGACGTCGCCCCAGAAGCCGACCGGCATGCTCGGCATCGGCGCGGTGATCACCAGCTCGCCCAGCTCGCCGATGACCGGCTTGCCCGCGCTGTCCAGGGCCTCCACCCGGGCGCCCAGGCTGCGGCCGGAGATCACCCCGGCGCGGACCGGCAGCATCGGCGCGCCGCCGACGAAGCCGGTGCACACGTCGGTGCCGCCGGAGAGCGACACCAGCTGCAGGTCGCGGCCGACCGCCTCGTAGACCCACGCGTAGCCCTCGGCGGGCAGCGGCGCGCCGGTCGAACCGACCCCCTTGAGCCGCTTGCCCGGCGTCAGACCGGCCTTGCGGCAGGCCATCAGGAACGGCGCTGACGTGCCGAAATACGTGATACCGGCGGTGTCGACGAGCTCCCAGAGGGTGGACAGGTCGGGCCAGCCCGGATTGCCGTCGAACATCACGATCGCGGCGCCGACGGCCGGGCCGCTGGCCAGGTAGTTCCACATCATCCAGCCGGTGGTGGTGAACCAGAAGAACCGGTCGGACGGGCCGAGGTCGTGGTGCAGCGCGAGGATCTTCAGGTGCTCCAGCAGGATCCCGCCGTGGCCGTGCACGATCGGCTTGGGCAGCCCGGTGGTGCCGGAGCTGTAGAGCACGTAGAGCGGGTGGTCGAAGGGCACCGGCTCGAAGGCCAGCTCGTCGTCGCCGTCCAGCTCGTCCCAGTCGCCGCCACCGTTGAGGTATCCGATGGTGATGACGTGATCGACGGACGGCAGCGCTGACTTGATCGCCACGATCTCCTGGGACCTGTCGATCGGCTTGTCGCCGTACCGGTAGCCGTCGGCCGCGACCAGCACCTTCGGCTCGATCTGGCTCCAGCGGTCGATCACGCTGCGGGAACCGAACTCCGGCGCGCAGGACGAGAACGTCGCGCCGAGGCTCGCGGTGGCCAGCATCAGGACGTAGGTCTCCGGGATGTTCGGCGCGTAGGCCGCGACCCGGTCGCCCTTCTGCACACCGCGGGCCTTCAGCCCGGCACGCACGCGCCGCACCTGCTCACGGAGCTGCCGCGCGGTCAGGGTGATCGGTTCGCGGCTTTGGGAGTACGCCAGGACGACCGGCTCGTCGTCACCGATGCCGGGCATCCGGAGCACGTTCTCGGCGTAGTTGAGCGTGGCGCCGGGGAACCAGCGTGCGCCGGGCATCTCCGGGCTGTCCAGCACCGTGACCGGCGCGTGGTGCGCGACCACGCCGAAGTACTCCCAGATGGACTCCCAGAACGAGGACAGGTCGGTGACCGACCACTCCCACAGCGCCGCGTAGTCCGGGAAGGTCAGCCCGCGTTCGCGCCGCAGCCACTCGAGATAGTCGCCGATCCGGGACGTCTCCCGGACGTTCGCCGGCGGCTCCCAGAGGACTGTGCCCATCGTCACCGTCATGCGCTCACCCTAACGTTCATTCAGCCGGTCGCGGACGTCACTCCTCGGCCCGGGCGCGCTGGATGGCGGCGCGCCTCGCGAGACGATGGTCACGGCGGATCAAAGCTTCCTTGAAGCGGCGCTGGTCGTCCATGTCGGTCATCACCACAGGCGGGACCTGGCGCGGGTGGCCGGCCACATCCACCGCCACGAACACCAGGTAAGCGGTGGCCACCGGAAGCGGCGGCGCGCCGAACACGTCCCAGCGTTCCGCGGCCAGCTTCACGCCGACCTCCATCGAGCTCTTGCCGGTCCAGTTGACCTGCGCATACGCGTGCACCAGGTCACCGACCCGGACCGGCTCCAGGAACACGATCTCGTCGATCGCGGCGGTGACCGCGGTGCCACCGCTGTGCCGGGCGGCCGCCGCGCCGGCCACGTCGTCGACGAACTTCATCAGCACGCCGCCATGCACCGTTCCGTACAGATTCACGTCGATCGCTGTCATGATCTTGCTGAGCGTGACGCGGCTGTGTGCGATGGGTCGTCCCGTGAGCTGTTCGTCCATGCCGGCACATTACGACGCGCTTAGCGGTCGTTGCCGGGCCGGAGTAGCCTGCCGGATCATGCGCCACCTCCGGTCGATCCTCTACGCGCTCGTGCTCGCGCCCGCCATCTGGGTGCTGGCCGGTGTCGGTTTCACCCACGACCTCGTCAGCCGCGGGCGGGACCTGTTCACCGCCGAGTCGCTGAGCGGCCTGCTGCTCCTGGTCTTCGCCGGCATCCTGCACGCGATCATGGCGTTCACGCCGATCTCGCCGGCCGGGCCGACCCTGGCCGGAGCGGCGTACCTGGGTGTGACGTACTGGGCATGGACCGCACCGGAGTCGTACGCCGGGATCTGGTCACCGGACGTGGTCAAGGCCGACTTCGACCTGAGCCGCCCGGGCTACGGCCTGGCCGCGCTGCTCGCGGTGCCCCTGCTCTGCACCGCGCTGAGCGCCCGCCGCTGGGCCCGCTACGAGCCGCCGGTGCTGCCGATCATCGGCGAGATCGGCCGGTTCCGCGGATCGGCCAAGGTCGCCGGCGACTCCATCGCCGCCGAGCGGACGACAGTGCTGCGGACCGGGCAGCAGGTGCCGCCGCGCCAGCCGGCCGAGCTCACGGTCGCGATCCCGGCGCAGGCCGCGTCGTCTTCGGCTTCCGCCGACCGCACCCAATTGCTCCGTACGCCGGCCGCCGAGCCGACGGCGCCTCTGACGCACGCCGAACCCACGGCCGTCCTGACCCCCGCCGAGCCCACGGCACCCCTGGCACCTGCCCCGCCCCCAACCCCGGCCCGCGCTCCGTCTTCGGCTTCGTCTTCGGCTTCGGCTTCGGCTTCGGCTGACGCCACGATGATGCTGCCCGCGGCCACCGCCGCCCCGACCCCCGCAGCCCCGGCCGCCGCCGCCTCGATCCCGGCCACCGCCGCCCCGGCCACCGCCGCCCCGATCCCGGCCACCCCGGCCGTCGCAGCCCCGGCCGCCGCCTCGATCCCGGCCACTGCCGCCTCGATCCCGGCGGCCCCGGTCGTCGCGGCTCGGAGTTCTGACGAGGAGCCGACCACCGTCCTCGGTGGGCCGGTTTCCCGCACTCCCGAAGCACCCAATTCTAATAAATCCGGCATTACCGCCAATCCAGCTATCACCGCGAACGCCGGAAAAAGCGCTGCCGAAACCCCCTCGAACGACCCCGACCGGACCGTGGCGATCCCGCTCCAGCCGGCGGCCGGCCCCACCCCGGCAAGCCAGAAGCCGGGAGACGAGGAAACCGAGGTGCTCTCCGCGGTAGCCCTGGTCACCCCGCCCAGCGAACACACCGAAATCCTCAAAATCCCCACCCAGCGTGTGAACTAGCGGCGCGCTCCGCACCCAAACTCCCCACACACGCCCACCGACCGGGCAACGTGGGGACTTACGGTCCGCTCCGCACCCAAACTTCACACACACGCCCGCTGACCGGGCAACGTGTGAAGTTTGGGTGCGCTCCGCACCCAAACTTCACACACACGCCCGCTGACAGGGCAGCGTGTGAAGTTGCGGTGCGCTCCGCACCCAAACTTCACACACACGCTCGCTGGCCGGGCTGCGTGGGGAGTTGCGGTGCGCTTCGGGCCTGGTGGGGGTCAGACGGCGATGGCGGGAAGCGGTGGTGGGGCGGCCGGTGACCGGGCGGTGAAGCCGCGCCAGGCCTCGGCCATCGCCTGCACCCCGGCGGTCAACACCGCCGGCTCCGCGACGAACGGGATCCGCAGGTGGCCGCCGCTCCCGCCGGACGGGTCCAGCGAACCGCCGGGCAGCACCGCGACACCCTGCCGCAGCGCGGCCTGTGCGTAGGAGGCGGCGTCGCCGTAGGGCAGCCGTACCCAGAGGGTCTGCCCGCCGACGGCCGGCTCGAACTGCCAGTCCGGCAGGTGTTTCCGCAGCTCAGCACAGAGATGATCGTGCCGGGTGGCGAGCACCTCCGCGCGCGAGGCGATCAGCGTGTCCAGGTCGGTGAGCAGTTCTGCCGCGGCGAGCTGGTCGAGCACGCCGCTGCCCAGGTCGTTGACCGCCTTGAGCCGGCCGAGGCGACCGATCAACGCCGGCTGCGCCCGCACCCAGCCGATCCGCAGTCCGCCCCAGACCAGCTTGCTCAGCGACCCCACCGTGATCAGCTCATCAGCGCCCGGTGCGAACGCCGCGGTGGGCACGGCGGCCGGCACGAAAGCGGTGGGCACGGCGGCTGACAAGAGTGCGGGGGCTGGGAAGGACAGCTCCGCCAGCACGTCGTCGACGATCAGGGGTACGCCCTCGGCCACGGCGGCTGCCACGATCGCCCGGCGCTCCGGCGAGGGCAGGCTGCGACCCGTCGGGTTGTGACACAGCGCGATCAGATAGGCCATCGCGGGGCGCCGCGCGAGCTCCCCCTCGTACCCCTCAAAATCGGTCGGGACCGGCCGCAAAGCCGCCGCCGACTCGCGAAAGATCTCCAACGCCCCGGGGTACGTCGGCGCCTGGACCAGCACCTCGGCGCCGGGCGCGACGAGCGCCCGGGCCAGCAGCGCCAACGCCTGCTGACCGCCCGTGGTGACCAGGATCTGCCCGGCCGTGGTGGGCACCCCACGCGCGGTGTACCGGGCAGCCAGCGCGTCCCGCAACCGTGGGTGACCGGCCGGGTGGTAGCCGAGGTCGGGCCCGCCGAGACCGTCGAGCGCGGTCCGATAGGCCGCGATGATCGCCGGTGGTGCCGCGGTCGGCCCGGCGCAGGCGAACTGCGCGACGTGGTCGGGCGGGTCGAGCAGGTGCAGGAAGACCGGGTTCACGGTCGGCTCGGTCGCGTGCAGTGATCCGGGCGGCGACCCGGCCACCCAGGTACCGCTGCCCTGCCGCCGGACCAGCCGGCCCTCCTGGCGCAGCAGGTCATACGCGGCGACCACGGTGGTCCGCCCGGCGGAGAGCCCCGCGGCGAGGGCCCGGTCGGTGGGCAGCCCGGTGCCGGGCGGCAGGTCACCGTCGTCGATCAGGGCCCGGAGGCGACCGGCGAGCAGGAGGTAGAGCGGGCCGCGGCCGGCCGACCAGCGGCCGAGGCGGGCGGCGAGCTCCGCGGGCGGTATTGGACTCATCAACGGACCAATATATCGGCAATGGCTCTGTCCCCGGGCGGTCCGGGCGCGGAGCATCGGTGGCATGCATCCCGAAACCCGCATGGTCCACATCTCCGCGCCGGTGCCGGACGGGAGTGTGCCGCTGTCCGTGCCGATCTACCAGACGTCGTCGTTCGCGTTCGACGACCCGGAGCTGATCGCCGACGGCCTGCACCACCCGGACCGCGCGTACGCCTACTCGCGGTTCGCCAACCCCACGGTCCGCGCCCTGGAGAACGCGGTCGCCGATCTGGAGGGCGGCGCCGCCGCGATCGCCACCTCGTCCGGCATGGGCGCCATCACCATGCTGCTGAACGGCCTGCTCGGTACCGGCGACCACGTGATCGCCCAGCGCGACGTCTACGGCGGCACCCACGCGCAACTCCAGGACCTGGCGAACCGGTTCGGCGTCCAGGTGACCCGGATCGGCGGGCACGACCCGGAAGAACTCCGCGCCGCGCTGACCCCGCGGACTCGGGTCCTCTACCTGGAGACGGTCGCCAACCCGACCGGCCACGTCAGCGACCTGCCCGCGCTGGCGCCGATCGCCCGCGCGGCCGGCGTGCTGACCGTCGTCGACAACACGTTCGCCACGCCGATCTTCTGCCGGCCGATCGAGCACGGCGCCGACGTGGTCGTGCACTCGGCGACCAAGTTCCTGGGCGGCCATTCCGATGTGACGGGCGGCCTCGCGGTCTTCGCCGACCGGGCCCGCTACGAGAAGCTCTGGGAGCACGCTGTCGAGTTCGGGGCGACGGCCGACCCGTTCGCGGCCTGGCTGACCATCCGTGGCCTGCACACTCTCGCCCTGCGAATGGAACGGCACGCCGCGAACGTGGCCCGGGTCGCCGGCTGGCTGGCCGGCCATCCCGCGGTCGCGGCGGTGCGCTGGCCGGGCGATCCGGCGCACCCGAGTCACGCGGTGGCCGCCGGTTTTGTCAGTGGTTTCCCGGGGGCGTTCTGCTTCGACCTGGCCGGCGGTCACGACGCCGGGGTCCGCCTGATGAGCCGGCTCCGGGTCATCCGGGCCGCCGCGTCATTGGGCAGCACCGGTTCCCTGATCCTGCATCCGGCGAGCACCACGCATCGGCAATTGACTCCGGAGCAACTCCAAGAATCACACCTAAGCCCCGGAACCATCCGAATCGCCATCGGCATCGAGCACCCGGACGACCTGGTGGCAGACCTGGAACAGGCGCTGGATGTAGTCGTTCGTTAATGCGTATGACGTTCTGCAAATTGTTGTTAACCAATGCGGTCTTTTGCGATCGGTCCAACGTGGATATCGTGGTCACGCTTTTGGACTACGGGGGGTAACCAAGAAGCAACGCGCTGGGAGGCCCCTCGCCCCCTCGCTGGAAGGACCACATTGTCTGAGACGCCGTTGTGGCTGCAGGGCCGCTCCGCCGTGATCGAGGCCGCCGATCCGTCCGAGTTCCGGCACGGCACGCCTGACTACCACCTGTCGCACACCGTGATGCCCGGGCAGCGCACCACGGACCACGCGCCGAACTCACTCGAGGCCATCGTCGAGTCCATCGTGCAGGTCTTCGAGATGGAGGTCTCGCACAAGAAGGAGCCGTCGACCTGGGTCTCGATGGTCTCCGAGCACTTCCGCACCAACGTCAACGGCGGCGGCTGGGCGTCCTCTCAGGACATCGCCGACCAGGGCAGCTACAACGTCCTGATCGGTGACAGCCCGTTCTACCAGGCCGAATCGTTCGACGGGCAGCACGACGTCTTCCACGGCGCTTTCCCGAACGGTTTCTACTGGGAGGTGCTGCAGGTGCTCAGCCCGCCGCCGGTGATCGCCTTCAAATGGCGGCACTGGGGCTCGTTCGACGGCGAATACCACGGCCACAAGCCGAACGGGAAGACCATCGAGATGTTCGGCATGAGCGTCGCCAAGGTCAACGACGACCTGAAACTGCTCGAGGTCGAGCACTACTACGACCCGAACGCGTTCCTCGGCAGCCTCACCGGCGGCTGCCCGGTCGCAAAGAGCTGATCCGGTCGCAAAGAGCTGATCCGGTCGCAAAGAGCTGATCCGGCGGTTGGTGCCGTTCTGGCCGGCGGCACCAACTGATCACCATCAAGATCAAATTCATGATGTCGTGCGTCCGCCGGGGTACAGATCGTCGCTCCCGCCGGGACCCCTGCGGGCTTCGCTGGCCGCTGGCGCGTCCAGAACGCGAAGCCCTCCGGGGCGACGTCCGTGGGTGGTCACGGAAAACCCGTGCCGGTGTCCGACGCTGCCGAAGGCGAACTTGTGGCACGCCTCCGGCAGCCCGGCGGATGACCGCCCCTACACAGTCAGCCGTAGGTAGTCCAGGTTGAACCCACCGGTTTCACAGTAGACCGTGATCAGCTGATCACCATCAGCCAGCGAGATGGGCGTCTCGACCGTTTGGTACGTGCCCCATCCCCCGGTGGCCGGAACCGAAACGGATGACAACACCGCACCGGACGCGTCCCGGATCGAGATCGCCCCGGTCGCCTCGGCGCCGCTGCCGTTCGCCACCCGCAGCTGCAGGCGGTACGTCCCGGCCGGCACCTCGACGCGGTAGGACAGCCAGTTCCCGGCGGCGGTCCAGCCGATGTTGTGGCCGCCGCTGGCCGCCGCGTTGCTCTCGACGAAGTTTCCGCCGCCCTCGGTCCAGCCGTGCTGCGCGGTGTACCCCTCGGCCTCCACGACGGCACCGACCGGCGCGCCGTGCGGACGGACCGTCACGTGCACCGTCGTCTCCGCGTGCGCCTTCCCGTCGGTGACCGCGACGGTGAACTGCTGGGCACCGGCGGCGAGCGGGTTCAGCGTGACCACACCGGTCGTCGCGTCGAGGCGGGCGCCGGCCGGCAGGTCGGTGGCGTAGAAGACCAGCCGGTCCCGGTCGGCGTCGGTGGCGCGCAGCCGGACCCGGGTCGTGCCGTACTGGTCGGCGGTCACGTCCGGAACGCCGGCCAGACGCGGGGCGTGGTTGTGCCGTGCGTCCGGCTCGCCGCCGCTCCAGCGATACGTGGCGTACGCCCCGGCCGGCACGGTCGTGGTGAACGAGCGGGCTCCGGTGAGCACCCGCACGGAGGTCGCCGCCGGGTTGGCGTTGCCGAGGATCGCGACGTAGTCGTCGTGGTCGCGGAACACCACACTCGTCACGCCGTTGTCGGTGGCGCTGGACTCCACCCGGACGTGCTTCGGGGTGAGGTACTTGGCGAACTGGCCGAGCTGGTAGAGCTCACCTCGTACCGAAAAGGTCTTGGTGGTGGTGTTGACCTTGACCAGGCGATCCGGCCATTTGCTGGTGCGGGCGACCTCGTCCCAGTCGACGTCGTTGTTGCGCTCGCCGGTCCAGTGCAGCGTGCCGCCGTCCTGGTCGGTGGCCTGCGCCCAGAGGATGTAGGAGCTGGCGTCCAGCCGGAAGTAGGACAGCACGGTGGCCGGCGACAGATCGCTGGTCTCGGTCATGTGCACCGGCTTGCCGGTCTGCTGATAGGCGTCGCGCATCACCACCGGATCACCCCAGTACGGGTGGAAGGCGATCGCGTCGGCAGCCGCCGCGGCCTTCGGGTCGTTGAGCACCCGGTAGTAGTTCTTGGTCGCGGTGCTGTTCGGGTCGCGCCAGTCCCAGAAGTTGAAGTCGTGGATGTAGAGGTCGGCGCGCACCCCGGCCTTGCGGAACTCCCGCTTGATCGCGACCGACAGCTTCTGCTGCTGCTCGACGCTGATGTCCATGGCCGGGTAGACCACGTCCATCCCCGGTTCGTTGAGCAGCGTGATCGCGTCGACCTTGATGCCGTGCCGGGCGTACGCCTGCAGGTACTTCACGTAATACCTGGCGAAGACCTCGATGCAGTCGTCGCGCAGCTTGCCGGCCTGGTAGAAATCGGTCGTGCTGCCGGGCTTGAGGGCGACCTCGCCGAGGAACTTGTTGTTGGTCTTCATCCAGGCCGGCGCGCTCCACGCGGACGCGAAGAAGGTGGCCTTCGGGTTGTACTTCTGGATCAGCTTGATCGTGTCGACGATGTGCAGGTCGATGTCGCGCTGGATGGAGAAGTGTTTGAGCTGCCAGTCCTCGGTGACGCCGGTCGGCAGGTCGTCATAGGACCAGAACGGCAGGTGCTCGATCAGGTCCGGGCTGCCGATGGTGAGCCGGAAGCGGTCAAGGCCGGCGCCGGTCCGCGGGTCGGCCAGCAGCCGGATCGCCCGGTCCCGCTCGGCCGGGGTGAGCTTCCACAGGTTCGACACCGCGGTCTCGTCGATCGAGAAGCCGATCCCGGAGTAGGTCTGCTCGGTCCGGCTCGGGTCGATCACCACGGTGGCGTCGGCGGTCTTGGCCGAGGTGGTGAGCCGGGTCGACGGCAGTGACTGCCACTGCGCGGTGCCCGCCGAATAGGTGCCGGTGACGATCGGCGCCGGGTGCGCGGAGGGCACGCCCAGGGAGCCGGCGGCCATCGCGGCCGCGACGAGCGGTTTGAGCAACAGCATCAGTTGAGCACCCACTTCTGGTTGGCGCCGGTGCCACACGTCCACACCTGAAGGCGGGTTCCGTCCGCCGAGGTGTTGTCCTTCACGTCGAGGCATTTCCCGGAGTACGTGTTGACCAGGTGCTGCGACGCGCTGTCATAGGTCCACTGCTGCGAGGTGCCGGTGTGGCAGTCCCAGAGGTGGGCGAGCGTGCCGTCCGCGGTGCTCGGCCCGACGATGTCCAGGCACTTGCCGAGCGAGCGCAGCGTCCCGTCCGATGCCCGGGTCCACTGCTGCGCGGTCGAGCCGTTGCACGTGTAGAGCTGGACCGCGGTCCCGTTGGTGGTGACGCCGCCGGCCACGTCCGCGCACTTGCCGCCGAGCCCGGTGATCGTGCCGCCGGTCTGCGGCGGGGTGCCGGTGCTGCCCGACCAGGTGAACGTCGCCGTGGTCCGGGCCGGCAGGGTGTAGGTGAACGACTGGCCGGACCAGTTGACCCGGACCGACTGGCTGGACGTGCCGCCGTTGTGCGCGATCAGCGCCTTCGAGCCGTCCGGGTTCTTCCAGGCCACGTTCGGCACCGCGCTGGTGGCGTTGGTGTCGATCCGGACCGCGCCCGGCTTCACGAACTTGGTCAGGTGCCCCATCGTGTAGTACTCGACGGTGTAGTCGACCTGGCCGGCCCGGGCGCCGCCCTCCTGCACGGTGATGAAGCCGGTGCAGGTGCCGCAGCCGCCGTTGTGCGGGCCCATGCTCTGGTTGACGCCGAGGCTCCACTTGACCACCGAGCTGCCCCAGTTCCGGGTGTAGTCGATGATGTTGTTCATGTCCTCGTTCTGCTGATTGCCGATCCAGGTGCCGCCGGAGTGCTCGGTCTCGAACTGCTTCACGGCCGGGTACTGGTTGTGCACGTCGGTACCGATGGTCGGGCTGCCGCCGTACCCGTGCCAGGCGATCCCGCCGAACAGCGGGTCACTGCGGATCCCGGCGTCGTTGAGGATGCCGGAGCCGAAGCTGGCGTAGTCGCCGTAGTTCCAGTCGTGGACCAGCACCTTGGTGTTGATCCCGGCCGAGCGCAGCGCCGGGTACATGTAGTTCTTGGTGAACTCCACCAGGCCGGACGGGTTCCAGCTCATACCGGGGTAGTTCATCGCGGTCGGGTTGCCGGCCTGGCAGCAGTTCGGCTCGTTCTGCACCGACAGGTAGTCGACCGGGATGCCGGCCGCCTGGTAGCTCTGGATGTACCTGACCAGGTACTGCGCGTAGGTCGGGTAGTTCTCGAACTTCAGCCAGCCCATCTGGTCCATCCGGCCGTTGTCCTTCATCCAGCCCGGCGCGCTCCACGGCACGCCCATCACCCGCAGGGCCGGGTTGAGCTGCTTGGCCTGCTGGGTGAGCAACCGGACGTTCGTGTCGTAGCCGCCGGCGCCGAAGTCGTTCAGGTCGCAGCAGGTGTCGTCGAGCGAGACGTTGCCGGGCCGGGACAGGTCGGACGCGCCGATCGGGTTGCGGACGAACGAGAGCCCGATGCCGTTCGTGGGGCTGAACAGCTTGCTCATCACGGCGTCCCGGGTGGTCGCGCTGATCGGGCCGCCCCGCATCAGGTACGCGGTGGTGTCGGTGATCGAGGCGCCACCGCCCTCGAAGGTCTGGTAGCCGGTGGCCTCGTTGACGGTGATGGTGGTGCCGGCGCTGCCGCCGGCCGGGCCGAACGCGACGGCCGCCTGCTGCTGCAGCCCGCGGGTGACAGTGCGGCCGGCACTGTCCGATGTGGTGGTGAGGTAGACGTTGACAGCCTCGCCGGCGGCGAGCGCGGCCGGCGCGTAGAGCACGCTGCCGGCCAGAACCGCGGCGGCGAGCAGGGTCTTGCGCATGACTGACTCCCTCGAGGGAAGGGGATGGCGTAACAGGAAGGAAACCTTTGCCAAATACGTCAGTCAATGAGTAGGGGGTTCCGGATGAGTCGTTTCGGTTCCGGAACCGTGAAACACGTCAAGCAGGCGCCGGGCCGGTCGAGCCGCGCACCACGAGTTCCGTGCCGAGCTCCAGGTGCAACGCGTCCAGCCGGTGCCCGCCGAGCATCCGGAGCAGCAGGTGCACCGCCATCCGGCCCATCTCGCCGAGCGGCTGCCGCACCGTGGTCAGCATCGGGTCACAGGCCGAGCCGAGATCTATGTCGTCGAAACCGGCCACCGACAGGTCCTGCGGCACCCGCAGGCCCCGTTCGGCGGCCGCCCGCAGCGCGCCGACCGCCATCTTGTCGTTGAACGCCAGCAGCGCGGTCGGCCGCTCCGGCAGGTCGAGCAGCTCGGCGGCGGCCCGGTGACCCAGCGCGGTGGTCGGCTCGGCCACGAACCGGGTCAGCTCCGGCGCGTGCAGCACGCCCGCCTCGGCCAGCGGCGCGAGGTAGCCGTGGAAGCGGTTGTCGCTGGCCAGCCAGTCCCGCGGGCCGCCGATGATGCCGATCCGGCGGTGACCCAGCTCGATCAGGTGCGCGGTCAGCGCGCGGGCGCCGGCGAAGTGCGCGGCGGAGACCGCTGCCACGTCGCGCGGCGGCGAGATCCGCGGGTCGACCAGCACGAACGGGAAGCCGCGGTCGCGCAGCCGGACCAGGTCGGCACCCGGCTCGGGCGGCAGGATCAGCACCGCGCCGGCCACGTCCCGGCGCTCCGGCAGGGTGGGCAGCACCCGGGCCTGCTGCGCGGCGGTGCCGGCGTTCAGGATCACGTGCAGGCCGTGCGGCTCGAGCGCCTCGGCCACCGCGGAGACGATCAGTCCGAAGTAGTCGGTCAGCACGTACGGGCAGCGCACGAAGACGCCGGCTGCCTGTGACCGGGCGCCCCGCCGGCGCGGCGCCCGGCCGCCCAGCGTGTGCATCGCCCGCAGCACCTTGTCGCGGGTGTCCGGCGCGACGTTGGCGCGGTCGTTGAGCACCCGGGAGACGGTGGCGATGGAGAGGCCGGTGCGGGCGGCGAGATCGCGTACGGTGACTCTTGTTTCATCGCCTTGTTTCACGCATAAAGCATAGACCAGGATCTTTTCGTACCCTACCGCAGGGTGACCCGGTAGTCCCGCGGTACCACCCGTGAACTCCCGCCACGGAGTGACGACCGGCAGAAGGCCGTCTTCCTACCTTTCCCGCAGACCGGACATCGGCGCGGGAGGGGAACCATGAGTCGCTTGTGGATTGTTACGGCCGTGCTGCTCGCACTGCCTGCGGTGTGGCTGTTCGGGCCGACCGAGGCGATCGCCACCGCACCCGCCGGGGCCGCGGCGTGGCGGGCCGACCCGCGGGGCCTGCCGGACCCGACGACCGCCAGCCCGGCACAGGTCGCCGCGTTCTTCGCGGCCCTCCCGCCGGCCGAGGCGGACCGGATGGCCCGCGACCACCCGGGCGTGATCGGCAACCTGGACGGCGTCCCGCTGCGGCTGCGTTATGCCGCGAACCGCAGCGGGGAGTTCGCCGGCCGGCAGATCATGGCCCTGGACCGGCGCGGCGACGGCCGGATCGTCGAGGTGCTCGGCGACCTGGCCACCGCGCGGCGGGTGGCGATCCTGATCCCCGGCGTGGACGACACGCTGGCCAACTTCGACACCGGGCTCGGTCACGTCGAACGCCGCGCCCCGGCCTGGCAGGCAAAACAGCTCTACCAGCGGATCCGGGCCGCCGAGCCGGCCGCCCGGGTCGCGGTGATCGCCTGGCTGGGCTACGACCCGCCGGAGGGCGTCCGCCGGGCCGCACTGCGCGAGGATCGGGCCGCGGCCGGCGCCCTCGCGCTGGAGCGGTTCGCCGACGGCCTGGTGGCGGACCGGCCGGACCGGGAGATCGTGGTGATCGGGCACAGCTACGGGTCGATCGTCGCCGGTCGCGCCGCCGCGCACCTGCCCGAGCAGGTCACTGACATCGTGGCGATCGGCAGCCCGGGTATGGGTGTCGGCGACCGCGCGGCGCTGGGCGGCGGCGCCCGGGTCTGGGCGGGCAGCGCCCCGGACGACTGGACCCGCAAACTGCCCGGGATCCGGGTGTTCGGTCTCGGGCACGGCCGGCTGCCGATCGACCCGGCGTTCGGCGCGCTGCCACTGCCCGCCGGCGACGTGACCGGCCACGACGGCTATTTCGAGGCCGACACGTCGGCCCTGGCCGCGATGGCCCAGATCAGCATCGGCACGCCGGTACCGGCTGCGGTCGGCGGGGTCAGCGGCGGCGCGGCGAACCCGGATCAGCTCGCGACCAGCCTCAGCGGGGCGGCCGCCGAGCCGCGTTCCTCCCGCGGCCGGTTGCTCGGCGCCTAGGCCGTGGCGGCGCGCTGACGGGCGGCCTCGTAGAGAACGACGGTGCCGGCCACGGACGCGTTCAGCGAGCTGGCGGCGCCGGCCATCGGGATCCGCAGGATCTGGTCGCAGGCGGCCCGCCACGCGCCGCTCAGCCCCCGGGTCTCGTTCCCGATCGCGATCACCTTCGGCCCGGTGAGGTCATGCCCGGCCAGGTCGACGTCGCCGCCCTCGTCGCTGCCGAGGATCTCCACCGGCAGTCCCGCGCGGCGCAGCGCGATCACCTCGTCGACCACCTCGCGATGGCTGGCGACCTGCACCACGGGCAGCGCGAACAGCGACCCGGTGCTGGCCCGCACGGCCTTCGGGTCGTACGGGTCGGCCGCGTGCCCGGTGATCACCAGGCCGGTGGCGCCGAACGCGTCCGCCGACCGGATCAACGCGCCGACGTTGGCCGGGTTGGTCGGCCGGTCGAAGACCAGGGTCAGCAGGTCCGGCTGGTGACGCACCGCCCGGGTCACGTCGTCGGCCGCCATCCCGACCACGGCGAGCAGCTCGGGCACCTCCTCGTCCTTGCCGCCCAGCTCGTGCATCAGCTCCTCGCTGAGCGAGAACCGGGCCGCGTCCGGTGTCCGGTCGAGCACGTCGCGGCTCCAGTCGGAGAGCCGCCGGGTGTCGTCGAGCAGCAGCGCGTGCACCGGCCAGCCGTGCTCGAGCGCCTGGCTGATCGGGCGCACGCCCTGGACCAGGAACTCACCGGCCCGGTGCCGCTTGGTGCGGTTGGCGAGCAGCGCCTGCCACTGCTGGAAGGTGGCGTTCCGAGCGCTGATCCGCAATGTCCTGCCCATTCGCACTATCCAAGCAGCCGGGGACCGGCGCGCCGGACTCGACCCACTCGATGATCAGAAAAGGCCGGATCGACCCTGCCGAACCATTGATCACATGGGTTATCGTGCCAGCGTTACCGACGCGACGGTGACGTATCGTCCACGCCTCGAAAGGACACCTCTGGTGCTCCGCACTCTCCGGCCGGCTCTGCTGCTGGCCACCGCCTCGGTCGCCGCAGCCGGCGTGCTCGCCGTCCCCGGCGCCGCCTTCGCCGCTGACACCACCACGACGCTGAGCAAGACCGAGATGGCCAAGGCGCTCGACGCGGCAGCGGTCACCACTCGCGCCGCCGAGGCGAAGGGCTGGGCCGGCAACTACACGATGAAGGCCGACGACGCGAGCGGGACCGCGACGTTCGTCACCGACCCGCTCGCCGGCCGCGCGTACGTCAAGCTGGCCCTGCCCTACGAGCACAGCACCACGTACGCGGTCAGCAAGAAGGGCCTGTACGAGCCGCTGAGCTCGAAGAAGCAGAAGGCCGCGGTCAAGATGATCCGCAAGCCGTCCGCGACGTTCGTGTTCACCACGAACACCAAGCTCAACGCGGTCTCCTGGGCCCGGGACAACAGCGCCGACCCGGCCGTCGTGCTGACCGACGACAACGACTACGCCGGCACCAAGACCGTGCACGACGACGGGTCGACCACCTACAAGTACAGCGACGGCGACGAGGGCGACTACGCCCTGCAGGTGAACGCGGCCGGCGTGCTCACCGGTGCCACCCTCGGCTACGCGCACTACATGACCGCGACGTTCGCCTGGCGGTACGGCGCGCAGACGGTCACCCTGCCGACCACCGCGCAGACCGTCGGCCTCGCCACGCTGACCAAGGCGGTGGCCTACGTCAACCTGGCCACCGACGTGCAGAAGCTGGCCAAGAAGAGCGCGGCCGACGTGCGCACCGCGGCGAACAAGCACACCGTCAAGGTCTCGGTGCTGCGCAAGGTCGTCAAGCGGGACGGCGCGACGTTCAACAAGACCGCCAAGGTCAAGGTCGTCACGGTCACCAACATCACCGGCGGGGTGCGGATCTACGCGAAGAACCCGTGGACCGGCGTGAAGGTGATCTACACGATCAAGGCGTCCGGCAAGAAGGTCGTCGTCACCAAGAAGTAGGCACGTCCCTCTCCGCAAGGCCGGCACCCCTCGGGGCGCCGGCCTTGCGCACATCGGGCGACGGTTTCTTGTGTGGCGCGCACACACCCTCGCCGCCGCCGGCGATCCGTACGGTTGACGGCATGACTTCGGCACGGGTGGTCCACCTCGACCTGACCGGACGCACCGCGCTGGTGACCGGCGCCGGCAGCGGCATCGGGCGCGCCTGCGCCGAACGGCTGGCGGCGGCCGGCGCCGACGTGCTGGCCGTGGACATCGACGAGCGCGCCGCCAAGGACGTCGCCACGGCGATCGGCGGGCGCGCGATCACCGCCGACCTGTCCGACCTGGCCGCCACGGACGCGCTCCCGGCCGAGGTGGACGTGCTGGTGAACAACGCCGGCCTGCAGGTGGTCGCGCCGCTGCCGGAGTTCCCGCCGGAGAAGTTCGCGCTGCTCCAGCGGGTCATGGTGGAGGCGCCGTTCCGGCTGATCCGGCGGGTGCTGCCGCACATGTACGCCCACGGCTGGGGCCGGGTCGTCAACATCTCCTCGGTGCACGGGCTGATCGCCTCGCCGTACAAGGCCGCCTACGTGACCGCCAAGCACGGGCTCGAGGGCCTGTCCAAGGTCACCGCTCTGGAGGGCGCCGAGCACGGGGTGACCTCCAACTGCGTCAACCCGGCCTTCGTCCGTACCCCCCTCGTCGACCGGCAGATCGCCGACCAGGCCGAGGTCAACGGGATCGCCGAGGCCGACGTGGTCGAGCAGATCCTGCTCCGGCGCGCGGCGATCAAACAGCTGATCGAGCCGGACCAGGTGGCCGAACTGGTCGCCTACCTGTGCAGCCCGCCCGCCGCGTTCATCACCGGCTCCTCGATCACCATCGACGGCGGGTGGACCGCGAGCTGACCCGGGTAGGGTTCTCGATGGTGGCGACACCTTTGTCATGACGTGTCGCAACTTTAAGGTGGATGGATGCCGACCGGGAGCAGCGCCTTACAGATCGTCGCCTGCATCGTGATCTCGACGGTGCTCGCGTACGTCGGCGGGCGCGTTCACCAGTGGTACAAGCACAGCCTGGACCGGGATCGATCATTCCGCGAGGGATACAAGCACGCGTATCAGGCGCTCTTCCCGCTCGCCTCCCGCAGCCGCGCGCCGGCGCCCGGGACCACCGGGCCGGACGTGCCGGCCGCCGAGCCGCCCCGCGATTGAGCACAGACGACAGAGCGGGCACGAGCCCCGACGGTGGTCTGAAAAAGACCACCGGAGCCGTGCCCACTCCGTCAATCCACCCATGGACCATACTGAAAGGCTTTTCCGTCCCGGCACCCTCCTGTCTTGCGGTGCCCGCGCCCACCGCGCGTGCACCTGCATTCCGGATTCAATCCACGAAATCTGCCCGGGAGGGCGATTTCTAAGCTTTATCCACGACCGCCGCAAAGGCGGCCGGGCGCCGATGTCATTCGAGGTACGGATCGGGAGCCGGCGGCGCCGGGACGAGTGCGTCCCGGCGACGCCGGCATTACCGACAGCATTTCCTACAGAATGAATCCCGGCACTATGACTGCCGTTTCAGGTGGCTCACCGTGGCTCGGTGAGCCGGTCGTTCAGCGCCGACCCGGCCCGTCGTGGCCGTGGCCCCGCGGCCCGTCGTGGCCGTGGCCCCGGGGGCCGTCGTGGCCCCGCGGCCCGTGGCCGTGCCCGAACCCACCCGGACGACCCGGGCCGTACTGACCCGGCCAAATCGGCCGGAACCGGACCGGGAAGCCGACGACGGCACGCAGCGGAACCGCGAAACCGACCCGGTCCCAGTCGTCGTCGCTGGCGACCTGCAGCGCCCACGCGCCGCGACGGAGGCCGAGGCGCACCGGGCTGCAGTCGTGGATGTCCCAGTAGCCGTCCCGCTCGCCGAACCGGCCGGCCAGCTCGCAGGCCTGCGGTGTGCGGTAGTAACCGACGACCTGCACACCCTCGCGCAGCTGAACCTTGTGCGACGCCGACTTCTTTTCCGGAACGGCATTACCGGTCGTCGCCTGAGCCGGAGCGGCTCCGACGGCCAACGCGGCAAGAATACCGAAGCCCCCCATTGTCAACGTGCGGGTGAGCTTGTTCATTACAATTCCTTTCGCAGTGCATTCCATGGTGCCTTTCGCCATGGAAAACAACATTTCCGCTACGTCGGAAGTCGAACGGGCGTACATTGCCGGACGCCGGAAAGACGGTCCCCGGATGGCCGTTCAGGTGACCCTTTCGGTAGGTCCGCCGGCAGCACCCGCCCACGTGAGCAGCGATCATGTTCTTGCACTGCGTCACAATCCGGTCACTCAGCTGACGTAGCCCAGCCGGTCCGTCCCGTCGCCCGGTTGACGGACGCGATCCGACGTTCAGACGTGGGTGGCCGACCGAAGGGACGACGGGCGCTTGGCCGCATGTCGCCCGAATCCCGTCGGTTCTACCTCGAAATAGTTTTCGGAGGGGTATTCCGGCACCTTGCCCTGCGGTCGCCACCCTGATATCGATGGGCAGAACGTCGCAAAAAGGAGTTTCCGACGCCGGGCCAGATTTCTGGCAAGTTATTGGCATGCCAACGGTCCGACAGCGGTGGGCCCGAGTCTCGCTCGTCCTCCGGTGATCACCGGGGACGGATCGCCCCGGCACCGGCGCCAGCCGGCGCCCGGACACCGGGGACCACTCGCTCGCCGGACCGACGCGGGGCACATCGCGATCTCGATCGACTGACCGGAAGTGATCGGCCTGAGCCAGGGGTAGGGCCGGAACGCCGGACGGGTAACTAGAGCAAGGAACATCTCGTGGAAAAGACCGACATCAGCCTGCCCGCTCGCTGGCGGGCGGCCTACAAGTCAGCGCTCGCCCTGCTGGACAGCGATCAGCCGTACAGCGATCCCTCGGACCCGATCGCCCGAGCCCGGCAGCAACGGGCGCGCACGGACACCCGCCGATGGATCCGTACCCAGAAGGCACTCGCGTCCACCGGGGGCCTCTCCCTGGTCCAGCGCCTCTTCGTCGCACAGATCCCGGACAACTGGCGGGAGATCGACTTCCGTCGCCGACGCCGGCAGCGCGCACGCAACGAGTGACGGCCCCTCCGCTGAACAGCGAAAACAGCGCCTGAGCCGCGATCGCTCGCGGTTCAGACGCTGATCTGCCGATCCGTGTTCAGTTGTGCCCGAGCGGTTTCCGCGCCGGAGACCGCTCAGTTCGGCAGGAGAGATCCGACCGGCCCGCCGGGCACCTGCATCTCGATGTCGGACATGTCCCCGGTCCGGGGTTGTTCGGCCCAGAGCGCGCGCAGCTGGCTCTGCAGGAACGACGTGATCCGTTGCCGGTAGTCGCTGTCGAAGGTGGACAGCGCCTCGATCTGCTTCTGCAACGCCTCGCGCTTGATCGACAGGCCGCCGACGGCGTCCTCGTACTGCTGTTCCGCCCGGAGTCGCAGCTCCTCGGCGAAGTCACTGCCACCGGCCACGATCCGCTGGGCCTCGGCCCTCGCGTCGGTCAGCAGCCGGTCCGCCTCGGCCCGGATCTCATCGGCGTACGCACACGCGTCCCGATGGATCTGCTCGGCCCGGACCTCGGCCTCGGCCTGCACCTTCCGCGCACGCCGGCTCGCCTCGGCCACATGGTCGTCCGCGGTGCGCTGCGCCAGCGCGAGCACCTCGAGCGCGCCGCCGGGCAGGATCAGCGTCTCCGCTTCCGCTCCGTCCCGTTGAGCCGACAGCATCGCCGGGGAGACACTCACACCGTCGACATCGCTGCGAGGGAGCAGCACCTCGGCATCCGTGGTCACGATCGGTTCCCTTCAGGCAGCTGGCGGAGGTTCTCGCTTCGATTCCTAACGAGCCGGCCGGGAGAAACAAATGGGCGTGATCCCGTTCGCGTGAAAATGATGCTTTCTCACGCTTTCAGTCTCCGCCGCACGGTCCACAGAACCGGCCGAATCTCGACGTGGCGGGGCCGGACGGGCAGGAACGCGACACGTGCGGGCGAGCACTCTCGTCGGCTTTCACCGAGGGTGCCGGAAAGGTACTCCTCCCGCCACCGGAAGCCGAAAGCCTTTACGCCGTTGGGATTAAGGCGGACGGGCGGAGATCTGCGGAGGTCGGCGCGGACCACGAGGCATATCGCCGAATACGTACGTACATTTCCATTCGTTGTTGAGGTAGGGCATCCAGGAAGGTCTGGATCCGAAATCCTCACAGGGAGCCGAGCTGTGCGAAACGCCGACCTCACCGACAGCCGACCCGGCGATCTCACCTCCGGCCCGCACACTCCCGGTGAACACTGGCGCCCGCTCGCCCAGCACCTCGCGGCCCGTTTCGCGGGGGCCGGCGGCAACGACGAGGCGATGACCCAGGCGGCGATCACCGCGATTCTCGAGGCCGAGCACCGGCTCGGCTCACAGCGACCGGATCTCTCACCCCTGGTCGTTCCGCTGGTCGTCCGGGCCCTGCGCCGTCATCGGCGGGAGCTGATCCGCCGCCGGCCGGCGTCCGCCCAGCCACTGCCGGCCCTGCAGCTCGCGATCATGGCCGCCGAGAGCGAGCTGTCCCGGCGCCTGCGCCGCTCGCCCACCGTCGCCGAGGTCGGCGCCCACCTGGACATGGCACAGCATCAGATCGTCACCGGGCTCGAGGCCGGATGGTCCGGCGGCGGGGCAGAAAACCGCCTGTGAGGCGTCTACGTTCACGCTCCGCCGATCGGTCAGACACGGACCGTCCTTTTCCTCGGCAACGCTGAACTCACGACTGACTTCCGGCGTCGCCGAACGAAGGTTTGTCGTCATGCAAGAAGCGATAGCGGCCCTCGCCGGAAACAGCGCCGTTCCCCCACCGGAAGCGCGCCGCGAATCCCCCCGGAATGTGCCACCGGAAAGCGCGATCCTAAGGACGGGAAACCATGGTAAAAGGCTCCGCGCCATGACGGCCACTTTCCTACCGGTCCTCGGCGCCCTGACGCTGGCCACCGTCATCTCCTACCTCGGCGGCCGGGTGCATCAGTGGCGGCGCGAGGACGACCGGCGCCGGGTCGCCTTCCGCGCGGGTTTCCTCCGCGCGTCGACCACGGTCACCGCCGTACCGAACAGTCCATTGTCCTCACGCGTAGCAGGTGGATCATGACAGCACCCGGTAATGAGCTGATGTACTTCGTCTTCACGCTGAGCGTCTTCGTCTCCAGCGGGTACGCGGTCGGCCGGATCCACCAGTGGCACCGGCACGGCGTGGAACGGGACGAGGCGTACCGGGGCGGCTACGACAAGGCCTCCCGATCGATCATCGGCATGATGCCCGGCCGGGACACCGGCAGCCCCACGCTGAACGGGCCGGGCGCGCCGATCACCAACTCCGCGTACTCCCGCCGTGGCACGAGTGGCGCGTGCGGGCACCGGATCTCCGTCAACCAGCGGCACGTCTACCCGGTCCACCAGGGGAAGGCGGACCGGGCCGGCCGCTGACGTACGGGGGCGGGGGTGCGGGCACCGGCTGGCGCCCGCACCCCCGCGACGAGGCTCAGCTCCCGGAGAAGGCTCAGCTCCTGGAGAAGGCTCAGCTCCCGGAGAAGGTGAACTGCGAGCCCGGCTGGGTGACGATGTTGCCGTCCGCCGAGTTGGTGACCGTGACGCCGGACAGGACCGCGTTGCCGCGGGCCCCGCTCATCGCCAGGATGCCGGCGCCGTTGTTCGACTTGTCGATGCGTACGTTCGTGATGGCGACGTTCGGCATGTTCCCGCCGCCGTTCTTGAACTGGATGCCGTCGAACGTCGAGTCGATGATGTCGGTGTCCCGGATGGTGACGCCGGTGATGTCCTTCGTGGAGGGGAACAGCGTGATCGCGCCGAACTCCTGGTCCTCGTTCCAGAACGCCCCGCCGGTCCGGTACAGCCCGTTGTTGGCGAGCAGTGTGGTGCCGGAGAACGGCAGCGGGCTGTGGTCGGTGGCCAGCATGATGCCCGGGTAGTTCGCGGTGTCGGACACCAGGTTGTTCTCGGCGGAGTTGCCGTAACCGCCGTAGATGGCGATGCCGTTCGCCCGCCAGGGCAGCTGGACCGTGTTGTTCAGGAAGTGGTCGTCGTGGTTGATGTCCACGCTCTGGTCCTTGACGTACGGGTTGGCCCAGATGGCCAGCGCGTCGTCACCGGTGGTCCGGAACGAGGAGTTGAAGACCCGCGAGTTGCGGGTGCCGTTGGAGAAGTTGATGCCGTCGGCGAACGTGTCGCGGATCCGCATCCCGGTGAACTCCACCCCGTCGCCCGGGTTCCAGTAGGCGGGCGTGTCCGAGTAGTCCCGGCCGACCCAGGCGCCGACGTTGACGTGCTCGATCCACACGTTGTTGATCTTCGTGTTCTTGCCGAACCGGCCGTTCAGGCCGTGTCCCCGGTTGGCCCGGTTCTGGGTGTTGCCGAAGATCGCCAGGTCGGAGATCTGGGTGTTGTCGTCGATGTCGAAGCCGACGTTGCCCTCGTGCGGGTGGTTGATGTTGCCGACCACGTTCTGCGGCTGGGTGTTCGTGTAGAGCTGGGTGTGCCACATCCCGGCGCCGCGGATCACGGCGTTGCGGATGCCCTTCTGGTTGTACTGGTTCCGGGTCGGGTCCGGTGACAGGATCTTCTGCTCCTGCCGCCACTGGCCGGCCGGGATCCAGACGCAACTGATCACGCCGTTCTCGTCGTCGGTCACCGCCCGCTGGATGGCCGCCGTGTCGTCGACGCCGTCGTTCGGCACCGCGCCGTACGTGGTGATCGAGACGCAGCCGGCCGGCTGGCTCAGCGGCGCCGCGACCTGCTCCAGGTCGATCAGGTCGATGACGTAGAAGCTCGCCGCGTCCCCCGAGTCGCGCTGCAGCTTGAACCGGGTGCCGGCCGGGTACGACTGGCCCAGCAGCAGGTTCGACTCGTCGAACAGCCGGCGCGCGTCGGCCGACGGGGTGTTGGACAGCGACTCGGTGTCGTCGCTGGTGCCGTAGAGCCAGCTGTTGCGGGAGCTGAGCGTCAGCTTCCGGTTGAACACGTCGTTGACGTACAGGCTGATGGTCCAGTCCTGGCCACCACCGCCCGCGGCGTCCGGCACCGAGTTGCGGACCACGATCGAGTTGGTCTGGTTCGTCGAGGTGACCTCGACGAACTGGCCGGTGCCGGTCAGCCGGACCGACTGCCGGCCGGAGGACTCGGTGGCGAAGTTGGTGTGCCCGAAGGTGCGCAGCGGGTCGGCCTGCAACAGGGTGCCCTGGTAGCGGCCGGCCTCCGCCTCGTACTCGGTGTACGGCACGGCCGCGCCGCGACCGACCACGATGGAGCGGGACAGCGTGTTGTTGTTCTCGTTGGTCTCGGCGATCACACCGGCCGAGTCCGCGGTGGCCACGGCGGTGGCGCCGCCGCTGGCCGCGGTCCAGGTGCCGCCGATGGTCACGGTCGTGGTGGCGCCGGCCGCGATCGCCGGGGTGGCCCCGGTGAGCGTGGCGGTGCCGACGGCCAGCCGGGTGGTGCTGGCCCCCGCGGCGCTGATGCCGCGGTTCTGCACCGCGACGGTGAAGCTGACCGCCGCGCCGACCGCCGGGTTCGCCGGGGTCATGGTGATCGCGGTGACCTGCAGGTCCGGGCCGGGTGCCTGGCCGACCACCAGCGGCGCGCTCGCGGTGAACGTGTTGTTGTCGTTGTTCGACTCGGCCACGGTGTTCGCCGGGTCGACCGTGGTCGACACGGTGTAGCTGCCCTGTGCCCGAGCGCCGGCGGTGCCGGTGACGGTGGCCGACGCTCCGGCCGCGAGGGCGGGAACGTCCGCGCTGGCCACGACGGTGCCGCCGAGCTTGAAGTCGGCCTTGGTCGCCGCCGAGGCCACCGTGCCGGCGTTACGCACGGTCGCGGTCAGGGCGATCGCGGAGGTCTCGTCGGGTGCGGCCGGGCTCCAGGTCGTCGACGTGACGACCAGGTCCGGCGCCGGCGCCCAGGCGCCGATCACCTGCAGCTCGGCGACCTGTCCGCCGGGTGCGCCGCTGTTGGTGAAGATCTGCAGACGTACGTCCGAGGCCCGGCCGCTGACCGGGATGGTCACCGTGTTCTGGTTCGACGAGGGGTTGAAGCCGTAGTCGGCGCGGGACTTCATCTCGGTGAAGGCGGTGGCCGTGCCGGCCCGGCCGAGCACCTGGATGGCCTGCGTACGCGTACCCCAGGCTTGATCGGGGTTGAGTTTGACGACGACGCCGGTGACGTTCGCGTCGGCGCCGAGCTTCACGGTCAGCGTGGCCGGGAAGCCCGCCGACTCCCAGTAGCTGGCCAGGCTGCCGTCGTTGGCGTTCGTCGCCACGAAGTTGAAGGTCGCCGAGGACGCCTCGATCGCCTTGCCACCGGCCAGGTTGGTGCCGGTCGGCGGGTCCGGGTCGGGATCCGGGTCCGGGTCGACCGGGCCGGCCACGCCGTAGACCTCGAGCTCGGAGAGCTGTCCGGCCGGCCAGCCGGTGTTGGCGGTGATGTGCACCCGCACGTACCGGACGGTCGTGGCGGTGAGATCGACCGTGACGACGTTGCCGGTGGCCGGGTTGAACACCCGGCCGGCCGACGCCGAGAGCGTGCTGAACGCCGAGCCGTCGGTGCTGCCCTGGACGCTGAGCGTCTCGGTACGGGTGGCCCAGGCGACGGCCGGCGGCAGCTTCAGCACCACCTGGTCGATCGCGACACTGCTGCCGAGGTCGACCTGGACCCACTGCGGGAACGCGTTGTTCGGGCTCTCCCAGTAGGAGTTCGCGTTGCCGTCGTTGACCGCGGACGCGGGCTGCGCCCCGAGCGCGCCGCTGGCGGCGACCGCCTTGCCGATCGCGAGGTTGGGACCACCGGCCGCCTGCGCGGCCACCGGTGACAGACCCAGCACGGCCAGGCCGGCCACCAGGGCCACGCTGACCAGTCTTCGACTGAGGGTTATCGGCTTCATGACATCCGTCCTGTCGGACCGGCGCAGCACCGTACGCCGAAGCGGACGCCACTGCGCCGAGGGGATGGATATGGGGGTGATCAGCCCGGGGTGACATTTTCCAGCGCACTCATGCAAAATTTCGTGGTTCTGCTGAGTTCTTGCGGGCCAAGACATCCAATGTTTCAGATATGTCACTGGTTCGTCAACGCTGTCCGCCCAGTTGTTGCAGCTCCCCGGAGTCCGGACGCCAAGAAGGCCGGCGGGTGCACCCGCCGGCCTTCACCGCACCACCGCTGGAACTAGGCGGCGACCTCGTCCGGCGTCCGCACCGGACGGTCCCGCGGCGCGCCGACCGGCAGTCCGCGCAGCAGCGTCAGCGCCACCACCGCGGCGAGCAGCATGATCCCGGCGCTCGCCCAGGCGGCGGTGTGCAGGCTCGCGACGAACGCCGCCCGGGCCGGGCCGAGCACCTGCCCGGCCGCCGGGTCGGGCAGCCGGGCGGCCGTGGCGACGGCCCCGCTGAGCGTCTCCCGGGCCACGGCCGGCAGCTGACCGGCGGCGAGGTGGGACCGGTACACCGCGGCGCCGACGCTGCCCAGGATCGCGATGCCGAGCGCGCCGCCGAACTCCGAAGCGGTCTCCATCAGCGCCGACGAGGACCCGGCCCGCTCCGGCGGGACGGTGCCGATGGCCAGCTCGGTGGCGGTCGACATCACCACCACCAGACCGGCCGCGTAGCACCCGGCGCCGGCCAGCAGCACCCACAGCCCGGACTCCACCGGAACCGTGCTGAGCAGCACGAACCCGCCGACGGCGACCACGAACCCGGCCGCGACGATCGTCGCCCGGTCCACACCCCGCCGGACCAGCGTGGACGCCAGCGGCGCGGCCGCACCCACCCCGGCGGTGGGCGCCAGGCTCCACAGCGCGCCTTCCAGCGGGCTCATCCCGAGCACCAGCTGCAGGTACTGGGTGGAGAAGATCGCGAAGCCGACCATGGCGAACGTGGCGAGCAGGCTCACCACCACCGAGCCGGCGAACGCCGGGCGGCGCAGCACGGCGAGGTCGAGCATCGGGTCCGGGTGGCGTTGCTGGCGGCGGACGAACACCGTCACGATCACCAGCCCGGCGACGATGGCCGCGATCCGGGTGGCGTCCACGCCGTGTGCGGCGATCTCCTTGATGCCCCAGATGACCGGCAGCACGGCGGCGATCGACAGCACGGCGCCGGCCACGTCGAACCGGCCGCGCACCGGGTTGCGGTGCTCGGGCAGCAGGATCGGCGCCAGCACGAGCAACAGGACCATCGCCGGAATGTTGATCAGGAACACCGAGCCCCACCAGAAGTGCTCCACCAGCACGCCGCTGACGATCGGGCCGAGCGCGATGCCCGAGGTCATGGCCACGGTCCAGACGGCGATCGCGGTGCCGCGCTGCTTCTCGTCGTGGAACATGTTGCGGATCAACGCGAGCGTCGAGGGCATCAGCGTGGCCCCGGCAACGCCGAGGACCGCCCGGGCCGCGATGAGCGTCGGCGCACTTCCGGAATACGCGGCCAGGGCCGAGGCCGCGCTGAACCCGACCGCGCCGATCATGAGCAGCCGGCGCCGGCCCACCCGGTCACCGAGTGCGCCCATCGTGATCAGGAAGCCGGCCAGCACGAACCCGTAGATATCGAAGATCCACAACTGCTCGGTGCTGGTCGGTGCCAGGTCGCGGCTGATGAACGGGACGGTGAAGTAGAGCACCGAGACGTCCATCGAGACCAGCAGCAACGGCAGGACGAGCACGACCAGCCCGATCCATTCGCGCCGCCCGGCTTTCCGCTCTTCTCGCATCGCGCTCTCCCCTGTGATCGACTTACTGCGTATGCCATACGCGTTACTGCTTAAGGTATACGCGGTAATAGGATGGCGGTCAACACCGAAGGAGAAACCGCGTCGATGACCGAGATCAGCCCCGTGCCACCCGCCCTGCAAGCGGCGTGGGGGATGCGCGAGAAGCCCACCAAGGGCCCCAAGCCGACGCTGAGCGTCGACCGGATCGTGGCGGCGGCCATCGCGGTGGCCCGCGCCGAGGGCTACCCGGCGGTCTCGATGAACCGGGTCGCCGGCGAGCTGAAGACGTCGGCGATGTCGCTCTACCGCTACGTCGCCAGCAAGGACGAGCTGGCGGTGCTGATGATGGAGGCGGCGGCCGGCGAGCCACCGGCGCCGCGGACGGCCGGCGAGACCTGGCGGGCCGCGGTCGAGCGCTGGGCGCACGCGATGTTCACCATGTTCGGCGACGAGCCGTGGTTCCTGCAGGTGCCGATCGCCGCGCCGCCGGCCACCCCGCGCCAGCTGGCCTGGATGGAGACCGGCCTGGCCGCGCTGGACGGCCTCCCGCTGCCCGAGTCGGAGAAGCTGTCACTGCTGCTGCTGGTCAACGGCTACATCCGCTACGAAGCCCTGCTGCGGGGCCAGATGACCGAGGCGGCCCGCGCCCACGGCCGGACCGTCGACGCGGTGATCGCCGAGTTCGGCGGCTTGATGCGACACCTGGTGCAGGCCGACCGGTTTCCGCTGCTGCGCCGCGCCATCGACGCCGGCGCGATGGACACCCCGGGCGACCCCGCCGGCGGCTTCACCTTCGGCCTGTCCCGCATCCTCGACGGCATCGAGGCCTTCGTCCGGAGCCACCCGGCCCCGTGACAGACGTGGCCGGGCGCATGCGCCCGGCCACCACTTCGCTGAACGGTGAAAACTGCTGTCAGTCCGCCAGGAGCTGGCGCGCCATCACGATCCGCTGGACCTGGTTGGTGCCCTCGTAGATCTGGGTGATTTTGGCGTCGCGCATCATCCGCTCCACCGGGTAGTCCCTGGTGTAGCCGTACCCACCCAGGATCTGCACCGCGTCCGTGGTGATCTCCATGGCCGCGTCCGAGGCGAAGCACTTGGCCGCCGCCCCGAAGTAGGTCAGGTCGGCGTCCCCGCGCTCGCTCTTGCCGGCCGCCACGTAGGTCAGCTGCCGGGCCGCCTCGAGCTTCATGCCCATGTCGGCGAGCATGAACTGCAGGCCCTGGAACTCGGCGATCGGCTTGCCGAACTGCTTGCGCTCCTTGGCGTACCCCAGCGCGAAGTCCAGCGCGCCCTGCGCGATGCCCACAGCCTGCGCGGCGATGGTGACCCGGGTGTGGTCGAGGGTCTTCATCGCGGTGGCGAACCCGGTGCCCTCGGCGCCGATGATCCGGTCGGCCGGGATCCGCACGTTGTCGAAGTAGACCTCGCGGGTCGGCGAGCCCTTGATCCCGAGCTTCTTCTCCGGCGCGCCGAAGCTGACGCCCTGGTCGGACTTCTCCACCACGAACGCGGAGATGCCGCGCGAGCGGGCCGACGGGTCGGTGACCGCGAAGACCGTGTAGTACTCCGACACCCCGGCGTTGGTGATCCACCGCTTGACGCCGTTGAGCACCCAGAAGTCACCGTCCCGGACGGCCTTGGTGGTCATCGACGCGGCGTCCGAGCCGGCGTCGGGCTCGGAGAGGCAGTAGGAGAACATCCCCTCGCCGGCGGCGACCTTCGAGAGGTACTTGCGCTTGAGCTCCTCGGAGCCCGCGATGATCAGCGGCATCGTGCCCAGCTTGTTGACCGCGGGGATCAGCGAGGAGGACGCACAGGCCCGGGCCACCTCCTCGATCACGATCGCGGTGGCGAGCGCGTCCGCGCCGGCGCCGCCGTACTCGACCGGGATGTGCGGGGCGTGGAAGTCGGAGGAGCGCAGTGCGTCGTACGACGCCTTGGGGAACTCTCCGGTCTCATCGGCCTCGGCGGCGTTCGGAGCCACCCGGGCGTCGCAGACCTCACGGACGGCGGCGCGGATGGTCTCGTGGTCCTCCGGCAGCCGGTAGGCGTCGAAATCAGACATGCTCCATTGCCCTTCTCTTCCTTCAACAGTCCCGTCCGCAATGTTACTGGCGCGTAGCGTACGCCGGGCAACGGAACCGCACTGTGCCGAATATCGCCACCGACAGTGCTCGGACGAGCTCACTGCCGGGTTCGGGGCCGTTTCAACAGATCTCCACCCGCTTGAGGCTGTTCTAATGAGGTGTCATACCGGCATGCTCTAACTACTGAGCGACACGCTGGCAGGAGGCCCCGTGGCGAAGGCTGACGAGCCCGACTACGCAGATGAACTGGCTCGCATCGACGCCTCGATAGCGGCGCTCAAGGTGCAGGACATGGCGGCGGCCGGCACCCGGACGAAGATCGCCAGTCAGTTGCAGGCCGCGCTGTTCCGGCGGGACATCCTGGCGCACGCGCAGAAGCAGAAGGTCGGCAAGTCCCGGCGCCCCGCCACGGCCACCCGTGGCCGGTCCGGTGGCGCCGAGGACTTCCCGCCACCGCCGCCACCGGGCGCCCGCCCGGACGGCCCGGAGGAGCCACCACCGGGACCGCCGCGGACCGCGTCACGCCGTCCGGCCGGCGACGGCCCGGAGCCCGCCGGGGTGCGCCGCCCGCCGAGGCCGCCGATGGCGCCGCTGGAGCACGGCCCGGAGGCCTCCACCCAGTCGGTGCAGAACATCCTGCTCGGCCTGGGCGCGCTGCTGATCGCGCTGGCCGCCGTGGTGTTCGCCGGGGTGGCGTTCAGCAACCCGGTCGCCCGGGCGGTCATCCTGGCCCTGTTCACCGCGATCGCGCTGAGCGTGGCGCCCGGCGTGGCCCGGCGCACCCTGACCTCGACCGCCGAGACGATCGCCGCGATCGGCCTGATCCTGCTGCCGATGACGCTCTACACGCTGCACGGCAGCGCGCTGGCCGGTGGCGCCGAGGTGGCCACCCCGCTCTACCTGGGCATCACCTTCGCGATCACCGCGGTGGCGAGCTTCGTGTACGCGGGCGCCACCCGGCTGGCCATCCCCCGCTACGCCACGGTCATCGCCACCCAGCCGGTCGCCCCGCTGCTGGCCTACCCGTGGATCCAGAGCCCGGCCGGCTGGGGCCTGGCCCTGACCGCGGTGGCCGCCCTCGACCTGCTGCTGCTCACCCGGGTGATCCGGCGGGGCCGGTTGGTGCCGCGCTGGCCGCTGGGCCGGCCGGACGCCGCCGACCGGGCCGCCGCGGCCGAGGCGGACGGCGACGGTTTCACCCGCCACGAGGGTGACCCGGATCCGGCCGACCCGTCGTCGTACGCCGCGGATGCCCCGCCCCGGCCGGAGTCCCATCCGGAAGAGCCGGATCTGATCATTTCCGGTCTGAATCGCCCGCGCCGACGCTGGATCCCGACCCGGATCTTCCCCGGCCCGCGCCCGGCCGGCGCGCCGGCCGCCGGTTCCGTCCCGCTCGCCGCGCCGGTCGAGCCACCGTCCGCGGACTGGCTGCGCGAGCTGACCTTCGCCCTGCTCTGCTTCGCCTGCGCGGGCGCGCTGCTCTACTCGTCGGCGGCGTTGCTGCAGGCCCACGCGGTGTCGGACGCGCTGCGCTCCGGTCTGATCCTGATCGCCGCCGCGCTGACCGGCGTCGCCGCCGCCAAACTGCTCGACCACACGCTGGAACGGCACATCGCCAACGGCATCCTCGTCCTCGCGGTGATCGGCGCGGCGGCCCGGGTGGCCGCCGTGGTCGACCCGGACTGGACACTGGTGATCGCGGCCGCCACGGTGGCGATCGCCGGCGCGGTGATCGGCCTGCTGCCCGAGACGGTCCGCCGCGGCCCGCAGTACGCCTCCGCGGCCGCCCTCGGCCTGATCGGCCTGCTGGTCGGGATCGACGCGATCCGGGCCGCGATCGCCCCGGTGGCCGCGGCCCGCCCGGTCTGGCAGGTGGACAGCGCCGACTACGCCCGGGTGATGGCCGACGCGGTCGGCCCGGCCGGCTGGCTGCTGGCGTTCGCCGCGCTGCTGGTGACGATCGCCGCGGCGCTCGCCCTGCCGGCCCAGATCCGGCACGAGAGCGCGGTGGCCGGCATCGCGATGACCGCCCTGGCACTGCCCGCCTCACTCGGTCTGGCCTGGTCCGAGGCGCCCTGGCCGCTGGTGCTGGCGTCGATCGGGCTGGGCGCGGCCGGACTCTGGTCGAGCACCCGCCGGATCGCGATCGCGCACGTCGCCGCGGCCGGGGTGGTCGGCCTGTTCGGGGCGGGCGCCTCGCTGGCCGCCTGCTGGCTGACCGCCGCGGTGCTGACCGCGCTGGCCGGCGCCGGCGTGATGGTCACCTTCGCGGCCCGGCAGCTCCAGATCCGGCTGTTCGCCTGGGTGATCGGCGACTGGGCGTCCGGCGCGGCGGCGCTGGCCATCCCGGGCGCCGCGGTCACCGCCGCGCTCGCCGTCTCGGACACCGGTCAGGGCCCGCCGCCGACCACCGGGGTGATCGTCCCGGCGCTGGCCGCCGGCTTCCTCGCGGTGGCCGGCACGCTCAGCTACGCGGCGGTGTTCCAGGTGGCCCGCCGCGAGATCAGCTTCCCGCTGACCGCCGGCACCGGCCTGGGCGCGCTGGCGCTGGCCGCGGCCGCCCTGTTCGCCCCGGGCCGGACCATCGCGGATCTCTGCGTGGGCGCGCTGCTGCTCGGCGCGGCGCTGCTGCTGTTCTTCGCCAAGAGCATCGACACCCGCGGCCGCACCGATCGGATGATGGACGGCCCGGACCTGGCCGCCGCGGCCGCCACCGTCGCGATCTGCGGCGCGCTGGCCCGGGTCGCCGCGCTCGCCTTCCCGAACGCCCCGCTCGCGGTGGCCGGCGTGGTGGTGCTGCTCGTCGGCATGGGCGTGACCGTGCTGCTCGACGAGTGGAAGCGCGGCCCGGCCCGCGGCCTGGGCATCGCCGCTCTGGTGGTCGCCGGGCTGGCCGGCTGGCAGGCGGTCGGCGGCAGCCTGCGGATCCTGTCCGCGCCCGGACCGCTCTGGAACACCGACGTCGAGCACTTCGCCACCGCCGCGCCGCCGGGGGCCTGGCAGGCGCCGTTCGCCCTGGTCATGGTCGCGATCACGGCCGCCATCGCGCTGCCCCGGCCGTGGTCGCACTACGCCTCCGGGCTGTGCGCCGCGCTGGCCGCGATGGGCGCTCCCTGGGCGCTCGGGCTGCCCTGGTGGTCCCCGCTGCTGATCGGCGCCGCGGTGGCCACCGCGTACGCCATGGCCGCCCTGGCCACCAGCGAACCGCAAGCGGCCCGGGCCCGCGCCGTCGTCGCCGCCGTGGTCCTGCTGCACACCACCGCGGTCGGCCTGGCCCGCCCCTGGTCGACAGGCCTGGCCCTGCTCACCGTGGTGCTGCTCGGCGCGCTGGTCGCGGCGACCGCCCGGATCCCGCTGCCGTCCGCCGACCCGGACGAGGTGCTCGTCACCCCGGAGGGTTTCCGGATCCTGCCCGAGCATCGGGCGCAGGTCGGCGGCGCGGCCACCGCGGCGGTGCTGCTCGCGCTGCCCGGCACGTTCGCCGCGTTCTCCGCCGACCAGGGACACAGCGCCCAGGTCGTGCTGACCGCCGCGCTGGCCGGTTCCAGCGTCGGCCTGGCCCTGCTGGCCCTGTTCGGCCGGCACGTCCCGCAGTACCTTCCATGGGCCACCATCGGGCTGGTGCTCGGCGCCACCGTGACCGCGCTCGTCTCGGTGCCGACCGACTACCCGACGGCGTTGTACGCGGCGGCCGCCGCCCTGCTCGGTGTGCTCGCCGAGATGCTGCGCGGCGCCGTTCCCGCACCGCCGCGCCCGTCGGTGGTCAACGAGTTCCCGGACGGCGACATCCGCTACCACCGGGCCCGCCGGGCGCGTGGCGGCGGGCTGTTCCAGCGCTGGCTGAACGACCCGGCGACCGGTGCCGTGATGCTCGCCCTGCTGCCCACCATGCTGGCGCTGTTCTCGCTGGCCCCGGCCCTGCGCGCGGCGCTGCTCGACCCGCTGCGCCAGCTCGCCGCGGTCTGGGAGGGCCCGGTGCCGGCTCTGGTCAACCCGGCCGCCGGCAACGTCGACGCGACGAGCGCGCTGGCCGCGGTGCTGCTGACCGGGGCGGCCGCGCTGGCCGCGCTCGGGTTCGGCGGCCGCGCGGCCGAGACCGTGCCGGTAATCCTGCCCGGGGTGGCGCTCACACTGCTGATCACCCCGATCGCGGTGCACGCGCCGTTCCCGGCGGCGACCGGTGCGGCGCTGGCGGTCTTCACCATCTCGATGCTCGGCCTGGCGCTCACCCTGCCGCCGGTGGGGAGCCGGAGTCCGCTGCTGCGCGGCACCCGGTCCGTGGTGTTCGTGATCGGCCTGCTGGCCGGGGGTGCCGGGCTCTCCGGCAGCCTGGCCCAGGAAAACCTGACGGTGCTCACGCTGGGCGCCGCAGTGGGAGTGGGGCTGGTCGCCGCGGTGCTCGGGCGCACCGTCTCGGCTCGCCTGCTGGGCTGGTTGTTCGCCGCGCTGATGGGCCAGATGTTCGTGCTGGCCGGCGCGATCGCGCTGGGTCTCGACCGGCACTGGGCGGCGTTCGGGGTGCTCGCCGTCGGCGCCACCCTGCTGGCCCTGGAGTCGCTGCTCCCCCGGCTCGGCCTGGCCCAGTTCCGGGCCGAGGCGGTCACCGTGGAGTGGAGCGGTTACGCGTCCGCGGCCATCGCCGGCGCACTGGCCTTCGACTCACCGGCGCATCTGGCGGCGCTGCTGGCCGCCTGGGGTGCGGTGCTGGGCCTGACCGCGTCCCGCCCGGACCGGACGCCCAGCCAGCGGCGCGCGATGTTCTGGCTGGCGGTGGGCTTCGAGATCATCGGCTGGTGGCTGTTCATCGCGCTGGCCGAGGTGGCGCTGCCGGAGGCCTACACGCTGCCGTTCGCGGCGCTGGCGCTGGCCGTCGGCATCGTCGAGGCGCATCATCGGCCGGAGCTGAGCAGCTGGGCGGCGTATGGTCCGGCGCTGCTCGCCGCGTTCGTGCCGACCATCGGGATCGTGCTGGCCGGCGAGGGCGGTGACCTCCGCGAGGTGGTGCTGCTGCTCGGCGGCGTGGTCACCCTGCTGATCGGCTCGCGGACCCGTCAACAGGCGCCAGTGGTGATCGGCACGGTCGCCACCGTGGTCGCCGCGCTGAAGTTCGCCTTCAGCCTGGGCGGCCCGTGGCTGATGCTGGTCCCGGTCGGCGTGGTCCTGCTCTTCCTGGGCGCCACCAGCGAAAGCCGCCGCCGCGCCCAGGACCTGCGCAACGTCGTCTCCCAGATGCGATAAACCCTATTTGGTACGAAAAACGAGCGGCCGTCCGCAGGCTACGAGCCATGTCCCGTGACGGTCTCGCGCGACGCCCGCGCTGCGGTCCGGGCCGCAGCGCGCGTCCGGGTGGTCGGCTGGTTCTCAGGGGTGCCTCCGCAGCGCGGAGACACCCCTGAGGGCCAGCCAGAGCCGGGAGCCGCGTCGCGGTCTCAGCCGAGCAGTTTCGTGCGGAGAGCCGCGTCCTTCTCCTCGACCATCTTCTCCAGGCCCACCTGGAAGTCGGTCATCCGCTGACGCAGCACCGGGTCGGACGCGCCGAGGATCCGGACCGCGAGCAGCCCGGCGTTGCGCGCCCCGCCGATCGACACGGTCGCCACCGGCACACCGGCCGGCATCTGCACGATCGACAGCAGCGAGTCCATCCCGTCCAGGTGCTTGAGCGGCACCGGGACGCCGATCACCGGCAGCGGGGTGAGCGCGGCGACCATGCCCGGCAGGTGCGCGGCGCCACCCGCCCCCGCGATGATCGTCTGGATGCCGCGGCCGGCCGCCGACTCCGCGTAGTCCACCATCTTGCGGACCGTGCGGTGCGCGGAGACCACGCCGACCTCAAACGGCACCTCGAACTCGGCGAGCGCGAGCGCGGCGGCCTCCATGGTCGGCCAGTCCGAGTCGCTGCCCATGATGATGCCGACGACGGGTGCCATCAGTTGCCTTCCTGGAGCCACTGCGCGGCCCGCGCGGCTCGCGCGCGCACCTCGGTCAACGAGTCACCGAGCACGGTCACGTGCCCGATCTTGCGGCCCGGGCGGACCTGCTTGCCGTAGAGGTGCACGCGCGCGTCCGGGACGGCGGCGAACAGGTGGTGCAGCCGCTCGTCGATGGAGATCCCGCCGGGCTGCCCGCCCAGCACGTTCGCCATCACGACGACTGGGGCGGTCAGCGCGGTGGAGCCCATCGGATAGTCCAGGACGGCCCGCAGGTGCTGCTCGAACTGCGAGGTCCGGGCGCCCTCGATGGTCCAGTGCCCGGAGTTGTGCGGGCGCATCGCCAGCTCGTTCACCACGATGCCGGCGTCGGTCTCGAACAGCTCGACGGCCAGCAGGCCGACCACACCCAGCTCGGTGGCCAGGTCGATGGCGAGCTGCTGCGCGGCCAGGGCGAGGTCGTCGGAGAGGCCGGGTGCCGGGGCGATCACCTCGACGCAGATCCCGTCGCGTTGCACGGTCTCCACCACCGGGTACGCCGCGACCTGCCCGAACGGCGACCGCGCCACGAGCGCCGCGAGCTCCCGCCGCAGCGGCACCTTCTCCTCGACGATCAGCGGGATCCCGGTGGAGACCAGGTCCTCGGCCGCCTCACGGGAGCCGACCATCCAGACGCCGCGACCGTCGTACCCTCCCCGGGTCGCCTTGGCCACCACCGGCCAGGAACCGTCGGCGAACGCCTCGATCTCGGCGGCCGAACTCACCCGCGCCCAGCGTGGCACCGGCGCGCCGAGCGCCGCGAGGCGCTCCCGCATGAGGCCCTTGTCCTGGGCGAAGACCAGCGCCTTCGACCCCGGGAAGATCTTCACGCCCTCGGCCTCGAGCGCCTCGATGTGCTCGGTCGGCACGTGCTCGTGGTCGAAGGTGACGGCGTCGCACCCCTTGGCGAACTCACGCAGAGCAGCCAGATCGGTGTGCGTGCCGATAGGCACATCCGCCGCGACCAGCGCGGCACTGTCGTCGGGCTTCTCACTGAGCACACGCAGTGACTGGCCGAGGGAGATAGCGGCTTGGTGGGTCATCCGGGCCAGCTGGCCGCCACCCACCATGCCGACTACGGGCAGACCGGTTCGGGTATCCATCGCCCGCCCAGCCTAGCGACGCCCCAGCTCAACCCAAAAATCAACCCCTTTCCGGTACGGGGTGAGCGGCACAGGTGGCAATTAACATGGACGCATGAGCGCAGAGGCATTCGCCAGGTCCCTGCCGCGCACCGTCACGCTCACGGACCTGACCGCCATGATCGAGGCGGATGAACACGGCCACCGGTTCGAGTTGAGCGCCGAGGGGGCGATCACCATCACACCGCCGCCCGACACAGATCACGCCGGAATCGCCTCGGATCTTCAGTTCTGGTTGACCGGCGCGGGATGGCCAACGCGGCAGGTCCTGCAGGCCGTCGGCATCCGCATCCCCGGGCCGGACGGCGATGGCGGCCGGATTCCCGATCTGACCCTTTGGGCGCAGCGCCCGCAGGGCATCTGGCCGGCGCTCACCGACCTGCTACTCGCCGTCGAGATCGTGTCGCCCGGCTCCAGGTCCATGGATCAGGACACCAAAGTCAAGGAATACGCACGCGCTGGCATCCCCCGCTACTGGGTGGTCGACCGCGACGCGGCCAACACCGTGACGCTCTACCGGCTCACCGACGCCGGCATCTACGAGGCCGCGACCAAGATGCCGTTGGCGTGGCTGCTGCAAAGTTCCCCGGACGACCACCTGCCCAAGGCCGGCTGATCCGGCGTCACTGCCGGAGGCGGGCGACCAGGTCCTCCGGTGTGGTGACCGGGCGGTCGCAGACGAAGCCGCGGCAGACGTAGGCCGTGGCCCGCCCGCCGATCAGTGGCCGGTCGGCCAGCAGCGGCACCCCCGGCGCGTCCGGGGCGCCCACCACCACGACCGTCCCGGCCGGCGACTCCCGGTACGCCGCCGCCACCAGCGGATCGTCCGGGTCGTGGGTGGCGACCGCGATCTCGTACGGCCCGGTCACCGCCGCCTCGGCCACCATCGCGGCGTAGCCGGCGAACCGCGGGTGCCCCTCGATCAGCGGACCCACCGTCGCCAGCGCCGCGTCGGCCGCCAGCCGGTACGACGTCTCCCCGCTCAGCGCCGCGTACCCGACCAGTGCCGAGCACACCGACGCGAGGCCGGACGGGGTCGCGTTGTCGGTCGGATCGGCCGGCCGGGTGAGCAGCTTCTCGGCGTCGTCCGCGGTGTCGTAGAACCCGCCCGACGCCGTACCGAAATGGGCCAGGACGACGTCCAGCAACTCGCCCGCGGACCGCAACCAGCGCGGATCCGCGGTGATCTGGTGCACGGCGAGGAACGCCTCGGCCACGCACCCGTAGTCCTCCAGGACCCCGGCCGGATCACCGGCCGTGCCGTCCCGGGACACCCGGCGCAGCCGCCCCTCCACCACGTGCCGGTCGGCGAGCACCTCGGCCAGCTCCACCGCGGCCGACCGGGAGGCGGACGACCCGGTGAGCACCCCGTGCTCGGCCAGCGCGGTGATCGCCAGGCCGTTCCACGACGCGACCACCTTGTCGTCCCGGCCCGGCTGCGGGCGGAGATCGCGGGCGGCCAGGAGCCGGGCCCGGACGTCCTGCCAGCGGCTGATCAGCACCGGGTCGGCCGCGTCGATGTCCCGGCCGAGCACCAGCACGCTCGACCCGTGCTCGAACGTCCCGGCCGTGGTGACCCGGAACAGGTCGGCGGCCCACGCGCTGTCCGCGACCCCGAGCGCCGCGGTGAGCTGGGCCGGGGTCCACGCGTAGGTCAGGCCCTCGACCCCGTCGGTGTCCGCGTCCAGCGCCGAGGCCAGCCCGCCGGCCGGTGTGCCCAGGTCACGCAGCAGGAACGTGGCGGTCTCGTCGGCCACCCGGCGGGCCAGCTCGTCGCCGGTGAGCCGCCACAGCTGGGTGTAGACCCGCAGCAGCAGCGCGTTGTCGTAGAGCATCTTCTCGAAGTGCGGCACGGTCCAGTGCGCGTCGACGGCGTACCGGGCGAAGCCGCCGGCCAGCTGGTCGTAGACGCCGCCGCGGGCCATCTGCTCGCACGTGTGCCGGACCAGTTCCAGGGCTTCCGGCGAGCCGGTGCGCTCGTGGTGGCGGAGCAGGAAGAGCAGGTTCATGTGCGGCGGGAACTTCGGGGCGCCGCCGAACCCGCCGTACGTCTCATCGTGGTCCTCGGACAGCCCGGCGGTCGCGGCCGCCAGCATCTCCCCGGTGATCGCCGCGGTCGGGCCACCGACCAGCTGGGCGCCGCCGACCGCCTGGACCACCGCGGCGCCCTGGGCGAGCACACCCTCGCGCTCGTCGCGCCAGGCCTCGGCGACCGACGTGAGCAGCCGGCTGAACTGCTGCTGCGGGAAGTAGGTGCCGCAGAAGAACGGGTCGCCGCCGGGGGTCGCGAAGACCGTCATCGGCCAGCCGCCCTGCCCGGTCATCGCCTGGGTGGCGGTCATGTAGACGGCGTCCACGTCGGGCCGCTCCTCGCGGTCCACCTTGATCGCCACGAAGTCCCGGTTCAGCTGCTCGGCGACCGCCGCATCCTCGAAGGACTCGTGTGCCATCACGTGACACCAGTGGCAGGCCGAGTAGCCGACCGAGATCAGCACCGGCACGTCCCGACGGCGCGCCTCCTCGAAGGCCTCGTCGCACCAGGGCCACCAGTCGACCGGGTTGTCCCGGTGCTGCAGCAGATAGGGCGACGTCGCGCCGGCGAGGCGATTGGCCATCTGGAGTGCCACTCCTTGAACTCGATGTCACGGAACGTCCCGTGGCTCCCGAGTCTGGCACAGCCTCCACCCCGGAACGTCGGATCAAGGACAGCGGCGCGTCCGTCAGGCCGAGGTCGATGCGGAACCCGGCCGAGGCGAGGCGCGGCCTAGGAAGCGTCGTCCGCCTGCAGCGGGGTGACGTTGGCCGGGGCGGCCCGGGCCAGCTGGGTCAGTGCCTGAACGATCTTGTCGGCCGGCATCGGCCGGCAGAAGTGGTAGCCCTGCGCGGACGGGCAGCCCAGCTCGATCAGAGCGGCCCGCTGCTCGATGGTCTCGATGCCCTCGGCGACCACCCGCACACCGAGTCGCGCGCCGAGCTCGACCGCGCCGCGGACCACCGCGCCGGCCGCCGCCGAGTCGATCATCTCGTCGACGAACGAGCGGTCGATCTTGATTTCGTCGACCTGGATCCGGGTGACCGAGGACAGCGAGGAGAACCCGGTGCCGAAGTCGTCGAGCGACATCTGCACCCCGGTCGCCCGCAACCGGGCCAGCACCTCGTCCACGATGTCCCGCTCGCTGACCGCCACCGACTCGGTGATCTCCAGGACCAGGCGCGAGGCCGGCGTGCGGTGCCGGCGCAGCGCCTCGGTGACCTGCGCCGGGAAGGTCGGGTCGGTCAGGCTGCGGGCCGAGACGTTCACCGAGACCGGTACGTCGATGCCGGCCGCGGTCCAGTCCGCGGCCGAGGCCAGCGCCAGGTCGAGCACCCGCCGGGTGAACGGGATGAGCAGCTCGCTGCGTTCCACGGCGGGCAGGAACTCGGCCGGCGAGAGCTGCCCGCGCCGTGGGTGCCGCCAGCGGACCAGCGCCTCGCAACCGGTCGGCTCCGCGGTGACCAGGTCGACCGCGGGCTGCAGGTGCAGCATGATCTGGTCGTCGGCGGCGAACGCGTCCTGCAGCTCGGCGAGCAGCGCGAGCTGGTCGGTGCTGCTGGCGTCCTGACCGCTGTCGTAGGTCCCGACGGTCAGCCCCAGCTCCTTGGCTCGCCCGGCGGCCAGCGAGGCCCGCCGCAGCAGCTCGTTCACCTCGACGTGGCCGGCCTGGGCGACGACCGCGCCGACGGTCACCTCGACGGCCAGCCGGACCCCGGCCACCCGCATCGGCAGCCGCAGCTGCTCGACCAGCTCCCGGGACCGGCGCAGGGCCTGGGAGAGGGTGTGCGGCGCGCCGTGCGCCCAGCCGGCCGGGCCGGTCAGCGTGGTCAGGGCCGGCAGCATCAGCGCGAACTCGTCGTCGCCGGTGCGGGCGATCAGCTCGCCGGGGCGGGCCTGGTCGGTGAGGCGTTCGGCGATCAGGCGCAGCACCTCGTCGCCGCCGCGGTGCCCGAGCGTGCTGTTCACGTCCCGGAAGTTGACGACGTCGAGCAGCAGCAGGGCGACCGGGCGGTCCCGCTCGCCGGCGCGCAGCACCACGTCCCCCTCGGTCACCAGCGCGGCCCGGTTGATCAGGCCGGTCAGCGGGTCGTGCCCCCGGTCGTGCGCGGCCCGGGCGTCGAGTTCGACGATCCGCTGGTGGGCGGCCGCGTCGTGCAGGGCCCCGGCCAGCGCTTCGCCGTACGCCGCGATCGCCGTCTCGTCGTGCGGCACCGGCAGGGTCGGCTCGCCGAGCCAGACGGTGAGCTCGCCGACCGGGCGGCCGGCCACCGCCATGCTGCGGGTGACCGCCGGGCCGGAGCCGGCCATGTCCGGGTTCTGCCCCGGGCCGTCCTGGGTGTACCGGCGGTGGCCCTGCTCGCCGCGCAGCTCCAGCTCGGCCCGGCGGGCGCCGAACACGTCCAGCGCGCCGCGCAGCCCGGCCCGGGCCACCTCGGCCTCGCTGGCGCCGGGCATCCGGGCGGTGGCGGTGGCGAACGCCTGCCACATCCGGCGCTCCTCGGCGACCCGCAGGTGGAAACGGTATGTCCGGTGCAGCAGCCACAGCACCGGCCCGAAAGCGAGCAGCCAGAGCGGCTCGCTGACCATGGCGTACACCGCGCAGAGCCCGACGATCACGTTGCCGGTCGACATCGGCGCCTTGGCGTAGAGCACCTTCGCGGCCACCTGCACCGGCGAGGCGTCCCGCTGCAGGGTCAGGGTGAGCACCACCAGGCCGAAAGTGATCAGCAGATAGGTGAGCGCCCCGGCGACCAGGGCCAGGGCCAGCCGGCCGCTGCGCACCCCGGCGTCGCCGGCCAGCAGCGAGGTGACGAGGGTGGCCGCCGAGACACCGAGGGTCATCGAGGCGACCAGGTGGACGATCTCGGCGGGGTTGCGCAGCCCGGTCAGCCAGGCCAGCAGCAGCCAGGCCGCGCCGATGCCGGCCAGGGTGGCGGCCGGCAGCCACCCGGCCGGGCAGACCACCAGCCCGACCACCACGGCCGCCTCGGCCCAGCTCACCGACACCGCGTCCGGACCGAGCCGGAAGCGCAGGCCGGCCAGCTGGGCGATGGCGGCCAGCACGGCCGCGACGCAGGCGCCGTCGACAGGTGACAGCGGGCTGCCGGCGATCAGGCTCGGTCGCTGCAGGGCGCCGAGGAGCACGGCCGCCAGCGCGGCCAGCACGACGGTCACGGTCAGGATGCGGACCGGACGGGAGCGCCCGGCCAGAGTGGTCCACGCGCGACGCTGTGGCGAGGTTGGGACGCTCATGATCGCGCCCGGGGATGCAGCGCGATCGTGGCCCGGTGGCGCGGCCCGGAGAAGCGTCGGCACCGCGGCGCGATCGTGGCCCGGTGGCGCGGCCCGGAGAAATGCCGGGACCGCGGCTCGATCATGGACAGCACGGGACGATGCACGTGCAGATGCGTTTCGGAGAGTCGGCGCCGGACAGTGGTCATGTCGGCGCCCCCTTCCGCGCAGGGTCCAGGAGCCGTGTGGCCCCCGGGCGGAAGGCTAAATCAATCCCGATGAACACAACAGGGCTTGACGGCTGACGGCCCGCGGCACTCGCCGCCCGCCGCGAGCCGGAAAGCCAGCGCGGTGGGCGACGAGACGATCACCGTCCGGTCGTGCCGTTGTCCGATGCGGACTCACGTTTCTCGTCCGACACCGCCCCGACCTCGGCTTCCGCACTTTCGTCGACCTTGGTCGATCGACCCGCTTCGACACTGTCGGCCGGCTCGTCACCGGAACGCTCAAGATCAGCGTTGAGCCGGGCGATTTCCGCCACACGTTCGCGCTCGGCTCCGGCGTCGAAACTGTCGGGAAGCCGACGAATGCGCTTGTTCATGTTGCGGATCAACAGGACCGTCCCGATACACATCAGCACGATCAGGAACAGGCCCATCGGCCCGGCCAGACCGCCGTCACGGGTGTCCCCGAAGTTGTTGACCGCGATAATGTCCACGCCCCTCAGCGTACTGCTCAGGCGGCTTCGACCTTCTCCCGGATGCCCGCGAACAGGTCGGACTCCGGGATCGGGCTGTCGACGAGTGAGCGCGCCAGCTCGAAGTCCTCGGTCGGCCACACCTTCTGCTGCATCTCCAGCGGGATGTGGAACCAGAACCCGTCCGGGTCGACCTGAGTGGCGTGGGCGCGCAGCGCGTCGTCGCGGACGTGGAAGTACTCACCGCACTCGACCCGGGTGGTGATCTTGTCGCCCCGGTCGTTCCGGTCCGACCACTTCTCCAGCCACTCCGCGTACGGCGACTCCAGCCCGGCCGCGAGCATGCCCTCGTGCAGCGCGAGCATCCGCGCCCGGGTCCAGCCGGAGTTGTAGTACAGCTTCAGCGGCTGCCACGGCTCGCCCAATTCGGGGTAGAGCCCCGGGTCGCCGGCCGCGTCGAAGGCCGCCACCGACACCCGGTGGCACATGATGTGGTCGGGGTGCGGGTAGCCGCCGTTCTCGTCGTACGTCGTCATGACGTGCGGGCGGAACTCGCGGATCAGCTTGATCAGCGGCTTGGCCGCCTCCTGCGGGTCCTGCAGGCCGAAACAGCCCTCCGGCAGCGGCGGCAGCGGGTCGCCCTCGGGCAGCCCGGAGTCGACGAACCCGAGCCAGGCCTGGTCGACCCCGAGGATCTCGCGGGCCCGGTCCATCTCCTTGCGGCGGATGTTGGTGATGTCCGCCAGCACCTCGGGCCGGTCCATCTGCGGGTTCAGCACGCTTCCCCGCTCACCCCCGGTACAGGTGGCGACGAGAACCGACGCGCCCTCGGCGATGTATTTCGCCATGGTGGCGGCGCCCTTGCTGGACTCGTCGTCCGGGTGCGCGTGCACAGTCATGAGACGCAGTTGCTCAGCCACAGTTTCAGAACCCTCTCGACCAGGCCTGCCGTGAGCGGGCCGGGATCGGCTGCGAAGATGGACTCTGCCATTCTGGCCGATCCCAACGTCTACAACCGCACGAGAGGTCGACAGGTGAGCGAGACGCGCGCCACAACCCCGGTATTCCCGCCCGGCCGATACGGCCGACGCCGGGACGGCCGGCGGCGCAAACCGCTGACCCTGATCGTGGCGGCGACGTTGTTCGGCATCGTGGCACTCGGCGTAACGTGGTCATATTACCAAAAATTCGGTCAAACGAATTACAGCCCGGAGATCGTCGGCTGGAACGAGCCGACCGACGCCGAGATGGTGATCAAGTTCCGGGTCCGGGTGCCGGAGGGCGAGTCCGCCTCCTGCGCGCTGCGCGCCCGCGACTTCCAGGGCTACGAGCTCGGCACCCGGACCGTGACCGTGCCCGCGCCACCCGGCGGCGGCGAGGTCGAGGTGACCGAATCGGTGCCGACGACCGCCCGTGGCGTGGTCGGTGACGTGATGAGCTGCCGCCCCGTCGGCTGACCCCGGACGGGACATCGACCGACCCGGTGGAATGCATACCGCTGGTAAGGTTGGTAATTCGCTGCGTTCTGACGCGACTCATGTTGTGCACCGCCCGTACCAGCAAGGAGATCGATCGTGCCCAGTTCCGAGGCGCCGAAGACCTGGCTCTCCCAGGACGCTCACGACCGACTGCAGGCCGAGCTCGACGAGTTGATCGCCGGTCGGCCGGCGGTGGCTGCGGAGATCAACGCGCGGCGTGAAGAAGGCGACCTCCGGGAGAACGGCGGCTACCACGCGGCCCGTGAGGAGCAGAGCCGCCAGGAGGGCCGGATCCTGTACTTGAAGGAGTTCCTGCGCAACTCCGAGGTCGGCGAGGTGCAGGCCGCCGACTCGGTGGTGCCCGGCTCGGTCGTGACGATCTACTTCGACGACGACCAGAACGACACCGAGAGCTTCCTGCTCGGCTCGCGGGAGATCTCGTCGACCACCGACCTGACCGTCTACAGCCCGGAGTCGGCGCTCGGCAAGGCGATCCTCGGCGCCCGTCCCGGCGAGACCGTGACCTACACCGCGCCCAGCGGCTCCGACATCAAGGTCACCGTGGTCAAGTTCGGCGCCTTCGAGGGCTGAACCGCCCTCATCGAGCCGCAACGGCGAGCTCGCGGCGCACTCGTTCGTAGTGCGTGGCGAGCTCGTCGTCCATCCGGGCCTGTTCCGGCTCGGTGACGACCACCGCGGCCGGCTGTGCCGCCCGGGCCGCGAGCAGTCCGGCCCGCAGCCCGGCCGGCGGGTGGGTGCTGAAGAGCGACACCGCGGTACGCCGGTTGAGCTGCCGGTACGCCGTCACGTCGGCCGCCAGCCGGGATCGCGCCTGATCCGCCGCCGCCCGCCAGGCCGCCGCGCCCTGACCCGCCCGGGCCTCCCGCCGCACCACGGTGTCGATCGCGTCGAGGAGCAGGGACGAGTCCAGCAGCCGGATCGCCGCCGCGCTGCCGGCCGCCTTCGCCGCCAGTTCGTCGGCCAGGTACTCGGCCCGCTGGGAGTCACGCCGGCTGATCCAGACCAGCAGCAGGTGCAGCAGCAGGAAGAACTGGGCCGCGACCCGGGAGAGCAACTCCACCACCATGGTCACCAACCCGGTCCCCCGGCCCGGCCGCAGCAGGTAGGACACCTGCCCCAGCGTGTTCTCCGCGGCCTGGGTGAGCAGGCCCCGCCGGACGTCGCCGTTCACGAAGTGCCCCAGCTCGTGCCCGAGCAGGGCGACCCGCTCCTGCGGGTCCAGCACGCTCCACAGCGGCGCGCCCAGGCACAGCACCCGGCGGCGGCGCAGACCGGCCGTGGCGGTGAAGGCGTTGTGCTCGGCCGAGAGCAGCACCAGGTCCGGCACCGGCGCGCCGATCGCACCGGCCACCCGGTCGATCACCGCGAACAGGGCCGGCGCGGTGCTCCGCCCGAGTTCCTGCGCCTCCTCGCGGTACCGGGACAGCCGGCCCAGCCGCGGCCGGAGCACCACGGCCATCCCGATCAGCAGCGCCCCGATCAGGTTGATCGGGTTGACGACGTCATAGGTGAGCAGCCGGATCCCGACCACCAGCAGCGCGGCCACCATGGCGAGCAGCAGCACCGAGACGGTGACCGTGACGATCCGGGCCGCTGTCGCCGCCCGGCCGATCGACGGCGCGGCCCTGAGCTCGGCGTACTGCCGCTCGGTCAGCCAGAAGGCGGCCCGGAACAGCCGCCGGTCCAGCCACCGCCAGCCCAGCTCGGGCGCCCGCTGGTCCGGGTCGTACCGGTCCAGGTTCCACTCGCAGGCCGGGCACCACGGATCGGCGGACAGCTTGCTGATCGTCGTCGCGGCACACCGCGGACAGTTCTCCCCCGTTGACACGATGCAAGATCATCCATGTCTGGGTACGCCTGCGGCAACCCCGTTACGGTGTCGCGTCGGCCAGCAGGGAGACCCGGTAGCCGGCGTCGCGGAGCGCGCTGATCAGGGCGGACGAGTGGGCCGGGCCGCGGGTCTCCACCGAGAGCGCCACCTCCACCTCGCCGAAGCCCAGCCGCGGGCTCTGCCGGGAGTGCACCACGTCGACGATGTTGGCCCGCTGCTCGGCGATCTCGCGCAGCATCCGGGCCAGCTGGCCCGGGCGGTCGGTGCAGCGCACCGCCAGCCGCAGGTAGCGCCCGGCCGAGGCGAGACCGTGTTCGATCACTTTCAGCAGCAGCATCGGGTCGATGTTGCCGCCGGACAGGATCGCCACCACCGGGCCGCCGTCGCGTGGCGGCGTGTACGCCCCGGTGAGCAGGGCGGCCACCGCCGCGGCGCCGGCCGGCTCGACCACCATCTTGTGCCGCTCCAGCAGCACCAGCAGGGCCGCCGACAGGTCCTCGTCGGTGACCGTGACGACCTCGTCGACGAGCTTGGCGACGTGCGCGAAGGTCAGGTCGCCGGGCCGCATCACCGCGATGCCGTCGGCGATGGTGGCGACCGCCGCCAGCTTCTGCGGTGAGCCGGCCGCCAGCGAGGGCGGGAACGCGGCCGCGCCGCTGGCCTGCACCCCGATCACCCGCAGGTCGGGGCGCAGCGCCTTGGCCGCGACCGCCATCCCGGAGATCAGCCCGCCGCCGCCGACCGCGGTGACGATCGTGCTCGCCTCCGGGCACTGCTCCAGGATCTCCAGCGCCAGGGTGCCCTGCCCGGCGATCACGTCCGGGTGGTCGAACGGGTGGATCAGCACCGCACCGGTCCGGGCGGCGAAGTCGTGTGCCGCCTCGAGGGCGTCGTCGACGCTGGTGCCGGCGTACTCGACGGCCGCGCCGTACCCCTTGGTCGCGGTGACCTTGGGCAGCGGCGCGCCCTCCGGCATGAAGACGGTGGCCTGGATGCCGAGCAGGCCGGCCGCGAGCGCCACGCCCTGGGCGTGGTTGCCGGCACTGGCCGCCACCACCCCGCGGGCCCGCTCCTCGGCGGTCAGCCGGGCGATCCGGGTGTACGCCCCGCGCACCTTGTACGACCCGGCCCGCTGCTGGTTCTCGCACTTCAGCCAGACCGGCACGCCAGTGATCTCACTGAGCGGCCGGGAGGTCACCAGCGGCGTCATCTTGACGATGTCGCCGAGCAGTTTCCGAGCCGCTTCGACGTCGGCCAGGGACAGCAGGTCGCTCATGAGCACCCATCGTGCCACCCGCGCTCCGGCTGGTCCTCAGGGGTGACTCAACGCTCACGAGACACCCCTGAGGGCCAGCCGGAGACCGGGAGCGACGCAGACTCCGGGACCGGAGCGGGTCAGACCAGGGCGTGGCGCTGCCAGGGGTTCTGGACCTCGAACTGGCCGGCCACCGCGAGCAGCAGCAGCTCCGAGTCGGGCGGGCCGACCAGCTGCACGGCGAGCGGCATCCCGTCCGGCCGGAAACCGACCGGCACCACGATGGCCGGCAGCCCGGCGAAGTTCCACGGCGCCTGGTACGGCGCGTACTCGGCGTTCGCCCGCATGTTCCGGTACCACGGGATCGCTGAATACTGCAGGGCCAGCGGCGGCGCGGTGGCCAGCGCCGGGGTGAGCAGCAGGTCCACGTTGTGGTCGGCGAAGAACCGGATCGAGCGGGCCCGCCAGGCGTCGCGCTGGGTCTGCCGGATCAGGCCGGCCCGGGTCACCGCCTTGCCGAGCCGGATGTGCCGCTGGGTGCGCGGCTGCAGCTCGCGCACGTTCAGGCCCTCGGAGTTCTTGTACGCACCGGCGAACCAGGTCGCCAGCACGCCGAGCGCGACCCCGTTGGGATAGCGGGGATCGGCGCTGACCGTGTCGTGCCCGGCGTCGACGAGCAGCTTCGACGCCTTGGCGACCGCGGAGACGTTCGGCTCGTCCGGCTTCACACCGGCGATCGGCGACCGCAGCGACACACCGACCCGCAGCTTCGACGGCTCGACGAGTTTCGCCGGGGACTGCCCGGCGAGCACGCTGAAGCCGAGCGCGGCGTCGGCCACCGTGGTGGTCAGCACGCCGTTCTCGACCAGGCCGAACCAGTCGTTGTCGCCGAAGTCGACGGGCACCACGCCCCGGCCGGGTTTGAGCCCGACCAGCCCGCAGCAGGCCGCCGGGATCCGGATCGAGCCGAGCCCGTCGTTGCCCTGCGCGATCGGGACCAGCCCGGCGGCCACCGCGGCGGCCGAGCCACCGGACGACCCACCGGGCGTACGGTCGAGGTCCCAGGGGTTGCGGGTGACGCCGTCCGGATCGTCGGTGACCGCCCAGAGGCCCATCTCCGGCATCTTCGTGACGCCGACGACCACCGCGCCCGCCCCGCGCAGCCGCCGGACCACCTCGTGGTCCACCTCGGCCACCTCGGGGGTGCGGGCCGCGGCCGAGCCGTGCCAGGTCTGCAGGCCGGCCACCGGGGTGTTCTCCTTGACCGCGACCGGCACGCCGGCCAGCGGAAGGTTCGCCAGGTCCTCCTGGTCGTCGACCTTCTCCGCCTCGGTCAGGGCCTCGCCGCCGCGCACCACCCGGAACGCGCCGAGCGATGGATCCGAGATGGCGATCTGCTCCAAGTGGTCGGCAACGACCTGGGTGGCGTTCGCGTCACCGCGCCGCACCGCCCGGGCGATCTGCTTGGCGGTGGCGCCCACCCAGGTCGTGCTGTCCATAGCGCAGAATCTCCCGCGTCCTAAGCTCCCTAACCGAGCGCCTGCTCCAGGTCGGCGAGCAGATCGTCAACGGTTTCGATGCCGACAGACAGTCGCACGAGATCGGCGGGAACTTCAAGCGCTGAGCCCGCAGCCGACAGATGTGTCATCTGGCCCGGGTGCTCGATCAGCGACTCGACTCCGCCCAGCGACTCGGCGAGCACAAAGAGCTTAGCCCGGTTGCAGATCTCGATGGCCTGGTCCCGGCCGCCGGCCGCGCGGAACGAGACCATCCCGCCGAAGCGGCTCATCTGCTTGGCCGCGGTCTCGTGACCCGGGTGGGTGTCCAGACCCGGGTAGAGCACGCTGGCGACCTTCTTGTGCTCGCTCAGGTACCCGACGATCCGCTCGGCGTTGTCGCAGTGCCGGTCCATCCGTACGCCGAGGGTCTTGATCCCGCGCAGGGTCAGCCACGCGTCGAACGGCCCGTTCACCGCACCCATCGCGTTCTGGTGGAACGCCAGCTCGTCGCCGAGCCCGGCGTCCGCGACGACGAGCCCGCCACCGACCACGTCGGAGTGCCCGCCCAGGTACTTCGTGGTGGAGTGGATCACCACGTCGGCGCCCAGGGTGAGCGGCTGCTGCAGGTACGGCGAGGCGAACGTGTTGTCCACCGCGAGCAGCGCGCCGGACTCGTGCGCCAGGTCGGCCAGCGCGGTGATGTCGGCGATGTTGAGCAGCGGGTTGGTCGGCGTCTCGGCCCAGATGATCTTCGTGAGGCCGGGGCGGATCGCGGCCCGCACCGCGTCCAGGTCGTCCAGCGGCGCGGCGGTCCAGGACAGGCCCCAGCGCTCGGCGACCTTCGAGAACAGGCGGTACGTGCCGCCGTAGGCGTCGTTCGGGATGACCACGTGGTCGCCGGGCCGGCAGACCGTGCGCAGCAGGGTGTCCTCGGCGGCGAGACCGCTGGCGAAGGCCAGCCCGCGGCGACCGCCCTCGATGGCCGCGAGGCACTCCTGCAACGCGTCGCGGGTCGGGTTGCCGGAACGGCTGTACTCGTAGCCGAGCCGTGGTGAGCCGACCGCGTCCTGCGCGTACGTACTGGTCTGGTAGATGGGTGGAACCACCGCGCCGGTGCGGGGGTCCGGGTCCTGACCCGCGTGAATGGCGAGGGTGTCGAACCCGTAATTATCGGCTGTCATGTTGCGCAAGGCTAGTCTCACCCTGTGGCGGACTGCGTGTTCTGTGGAATCGTGGCGGGAACCGTCCCGGCGTTCGTCGTCGCCGACGAGGAGGCCGGACTGGCGTTCCTCGACACCCGGCCGGTGTTCAAGGGGCACGTCCTGGTCGTCCCGCGCCCGCACATCGTCCAGCTGACCGAGCTGCCCGCGGCGCTGATAAGCGGATATTTCGGACTTGTTCAACGGGTGAGCGAAGCCGTCCCCACCGCCATGACCGCGACCGGCACGTTCGTCGCGATGAACAACCTCGTCTCCCAGTCGGTGCCGCACCTGCACACCCACGTCGTGCCACGCACCAAGGGCGACGGCCTGCGCGGCTTCTTCTGGCCCCGGCACAAGTACGCGAGCGACGACGAGGCGGCCGAGATCGCGGCGCGCATCGGCAAGGCCCTTCGGTAAGGCCCCTCGGTAAGGATTGCCGCCCTCCCGGCGTTACCGCTTGACGGACGAAGGGAGTGACCGTGTTCCTGCGGCACAAGAAGCTTGATCTGCCCACTGCCGAGACCGCCCTGCCGGGCCGGCTGATCTCGATGCCGGTCGCCGACAAGCACGAGGTCCTCGGCACCCCGCTCACGGGACCGTGGCCGACCGGCTACCAGGTCGCCGTGTTCGGGATGGGCTGTTTCTGGGGCGTCGAGCGGATCTTCTGGCGGCTGCCGGGCGTCCACTCCACCTCGGCCGGGTACGCGGGCGGTTTCACCGCGAACCCGACGTACGAGGAGGTGTGCTCCGGCACGACCGGCCACAACGAGGTGGTCCAGGTGGTCTTCGACCCCAGCCGGACCAGCTACGAGCAGCTGCTGAAGGCGTTCTGGGAGAACCACAACCCGACGCAGGGCATGCGCCAGGGCAACGACGTGGGCACCCAGTACCGCTCGGCGATCTACACCACCACCGACGAGCAGGCGGCCGCCGCCCGGGCGTCGCTGGCGGCGTTCCAGCCGGTGGTCAGCAAGGCCCGGCTCGGTGAGATCACCACCGAGATCCGGCCGCTCGGCGAGTACTACTACGCCGAGGACTACCACCAGCAGTACCTGGCGCCGACCAAGAACCCGAACGGGTACTGCAACCACGGCCCGAACGGGCTCTCCTGCCCCGTAGGCGTAGCCAAGACCGCCTAGCCAACGCATGCCACCGCGCTGTCGGCCCGGTGCCTCCGGGTCGACAGGCGTCCGAAATTCTGTACAGACTTCACGCCAGTTACTGCCTACACTTCGAGCATGACTTCCGTGCCTTTCACCGACGCGCGCAACCGCCTTTCGGAACTCATCGACGAGGTGGCCTCGACACATGAGCGGATAGAGATCACCAGGCATGGCCATGCTGCCGCGGTGCTCATCGCCGCCGACGATCTCGCGGCGTTGGAAGAGACTCTGGAGGTCCTGTCCAGCCCAGAGGCCATGCGGCAACTTGCCGAGTCCAGGGCAGCCGTCGAAGCCGGTGACGTCCTCGACGCCGACGAACTCGCCGCTCTGATGGCGAAGCGGTCGAAGCAGGCACGGTGACCCGACCGGATCCCGACCGCTACCGGCTTCAGGTCACCGGCCCGGCGGCACGCGCCTTGGACGGACGGCTGCCGGAGAAGATCGCCGCGGCCGCCTACGAGTTCATCACCACCGTGCTCCTCGACAATCCACATCGCGTCGGCAAACGACTACTTCTGCCGCCGTTCGAGGGCACCTGGTCGGCCCGGCGGGGCACGTATCGTGTCCTCTACGAGATCGACGAAGACAGCCGCGTCGTCACCGTGACGGCAATCGAACACCGTGCGGACGCGTACCGGCTGCGCTGACTCACACACGGGAATCAGTACCTCACCGTTCGCCGGAGTCGAAGAACCCGAACGGGTACGGCAACCACGGCCCGAACGGGCTGAGCTGCCCGGTCGGAGTAGCCACCACCGGGGGATGACCACGGTTCTGCCGCGCCGGAATTCCGGCGCGGCAGTGTTTTGTCCGCCGACATTCACGCCGTCGGGGTACAAAAATCGACATGTCCCGAAATCCCCCGCACACTCGAAAGGTGCAACGAGCGGGGGGTGGATCATGTCACCGAGCTTTTTCCATGACGACGACAATCGATTTCGTAATGCTGACGAACGCGACGCGTGCGCGCAGGCCGAAGCCATGCTGGAGCAGGCTCGGGCCATGATGCGCGAGGCCGAGAACGCGCTCGAGACCTGGAAGACCGGCAAGGAGATGAACCGGCTGCGCTGCGAGCGCCGGGGCATCGCGCCGACCGACGCGGAGATCCGCTGGTCGGCGTCAACACCCGCGAAGAACGCGATCACCAACAACAACTTCTACGTCTCGCTGGCGAGCATGTATTTCGAGGCGGCAGCGGCGAATTATTCACGCGCGCTCTATCTGCGCAGCCGGGGGACGGCGCGCATTTGAGCGTCCCTGCGTACGGGAAAAGGGTCAGCGATCCGGTGCGTCGTGCTCGGCGACCGGAGCGGCATCGGCCCGGGGTGGCGCGGCCTGCGCCGGGCTGATCGGCGCGACCAGCGCCAGACCGAGCACCGCGCCGGCGCCGATCAGGCGAAGGCCGGCGAGGGACACCTGGCGACGTTCCGACTTCTCCATGCAACCACTCCTCAAAACCGAGGTCCACAACTGCGGTCGGATCACCACGATGACAGCAGAACCTGAGACTCGGCTGTGTCAAAGCCCCTGCGGGGGGCACCATTGATCGGGTGGAGACCGCCACCGAGACCGAACGCAAGTACGACGTCCCCGAGACCTTCGAGCTACCCGACCTGACCGGTGCGGCCGGCATCGCCCGGGTCGACGGCGCCGAGACGCACGATCTCGACGCCACCTACTTCGACACCGAGGACCTCCGGTTGATGAAAAACCGGCGGACCCTTCGACGCCGGTCCGGCGGCCACGACGCCGGCTGGCATCTCAAGACGCCCGGTGACGGTGACGGGCGCAAGGAGCACCGGATGTCCGGTGCCGGCGACGACGTGCCCGGCGAGCTGCGCGACCTGGTCCGGACCATCGTGCGGCGCCGCCCGCTCGCGCCGGTGGCCCGGCTCCGCACGCACCGGGTGGAGACCCCGCTGCTGGACAAGAAGGGCCGCACCCTGGCCCTGATCGCCCAGGACCAGGTCCGCGCCGACTCCGGCGACGATCACAGCGCGTGGCAGGAGATCGAGGTGGAACTCGTTGACGGTGACGAGAAGACCCTCGACGCTGTCGAGAAGGTGCTGCTCAAGGCGGGTGCCAGCCTCGCGGCAGGTCCGTCCAAAGTGGCCCGTGCGCTGTCCGGCCGGCTCGAGACCGATCGGCTCGAGGCCGACAAGATCAAGGTCAACCCCGTTTCCCGGTACGTCCGGGAGCAGCGCGACGCGATCACCGGCTACGACCCTGCCGCCCAGCGTGGTGAGGAGGAGGCCGTTCACAAGATGCGGGTCGCCACCCGGCGGCTGCGCAGCACCCTGAAGAGCTTCCGGCGGTGGTTCCCGGAGAAGGACGTCACCGAGCTCAGTGACGAGCTGCGCTGGCTGGCCGGCATGCTCGGCGCGGTCCGTGACCCGCAGGTGCTGGAACAGAAGCTGCTGTCCGGCATCAACGAGTCCGGTCCCGAGTTCGAGCCGGCCGCCCGGCGGATCCGCACCGCCCTGGAGCACCGGGTGGCCAAGGGTCGCGAGGAGCTGGTCACCGCCCTCGCGTCGGACCGCTACCTCGACCTGTTGGACCGGATCGACGCGCTGGCCGACCAGCCGCTGCCGGCCGACCGCACCCCGGAGCGCCGGGCCGGCAAGGTGCTCGGCAAGGCCGACGACCGGCTGGACGCCGCGGTCGCCAGCGGCGTCGACGAGGAGCTGCACGCGGCCCGCAAGAAGTACAAGCAGGCCCGGTACGCGGTCGAACTGGTCGCTCCGGAGTCCGGCAGACCCGCCAAGCAACTCGTCAAGGCACTGACCGCTCTGCAGGACGGGCTGGGCGCGCATCAGGACTCGTTCATCGCCAGGGAAACATTGCATGAAATCGGGCCGGACAGTTTCCATTTCGGCGTGCTCTACGGTCGACAGGAGGCTGTGGGTAAGGAGACTCTCGTCGCTGTCCCCGCACTGGTGCGGGCGTCACGGCGTAAGAGAGTCCGTCGATGGCTTGCAAAGGCGTGAGACATGAGCACTGATCCCTACGATGAAGCGGTCACCCACCCGTACCAGGGGCCGATCACCGAGCTCAACGGCTACCGGGTCGTTGACGACGAGGACGACGACCCGAAACTGCTGATGGCCGACGGCACCCCGGTGGACACCTGGCGCGAGGACTACCCGTACGACGAGCGGCTGTCCCGGGTCGAGTACGACCACCACAAGCGGCTGCTCCAGATCGAGCTGCTGAAGCTGCAGAACTGGTGCAAGGAGACCGGTGAGCGCCTGGTGATCCTCTTCGAGGGCCGGGACGCGGCCGGCAAGGGCGGCACCATCAAGCGCTTCATGGAGCACCTGAACCCGCGGGGCGCCTCGGTGGTGGCGCTGGAGAAGCCGAACCAGCGCGAGAGCACCCAGTGGTATTACCAGCGGTACGTCAAGCACCTGCCGTCCGCCGGTGAGATCGTGCTCTTCGACCGGTCCTGGTACAACCGGGCCGGCGTCGAGCGGGTGATGGGCTTCTGCACCCGCAAGGAGTACCTGGAGTTCCTGAGGCAGACCCCGGAACTGGAGCGGATGCTGGTCCTCTCCGGCATCAACATGGTCAAGTTCTGGTTCTCGGTGACCCAGAAGGAGCAGCACACCCGGTTCGCGATCCGGCAGGTCGACCCGGTCCGGCAGTGGAAGCTCTCCCCGATGGACCTCGAGTCGCTGGACAAGTGGGACGACTACACCGAGGCCAAGGAGGCGATGTTCTTCTACACCGACACCGCCGACGCGCCGTGGACCGTGGTGAAGAGCAACGACAAGAAGCGCGCCCGGCTCGAGGCGATGCGGCACGTGCTGCACCGTTTCGACTACACCGGCAAGGACGAGGAAGTGGTCGGGCGGCCCGACCCGCAGCTCGTCGGACCGGCCTCACTCGTGGTCGAGAGCACCGAATCCGGACCGCACGTATTCCCTCGCCTCTAGTGATTTAAAAGCGTTGGCGGCCGCCGCGCCGGATGGTTAACGTGGCCGTACACGTGAGAGGAGGTGGTCCGAAGTTGTATAGCAACGGGACTCGTGAGGTGGCTGTCCGCTAGCCGCTGTCCTTGACAGCTCTGTATTGACGTCGAGACCGTGTGGCAACGGCCGGCGAGCACCAGACAGCCACCCGACCCCCGGGGATCCGGCCTTGTCCGACCGGACCATGACCTCTCAGGAGATCATGGAAGTCCCCGGGGGTCGCTTCATGTCCGGGAGAGATCTGATGCGTGAGTTGGTCGTGCTCGGCAGCGCGAGCCAGGTGCCCACCCGGCACCGCAACCACAACGGCTACCTGCTCCGCTTCGACGACGAGGTGATCCTCTTCGACCCGGGCGAGGGCACCCAGCGGCAGATGCTGATGGCCGGCGTCGCCGTCACCCCGCTCCGGCGGATCTGCATCACGCACTTCCACGGCGATCACAGCCTCGGCCTGCCCGGCATCCTGCAACGGATCTCGCTGGACCGGGTGCCGCATCCGGTCGCCGTGCACTACCCGGCCGGTGGCCAGGAGTTCTACGACCGGCTCCGGCACGCCACCAGCTACTGGGACAACGCCGAGATCGTCGCGGCCCCGGTGAGCGCGGGATTCGCCGTGGAGACGTCCGCGGGGCGCCTCACGGCGCTGCCCCTTCGGCATTCCATCGAGACGTACGGGTACCGGCTGACCGAACCGGACTCCCGCCGGATGGTGCCCGAGCTGCTCACGTCGTACGGGATCAGCGGCCCGGCGGTGGGCGAACTGCAGCGCACCGGCCGATCCGGCGACGTGACCCTGGAGCAGGTGAGCGCGGCCCGGCCCGGGCAGAGCGTGGCGTTCGTGATGGACACCGGACTGTGCGACAACGTGTTCGCGCTGGCACAGGGCGTGGACCTGCTGGTGATCGAGTCGACGTTCCTGGCCGAGGACGCCGAGATGGCCGCCCAGGTGGGTCACCTGACCGCCGGCCAGGCCGCCGCGGTGGCGCGTGAATGCGGCGTGCGCCAGCTGGTCCTGACCCACTTCTCGCAGCGGTACCCGGACCCGTCGGCGTTCCTCGACGAGGCCCGCAAGGAGTTCGACGGACCAATAGTGATCGCCGAGGACCTGCAGCGGATCCCGCTCCCCGGCCGCCGCTGAGCCTCCCGGCCCGCCTTCTCGGGCGGCGCTGCGTGTCCCGGCTGTCGCCGAGTTCCCGGCCGTCGCTGACACCGTGCTGACACCGGGGTTCGGCTAGCGTCGTCGGCATGAGCGTGCTGCTGCGTCCCGCGACCGAGGCCGATCCGATCGGGGTCGGCGCCCTGCACCGGCGCTCCCGGGTGGACGCCTATTCCGGCTTCCTGCCGGCCGAGGAGCTCGCGGCCCGGTCCGCCGAGGCCTTCGGCGAGTGGTGGTCCGAGCGCTTCCGCTGGGAGCAGGAGACCCACCGGATGACGATCGCGGAGGTCGACGGGCGACTGGCCGGGTTCAGCTACATCGGGCTCAGCGACACTCCGGGTGCCGCCGAGCTGTATGCGATCCACGTCGAACCCCCGCTGGTCGGCACCGGCGTGGGCCGGGCCCTGATGATCCGCGCCCTGGCCGAGCTGCCCGGCTTCGGCGGCGACCACGCGGTCCTCTGGGTGCTCACCGACAACCGGATCGCCCGCACGTTCTACGAGAACGGCGGCTGGAAACCTGACGGCGGCACCCGGGAGGAGCCGGTCGGCGGCATCCCCGCCCCCCAGTTGCGCTACTCCCACCCCTTCTGACCGGCGGCGTGCGCAGCGGGGGCAGGCCGGGTGGGGTTGTGGGGTGAGCGGGACGGAGCGCGGACGTCGCCCTGGAGGGCTTTGCGTTCTGGACGCGCCAGCGGCCAGCAAAGACCGGAAGGGTCCCGGCGGGAGCGGCGATCTGTACCCCGGCGGACGCACGACATCAAGATCTTGAATTTGATCTTGCCGTTGGTGCCTGCAAGAAAATAACCAGCTGGTTGGGCGGGAACGCGTGACCGAGTGAATGCGGGGGAACCTGTGGTCACGCGCTCCCGCCAACCGCCCCGCTCGAACCGGTGCGCCTGGCCGGAGGCGCGGACCGACGGAGGCGTGTCGGTCCGTGATCCGGTTCAGAAGCGGGCTTGGGTGGCGGGAATGCCGGAACGCTGGCGGGGCGCACCGGCTTCACCGCCGGGAGACGTTCGCCGGGCCGGGAAGCCAAGACTTGCCGGGGGACGGTCAAGCTCGTCGGCGACGTCCAAGTCGTGGGGTCAGTCGGCGTACCTCCGATAGGGGTGATTGCGATCCGCGCGACCGCGATCGGTCATCGCGGCCGGCAGACTGTTCAGGTCATGCCGCAGGGTCCAGGCCTCACGCCAGGGGCGGCGGGACACCGCGTCCGCACGCTCCGCCAGCCGGCGGGCCGAGCAGGGCCAGCGCTGTCCACACCAGACACAATTGCCGTCGTGGCCGGCACCGAGATGGCGGCCGAGCATCTGCTGCGCGTCGCGCCACAGCAGGCGATCCACGATGTCGGCAGGCGCCGCCTCGTCGACGTCGACCATCCCCTGCTCCTTCGTCCGGGAGTGGCTCATAGCTCCGTCACGACACATACAACCGCACCGGGCCATTCCCTGGTCGGACTGTCTGTGCGATTGCGGCGACTATCTGTAACTGGCGATGTCCACTGTGCCCCGGTGGCCGCGCTCGCCGCCGGCGGTCGATCCACCGGCATCAACGGAAAAACGACCGAGCGTGGGGAGTTGCGGTGCGGATCGCACCACAACTCCCCACGCTCGGTCGGCGGAAGGGCGCCGGTCAGCTCAGGTGGGCGAGCAGGTCCTGACGGGTCAGGACGCCCGCCGGCTTGCCGTCGACGAGGACCATCGCGGCGTCCGACTTCTCCAGCAGACCGACCGCCTCGCCGACCTTCTCCCCGCCACCGATCATCGGCAGCGGCTCGCTCATGTGGCGCTCGATCGTGTCGTGCAGGTGGGCCTGCCCGGTGAACAGCGCGTCCAGCAACGCCTTCTCCGAGATCGAACCGGCCACCTCGCCGGTGACCACCGGCGGTTCGGCCTTAAGGACCGGGAGCTGGCTGACGCCGTACTCCCGCATGTAGTCGATCGCGTCGCGCACCGTCTCGGTCGGGTGCACGTGGATCAGCGGCGGGATCTCCGCGCTCTTGGCGGCCAGCGCGTCGGCGACGGTGGGCGAGTCGCCGGGGGTGCGCAGGAACCCGTACCGGGCCATCCACTTGTCGTTGAAGATCTTCGAGAGATAGCCGCGGCCGCCGTCCGGGAGCAGCACCACGATGACGTCGTCCGGACCGGCCTTGCGGGCCACCTCCAGCGCGGCCACCACGGCCATCCCGCACGAGCCGCCGACCAGCAGCCCCTCCTCGCGGGCCAGGCGCCGGGTCATCTCGAAGGAGTCCGAGTCGCTGACCTCGATCACCTCGTCGGTGACGGTCTGGTCGTACGCCGTCGGCCAGAAGTCCTCGCCGACGCCCTCGACCAGGTACGGCCGGCCGGTGCCGCCGGAGTAGACCGAGCCCTCCGGGTCGGCACCGATCACTCGGACGTTGCCATGCTCCTTGAGGTACTGCCCGACGCCGGTGATCGTGCCGCCGGTGCCGACCCCCGCCACGAAGTGGGTGATCTTGCCGTCGGTCTGCTCCCAGAGCTCCGGACCGGTCTGCTCGTAGTGCGAACGGGGGTTGGCCGGGTTGCTGTACTGATCCGGTTTCCAGGCACCCGGGATGTCCCGGGTCAGCTGGGCGGACACGTTGTAGTAGGAACGCGGGTCCTCGGGTGCGACCGCGGTCGGGCAGACCACGACCTCAGCGCCGTAGGCCCGCAACACGTTCTGCTTGTCTTCGCTGACCTTGTCCGGGCAGACGAAGACGCACTTGTAACCCCGCAGCTGCGCGACGAGGGCCAAGCCGACCCCGGTGTTGCCACTGGTCGGCTCGACGATCGTCCCGCCCGGCTTGAGCAGGCCCGCCTTCTCGGCGTCCTCCACCATCCGCAGCGCGATCCGGTCCTTGACCGAGCCGCCGGGGTTCATGTACTCGACCTTGGCCAGCACGGTGGCACTGATGCCCTCGGTCACGCTGTTCAATCGGACCAGCGGGGTATTGCCGATGATCTCGACCACGTTGTCGTAATAGCGCACGCTTCAGCGTACGACGGCGGGCTTCGTCGCTCTCTCCCACTCCAGGAACCGTTCGGTCTCGGCGAGCATGGTGCCCGCGAGCCAGGTCACCGCGACCGCGTCGTCGACCAGACCGAAAACCCAGAGAAAGGCCTCCGGTACGGCGTCGATCGGCGAGATCACGTACGCCGTGGCGGCTGCCATCAGCGCCACCCGCATACCACCGTCGTACTGACCCTTGGCGGTTGCCTTGAGCATCCGCGGGAGTGCGGCGAGCCGCGTGCCCATCGACGGTCCGCCCCGGGCGCCCGACATCAGGGCGCGACCGAGCGCGGTGAACGCCGCCGCACGTTTCAGAGTTTTGGCCATGTCTGTTCCCCTTTCCGCAACTCCAGCATGACTTGGGTACGCCATGATTGCCCCTCGCGGCCACGAGTTAGCCTCGAATCCCGACGCCAGGTGCCGATCTTGGCCGTGCCGGAACGTTCTCCACCACCCCGGAGTACGGACGCCGGGCCGGATGGTTCCCTTCGGACGACAGCGAGGGACACTGTGAACAGCACTTTCCACAACAACGGCACCATCAGCAACACCCGGCGCCGATTCACCGGACTCAGCGCCGAGGACCGAAAGCGACTTCGGGCCGCCGGGCGGATCGCCGGCCAGGTCACCGGCACGCTCGCCGGCGTGACCGCGCTCTCGGCCGGCCTGCTGATGCGGCAGGCCTCCGCCGCCCGCCGGATCATCCCGATGGCCGAGGCGCCCCCGCCCCGCGGCGACGGCGTCTACGGCGCGAAGTTCCACGGCAAGCCACTCAGCCTGGTGATCCTCGGCGACTCGACAGCGGCCGGGTACGGCGTGCACCGCCCCCGGGAGACCCCCGGCGCGCTCTTCGCCACCGGCATCTCCCGCCGCCTGCACCGCCCGGTCCAGCTGCACCGGCTGGCCGTGGTCGGCTCGGTCTCGTCCGGGCTGCCCTGGCAGGTCGACACGGCGCTGGAGCACCAGCCGAGCATCGCGATCATCATGATCGGCGGCAACGACGTCACCCACATCTCGGCCCGCGACGACGCGGTCCGGCACCTCGGCGACGCGGTACGCCGGCTGCGCGAAGCCGGCTGCCGGGTCGTCGTCGGCACCTGCCCGGACATCGGCGCGATCCAGCCGATCAAGCCGCCGCTGCGCTGGCTGGCCCGGCGCTGGAGCCGCCAGCTCGCCGCCGCGCAGACGATCGCCGTGGTCGGCGCCGGCGGCCGGACGGTCTCACTCGGCAACCTGCTCGGCCCGATGTTCGAGGCGAATCCGGCCCGGATGTACGGCTCGGACCGTTTCCACCCGTCCGCGGAGGGGTACGCACGAGCTGCGGCCGTGATGATGCCGACGGTGATGGCTGCCCTGGGCGAGGACGACCGTCCCCCGGTGCCGGTCGCCGAGGGTATGCGCACCCTGCCGGAGGCGGCCGACGAAGCGGTCCGCGCGCCCGGCACCGAGGTCAGCCCGGTTCGCAGCGGTGGCCGATGGGCACAGCTGCGGCGGCATCCGTGGTTCGGCGAGTCCCGGCACTGGTTCGGGTCATCGCCGGGCAGCGCGGCGAGTGCGGTCCGGGCCGTAGGGTAGAGAAGAAGGATCATCGACGTCGGCGGGACGCAGGGAGGCGCACATGGCCGGGCTGCCGGAACGACTGACCAAGGCCGCTGCCACGGGCCTGCTCGCGGGCGCGCTGGGCGGCGCCGCCCTGATCGCCGGCGAGCTGCTGGCCGCCAAGGCCCGTCGTTATGCCAAACCCACGATGGGCCTGGCCCTGCGTACGTCGATGGGCCCGCTCAGTGCCCCGCCGTTGCGCCTGGTGCTGCTCGGTGACTCGGCCGCGGTCGGTGTCGGCGTGGAGTGGCTGTCCGACACCGTCGGCGGGCAGCTGGCCCGGCTGATGGCCGACGGCAGCCCGGAGACCGGCCCGCGGCACGTGCTGCTCTCCAGCGTCGGTGTGGCCGGGTCCCGGTCCACCGACCTGTCCACCCAGGTGGCCCGGGCGCTGCTCGGCACCCGGCCGGACGTGGCCGTGGTGCTGATCGGCTCCAACGACGCCACCTCGGCCCGCGCTCCCGAGGAGGCCGCCGGTCATCTCGGGCAGGCCGTCCGGCGGCTGCGCTCGGCCGGTGTCCAGGTGGTCGTCGGCACCTGCCCCGACCTGGGCGCGATGCGCTCGCTGGCCCCGCCGCTGCGGCAGATCGCCGGGCTGATCGGCCGGCGGATGGCGAAAGCGCAGGCCAGGGCGGTCGCCGAGGCCGGTGGCACGGTCGTCGACCTGGCTGCGGAGACCGGTGCGGTGTTCCGGGCCGACGCCGGGACGCTCTGTTACGACGGGTTCCACCCGTCCGCCGACGGCTACCGGGTCTGGGCACACGCGCTTTATCCCGCGGTGGCCCGGGCGGCAACGGCCGGTGTCTGAGCGATGGCAGGCGTGTGACGAATCCACACTTCCGCCGATGTTACCCCTGAGTAAACTGGGGCCATGCCGGAAGCTGTCATCGTTGCCACTGCCCGCTCCCCGATCGGTCGCGCCCACAAGGGCTCGCTGAAGGATCTGCGCCCCGACGACCTCACCGCCACCATCGTCGACGCCGCGCTGAACAAGGTGCCCGAGCTCGACCGCACGCTCATCGAGGACCTGTACCTCGGTTGTGGCCTGCCCGGTGGCGAGCAGGGCTTCAACATGGGCCGCGTGGTCGCCACGAAGCTGGGCCTGGACGGCCTGCCGGGCGCCACCATCACCCGGTACTGCTCGTCGTCGCTGCAGACCACCCGGATGGCGTTCCACGCGATCAAGGCGGGCGAGGGCGACATCTTCATCTCGGCCGGTGTCGAGACGGTGTCCCGGTTCGCCCGGGGCAGCTCCGACGGCCTGCCCTCGGCCGCGCAGGCCCTGGTCGGCGGCGGCTGGGAGAACCCCGCGTTCCAGGACGCGCAGGCACGCACCCAGGCGACCGCGAAGAGCGGCGGCACCTGGCACGACCCCCGCGCGGACGGCCTGCTCCCGGACATCTACATCGGGATGGGCTACACCGCGGAGAACCTCGCCCAGATCAAGAACATCTCCCGCGCGGAGATGGACGAGTTCGGCGTACGCAGCCAGAACCTCGCTGAGAAGGCCATCGCGAACGGCTTCTGGGCCCGCGAGATCACCCCGGTGACGCTGCCCGACGGCACCGTCGTGTCGAAGGACGACGGCCCCCGCGCCGGCGTCAGCCTGGACGCGGTCTCCCAGCTCAAGCCGGTCTTCCGGGAGGACGGCCGGGTCACCGCCGGCAACTGCTGCCCGCTCAACGACGGCGCCGCCGCGCTGGTCATCATGAGCGACACCAAGGCCCGCGAGCTCGGCATCACCCCGCTCGCCCGGATCATCTCCACCGGCGTCACCGCGCTCTCCCCGGAGATCATGGGCCTCGGCCCGGTCGAGGCGTCCAAGCAGGCCCTCAAGCGGGCCGGCATGACCATCGACGACGTCGACCTGGTCGAGATCAACGAGGCGTTCGCCGCGCAGGTCATCCCGTCCTACCAGGATCTCGGGATCCCGATCGACAAGCTGAACGTGAACGGCGGAGCGATCGCGGTCGGCCACCCGTTCGGCATGACCGGCGCGCGGATCACCGGCACCCTGATCAACTCCCTCGACTGGCACGACAAGTCGATCGGCCTGGAGACCATGTGCGTCGGTGGTGGCCAGGGCATGGCGCTGGTCATCGAGCGCCTGCGCTGAGCCGTCCGCGCTGCTGGGCCCGGCGCGGGAAAGCGCCGGGCCCGTTTCGTGCATCAAAATGGGTGAATGGCTTCGACGATCACCGACATCACCCCGGACCAGCCCGCTTTTGATCAGCTGGCCGACCTGTTCGACGAGTACCGGGTGCACTACGGCGAGACCGCGGACCCCGGCGGCACCGCGGAGTGGCTACGGGAGCAGCTGACGGCCGGTCCGCTGCGGGCCGCCGCCGCGCTCCCCGACCTCGGTTTTGTCACCACCGTCGTGCTACCGGCCTCGCTGCGCCTGGCGACGTTCTGGCAGGTGCGTGACCTGTACGTCCGGCCCGATCGACGGCGCGGCGGCACCGCCCGCGCCCTGCTGAACCACGTCGTCGGCCAGGCGCGAGCCGCCGGGGCGATCCGGGTGTCGCTGCAGACCGAACCGGACAACGTGCCGGCCCGAGCGCTCTACGCCTCGGCCGGGTTCCGGCCGGTCGAGGGCCTGATCGGGCTCAGCCTGACACTCAGCGCGGCCGCTCAGAGGGTGTAGCGGACCTCTTCCACCGCGGCGGTGGCACGGGCCAGCAGGTCGGCGGAGGGCTCGGCGGCGAGAAAGTCGTCGGCGACCACCCGCAGCTGGTCGGGCAGCACCAGGTCATGGGCGCGCGGCACCATCCGGGACGGCCGGCCCTCGGCCTCGGCGCCCAGGTCGGCAAGCTCCTGCACCAGCACGTACGCCAGGTCGCCCTTGGTGCCGGCACCTGCCGACGCGGCCCAGCGCGGCTCCTCCCAGTGGCGGACCTGGGTGAGCAGCCGCTCGGTCGACGTCGCGAAGTCGGACATCCGGCGAGCGTACCCGGCGGGCCGGTCCCGCCCGGAAACGGGACAACGCCCGGTCCGCCGGGTGGGGCGGGCCGAGCGTTGCCTCGGTGACGGACCGACGAACCGTCAGTCGTCGCCTTGCAGGTAACTGAGCAGGCGCAGCATCTCGATGTAGAGCCAGACCAGGCTGACCAGGATGCCGAAGGCCGCGGTCCACGAGTACTTCCGCGGGAGGCCCATCCGGACGCCCTCTTCGATCTCGTTGAAGCTGAGAATGAAGCTGAGCGCGGCCACCACGATGCAGACCAGGCTGAACACGTAACCGAGCGGGCCGTTGTCGCGCAGGCCGGTGTTCACGTCGAACATCGACAGCACGAAGTTGACCAGCATGACCATGAAGAGGCCACCCATGATCGCGATCATGCCGCGCTGGAACTTCGGGGTGGCCCGGATGACCCGGGCACGGTAGAGGATCGCCATCAGGAAGAAGACACCGAAGGTGGCGACCACGGCCTGCAGGACGATCCCGTCATAACCCAGGATGTTCTGGTAGGCCTTGCTCACCATGCCGACGAAGACACCCTCGACGACCGCGTAACCGACGACGAGCGCCGGGTTCGCGATGCGCATGAACGAGATGACCAGGCCGAGCACGAGGCCGACCATCGCGGCGCCGATCCAGGCGGCGACGGTCAGGTCGAGCGGAATGAGATTCCACGCGGCGACCGCGGAGATGCCGGTGATGCCGAGCAGGGTGACGGTCTTGACGACGACGTCGTCGACGGTCATCGGCTGCACGGCGGGCGGGGCGGCGGGGTAGCCCTCAGCGGTCGGGTACGGCTGACCGTAACCCGGCTGACCGTAACCCGCGCCGGCCGGCCCGTATGGCCCGTACCCGGCGGTCCGCTCCCGCTCGGCCGCTTGGCCGAGGCGCGAGAGCACCGGGTTAGAAGTCTTCACTGTGTCCAGCCTCCCTTGAGGGTTCGGCACAACAATGCCTGTCGTTCCAGGGTAGACGCTATGCGCTCGAATCGCCGCTGTCCGAAGCTGTGAGCAGGCTGAAAATGACAGGTGTCATGGGTACGCTGCGACACTCGGTGGTAGTCCCACGATCACAAACGCCCCAGAACAGCACATAAAAGCCGCAAAAGCAGAACGGCCGCGACGACATGTCGCGACCGCTTCGTTATCCGTGCCCGGGGCGGGTCTCGAACCCGCACGCCTGTTAGGGCAGCCGCTTTTAAGGCGGCCGTGTCTGCCATTCCACCACCCGGGCGGGCAAAGAACACCGTATCTGGTGCCGCCCGGGTGATGGGTAACGGCCTCAGGCTCAGCGCGAGCCGGAACCGACCTTGTCAGCGGGCTTGTCAGCCGGCTTCTCGGTCTCCTTGACCTTCGGCGCGACCGGCGGGGTGACCTCGAGGAACTCCTCGCGCGGGCGGTGCAGCTGACCCAGGGCCACGGTCTCCCGCTTGAGCAGGAAGGCCAGCACCCAGTCGGCGAGCACCCGCACCTTGCGGTTGAACGACGGGATCCGGCTCACGTGGTAGAAGCGGTGCATCAGCCACGCCGGGTAGCCCTTGACCTTGATGCCGTAGACGTGCGCGACACCCTTGTTGAGGCCCAGGCCGGCGACGCCGCCGACGTGCTTGTGCCGGTACTCGGTCGGCGCGCCGCCCAGGATCACCTGGCGGATGTTGTCGGCGAGCACCTTGGCCTGCCGGACCGCGTGCTGCGCGCTCGGCGAGCACCAGCCACCCGGGTTGGTCAGGTCGGGGACCTGCGCGCAGTCGCCGGCCGACCAGGCGCCCTCGAGCACCTCGCCCTCCAGCGTGGCGACCTGCAGGGTGGGCTTGCAGTTGACGTGGCCACGCGGGCCGAGCGGCAGGTCGGTGTGCTGCAGCATCGGCGACGGCTTGACGCCGGCCGTCCAGACCAGGGTCTCGGCGCGGAACGAGTCACCGTCGGAGAGCTCGATCTGGCCGTCGACGCAGGAGTTCAGGAAGGTGTCCAGCCGCAGGTCGATGCCGCGGGCGGCGAGCTGACGGGCGGCGTACGAGCCCATCTCCGGGCCGACCTCGGGAAGGATCCGGTTGGTCGCCTCGACCAGGATGAAGTGGACCTCCTTGGGGTCCAGCTCCGGGTAGTACTTGAGCGCGTCGGAGACCACGTCCTGCATCTCGGCGAGCGCCTCGATGCCGGCGAAGCCGCCACCGACGAAAACGAAGTTGAGCGACGCCTTGCGCACCTCGGGGTCCGGCGTCACGGCAGCGACGTCGAGCCGGTCGAGGATGTGGTTGCGCAGGTAGATGGCCTCACCGATGGTCTTGAGGCCGATGCCCAGGTCGCTCAGACCGGGGATCGGGAGAGTCCGCGAGACGGAACCGGGCGCCACGATGATGTGGTCGTATTCCATCTCGTACGCGGGGCCGTCGATCGGCTGAATGGTCACGGTCTTACGCGCGTGCTCGACCTTGGTGACCTCACCGGAGACGATGCGGCACTTCTTCAACTCACGGCGCAGCGGCACAACGGCGTGGCGCGGCGAGATGTTACCGGCCGCTGCCTCAGGCAGGAACGGCTGATAGGTCATGTGCGGCACGGGGTCGATGACAACGACCTCGGCGTGGTTCCGGTTCAGCTTCTTGGACAGGCGGAGGGCGGCGTAAAGCCCGACGTGACCTGCTCCTACGACGACTATGCGCGGCGGATTCACGCCCCTATTCTCGCGCGCTAATGGCCGTTCATGCGTCGTTCTGTGACCATCGCAACCTTGAAAGTCAAGTGTCTAAGGCCACATAAACTGCACGAAACTCAGGTCCTCCTGGTAAGGCGTACCAAAAGGATCGTCACACCCGTCGCAGCAGCCAATCCCACCAATGTGGCCACCTGGAACGCCTCTCCACCAAGATCCCTGGTCAGGCCCAGGGCCAGCACGGTCAGCACCGCGGAGATCAGCACGACGATCAGGGCCCGGCCCAGCCAGAGGCCGGGCACGTCCAGGTTGACCACCGCGTCGTACGGCAAAACGGCGGCCAGCGCGGTGAGCGTGTGACCGAGATAGAGCAGTGTGGCGATGGCGATCACCCGCCACAGCGCGACCCGGGAGTCGTACCCCGCGGTGTCCAGCAGCCAGCCGCCCACCACGACCAGCGCGGCGAACGTCGCGCCCCGGCCCCGCGGAGCGAACGCCGGCCAGAGCACGAACAGCACCAGCAACCCGACGAACTGGCTGGCCAGCAGCTCGCCCGGCCAGGACACCACGAGCGCGAGAATGCCGCACAGCGCGATGCCGCAGCGGACCAGGAACGGTACGACGGTGGCCCGCCGCACCACGGTGGGGATCCGGCTGAGCCGGCGGAGAAGCCTGGTCAGCACGTCATCGCCCCCTCGGCGCGGAGGCCATCCGGGCCACGTCGCGTAGCACCAGGTCCAGGCTCCCGGCGCCGGCCCAGGCGACCACCGGCACACCGTGCTCGCGGAGCCGGCCCAGCACGTTCTCCCGTTCGATCCGCCACAGGCGGGTGGCCAGCGGGGACCACTGGTTGCGGACCGGCGGGGCGGCGTCCTCCGGCAGGGTGTCCACCGCGACGGTGTACCGGCCGGCCTGGGTGAGCTTGGCGAGCATATCGGCGGACCGCGGGTCGATCAGCGGGGTGAGCACCACGACCAGCGCGGACGTCGAGATGTGGTGCGCGCCGAGGACCGGCTCGTACTCCTCGTCGACCGGGTCGGCGCGCACGTCGAGCAGCCATTCCAGGACGGTCAGGTACTGCTTGCGGCCGGACCCGGCGCGCAGCCGGCGGCCACCGGCGCCGTACTCCAGCACCGACACCCGGTCGCCGCGGTGCAGGTAGTGCTCGGCGATCGCGGCGGCGGCGCGGACCGTGGTGTCCAGCACCGAGGCGCTGCCCTCGACCCCGCCGGAGAGGCCCACCTCGCCGAGCAGGTCGAGCAGGATCAGCACCTCGGCGTCGCGGTCCGAGAGGGTGGACGCCACGTGCAGGTCACGGGTGCGCAGCGACACCCGCCAGTCGATGCGGCGCAGCCGGTCGCCGGGCGCGAACTGGCGTACGCCGGCCAGCTCACCGCCCTCGCCCAGCCGCCGGGAACGGTGCGCGCCGACCAGACCGGCCGCGGCCGGCATCGACTCGGTGGCCTTGAACGGCTCGGTGACCGGGTAGACCCGGACGCCGTGCGCCGGGGTGACCACCGGACGGCAGGTCAGCAGCCCGCCGCAGGCCGCGGCACGGGCGGCGGCCGGCCCGACGTCCTGCCGGCCCCAGCGGCGCGCCTCGCCGGGCAGGTCGATCGCGGCCCAGCCGTCGGACGGCACGGTGATCGCGAACGGCCGGTCGGCGTGCTCCAGACGCAGCCACGGTGAGGTCTTGGTCCGGACCACGACCAGGTCGTACCCGATCGCCTCGGGGTTGGCCACGGTCAGGCCGGCCTGCACCGCGCCGCCCTCGACCAGGTGCGCCGCGTCGGCCGTGATGGTCACCTCGGGCACCGACTGGGGTGTGCGGCGCAGGTTCAGCGCGGCGCCGATCGCGAACGGCGCCGCCAGCAGCACCAGGTCGACCCGGCCGAGCGCGACGCCGAGCAGCAGCAACAGCCCGGTGAGCAGCACCGAACGGCCGAGCGCGCGGGTCGGCGCCCAGCCCGGAGCGATCGGCTCAGTCATGCCGGGCGTACGTCGGAAGCGCCCCGCTGGCCGGGGCCGGCACCGCGCTGAGCACCTCCTGCACCACGAACGCCGGGTTCACCTGGCGCAGCCACATCTCCGGACGCAGCGTGATCCGGTGGGCCAGCGCCGGCACCGCGACGTCCTTGACGTCCTCCGGCACCACGTAGTCCCGGCCGGCCATCGCGGCCCGGGCCCGGGCCAGCAGCAACAGGGCCAGCGAGCCACGCGGCGACGAGCCGACCAGCACCGCGCTGTGCTCGCGGGTGGCCGCGGCCAGCGACACGATGTACCGGCCGATCGAGTCCTCGACCGCCACCGACTCCAGGGCGGCCTGCATGACCTGCAGGGTCTGCGCGTTCACCACCGGGGCGAGCTGGGACTCCTCCTGCCGGCGGGACATCCGGCGGCGCATGACCTCCCACTCCTCCTCGGCGGTCGGGTATCCGAAGGACACCCGGAGCAGGAACCGGTCGAGCTGTGCCTCGGGCAGCGGGTAGGTGCCCTCGTACTCGATCGGGTTGGCGGTGGCCAGCACGTGGAACGGCGGGTCGAGCCGGTAGGTCACGCCCTCGACCGAGACCTGCTTCTCCTGCATCGCCTCGAGCAGGGCGGACTGGGTCTTCGGCGGTGTCCGGTTGATCTCGTCGGCCAGCAGCATGTTGGTGAAGACCGGGCCGGCCCGGAACGCGAAGTCACCCTTGCGCTGGTCATACAGGAAGGAGCCGGTGACGTCGGCGGGCAGCAGGTCGGGGGTGAACTGCAGCCGCCGGAAGTCCAGCCCGAGCGCCTGGGCGAACGACCGCGCGGTGAGCGTCTTGCCCAGCCCTGGCAGGTCCTCCAGCAGGACGTGCCCGCCGGCCAGGATGCCGGCCAGCACCAGCTCGAGCGACTCCCGCTTGCCGACCACGACACTGTTCACCGAGTCGAGGATCGCTCCGGCCAGCCGGCCGACCTCGAACGGGGGAAGAGCCTGTACGCCTGTCTGCGTCACCGGCGCACCTTTCTCACAGTCGTTCCATCGCTTGTACGTACGTCTCCAGGTCCCGCGTCTTGAGCCCGTGCCGACCCGGATCGGCCAGCACCGCCCAGGCCTGTTCACCGAGCAACTCCCGGGCGCGACGCGGGTCGCTGGTCCGGGTCAGGCCGTGCCGTAGTCGCAGGCGCTCGTCGGCGAGTTCCCCGAGCACCGGCAAGACGTTACGCGCATAGGTGTCCGAGTCCGAGTGCGCCTTGTCGAGGGATCGCTCCCACCGGCGCACGGTGGCGCGCAGCGAGTCGGCGGTGCGGGCCGCGGCGTCACCGGCGCCGGCCCGGCTCTTCGGCTGCTTCGGCGGCCGGACCGCGGCTGCCGCGATCGTGACCAGGCGCAACCCGGCGACCAGTGCGATCACCAGCAGCAGCGGGGCCTCGACCGAGGCGGCGCGCAGGCCGGCCACGACCACCACGGTGGCCGCGGCCACCAGGATCAGATTGCCGACCACGCGCACGATCGGGGAGCGCCGGCGGCGGATCCGCGGCGACTTCTCCTGAGCGGGTCCGGCGGTCGCGCCGAAGAGCCCGTCCAGTCCACCCTCGCTCACGCCACCGCCCCCGCTCCGAGGTCGGCGCGCAGGCGTTCCAGGGCGTACCGGGCCTGCTGGCGCATCTGGTCGTCGACGGTGTGCGTGGCGTACCGGGCCTCCCGGTACACCTCCATCAGGGCGGCCAGCACTGCCGCGTCGACCTGCTGCTCGGCGAGCAACCGGCCGATCAGGTCGGTGGGAGTGTCACCGGGGTGCCGCGGGGTGCCGGCCTCGGCGGCGGCCTGCTCCAGGCGCACCCAGCAGGCGATCACCGCGCGGCGCGGGTCGCGGTCGGCGTCGGAGAGCTCCTCGAGGCCGGCGTCGAGCGCGGCGACCAGGTCCTCCGCGGTCCGGCCGGCCCGGCGCGGGTCACGGCGGCCGGTGCGGCCCTTGCGACGGCGGTTCGCGTCACGCAGCAACGCCATCGTGAGGATCACCACCATGGCCGCCACCACCAGGGCGAGGACCACCGTGGTCGCGGTGCCGAGCCAGTCCGGCAGGCCCCGGGCGGCCTCGACCGGCGTCTCGGTGGGCGGCGCGACGGACGGGCGCACGGTCGGCGGCAGCAGGGGTGGAGCGGTGGTGGTCGCGGTCGTCCGCGGGGTGACCCGGTCCAGCTGGGGCGCCGATCGGGTGGCGGCCACCGAGGTCACCAGGAGCAGCCCGATGACGGCGGCCAGGGGCCACCAGCGGCGCACGAAAGCGAGGTCCATACGGGCGGTTTTCTACATCCGTGACTCGAGGAGGGAACCGGACAGGACTCGCATCATGCCAGGCCCGCCAGAACCTTCGCACGGGTGAACACCTCGTCGAGCATGGCGGGGGTGAGCCGCCCGGTGAACGTGTTCTGCTGGCTGACGTGGAAACAGCCCAGCACCGGGGGCACGCCGGGCAGGTGGACCTCGGCGCCGTGGCCGAACTTGGGGCGGGGGACGGGCGGGCTCACCTCGTACGTGAGCTTCATCGCCGGCCACCAGGATGCCCAAGCGAAGGCACCCAGAGTGACCACCACCTTCAGGGTGGGTCTGATCAGTTCCAGCTCGCGGCGGAACCAGGGCGCGCAGGTGTCCCGCTCCCCCGGTGTCGGTTTGTTGTCCGGCGGCGCGCAGCGCACCGCCGCGAAGATCCGGGTGTGCCGCAGCGTCAGGCCGTCGTCGGCGGACACGCTCGTCGGCTGACTGGCCAGGCCGGCCCGGTGCATCGCGGCGAAGAGCACGTCGCCGGAGCGGTCCCCCGTGAAGATCCGGCCGGTGCGGTTGCCGCCGTGCGCGGCCGGCGCCAGGCCCAGGATCGCGATCGCGGCGTCACCAGGTCCGTAACCGGGCACCGGGCGGCCCCAGTAGTCCTGGTCGCGGAACGACGCGCGTTTGGCGGCGGCGACGTCGGTGCGCCAGTCGACCAGGCGCGGGCAGGCGAAACAATCCGCGATGCGGGCGTCCAGCTCGGGCAGCGAGGCGGCCTCGGCCGCCCGTGCGACAACCCCTTCAGGGGTACGCGGGGAAGCCTCCGACGGGTGCACCGGACCAGGATGCCACCGGGGGCGGCGCGTCGTGTCGACGCACCGCCCCCCGGTTCAGTTCACCGGCTCGCCGGCCGTGGCTGTTGCCCGGCGGCCTTGACTGCTGCTCCGCGGCCTTGACGGCTACTCGGCAGCCTTGCCTGTTACTTGGCGGCCTTGACGGTTACTTGGCGGCCTTGACGCAGAGCAGGTACTTGTCGTCGCCCGAGCTGGTCAGGATGGCCGGGTCCTTGTCGGTCTCCTTGAAGAACGGGTCGCACTTGGTGCTGTTCACGTCGTCGGTGCCGTCGACCCGGCCGACCACGCTGAACTTGGCGTCCGACTTGGAGCAGTCGACGATCTCGGCCTTGGTCTCGGTGGCCTTGTCGGAGAGCTCCTCGCTCACCGAGATGCAGTCACCGACCTTGGCGTCCTTGGTCGGGTCCGAGGAGAGGAAGCTGCCCAGGACACCGAGCTTGAGGGCGAGGAAGAGCGCACCGATCACGACGGCGCCGACGATGCTCAGCCACTTCTTGGACTTCTTCGGCGACTCGAAGCCGGGGATGACACCCGGGGCGCCACCGGGGGTGCCGGGCGCCGGCGGGTAGCCAGGGGTGCCCGGGGCCGGCGGGTAACCGGGGGTTCCGCCCTGCTGGAAGCCGGGGGCCGGCGGGTAGCCGGGGGCGCCGGCGTTCGGCGGCGGGTAACCGGGAGCACCGGCGTTCGGCGGCGGGAAAGACTGCCCGCCGTTGGCCGGCGGGACATTCTGCGCGCCGTACGAGGGCGGCTCAACCGGGTTGGACATTGATGCTTCCTTTCACGAGCGATCGACGCCCGATCGCTTGGCAGGCGAGGATAGCGACACGCCGATGCCTAGCGCGACCCCACTTCACCTGCGGTTATCGACGTCGGCTCAAGAAGACCTGAGACTTTGCTGGGAAGATGACACTGCGTGCCCCCGCGACGACAACGGGGTGGCGAAATCCGGCCGAAACGCCAGTAACTGTCGGCCGTTCAGGCAGCGTCAGGCACCGGTACGGCCTAGCCAATACCGGGCGTTGTTAACCGATTGATGGGGTTGTGGTCAGCCGGCGGCCAGGCCGAAGGCGATCCCGTCGAGGATGTCATGCTCGGAGGCGATCACCGAATCGTGCCCGGAACGCTCCATGATGACCCGCATGATCAAGGCACCGGCCCCGATCACGTCGGCCCGGCCCGGGTGCATCACCGGCAGCGCCAGCCGCTGCTCGACGGTCATCGCCAGCAGCTCCGCGGTTACCCGGGTGACCGCGTCCCGGCTGATCTCGCTGTGGTGGATGCGCTCCGAGTCGTATTCGGGCAGCTCGTGGGCCAGGGCCGCGACCGTGGTGACCGTGCCGGCCAGCCCGACGAGCGTGCGCGCCGCCCGGCCGGGCACCGCCGCCAGGGCGATGTCCACCGCCGCGGTGACGTCCTTTTCGGTCGCGGCCAGCTCGTCCGCGGTCGGCGGGTCGCTGTGCAGGTGACGCTCGGTCATCCGGACACAGCCGATGTCCATCGAGATCGCCTGCTCGACGGTGTCCGTGCCGGTGACGAACTCGGTCGAGCCGCCACCCAGGTCGAAGACCAGGTAGGGCCCCGGGGCGGCGAGCCCCTTGACCGCGCCCAGAAAGGAGAGCGCGGCCTCCTGCTCCCCCGTGATCACCTCGGGGTCGATGCCGAGCACGCCGCGGACCATGTCCCGGAAGTCCTGCGCGTTCGAGGCGTCACGGGAGGCGGAGGTGGCACACATCCGTACGCTGACCGCTTTTGAATCTTTGATCAACGCGGCGTAGCGGACCAGCGCGGTGCGGGTGCGCTCCAGCGCCGCGGCGGACAGCATCCCGGTGCGGTCCACGCCCTCGCCCAGCCGGACGATCTCCATGGTCCGCACGACGTCGGTCAGCCGGTCGTCGACCACGTCGGCGATCAGCAGGCGGACCGCGTTGGTGCCGCAGTCGATCGCGGCGACTCTCATAGGTGCAACAGCATTCGCTTGTTCCCCAGGGTGTTCGGCTTGACTCGTTCCAGGTCCAGGAACTCCGCGACACCCTCGTCGTAGGAGCGCAGCAACTGCTCGTAGACCGGGTGCGGCACCGGGGCCCCGTCGATCTCGGTGAACCCGAACGAGCCGAAGAAGTGGGTCTCGAAGGTGAGGCAGAAGACCCGGCGGACGCCGAGTTCACGGGCCTGTTCGAGGAGCACCTCGACGATCTTGTGGCCGATCTTGCGGCCGCGCCGATCCGGGTGGACCGCGACCGTACGGATCTCGGCCAGGTCCTCCCACATCACGTGCAGCGCGCCGCAGCCGGCCACCGCGTCGTCCTCGTCGACCGCGACCCAGAACTCCTGGACCGACTCGTAGAGGGTGACGGTGGCCTTGCTGAGCAGACGCCGATCAGTGGTGTACGTGTCGACCAGGGACCGGATCGCCTTGACGTCACCGGTCCGGGCGCGGCGGATCAGCACGGGGCCGGGTCTTCCGGGTCTTTTTTGATACACGGGCCGCCGGACCACCAGGGCTCGATCGCGTCACGGACCTCGTCGCCGAACGGGTTCACCCCGCGGCCCGCGGCGAGCGCGTGCCCGAGGTGGACGTGCAGGCACTTCACCCGGTCCGGCATGCCACCCGCGGAGAAGTTCTTGATCTCCGGGACTTCCTCGATGGCGTTGCGGCGGTCCAGATAGTCCTGATGCGATCGCGCGTAGTGTGCGGCGAGCTCCGGGTCGGTGCTCAGCCGCTCCTGCATGTCGCGCATCACGCCGGCCGACTCCAGCCGGCTGCACGCGGCGGTGGCATGCGGACACGTCAGGTAGTAGGTCGTGGGAAACGGCGTGCCGTCGTCGAGACGGGGCGCGGTCTCCACCACGTCCGGGTTGCCGCACGGGCAGCGGTGCGCGATCGCCCGGGTGCCACGGGGACGGCGGCCGAGCTGGGCCGCCACGATGTCGAGGTCGGCGGGGTCTGGTGCTTGCATCAGTTCGAAGGCTCCGCGTTGGCGGCTTGGACGCTGTGCCACAGCGTGTCGTACCAGCGGGCCGGGGCGGCCGCCGGGGCTTTCTGATCGGCGTCGCGGGCGGCGCCCTCCGGGTCGTTGATCACCAGGAGCGGAGTCTCACCGGGGCGCACGTAATACAGGTCCTTGCGCGCCTGGATCCGGATGTACTCCTTGTCCTTCCACTTCTCCAGCTCTTTCGCCGTCGCGGCGATGTCGGCCCGCTGCTCGGTCTGTTCCCGCTCCATCTGCGCGATCTGCGACTCCTGCTGCAGATACACCCGGATCGGATAGGTGTAGGCCAGGGCCAGCACCACGAAGACCGCCAGCAGGACGGTGGCCCGGCTGGTCAGCGCGCGAGGACGCGGCGCCGCGGTGCGTTTGGCGGCCGGGCCGCCGGACTGCGACGTACGCCGGGAGCCGGTCGGGCGGGCCGTGCGAGACGTGGGCACCCGGACCGTCGGGCGGGCCTCGACCCGGACCGGGCTGGTGCCACGGGTGCGGGACGTGCTGGGACGACCACTCGCACCGGAACGGCGGGCCGGGCCCTGACCGCTCGGCATGCGACGCTGTGTCATCTCAGCCCCTTCCCGCTCGTGGCTTTATGGAGGCCTGCCACTTCCCACTCGTGGAGGCCTGCCACGGATTGTGGCACCCGTTCGTGTCCGGGTGCCACAATCCATGATCTGCCGGGCTGCTGTTACGCGACGCGGTAACGCGGGAACGCGCCCGCACCGGCGTACCGGGCGGCGCCTTCCAGCTGCTCCTCGATGCGCAGCAGCTGGTTGTACTTGGCGACCCGGTCCGAGCGGGCCGGCGCGCCGGTCTTGATCTGGCCGGAGCCGACCGCCACCGCCAGGTCGGCGATGGTGACGTCCTCGGTCTCACCGGAACGGTGCGACATCATCGTCTTGAAACCGGCCCGGTGGGCCAGGTCCACGGCGTCCAGGGTCTCGGTCAGCGAACCGATCTGGTTCACCTTGACCAGGACCGCGTTGCCGGCCGACTCGGCGATGCCGCGGGCGATGCGCTGCGGGTTCGTGACGAACAGGTCGTCACCGACGATCTGGATCTTGCTGCCCAGCTGCGCGGTCATCTCGCTCCAGCCGGCCCAGTCGTCCTCGGCCAGCGGGTCCTCGATGGAGACGATCGGGTAGTCGGCGGCGAGCTTCGCGTAGTACGCGATCATCTCGTCGGTCGACTTCGGCGAACCCTCGAACAGGTACGACCCGTCCTTGTAGAACTCGGTCGCGGCGACGTCCATGGCCAGCACGATGTCGCTGCCCAGGGTGAAGCCGGCCGCCTCGACGGCCTCCGCGATCAGGTCCAGCGCGGCCGCGTTGGCCGGCAGGTTCGGGGCGAAGCCGCCCTCGTCACCGAGGCCGGTGGAGAGGCCCTTCTTCTTCAGTACGGACTTGAGGGCGTGGTAGACCTCGGCGCCGGTGCGCAGCGCCTCACGGAAGGTCGGGGCGCCGATCGGGGCGATCATGAATTCCTGCACGTCGACGTTGGAGTCGGCGTGCGCGCCACCGTTCACGATGTTCATCATCGGGACCGGCAGGACGGCGGCGTTCGGGCCACCGAGGTAACGGAACAGCGGGAGCTCGGCGGAGAGCGCGGCAGCCTTGGCGACGGCCAGCGAGACACCCAGGATCGCGTTGGCGCCCAGCTCCGACTTGGTGTCGGTGCCGTCCAGGTCGAGCATCTTCTGGTCGATCAGGCGCTGCTCGCTCGCCTCGTACCCGATCAGCTCGTCGGCGATCTTGTCTTCGATGTTGGCGACCGCCTTCTCGACACCCTTGCCGAGGTAGCGGCCCTTGTCGCCGTCACGGAGCTCGAGCGCTTCGAACGCACCGGTGGAGGCGCCGGAGGGAACCGCCGCGCGGCCGACCGTGCCGTCGTCCAGGCCGACCTCGACCTCGACGGTCGGGTTGCCCCGGGAATCCAGGATCTCGCGGGCGACGATTGCTTCGATGGTGGCCATTTGTGGTGTCGCTCCCTAACGGTTGTACGGATACAGTTTCGGTCCGCGACCCTGCGGGCCGACCACACTCGAAGAGCGTATCGAGCCCGCCTGCCGCTCGTTCGCCCGGCCGGTCAACTTCACCGCCCGGTATGCCTCACAACCGGGGCCCGCCTGCCGAAACAGGGGGCACTATGAGCAGCAGCCTGTTTCCCGAGGACGGCGCACGCGTCGAGCTGGAGGCCGGGGGCGAAAGCCACACCGGCGTCCGTGTCGTGGCCGCCTCCCCCGCGGCCGTGACGGTCTCGCTCGCCCGCGCCCAGATGCCGCTGATCGGTAGCACCGTGGTCCTGCGCTGGTCCGCCGCGCCCCGTGGCCGGTACCTGGCGACCGCCACGGTGAGCTCGGCCGAGGAGAACCGGGCCGAACTGCACCTGATCGGCGAGCCGCAGATCACCCAGAACCGCCTGTACGTGCGCGGCGGCGGCGGTGAGCCGATCGTGATGATCCGGTCCGAGCACCCGGACGTGATCGGCTGGGTGCACGACATCAGCGAACGCTCGGTGCGGGCCCACTTCACCGACGTCGAGGTGCGGCCTGGTCACGACGTGCAGCTGCAGGTCCAGCTCGGCCCGGACCTGGTCGAGCTGGCCGGGACGGTGACGAAGGCCAGCGCGATGCGCCAGCAGGTGCCGGTCCGGGGGCCGCTGTCGGTGGAGATGGTCGCCCTGTACGACCCGGACGAGACGGCCGCGAAGATCATTAGGCGTTATGTCATGCGATACCAGCTCCTGATGCGCACCAAAGCCGCGGAGTCCGCCTGAATTCATAATTCTCGTCGGCGGCCGGCTAATCGGTGGTTGTCGTTTTTCGGGCACTCATTTCGTGAATATCATCGGGCGTTCTCCGGCCAGCTTTCCACCTCGGGGCGGGGCACGGTCAGCGCCATAAGCCCCGGTCCGGAGTTACGAAGTCCCCGCCTCGCGCCTTCCCCACCCGGGCAGCGCGGGCAGCGCGGGCAGCGCGGGCAGCGCGGGCAGCGCGGGCAGCGCGGGCAACGCGGGCAACGCGGGCAACGCGGGCAACGCGGGCAGCGCGGGCAGCGCGGGCACGGCCGCTCCGGCGGCTGGGCAGGTGCGCGACGATGCGGGGCTGGTTGGTCGCTGGGCGCTTCCGGGGCTGGCGCCTGCCCCGCTCGCAGTTGCCTGGTGGTTGCAGGGCGCGACACGGGCCTGGTCTGCCTGCTCGCAGCTGGCGCTGACGGAAAGCGGGCGACCCGGCAAACGTGGCGGGTGGTGGGTGGCGGGTGGCTGGGGTTGGCAGCCAGGCGGGGATGGCGGTTGGTCGTGGTCCGCGACGCCGCTCACCGCCCAGCCGGGCCAGGTCGTCCTGGGATGTGGGTATTCGATCCGGGCCGGTGGTCCGCTCCGGGTTGCGGGGGGTACGCGTGCCCGGCACGTCCGCGGCCACGCGAGTCCCGCGCTCCCGGGGCGTCAGCAGCAGCACGCTCCCGCCCAGCGAGCTGGTCACGGCGGCCCTTATCGGGCCGCCATAACGGCCCTCACGACCAGCCGAACATGGCGAGCTGGCCCTGGCGGCCCTTAACGGCCGCCATAACGGCCCCCAGCACCAGCCGAGCACGGCCCAATGCCGCTCAGCCTATTTTGATCTCGGTGGGGCTCTGCGGTCTTGGGGTGGTTCCCGATGTGTTCGGGTGCAGGTGGGTTAGGGGTGTCGTTGCGGGCCGTCGCTCGGTGTTGCTGTAACGGTCAGCGTGGGTGATCGATGCCGGTGGGGCGGTGGAAGTCCGCGCTCGGCGTCGGTGGGGCGGCCGGAGTCCGCGCTCGGCGCCGAAGGGGCGGTGGAAGTCCGCGCTTGGCACCGAAGGGGCTGTGGCGGTCCGCGGTCGGTCGGGTTCGGGGCGGTGGCGGTCCGCGGTCGGGTGGTGCGTGCGGCTACCGCCCCCAGGTGGGCGGTAGCCGCACGCGATCTGGCATTGCGGACTCTCACCGCCCTGCCCAGCAGTGACAGGTGCACCCGAGCGGGCACGTGCACCCTCGCCGGCCACAGGGTGATCGAGGGGCGACCAGACGGCGATCATCATGCTCGACGCTCCTCAGGCAGACACTGTGTTCACCCCCAGCCGGGGTCGGTTACATCCGGCCGGGTCGGTTGCATCCCGGCCGCGAGCGCACGGCCGGGTATTCGCCGGTATCCGGTCACCCGCGCCACTGCTCGGGCCGGGATGGCCTCGCGGGCCGGGCGGTTCCGGGCAGCCCACGCCCCAGCAAGATCAACTTAAGCTGAGTGGCATTGGAGCACGGCCAGCTGGCCCTGGCGGCCCTAATCCGGCCGCCATGACGGCCCTCACGACCAGCCGGGCACGGCAAGCTGGCCGTGGTGGCCATTAAACGGCCGCCATGACGGCCCTCACGACCAGCCGGGCACGGCGAGCTGGCCGTGGTGGCCATTAAACGGCCGTATGGCGGTCGCCGGTCTCGCGGGGGCCGCGGCGGTGCCGGCTGTGGAAGCGGGGGTCAGACGCCGAGGAGGGTGCGGAGGTGGCGTGGGGGCGGTGAGCCGTGCGCGAGCATCGCGTCGTGCCAGGCTTTCGGGGTGGCGCCGAACGGGCGGGCCGCGGCCAGGCCCGCCACCTCGGTGTAGCCGACGAAATACGTCGAGAGCTGGGTCGAGGTGAGCAGGGCGCGCCGCCACTTGCCGGCCGCCTCGCCCTCCTCCTGGAAGCCGCGACCGGTCATCAGGGCCATCGCCTCGGACTCCGGCAGGTCCTCGCAGTGCACCAGCTGGTCGATGATCGCGTTGAGGCTCATCCGCAGCTGCATCTTGAGCTGCTGGAGCTTGACCGCGGGGCCGCCGAAGCCGAGACCGGCCATCATCTCCTCGGCGTAGACCGCCCAGCCCTCGACGAACGGGCCGGACCGGCCGAGCGCGCGGACCGGGCTGCTGCCACGGAACCGGCGCGCGTGCGCGAGCTGCAGGAAGTGACCCGGCATCGCCTCGTGGACGGTGAGGTTGCGGATCATCTCGTTGTTGTACTCACGGTAGAAACTGCGGATCCGCTCGGGGGACCAGCCGGACGGGGCCGGTGCGATGCAGTAGAACGTGGGCACGTCGGCGGTCTCGAGCGGGCCGGGCGGGTCGCAATAGGCCACCGCGACGCCGCGGGCGAACTCCGGCATCTCCTCGATCACGCACGGGTCGTCCACCAGCGACACCATGTCGTGCCGCCGGACGAACGCGGTCGCCTCCTCCATCGTCGCCCGGGCCAGGCCGACGACGGAGGTGTTGTCGGGGTGCTGCTCGGCGATGGTGTCCAGGGCGCGGCGCACGGTCTCGTCATCGGCCTTGCCACCGACCAGGTCGGCGGCGAGGGTACGCAGCTCGTCGGAGACGCGGTCGACATTCGCCCGGGCGCGGGTGAGCACCTCGGAAGCGGAGAGCTCGGTGTCCAGGGTGTGCCAGAGGCGCGCCTCCCACAGGCGGCGGCCGAGCCGGGGGTCACGGCCCGGCTCGCCGCTCTCCAGCACACCGCCCAGCCAGCCGTCGAACTCACCGAGCGCCGCCAGCGCGGCAGCGGCGGCCGGCTCGACCGTCGCGCGCAGGCCGGGCTCCTGTGCCAGCAGCCGGGGCAGCTCGTCGCGGATCAACGCGGCCGTGCCGGTGAACTGGCCGGCCGCGGTCTCGGCGTGGATCCGTGGCACGTCCCGCAGCACGGCGCGGGCGGTGGCCAGCGCGTCCGGCAGCGCGGCGAGCCGGCCGCGCAGGCTCTCCAACCGCTCGGTGGCCGGCGCGAACGGGCGGGACAGCAGGGCGTGCAGCAGCGGGCCGGGGTTGTGCGCCAGCGGGTTCCACTCGTGCTCGCGGATCTCGGCGAACTCGAACAGCCGGCGATCCACCTGCGCCGACAGGATCGCGTGGTCGACCTGCTCCTGGGAGTCGAGCCCCTCGGCGTCGATGCCGCTGAGCGCGTCGGCCGCGTCGCGCAGCATGGCGGCCCGGCTCGCGGTGGCCGCCGCGGAGAGGTCGGGCAGGCGATTGTCGAAACGGTGGTCACCCGCGTGGAGGGCGGTCACGGGGTCGCTCTCCAGCAGAGCGTCGGCGATGCGCTCGGCGAGCGGTACGAACTCCGGCATGCCGAGAAAACTACTCGGCGGGTCCGACAATTTCCGCCGCTCGCACCGCTTCGGCGTACGCCAAAGTGGCCCGCCGCAGCTCAGCCTCCGGATCCAGGCCCGCCGCACGGGCGTCGGCAACCAGCCGGAACAGCGCCGGGCCGAGCTCGTCACCGGGCGGCAGGGGCACGTCCACCGCGCCCCGCTCGACCCGGTGCAGCACCTTGGCGGCCAGCGCGAGCGCCGGCTGGCTCAGCGCCACCCCGTCCAGTACGGACTCGCGCTCCTTCTCCTCGCGCTTGATCCGCTCCCAGTTGGCGGTGATCTCCTCGATGTCCTCGACGTGCTCACCGGCGAAGACGTGCGGGTTGCGCCGCACCATCTTCTCCACCAGGGTCCCGGCCACGTCGTCGACGTTCCAGGCCCGGCCGTCCGGCAGCTCCTCGGCGAGCCGGGCGTGCAGCACGATCTGCAGCAGCACGTCGCCGAGCTCCTCGCGCAGCTCGTCCAGGTCGTCCCGGTCGATCGCGTCGTACGCCTCGTAGCTCTCCTCGAGCAGATACGGCGCGAGCGTGCGGTGAGTCTGCGCCCGCTTCCACGGGTCACCGCCGGGCGAGACCAGCCGGTCCATCACCGCGACCGCGTCCAGCAGCCGGGCGCCGGGCGGGTCCCAGGAGCCGTACATCAGCTCGAGCTCGGCGAGCCCGGGCTCGCGGGCCAGCCGCAGGCCGAGTTGCCGGGCGAACGGCTGGTCACCCTGCGGACCGGCGAGCCAGACCGCCACCGGGGCGGCGCCGATCGCGCCGAGCAGGCCCTGCGCGTCGGTGTCCAGCACGGTGACCGGGATGCCGGCCACCCGCAGGGCCGTCGCCTGCTCGGACTCGGCGGCGGCGAAGACCGGGCCGGATCGGACGGTGTCCCAGGCCTCCGCGGTCAGCAGCCCGGCCGGCAGCCGGGGCGACGTGACCAGCAGGACGATCCGGTTGCTCAAGGTCTGCTCGCTCAAGAAAAGTCGGCGACCGGTACGGCCGTGTCGTCGCCCACCGGCACGCTGACCAGCGGGAAGTACGGCGAGGTCTGGTCGTTCTGGTAGTCGAACGTGCTGATCTCCAGCGGCTGGTACCGCGGGCTGACCGAGATGTCCAGCGGCACGGCGGCGTTGCTCATCTGGTCGCGCAGCGCGATGCCGAGCTGGACCGCCTGGGTCAGCTGGGCCGGCATCTTGGTCCGGAGCACGGCCACCGTGGTGTCCGCGGGGACGGTCCCGTTCGCGGTGAACCGCTGCAGAACGGTCGTCAGCTGCTCGTCGCTGAGCTCGGGCACGCCGGTCATCGCGCCTTCGACCTCGTACTGCAGGGTGAGGTTCTGGCCGAAGAGGTGGACGTACTCCGCCTTCTCCGACATGCCGACGATCGTGGCGACCTTGTCGTACGGGATGCCGGAGGGCACCGTCACGTTCTGCTCGGCCGCGACCCGGTTGAGCAACTCCCGCCCGACCAGCACCTCGACCACGTCGGCCCGGGTGATCGGCAGGGTCGCCTTCTTCTGTGCGCCGGTCACCGGGTCGACCACCGGCGGGCTGGCGGCCACCACGGCCCGCGCGTCGGCCCAGATCTGCTCGACCCGGTCCTCGGTGATCCGGGTGTCGCCGACGTAGGCGGCCACGGCCGGGCCGGACCGGCAGGCGGAGAGGCCGGCGAGAGCCAGGGACGCGACGACAGCCATGGATGCGAAACGGCGGGCACGCTGCATGGTCCACACTCTCTCACGAGTAAATGTGACCTACGTCGCCACCCCGCCCGGCGGGACGGGGTGGCGTCGGACGTCAGACCTTGACCGGGGCCGGCACCTCGCCCAGCACGTCCTTGAGCAGCTGGCCGCACCACTCGAGCAGGGCCTGGTCGCGCAGCGGCTCGCCGCCGACCCGGCGGGTGGACGGGCGCGGGACGCTCACCTGATCGTTCACCGTCTTGTAGACCGAGTCGGGGTGGTAGCGCTTGAGCCGCATCTGCTTCGAGTCGAGCAGGCTGAGCGGGGAGAACCGGATGTGCTTGCCCTGCATCGACACGTCGGTCAGCCCGTACGCCCGGGCCAGCTGCCGGAACCGGGCCACCGCGATCAGGTTGACCACCGGGGCGGTCGGATCGCCGTACCGGTCGGTCATCTCGGCGATGACCTCCTCCAGCCGCGCGTCGTCGCGGGCCTCGGCGAGCTTGCGGTACATCTCCAGGCGCAGCCGCTCGACCGAGATGTAGTCGGTGGGCAGGTGCGCGTCGATCGGGAGGTCGATCTTGACTTCGGGCGCCTCCTCGTCGGGGCGCTCGCCCTTGAACGCGCTGACCGCCTCGCCGACCATCCGCACGTAGAGGTCGAAGCCGACGCCCTCGATGTGCCCGGACTGCTCGCCGCCGAGCAGGTTGCCGGCGCCACGGATCTCCAGGTCCTTCATCGCGACGTACATGCCGGCGCCGAGCTCGGTGTGCTGGGCGATGGTGGCCAGCCGCTCGTGGGCGTGCTCGGTGAGCGGCTTCTCCCGCGGGTACAGGAAGTACGCGTACGCCCGCTCCCGGCCCCGGCCGACCCGGCCGCGGATCTGGTGCAGCTGGGACAGGCCGAGCAGGTCGGCCCGCTCGACGATCAGGGTGTTGGCGTTCGGGATGTCGATGCCGGACTCGACGATCGTGGTGCAGACCAGGACGTCGAACTCCTTCTCCCAGAAGCCGACCATCACCTTCTCCAGCTGCTCCTCGCTCATCTGGCCGTGCGCCACCGCGATCCGCGCCTCGGGCACCAGCTCACGCAGCCGGCGCGCCGCCCGGTCGATCGACTCGACCCGGTTGTGCAGGTAGAACACCTGGCCGTCGCGGAGCAGCTCGCGGTGGATGGACGCGGCCACCTGCTTGTCGTCCTGTGCACCGACATAGGTCAGGACCGGGTGCCGCTCCTCCGGCGGGGTGGCGATCGTGGACATCTCCCGGATGCCGGTGATCGCCATCTCCAGGGTCCGCGGGATCGGGGTGGCCGACATGGTCAGCACGTCCACCGACGCGCGCAGCGCCTTGAGCTGCTCCTTGTGCTCGACGCCGAACCGCTGCTCCTCGTCCACGATGATCAGGCCGAGGTTCTTGAACTTGGTGGACTTCGCCAGCAGCCGGTGCGTGCCGATCACGATGTCCGCGGTGCCCTCGGCGGCCTGCTGCAGCGCGAGCGTGGCCTCCTTCGGCGTCTGGAACCGGGACAGCTGCTTGATCTGCACCGGGAACTGGCTCATCCGCTCGGTGAACGTGTTGAAGTGCTGCTGGGCGAGCAGCGTGGTGGGCACCAGCACGGCCACCTGCTTGCCGTCCTGCACCGCCTTGAACGCGGCGCGCACCGCGATCTCGGTCTTGCCGTACCCGACGTCGCCGCAGATCAGCCTGTCCATCGGGACCTGCAGCTCCATGTCGTGCTTGACCTCGATGATCGCGGCCATCTGGTCGGGCGTCTCGGTGTACGGGAACGCGTCCTCCAGCTCGCGCTGCCACGGCGTGTCCGGCCCGAACGAGTGGCCCTGGGAGGCCTGCCGGGCGGCGTACAGCTGGATCAGCTGCGCGGCGATCTCGCGGACCGCCTTCTTGGCCCGCGCCTTGCTCTTCTGCCAGTCGGCCCCGCCCATCTTGTGCAGCGTGGGCGACTCGCCGCCGACGTAGCGGGACAGCTGGTCGAGCTGGTCGGTGGGCACGTAGAGCCGGTCGCCGGGCTGGCCGCGCTTGGAGGCGGCGTACTCCAGCACCAGGTATTCGCGCTCGGCGCCGTTGACCGCGCGCTGCACCAGCTCGACATACCGCCCGATGCCGTGCTGCTCGTGCACCACGAAGTCGCCGGTCTTGAGCTCCAGCGGGTCGATGGTGTTGCGCCGCCGGGCCGGCAGCTTGCGCATGTCCTTGGTGGACGCGCCCCGGCCGCCGGAGATGTCGTTGCCGGTGATCACCGCGAGCCGGGAGGCCTCGTCGACGAAGCCGTGGTTCAGCCCGCCGCAGGTGATCAGGAGCTGACCGCCGGCGATCGGCTTCTCGATCGCGTCGACCGGGGTGACGCCGAGGCCCGCGTCGCGCAGCAGCTCGGCGGCGCGCTGCGCGGTCCCCTTGCCCTCGAAGATCAGGGCGATGGCCCAGCCGTCGGCGGCCCAGCCGGCCAGGTCGCCGGCCAGCTTGGCGGTGTCACCGTGGTAGAGCGGCACCGACTGGGCGGCCAGCGCGACGGCGTCACCGGCGTCCGGCGCGACCTCCACCTCCGGTTCGGCGAGCCACGGGGTGTCCGACGCGGCCGGCTCCGGCGCGGCCAGGCCGAACGGCGACACCGTCCACCACGGCTGCTTGAGGACGGCGGCGTGCGCACGGATGTCGGCGAGGCTGTGGAAGGCGGCGGCGCCCACGTCGATCGGCGCCTGACCGCCGACGGCGGCCGCGGCCCAGGACGCTTCGAGGAACTCATCCGACGTACGGGTGAGGTCGTGCGCCCGGGTCCGGATCCGCTCCGGGTCGCAGAGCAGCACGTGGGTGCCGGCCGGCATGCAGTCCAGCAGCAGTTCCATGCTGTCGGTGCCGTCGAGCAGCGCCGGCGCGAGCGACTCCATCCCCTCGACCGGGATGCCCTCGGCCAGCTTGTCCAGGATCTCGCCGATCTCCGGGTGCTCGGCGGCCAGCTGGGCGGCCCGGACCCGGACCTCCGGCGTCAGCAGCAGCTCCCGGCACGGCGGCGCCCACAGCCGCTCGACCTGCTCGATGGTCCGCTGGTCGGCGACCGCGAAGGTGCGGATCTCCTCCACCTCGTCGCCCCAGAACTCGACCCGGGACGGGTGCTCGTCGGTGGGCGGGAACACGTCCAGGATGCCGCCGCGGACCGCGAACTCACCGCGCTTGGTGACCAGGTCGACCCGGGCGTACGCCATGTCGGACAGTCGCCGCGCGACCGCCTCGAGCTCGGCCTCCCGCTTGGTGACCAGCTCCACCGGCTCCAGGTCGCCGAGGCCCTTGAGCTGCGGCTGCAGCAGCGACCGCACCGGCGCGACGACCACCTGCAGCGGCTGCTCACCGGGGTGGGCGAGCCGGCGCAGCACGGCCAGCCGGCGCCCGACGGTGTCCGATCGGGGTGACAGCCGCTCGTGCGGCAGCGTCTCCCAGGACGGGTAGACCGTCACCCGGTCCGGCTCGAGCAGGCAGCCGAGCGCGTCGGCCAGGTCGTCCGCCTCGCGGGACGTCGCGGTGACCGCGAGCACCGGGCGCTGGGCGCCACCGTTCTCGGCACGCCCGGCGACGGCCGCGACCACGAACGGACGCAGCGAGACCGGCGCGGTGAGATCGAGCGAGTCTGAGTCGACGAAGCCCTTCAAGGCCAGGTCACGGGCTCGGGCGAGGCCACGGTCGCGCAGGGCGGCCGGGATCAGTCCGGCGAGTTGCATGGTGGATTTCCCCCAGAGGGCACGACGAACGACCCCGGTCGCCTGAAGGGGCGGGGGTGTACCGCACAGCTTAGTCCGACCCGCTGACACATCCGGGCCGCGTGCGCCTTATCGGACCGCATGTCCGACATGCCGTGCGGGGCGGCGGGCAGAGTGCCCCGGGCATACGCCCAGCAAGGCCGGGGAGGGCACAAACTTGCGAATCCTGCTGCTCGTCAGCGCGTTCAACAGCGTGAGTCAGCGGCTCTGGTGCGCCCTGCGGGACGCCGGTCACCAGGTCGGCGTCCTGCTTGCGGGTGACGATCGGAGCGTCGTCGACGGGGTGCGCGCCGCCGACCCCGAGCTGATCCTCTGCCCGTACCTCACCCACCGGGTGCCGGCCGCCGTCTGGCAGCGGGTGCGCACCGTGATCCTGCACCCCGGGCCGGTCGGCGACCGCGGGCCGTCCGCCCTCGACCGGGCCATCCAGGACGGTGCGCGGGTCTGGGGCGTCACCGCGCTGCAGGCGGTCGAGGAGTTCGACGCCGGGCCGATCTGGGCCACCCGCACGTTCCCGCTGCCGGCCGCGCCGCCGCGCAAGTCGTCGCTCTACGCCGGCCCGGTCTCGGACGCCGCGCTGGAGTGCGCGCTCGAGGTGGTGGGCAAGGCCGCCGACCCGGCGTTCACCCCGGTACCGGCCGAGAGCACGCCCGCGCGGCCGCTGCTGCGGCAGACCGAGCGGGCCTTCGACTGGAGCGCGCCGACCGAGGTGATCGTGCGGCGGGTCCGGGCCGCGGACGGCTCACCGGGAGTCCGCACCGAGGTCGGTGGCCTTCCCTCGTACGCCTACGACGCCCATCCGGCGCCCGCCCGTGGCGCCCGCCCCGGCACGCTGCTCGGCCGCCGTCAGGGCGCCGTGCTCGTCGCCACCGGGGACGGCAGCGTGTGGCTGGGTCACCTGCGGCCGGCCACCGAGGGCGGGATCAAGGCGCCGGCCACCACGGCGCTCGGCGAGCGGCTGCGCGGTGTGCCGAACTCGCCGGTCGACGCGCACCTGGACCCGGAGTCGCCGCACGCGTACCGGCAGGTCCGGTACCGGCGCACCGGCGCGATCGGCTGGCTGCACTTCGACTTCTACAACGGCGCGATGGCGCCCGGGCACTGCCGGCGGCTGCTGACCGCGCTGCGGCACGCGACCGCCCAGGACACCCGGGTGCTGGTGCTGCGCGGCGGGATCGACGCGTTCAGCAACGGCATCCACCTCAACGTGATCGAGAGCGCCCCGGACCCGGCCGGCACCGCCTGGGCGAACCTCCGGGCGATCAACGCGCTCTGCCGGGAGATCATCACCTGTACGAAGCAGCTGGTGGTGGCCGCGTACACCGGCAACGCCGGCGCCGGCGGGGTGATGCTCGGGCTGGGCGCGGACGTGGTCGCGGCCCGGGACGGGATCGTGCTGAACCCGTACTACGACGTCGGCCTGTACGGCTCCGAGCTGCACACGTTCACGCTGCCCCGGCGGGTCGGCGCGGACCGCGCCCAGCGGCTGATCGAGGACAAGCTGCCGGTGAGCACCGCGCAGGCGGTCCGGATCGGCCTGGTCGACGAGGTCGGCCCGCGGCATCCCGAGGCGTACGCCCAGTGGTTGACCCTGCTCGCCGAGCGGCACGCCGACGCGCGGACCGGGCGGAAGCGACGGGCCGCGAAGGCCCGGCGGCTCGCCGCCGAACGCATTCCGCTCGATGTGTACGAGACCCGCGAGCTCGCCGAGATGAGCCGGGACCTCTACACCGACCGGTCCGGTTTCGCCGCCGCCCGGCGCGCGTTCGTCCACAAGGCCGCGCCGGTCGGCACACCCCGGCGTCTGCTGCTGGCCGGCAACAGCGGGCCGGCACCGGTCGCCCGGGCCTCCCGCCCGGTCAACGCCGCCCCGGCCGCCGGCGGCCCGATCACTTCCGGTCCGATCAGTGTCGCGCCAGCCGCCGGAGGGCCGATCAGTCCCGGTCCGGAACACCCGTCGGTCCGCCCAGCGGTGCCCACCGCCGTCTGATGAGCCTCCTGCACACCCCGGATCCCGGGGCATCCCAGCCTGCCCACGACACGTCCGACATCCCCGGCCAGCGGACCCGGCCCGGGCGTGCGCCGATGAACGCCGCCGCGGCCGGTTCGACGCTCGTCATGTCCCGGTACAACTACAGCGCCTACAGCGTGCTGGCCGGGCCCGCCGACCCGCCGCCGGAGGGCGACGAGCCGTACCGGGTCCGGATGCACCGGATGTCGCCGCGCCGGCCGGTACGCACCCTGCTGATCACCCTGTTCGCGTTCGCCTTCGAGAGCTCGTTCCTCGGCTGGCTGGTCGCCTCGATCGCGATCCCCGACCCCCGGCTGCGCCCGGTGCTCTTCGCGGCCACCTGCAGCATGATCGCGGCGACCACCGTGATCGAGCTGTTCCGGCTGGTCAACGTCGTGACGCTGTGCCTGGCCACGCTCTGGGCCCGTGATCCGCAACCGGTCGTGCCGGACACCGGCATGCGGATCGCGTTCCTGACCACCATCGTGCCCGGCAAGGAGCCGATCGAGATGGTGGAGAAGACCCTGCGCGCGGCCCGGAAGGTCCGCTACGACGGCCACTACGAGGTCTGGCTGCTCGACGAGGGCGACGACCCGCGGGTCAAGCTGATGTGCCAGCGGCGGGGCATTCGCCACTTCAGCCGCAAGGGCGTGGAGCGGTGGAACACCGGGAGCGGCGCGTTCAAGGCCAAGACCAAGCACGGCAACTACAACTCGTGGTTGGACGCGCACGGCGACGCGTACGACGTGTTCGTCTCGGTGGACCCGGACCACGTGCCGCTGCCGAACTTCTGCGAGCGGCTGCTCGGCTACTTCCGGGACCCGGACGTGGCGTTCGTGGTCGGCCCGCAGGTGTACGGCAACTACGACAACCGGATCACCCGCTGGGCCGAGTCGCAGCAGTACCTGTTCCACTCGCTGCTGCAGCGGGCCGGCAACCGGCGCGGCATCGCCATGCTGGTCGGCACGAACAACGCGGTACGGATCGCGGCGCTCAAGAGCATCGGCGGGCTGCAGGACTCGATCACCGAGGACATGGCGACGAGCCTGGCCGTGCACGCCGCGAAGAACGCCGCGACCGGGCAGCGCTGGCGCTCGGTCTACACACCGGACGTCCTCGCGGTCGGCGAGGGGCCGTCCTCGTGGACCGACTTCTTCACCCAGCAGCACCGCTGGTCGCGGGGCACCGACGAGGTGGTGGCCCGCCGGTTCCTCGGCCTGATCCGGCGCCTCGGTGCGGGCCGGGCGATGCACTACGCGCTGCTGATGTCGTACTACCCGCTGACCGCGGTGGCCTGGCTGCTGGGCGCGGTCAACGCCACCTGCTTCCTGCTGCTCGGCGCCAAGGGTGTGCCGGTGCCGCAGCAGGTCTGGCTGATGCTCTATGTGGACGCCGCGCTCTTCCAGGTCGGGCTCTACCTGTTCAACCGGCGGCACAACGTCAGCCCGCACGAGGAGTCCGGCTCGACCGGCCTGCGCGGGATGCTGGCGTCCACGCTGTGCACCCCGGTCTACGTCTCCTCGATGATCGGCGCGCTGCTGCGTCGCGGCGCCGGTTTTGTGGTCACCCCGAAGGGCGACTCGACGAGCCCGGACCGGCTCGCCACGTTCGGTCCCGGGCTGCGCTGGGCCGCGTTCTACACCGCCCTGCTGGTGATCTCACCGTTCGTCGACCACGTCGACCCGGCCATGTACCTCTGGCCCGCCCTCAACCTGCTGATCTGTCTCACCCCTGTCGTGCTCTGGCTGACCGGCCGGGCCCGCTCCCGGAAGGAAACCGGCGCATGAAGCCGCGCAATCGTCCCACGCTCGTCCGCCGGTTGCTGAGCGTGCTGGCCGCGTTGCTGGTCACCGCGGGCGTGGCGCTGGCCAACCGCCCGATGGTGGCGGCCGGCGCGCACGCCGTGCACGAGTTCCAGATCAACCGGCAGTCGTACAAAGAGGACTACGGGCACTGGTCGCGTCTGCCGGTCCCTCGCGACTTCCGGGTCAACGCGATCCACGCGGCCCTGCTGCACACCGGCAAGGTGCTGATCGTCGCGGGCAGCGGGAACAACCGGGACGAGTTCGAGGCCAAGTCGTTCCGGACCGTGCTCTACGACCCGGCCACCGACGAGTTCACCGAGGTGCACACGCCGACCGACGTGTTCTGCGCCGGGCACACCTTCCTGCCCGACGGCAAGCTGCTGATCGCCGGCGGCACCAAGTCGTACGAGGTGCTGGAGAAGGACGTCGAGCACGCCGCCGGAGTCATGAAGATCAAGAACGAGTCACCGGACGGCGGCCCCCGGGTCCTGGTCAAGGGCACCAAGCTGCTCTCGGCGACCGGCCTCGAATACCGCACCCGCAGCAAGCTGACCGTCCCGGCCGCCCGCAAGGTCACGCACGGGCAGCACGTCGCCGTGTTCGCCGGTCAGGCCGAGGTCTGGGTGGACGCCGTCCGCAAGGGTGACGGCGCGGTCGTCAAGGCCCCGGCCCAGTACACGGTGGCCGGCCTGTCCGGCCCGGACGCCCGCAACCTGTACGGCGTCTCCGACAAGATCACCCGGGAGAAGCAGGAGTACGGCGGCGACCGCACCTCGTACGAGTTCGACCCGGTCACCGAGAAGTACGTGCGTACCGGCGACCTGACCGACCACCGCTGGTACCCGACCCTGGTCGGGCTGCCCGACGGTGACGTGCTCGCGGTCTCCGGCCTGGACCAGTTCGGCCGGGTGCTGCCCGGCCGCAACGAGCGGTACCACCACCAGCAGAAGAAGTGGACCGCCGAGCCGCGCTGGAAGCGCTACTTCCCCACCTACCCGGGCCTGCACCTGATGGCCGACGGCCGGATCTTCTACTCCGGCTCGAACGCGGGCTACGGCTCGGACACCGAGGGGCGTACCCCGGGCGTCTGGGACCTGGGGCGCAACGCGTTCCGCCCGGTGCCCGGGCTGCGTGACCCGCAGCTCAACGAGACCAGCTCGTCGGTGCTGCTCCCGCCGGCACAGGACCAGAAGGTGATGATCCTCGGCGGTGGCGGCGTCGGCGAGTCGGAGGTGTCCACGGCGCGCACCGACGTGGTCGACCTGTCCGCCGCGAAGCCCGAGTACCGGCCCGGGCCGGACCTGCCGAAGCCGGCCCGCTACCTGTCCACAGTGGTGATGCCGGACGACACGGTCTTCACCACCGGTGGCTCGTCCGGCTACCGGGGCGGCGAGTACCACGGCGAGCACCGCAGCGACCTGTACAACGCGCAGTTCTACGACCCGCGGCGCAACGCGTTCACCACCGCCGCCGAGTCGACGGTCGGCCGCAACTACCACTCCGAGGGCATCCTGCTCCCGGACGGCCGGGTGATCACCCTGGGCAGCGACCCGCTCTACGACGAGACCGGGAAGAACGCCGGCACGTTCGAGCAGCGGATCGAGATCTACAGCCCGCCGTACCTGTTCCGCGGCGCCCGCCCGGCGATCACCGGCGGGCCGGCCGAGGTGTCCCGCGGCGCCACCGCCCGGTTCACCACCCCGGACGCCGCCCGGATCACCTCGGCCCGGCTGCTGCGCCCCAGCTCGGTCACCCACGTGACCGACACCGATCAGCGTTCGGTCGCGCTGACCGTGCGGCCGGCGGACGGTGGCGTCGACGTCGGCGTGCCCGACGGCACCGGGTTGGTGCCCTCCGGCTGGTACATGCTCTTCCTGGTCGACGCCGCGGGCGTGCCGTCGGCCGGCCGCTGGGTCCGGGTGCGCTGAGCCGATGGCCCGGCACCTCTACAAGACCGGCCGGCTGCGCAACTGCACGCTGGTCACCGCGGTGGTGCTTGCCACGGCCGCGGTGACCCTGCTGCGCGACCGCGATCCGATGCCGCCGGTCCGGGTTCCGGAGGCCGCGCCGCTGGACGCATCGGTGCTCTACGTCGACCCGACCGGCGCGGCCGCTGATCACCTGCGGACATTGCGGCGGGCCGGGCGCACCGTGGAGGCGGCCCTGGTGCGCCGGATCGCCGCACGTCCGGTGGCGAGTTGGTTCACCGACTCCCGGGCGGCCACCGTCGGCCGGGCGCGACAGCTGGTCACCGCAGCGGCCCGGGCACGGCGGCTGCCCGTGCTGGTGCTCTACAACATCCCGCACCGGGATTGCGCCGGGCACTCGGCGGGCGGCGCCGCGGACGCTCCGTCGTACCGGAAATGGGTCTCCTCGATGGCCGCGGCCCTGCGTGGGCACCACGCCCTGGTGATCCTCGAACCGGACGCCGTGGCGCACGCGCTGACCGGGTGCCTCGGGCCGCAGCGGGCCGCCGAACGCCTCACCCTGCTGGCCGGCGCGATCGACACGCTGCGCGCGCTGCCCGGCGTACGGATCTACCTCGACGCCGGCAACCCGACCTGGGTCCCGGCCGCCCGGATGGCGCCGGCACTGCGGCGCGCAGGCGCGACCCGGGCGCGAGGTTTTGCGCTCAACGTCGCCAATTTCGAGACGACGACCGACAACATGGGGTACGGAATGGAGCTCTCCAAGCTGCTCGGCGGAGCGCACTTCGTGATCGATACCAGTCGCAATGGCAACGGACCGGCCCGCCGTGGCGCCGGTGACCGGCACTGGTGCAACCCGCCCGGCCGACGGCTCGGCCACCCGCCCACGATGCGGACCGGAAATACGCTGGCCGATGCGTACCTATGGGTGAAACGTCCCGGGGAATCCGACGGCGCCTGCGGCGGCGGAGCTCCCCCCGCAGGTCAGTGGTACCCGAGCTACGCACTCGGTCTGGCCAGGTGACCGGCGGTCGCCTGAACGACCGTGAGACTCTTGACTCAATTCACCCCCGCGCCGGGGTACGCCGATACGATCGGCGAAGTCGGGACAGCGCCGTCCTGGAGCCATCCGAGTGAAGGAGCGCCCCGATGACAGAGCAGGCTGCCCATCTCGACGAGCGGGATGGGCCCGACGCTGAGCTACGTGCCGATATCCGTCGGATCGGCACATTGCTCGGCCAGACGCTGGCCCGTCAAGAGGGCCGGCCGCTGCTCGACCTGGTCGAGGAGATCCGCGCGCTGGTCCGACAGGATGTCCCGGCCGCCGCCGCACGGCTCGGCGCCATGGACATCACCACCGGGACCAAGCTGGCCCGAGCGTTCTCCACCTACTTCCACCTGGCCAACATCACCGAGCAGGTGCACCGCGCCCGCGATCTGCGCCGCCGCCGCGCCAAAGAGGGTGGCTGGCTGGACCAGGCCGCCAAGCGGATCGCCGAGCAGGGTGTGCCGGCCGACGAGATCGCCTCGGCCGCCCGCCGGCTCGCGGTCCGTCCGGTCTTCACCGCGCACCCGACCGAGGCCGCCCGCCGGTCGATCCTGTCGAAGCTGCGTCAGGTCGCCGACTCGCTGGACGCCGAGTCGGCCGCCGCCGCGCTGTTCGGCGACACCGACACCACGGTCTCCACCAAGCGCCTGGCCGAGCTGATCGACCTGCTCTGGCAGACCGACGAGCTGCGCCTGGACCGGCCGGACCCGACCGACGAGGCCCGCAACGCGGTCTACTACCTCAAGGACCTGTACGCCGAGGCCGCACCGCAGGTGCTCGACGACCTGGCCGAGACGCTGCGCCGGCTGGGCGTGGAGACCGCGCCGACGTTCCGCCCGCTCACGTTCGGCACCTGGATCGGCGGCGACCGGGACGGCAACCCGTTCGTCACCCCGAAGGTCACCCGCGACGTGCTGCTGATCCAGCACGAGCACGGCATCCAGTCCGCCGAGAAGGCGATGGACAAGCTGATCGACGAGCTGTCCGTCTCCCGCCGGCTGCGCGGGGTGTCCCTCGACCTCTCCGCCAGCCTCGCGCAGGACCTGGACAGCCTGCCCGAGGTCGCCGACCGGTTCCGCCGGGTCAACGCCGAGGAGCCGTACCGCCTGAAGGTCCGGGCGATCAAGGCGAAGCTGACGAACACCCGGACCCGGCTGCAGCGCGACACCCCGCACGTGGCCGGCCGCGACTACCTGGGCAGCGAAGAGCTGATCGCCGACCTGGAGCTGATGCGCGCCTCGCTGGCCCGCAACTCCGGTCAGCTGTCCGCGCTCGGCGTGGTGTCCACCGCGATCCGGCAGGCGTCCGCGTTCGGCCTGCAGCTGGCCACGCTCGACGTGCGCGAGCACGCCGAGAAGCACCACGAGGTGCTCCAGCAGATGTACGCCCAGGTCGGCGAGATCGACGACTACGACACCCTGGACCGGACCGAGCGCACCAAGCTGCTCGCCACCGAGTTGACCGGCCGGCGGCCGCTGTCCAGCGCGGACACCCCGCTGACCGACTCGGCGCGCAAGACGTTCGACGTGTTCCACACGATCCGGGAGTCACAGGACCGGTTCGGGGCGGACGTCATCGAGTCGTACATCATCTCGATGACCCTCGGCGTCGACGACGTGCTCGCCGCGGCCGTGCTGGCCCGCGAGGCCGGCCTGATCGACATCCAGACCGGGCGGGCCCGGGTCGGCATCGTGCCGCTCCTGGAGACCCCGGCCGAGCTGGACGCCGGCGGTGACCTGCTCGACGAGATGCTGTCCCTGCCGGCCTACCGGGAGATCGTCCGGGCCCGCGGCGACCTGCAGGAAGTCATGCTCGGATATTCGGACTCCAACAAGGAGGCCGGTATCACCACCAGCCAGTGGCGGATCCACAAGGCGCAGCGCTCGCTGCGTGACGTGGCCGCGCGGCACGGTGTGCGGCTGCGGCTGTTCCACGGCCGGGGCGGCACCGTCGGGCGCGGTGGCGGCCCCACCCACGAGGCGATCCTGGCCCAGCCGTACGGCACGCTGGACGGCGCGATCAAGGTGACCGAGCAGGGCGAGGTCATCTCGGACAAGTACACCGTGCCGGCCCTGGCCCGGGAGAACCTGGAACTGACCGTCGCCGCGGTGCTGCAGGCCACCCTGCTGCACACCACGCTCTCGGTCGACCCGGTCCGGCTCGAGGTCTGGGACGCCACCATGGACACCGCCTCGGACGCGGCGTTCACGGCGTACCGGCAGCTGGTCGAGAACCCGGACCTGCCCGCGTACTTCTGGGCGGCCACCCCGACCGAGCTGCTCGGCGCCCTGAACATCGGCTCCCGACCGGCCAAGCGGCCGAACGCGGACGCCGGGCTGGGCGGCCTGCGGGCCATCCCGTGGGTGTTCGGCTGGACGCAGACCCGGCAGATCGTGCCCGGCTGGTTCGGCGTCGGCACCGGCCTGGCCGCGGTCCGCGAGGCAGGTCTCGGCTCCGAACTGGACGCCATGCACGAGCACTGGCAGTTCTTCCGCACGTTCCTCTCGAACGTCGAGATGATGCTGGCCAAGACCGACCTGTCGATCGCCCGACGCTACGTCGAGACGCTGGTGCCGGAGAACCTCCACCCGATCTTCGCCACCATCGAGGCGGAGTACGACCGGACCGTCCGCGAGGTCCTGGCCATCACCGGCGGGACGGCACTGCTCTCCAACCAGCCCGAGCTGTCCCGCACGCTGGGCGTCCGGGACACGTACCTGGAGCCGCTGCACCACCTGCAGGTGGCGCTGCTGCGCCAGTACCGCGACCTGGGCGAGACGGCCCGCCAGCTACCGGCCGCGCCCGGCGTGCGGCGCGGCCCGTCGGATTCGACGGCGCTGGAGCGTGCCCTGCTGACCACGGTGAACGGCATCGCCGCCGGCATGCGCAACACCGGCTGATCCCGCACTGCCGAGCGAGCCCGGAGACCTCACGGTTTCCGGGCTCGTCCGTTTCACCGCGGGACGATGCCCCAGAGGGCGGCCAGGATCCCTTCCTCGTTCGCGGTCAGGACCACGGGTGCCTGCACCGGGCTCGCGACCTGATACGTCGTCGAGCCCCGTGTCCCCGCCTGCTCGACCACGCCGGCATCCACGAGTTCCTTGAGGTCACGAGTCGCCGAACGGCTGTCCCGGACCCCGGTCGAGGCGCGGTAACCGCTGTTGGTCAGGACCGCGCCGTTACGCATCATGACGAGCGCCGTCATCTGCGATCTCGACAGCGGGCGCAGGCCGAGAGACGCCAGCCAGCCGAGCGCTTCCTCGTCGAGAAGAGTGTGATTGGGGAACTCGACGCTGAAGGACGAGATGTCGTCGCTGAACCGGGGTGGTTCCATCCCCGCCTCGCCCAGCACGACCAGCATCCGGGCGATCCCCGTGCCCCGGTTCTCACAGACCATCTGCCCGTCCCCGTACGGAGTGTCCTCAAGGATCTTGAGAAGTGCCCGGTTACGCGAGGAGGTGACGGTGCTCACGCCGAGCGAACCGACCTCGACCGGCCCGTAGAGGCCGCCCGGATTCCGGATCACCAACCTGTCCGGATACATCTCGACCTGCACCTGCATGCCACGCGCGTTCTCCGAGTAGTCGCGGTGGACGAGCGCGTTGACCAAGGCTTCCCGGAGCACCTCCTCGGGGTACTCCCACTCGTCGACCCGGAAGGTCCCGGAGACGATGCTCCGTCGGCGCATGTTCCGCTTCAGCACCCGGATGCATTCGGCAATCGGGGTCGAGGTCGTCAAGGGCTGCCGCCGGCACCGGGGCGACGTCATATCTCGGCTCCCTGCGGTTCGCGAGGAGCACGGCGACCTCGTAGTCGGTCAGTTTCCGGTCGCCGTCCGCGACCCGGATACGCGCCGAGATTGCGTGCCACACAGAGGGTACGGTGTGCCACACAGAAATACCCCGCACCAACAGCTTTCACTGTTGGTGCGGGGCATCGTCGAACCTGGGTCAGCTGGTCTCGCCGGCCAGGCTGAAGGAGCCCAGGCGGTTGATGGCGATCACCGTGCACACCACCACGAACAGCACGCTCATCACCACCGCGGTCATGACGCCGACCTTGGGGTCGAGCAGGGTGGTCGGTTCGAGCTTGGCGGCGATCGAGATGACGTACTGCTCGATGGAGAGCACCCGGGTGCCGCTCACCCAGCGGCCCAGCAGGCCCTCCCAGATCAGGATGTAGACCAGGCCGAGCAGCACCGGGCGACGGGTGAGCAGGCTGAGCATCAGGAAGAACGCGGTGTAGGCGAACGAGCCGGCCACCGCGGCGAGCGCCAGGGCGACACCGAGCTTCGCCGAGCCGGCCAGCAGGCCGGCCACGAAGAGCGGGATCGACGTGGTGACGGCGGTGGCGACCACGGCGACCACGAACTTCGCCAGGATGATGTCGCGGCGGGCCAGCGGCTTGGTCAGGATGTGCACCAGCGTGCCGTCGTCGACCTCGGAGCCGAGCACCCCGGTGCCGACGATCAGGGCGATCACCGGCAGCACCACGGCGAAGCCGAGGCCGGTGATGACCGCGGTGCCCCACTGGGAGGGGTCCAGGTCGTACGCCCGGCAGATCGCCGCCAGACCGATCAGCAGCAGGGGTAGCGGCAGGAGCATGAGCGCCCGGCGCCGGCCGAAGAGGCCGCGCGCCGTGATCATGGCGACGGTCGACATCTCAGGCCTCCAGCAGGTAGGAGAAGACGCTCTCCAGGGACTCGTCCGACGGCACCAGCTGGTGCAGGCGGATTCCCTGGTCGAGGGCGATACGGGGCAGAGCGCGGGTGAAGTCGCCGTAGTCCGAGGCGCGGACCGTGAGCCCGCCGTTCTCGATCTCGATGCCGGCCACCGACGACTCGGCGATCAGCGCGACCGCCAGGCGCCGGTCGTCGGAGCTGCGCACCGCGAACACGTGCGGCCGGGTGGTCATCAGGCGGCGGATCTTGCGGAAGTCGCCGGAGGCGGCGAGGCGGCCCGCGACGATCACCTGGACCAGACCGGAGACCTGCTCGACCTCCTCCAGGATGTGCGAGCTGAACAGGATGGTGTGCCCGTTGTCGCCGAGCGAGTGGAGCAGCTCCATCATGTGCATCCGCTGACGCGGGTCCATGCCGTTGAACGGCTCGTCGAGCAGCAGCACCCGCGGCTCGTGCACCAGCGCGGCGGCGACCCGGGTGCGCTGCCGCATGCCCTTGGAGAACGTGCCGATCCGGCGGTGCGCGGCGTCGGTCATCTCGACCAGCTCCAGCGCGCGGCGGGTGGCTCCGGCCGGGTCCTTCAGCTTCTGCATCTTCGCGCAGGCCAGCACGAACTGCTCGGCGGTGAGGAAGGCGTGCACCGCCTCGCGCTCGGTGACCAGGCCGAGGTCACGGTAGACGGCCGGGTTGCGCCAGGTGGGCTTGCCGTCGATGGTGACCGTGCCCTTGGACGGGGCGAGGAAGCCGGCCATCATGTGCAGCACCGTGGTCTTGCCGGCGCCGTTCGGGCCGAGCAGGCCGGTCACCCCGGCGCCCAGCGACATCGAGATGTCGTTGACCGCGACGACGTTGCCGTACCAGCGGGAGACGTTCTGCAGGTCGACCACGCCGGGCGCGGTATCGGCCGGCAGGGCAGGCGCGGTGGGCTGGGTCTGTGTCGTCACAGCGCGGCCACCTTCCGGTAGCGGGCGAGCAGGAGCAGGAGGGAAGCGGCGATCAGGCAGAACGCCTCGATGCCGTAGATCGGTCCGTACCGGCCGAGGTCGAGGCCGATCTGGCTGCCCAGGGCCCAGGAGCCGACCCCGCTGATCAGCGTCATCGGGCTGGCCAGGCCGGCCATGTGGTTGGCGGCGCTGGACGGCAGCACGCTGAGCACACCGACCACCGGTGCGGTCATCAGGAAGATCGCCACGATGCCACCGGCGGCGAACGCCTGCTTGCCGGTCAGCGACGCGACGAGCAGGCCGATGCTGGTGAACAGCAGCGCCCAGAGCAGGCTGTACGCCCAGCCGGGCGCCAGGTCCTGCACCTCGTCCCAGACACCGGAGAAGCCGTCCTTGGTGGTGAACGCGGCGCCCAGGAACATGATGAACTGCGGCACCCCGAGCAGCAGCCAGACCGCGGTGACCATGGCCAGGAACTTGGCGATCACGTAGTCGGCGGCGCGCAGCGGGCGGCTGAAGTAGAGCGGCAGCACGCCGGAGCGGATGTCCCGGGAGACCAGGGCCGGCGCCAGGATCGCCACGAAGAAGATGATCAGCCAGCTCAAGTTGTCGTCGAAGTCGACGTAGCCGAACGTGAAGTCCGGGATCTGCGACTTCACCGCCGCGATGATCACCGCGACCAGCACGGTGATCCCGGCGACCAGCCAGGGGAAGATCTTGGCTTTAGCGGACCGGCCCAGGCCGAACGCGGCGCGCAGGCCGTGCACGTAGAGCGCGTTGATCGCGGCGGCGCGGCCCAGGCGGGGGCCCTCGTACCGCTGGTAGCCGATGTCATGGATGACGCCGGTCTCAGACATCGACGGTCTCCTTCGCGGTGAAGAGCTCGGCGACACGGTGCCGGCGCTGGTCCAGGCGGTGCAGGTTGAGTTCGAGGTCGGTGACCGCGCGCAGGATCTGGTCGTACGCCAGATCGGACTCCATCGGGACCAGCAGCATCCGGCCCTCCCGGGTCACCGGCAGGCCCAACTCGCCGAGGCGGGTGGCCAGCTCGTCGGTCCGCTCGGTGACCTCGACCGCGAGCACGTCGGAGGCGGCCGTCATCGAGGAGATCCGGTCGGCGCGCAGCAGCCGGCCGCCCTGGATCGCGATCAGCGAGTCACAGATCCGCTCGACCTCGCCGAGCAGGTGCGAGCAGACCACGACGGAGATGCCGAACTCGGTGCCGATCCGGTGGATCAGGGCGAGCATGGCGTCCCGGCCGGCCGGGTCGAGGCCGTTCGTGGGCTCGTCGAGCAGCAGCAGGTCGGGGTCGTGCACCAGCGCCTGTGCCAGCTTGACCCGCTGTTTCATACCGGTGGAGTAGCCGCCGATCTGGCGGTACCGCTCCTCGTAGAGGCCGACGTGGCGGAGCGCCTCGGAGGCGCGCTCGCGGGCCGCGGTGCGCGGCAGGCCGCTCATCCGGGCCAGGTGGGTGACGAACTCGGCGGCCGAGACGTCCGGCGGCAGGCAGTCGTTCTCCGGCATATATCCGACCCGCGCCCGCACCTTGTCGGTCTCGGTGACCGGGTCGAGGTCGAAGACCCGGACCGAGCCGCCGCTGGGGGCGATCAGGCCGAGCATGATTTTGATGAACGTGCTCTTGCCGGCGCCGTTCGCGCCGACGAGCCCGATGACGCCGGGTTCGACCGCGACGGTGAGGTCGGACAAGGCGGTCACCCCGCCCCCGTACGTCTTGGTGAGCGCCTGAGTAGCGATGATGTTCACGGCCTCAGCCTAGGAAGTCGTCGCACCCCGATGAATAGGGAAGGACCCTGAGGCAGTCTCAGGGTCCCTCAGCGTTCTCACAGGTTTGGTCGCGGGTCAGCCCACCGCGACCTGGAAGACCGGGAGTTTGCCCAGCCTGCGGTACTCGCGCAGGGCGGCCGGCGTGGAGTCGACCGACGAGTCCTGGCCCTTCTTGTTGGACGGCGTCTCGAAGTGCACCATCGCCTTGATCGCCGGGAACCGGCCGATCTGCTGTCCCACTTCGCGGTAGAACTCGGCCATGTGTCCGGGGTTGCGCTTGCTGAACCACACCCCCCACTCGGCGACCATCACCGGTTTCCGCGGATGGTGCGCGCGCACCCAGTTGTAGAAACCGGGCCACCGCGGCTTCATCGCCGACCGCCGGTTGAGCAGCTCGGCGAAGTCGCCGTGGCCGTATCCCGGGTCGCTGTACGAGTACGTGTCGAACCCGACCCAGTCGACCACGTCGTCACCCGGGTACATGTCGACAAACCAGCTCTTCGTGGTGTGCGGGACGTACGCCATGTGCACCAGCACGGTCACCATGTTGTTCGCGCCGCGCGCCCGCAGCCGCTTCACCACGTACCGGAACATCGCCGCGTAGTCCTTGGCCGTGTACCCCGAGCCGCGCCGCTCGCGCACCTGGTCCTCGGCCTCGTGGTGGATCGCGAAGAAGAACGGCTCCCGGTAGTCACGGCGCAGGTGATCGGCCATCCGGTCGAGGAACGCGTCGGTCCGCCGGTCGCCCCGGGCGATCCGCGCCCAGGAGACGCTCTCCGGCTTCCAGTTGAGCAGCAGGATCCGCTTGCGGCCGGGCTGCCGGGCGATCGCGATCTCCTGCTCGGTCGGGAAGACCTGCCGGATCCCGTGGTGGTACGCGTGGAAGACGGCCTGGTGGCGGCCGGTCTTGCGCTCGAAGTCGGCGAGCGCCGAGGGGCCGCGCTCGTCGGTCAGCGCGCCGGGCGCCACGCCCCAGAGAATGCCGCAGGTCGGCACCAGCTTGCGCCCGGTGCGGCAGGGGCGGGGCGCGGCGGCCCGGGCCGGCGCTCCGGTGGCCAGTGCTCCGCTGAGCACCGTCTGAGGCATCCTTTCCGGCTGTTCGCGCTGGTCAGCGCCTTCTGTGCCGGTCAAGGTCAGGGCGGTTGCCAGGACCATCATGAGGGCCGTGCCGAGGGCGGTTAAACGCGGGATCCGTCTCACAATCGCCCAGTATCAAGAAATCATCCGGTTTTGTCCAGAAAGATAGGATTTAAAGCCGATGTCCGGGGAACGGCCGAATTCGTCCTCGGCGCGCCGAGATCGTGATCCCGCCTCGACCGACTTGGACTGGGCTGCGAAACTGTCACCCAAGTCGGCGGCAAGGGGATAGCAAGTGAGTGGCTCGGTATTGCCCGAAGACGTCCTGCGGGACGCACCGTCGTTCGCTCCACGCCCCTATGAGCTGGCAGATCTCGAGCTGCTGCTCTCCGGGGCCTACGCGCCGCTGACCGGATTCCTGGTCCGGGCCGACCTGGCCGCGCTCAAGCGCACCGGTCGCCTGGCCGACGGCACCCCGTGGCCGGTGGCGGTGACGCTGGAGATCCCCGGTGAGCTGGCCGAGCGGATCGACCCGGCCGACCCCGGCCGTCGTCACGTGGTGCTCACCGACCTGGAGGGCGCCCCGATCGCGGCGATCGAGGCCACCGACGTCTGGCGGATCGCCGACAACCGGTTCGGCCTGGGCGGCCCGGTCCGCCCGATGGGCGACGGGGGGCACGGTCCGTTCCAGCGACTTCGGCGTACGCCGGAAGAGGTCCGGTCGCTGCTCCCGCCCGGCCGGGTGCTCGGCGTGATCGCCGATCGGCCGCTGCACCGCCCGCAGCTGGCGCAGATCGCGCACGCCGCCCGTACGCTCGCCGCACACCTGCTGATCCTGATCCCGGTGAGCGGACACGGTCCGGACGGCCTGCCGCCGGAGGCGCTCGTCCGGGCGGTCTTCGCGGCCCGTGACCGGATGCCCCCGGCCACCGTGGTCGCCGTGCCGCTGCTGCCGCGTGGCGACGAGATGCGCGACGCGCTGCTGCGCTCCCGGGTGGCCGCCGCCTACGGCGTGACCCACGTGCTCTCCACCGGCGAGGCGCTCTCCGGCGCGGGCCTGCGGGTGCTGGTGCCGCGTGAGCTGGCCTACGACAACCGGGACGGCCAGTGGCGCTGGCGCGACGACATCCCGCCCCGCAACCGCCGCCTGGCGATGACCGCGGCCGAGATCGACGACCTGCTGGACCGGGGCTTCCCGCTGCCCGAGTGGCACACCCCGCCGGCCGTCGCCAAGGAGCTGTCCCGGGTCCGGCCGCCACGTCGGCACCGCGGCCTGGTGCTCTTCTTCACCGGCCTGTCCGGCTCGGGCAAGTCGACGGTGGCCCGCAACCTGGCCGACGCGCTGCGCGAGACCGGTGAGCGCACGGTCACCCTGCTCGACGGCGACGTGGTGCGCCGGGAACTGACCGCCGGGCTGGGCTTCAGCAAGGCCGACCGGGACAAGAACGTCCGCCGGATCGGCTGGGTCGCCGCCGAGGTCGGCCGGCACCGGGGCATGGCGGTGGCGTGCCCGATCGCCCCGTACGAGAACGCCCGTGCCGCGGTGCGCCGGATGGCGGTGGAGGCCGGCGCCGGGTTCGTCCTGGTGCACGTGGCGACCCCGCTGGAGGTCTGCGAGCGCCGCGACCGCAAGGGCCTGTACGCCCGGGCCCGGGCCGGTCAGTTGCGCGGGATGACCGGCATCGACGACCCGTACGAGGAGCCCCTGGACGCCGAGCTGACCCTGGACACCACCACGATGTCGGTGGCCGAAGCGGTCGAACAGGTGCTCGGCTACCTGGTCGAGAACGGCTGGGTGGAGCCCAAACTGAGCTGACCCCATCACCGGCGGTAGGAGTGGGGCGTTTAGCCCCTTGGGGCGAAACGCCCAAAGCTGACACTCCTCCGAAAGGCCGCGGACACCGATGGAAGCGTCTCGCCCACCGTCCTCCGATATCGCGCACTACCTCGGCGCGGTCCGCCGGCACTGGTGGATCGCTCTGGTCGCGACGGCCGCGGGCCTGGGCGTCGGCACCGCGGTCACCCAGGCCCTGCCCCGCACGTACGAGTCGTCCTCGTCGGTGCTGGTCCAGCCGGTCGACCAGGACGTCAACGCGCAGGGCGGCCGGACCAAGGGCGCCGTCAACCTGGACACCGAGGCCCAGCTGATCGGTTCCGGCGCGGTCGCCGCGAAGGCCGCCGCGCTGCTGCGCACCGACGTGTCGCCGGTCGAGCTGGCGCACTCGGTGTCGGTGCAGGTCCCGGCGAACACCACGGTTCTGGTGATCACCTTCAAGGCAGACGCGCCGATGAAGGCGCAGGCCGGGTCGCACGCGTTCGCCGAGGCGTACCTGCGGAACCGGGAGGAGACCGCGCGGGCCCAGCTGGACAAGCAGATCGCCTCGCTGAATCTGAAGGTCAAGCAACTCACCGGCGCGCTCACCGGGATCAACGCGCGGCTGGCGATCGCCCAGCGGGGCAGCTCCACCGAGAGCAACCTGCAGAGCCTGCGGAGCAACTCGCAGAACCAGCTGAACAACCTGACCGGCAAGCTGAACGAGCTGACCACCACCACGGTCGGCGGCGGCAGCATCATCAGCGACGCCCGGGTGCCGGAGAAGCCGTCCAGCCCGAACACGCTGCTGGACATCGCCACCGGCGGGATGATCGGGCTGCTGGTCGGGCTGGCGCTGGCGTACCTGCGGGAACGGTTCGACCGGCGGCTGGTCACCGCGGTGGACGTCCGGGATCGGGGCCGGGTGCCGGTGCTGGCCGCCCTGGACGAGCGGACCACCCCGCACTTCGACGACGTGCTGCAGCCCTACGGACCGGGCGGCCGGGTCTTCAACCGGCTGCGCAACGAGGTGCTGGCCAGCCTGGAGCCCACCGACCGGATCATCGTGGTGACCGGGACCAGCCGGGGCTCGGCGAGCACCCTGGTCGCGGCGAACCTGGCGGCGGCGCTCGCCCGTACCGGCAGTGACGTCGTCCTGATCGGCGCGCACCTGCCGGACAGCGTGGTCGACGCCGCGCCGCTGGCCCGGATGCTCGGCGTCGCCGCCGTGCCCGGTCTCTCCGAGCTGCTGGCCGGCCGGGTCGGCCTGGTCCGCGCGCTGCAGCGCACCCCGCGGATCCCGTCGCTGCGGGTGATCACCACGGGTGGCTCGGCGACCGCGGCCGGTCTGATGCAGTCGCAGCGGCTGCGCGACACCCTGGAGGCGCTCAGCCGGCAGGGCGGTTACGTGGTCATCGAGGCACCGTCGACGAGCAGCAGCGCCGACGCGCAGAGCCTGGCCAGCTTCGCCGACGCGGCGATCCTCGCGGTCGAGCTGCGCCGCACCCGCCGCCCGGCCCTGCTGGACGCGACCGAGCAGCTGCAGCGGGTGGGCACCCGGCTGCTCGGCGCCGTGGTGCTGCCGCGGCTCACCACCCGGCGGGCCGGCGTGCCGTCCGCGCCGGCCGTGACCCTGCCGCCGCCGTATGTCGAGCCGCTGATCGACGAGCCGACGCAGCAACTCTCGTCACTGTCCGAGCGCGGCGAGCCGGTCTCGGCGAAGGTCCGGCCGCGACCGGTGGAGAGCGAAGTCCGGCCGCGATCGGTCGAGAACGACGCCCGGCCGTGGCCGGTGGAGAACGACGCCCGGCCGCGGCCGGCGGAGAGCGAGCCGGACGACATCGACGAGACCTCGATCATCGGCGTGGCCGGCCCGGGTGCCACGGACGGCGACGAGAAGTGACAACGGTCGTCCCGGCGATCACGATCGCCGGTCCGGCCCAGCACCGCGCCAGCCGCGACCTCTCGCTGCCGTCCTGGCCGGTGGCCGGGATCCTGCTGCTCTACCCGCTCTGGTGGGCGCTCGGGCTGGGCGTGCTGATCTTCCCGCTGATGGCCGTACCGATGCTGTTCCTGTTGGTCCGGCGGCGGACCGCGGGCCGTCCGCTGCACCTGCCCCCCGGCTTCGCCTGGTGGATCATCTTCCTGGTCGCGGCGGTGGTCAGCATCGCCGCGCTGGGGGCGGACCCGGCGCAGACGGTGGTCGAGAGGGCGGCGGGCCGACTGCCCGCCGTGCTTTACAAGCTTTCCATGTACGGGTCGCTGACCGTGTTGTTGCTCTACGCCGGGAACCTGACCGAGCAGGAGTTGTCCCGTCGCCGGCTGGTCCGGTTGCTGGCCGGCATGTTCGTGCTGACCGTGCTCGGCGGGCTGCTCGGCATGGTCGCCGGGAACTTCGAGTTCACCTCGCCGGTGGAGTGGCTGCTGCCGCCGGGGATCCGCAACAAGGGGTTCATCCGGTCGCTGGTGCACCCCTACGCGGCGCAGATCATGGACATCGTCGGTGGCGAGAAACCGCGCCCGGCCGCGCCCTGGGGCTACACCAACACCTGGGGCAACAACTTCTGCCTGCTGGTCAGCTGGCTGCTGGTGGCCGCGGCGGCCACGCGCAGCCGGGCGAGGAAGAACCTGGCCTGGCTCTGCCTGCTGGCCTCGATCGCGCCGGCCGTGGTCTCGCTGAACCGGGGCCTGTGGATCGGCCTCGGCGTGGTGGTGCTCTACGTCTCGGCCCGCTACGTGCTGGCCGGCAAGCTCTGGATCCTCGGCGTGCTGGCGCTGGCCACCGCGACGATCTGGCTGGCGCTGGTGGCCACCCCGCTCGGCGGCACGGTGCAGGCCCGGCTGGACAACGGCAAGTCGAACGGGGTCCGCTCGTTCCTGATCGAGCGGGCCATGGACGGTTTCACCGAGTCGCCGGTGATCGGTTACGGCGGTACCCGCAACACCCTCGGCGGGCGTAACTCGATCACGGTCGGCGAGAGTTCCGAGTGCGAGCGCTGTGGCAACTTCACCGTCGGCGGCAACGGACAGCTCTGGCAGCTGCTCTACGCCAACGGCGCCGTCGGCACGGCCGGCTACCTGGGCTTCTTCGGGTACGGCCTGTGGCGGTTCCGCCGCGACCGGAGCGCGATCGGGGTGGCCGGCAGCGCCGCGCTGGTCAGCTCGTTCTCCGCGATGCTCTGGTACAACTCCCTGGTCACCCCCCTGGCCTTCATGGTTCTGGCGTACGCGCTGCTCTGGCGCAACTGGATCGAGGGGACACGAATTGAGCCCAGTCAAGACCGCTCCCGCTGAGCTGACCGCGGGTGATGCGGCGCTGCGCACGCAGCACCTCACCGAGGTCCTCGGGTTGCTCTATCCCGAGCCGTGCCATACCGACGGCACCGAGGGTCACACCATCGCCGAGTACCTGGTGGTGCCGAACGCGCACCGCCCCCGGCTGCTGGTGCCGACCGCGTCCCGGTCGGTGGCCGCGGCCGCCGTCCGCCGGTACGCCGAGCCGCAGTCCCGCCTGGCCCGGCTGAAGCGGGACGCGGTGGTGGCCGCGGTGCGGGCCCGCGCCGACCGGCTGGTGTTCCGCGACCGGATCCGGGTCACCGGGCCGGTCTCGGCCAGCGTCGACGGGTACCTGACCGACTCACTCCGGCGCGATTTATCGGTAAGTATCCACATCGGTCCGGCCCGCGCGAACCGCAAGCCGGTGCTGCAGTTGCTCACCCCGGACGGCGACACGTTCGGCTTCGCCAAGATCGGCACCAACCAGCTGACCCAGCGCCTGGTCCGCGCGGAGACCGCCGCCCTGAACGCGATCGGCAGCAGCGGCCTGACCAAACTGACCGTGCCGACGGTGCTGCACGCCGGGCCGTGGCGCGGCATGCAGGTGCTGGTCCAGTCGGCGCTGCCGGTCTGGCTACCCCGGGCGCCGCTGACCCCGCGCCGGCTCACCGCGGCGATGCTCGACATCGCCGGCTGTTGCGGGTACACCACCGGGCCGCTGACGCAGAGCGCGTACTGGCACGAGCTGCGCACCCGCCTGGCCGCGGTCGCCGACCGGCCGGAGGGCGCGGCGCTCGCCTCGGCGGTGGACGTGCTCGCCACGCACAGCGGGGAGACCACGCTGCGCTACGGCGCCTGGCACGGCGACTGGGCACCCTGGAACATGGCGAACGTCGCCGACGCGCTGCTGGTCTGGGACTGGGAACGGTTTGCCACCGGTGTGCCGCTCGGCTTCGACGCGGTGCACCACGACCTGCAGAAACGCATCCAGAGCAGCGGCGACGCCCGGGGCGCGGTGGAGACCACGGTACGGCGGGCCGACGACCTGCTCGCCCCGTTCGGCGTGGCGCCGGTCGCCCGTGAGACGACCGCGCTGCTCTACCTGGTCGACCTGGCCGTGCGATACCTGACCGACCGTCAGGCCGAGGCCGGCGCCCGGCTCGGCGTGCTCGGCACCTGGCTGCTGCCGGTACTCATCCGGCGCGTGGAGGAGCTCTAGATGAACGTACGCAAGTTGCCCGCCCCGATGAAGCGGGTGGTGCACCTGGGCTCCCGCTCGTACGGCCGGCTCACCTCGGAGCGCCGGATGCTGCCGTCGTTCCTGATCTGCGGTGGCCAGCGGTGCGGCACCACCTCGTTGTACCGGGCCCTGGCCGCGCACCCGGTGGTGCTCAAGGCCGTGCTGCACAAGGGGGTGCACTACTTCGACACGTCCTACGAGCGCGGCATCGACTGGTACCGGGCGCACTTCCCGTCCCGGCGCTCGGCCGAGAAGATCGCCGAGAAGTACGGCGTGCCGGCGCAGACCTTCGAATCCGCCCCGTACTACATGTACCACCCGCAGGCGGTGGCCCGGATCGCCGGTGATCTGCCGTTCGCGAAGCTGGTGGTGCTGGTCCGGGACCCGGTCGAGCGGGCCTACTCGCAGCACCACCACGAGGTGGCCCGGGGCTTCGAGACCGAGCGGGACTTCGGACGGGCGGTCGCGCTGGAACCGGCCCGCCTGCACCGCAAGGAGGAGCGGCTGGCCTCCGACCCGGGGTACTACAGCTTCGCCCACCAGCACCACGCCTACCGGGCCCGCGGCGAGTACGCCCGCTACCTGAGCGTGATGGCCCAGCACGTCGGCCGGGAACGCATCCACGTGGTGGAGAGCGAGCGGTTCTTCGCCGAGCCGGAACCGGTCTACGACGAGGTCTGCGCGTTCCTGGGCCTGCCCCCGAACCTGGAACGGCCGGTGTTCGAGCAGCACAACGCCCGCCCCCGGCAGGCCGACATGGACCCCGACCTGCGGCGTGAGCTGAGCGCCTACTACCAGTCGCACGACGAGGCACTGGCCGGCTGGCTCGGGCACACACCGATCTGGCGCCGCCAATGACGGCCGGCCCGAAGACCTGCCCCGCGCCTCCCCTGACCGGCACCGGTCGCGGGGCGCGCGGGGCGGCCCGCGGTGGACTGGCCAACATGGCCGGATCGGTGCTGGCCGGCACCACCGGCGTACTCGTCACCTGGATCGTGGCCCGGACCCTGGGCAAGGCCGAGGCCGGCGCGTTCTTCTCGGCCACCGCCGCGTTCGTGCTGGCCGGCGGCCTGGCCAAGCTGGGCACCAGCACCGGGCTGGTGTACTGGCCGGCCCGGCTGCGGGCCACCGGGCGCAGCCACCTGCTCGGGCCCTGCCTGCGGATCGGGCTCGCCCCGGTCGTGGTGTTCTCGCTGCTGCTGGCGGTGGTCATGTGGGCCGGCGCGCCGGCGATCGCCCGGATCACTGCGCACGACTCCCCCGAGATGATCGCCGGGCACGCCGCCGGGCTGCGCGTGCTGGCCGCCTTCATCCCGCTGCAGGCACTCACCGACGTGCTGCTGACGGTCACCCGCGGATACCGCTCGATGCGGCCGACCGTGCTGCTGGACCGGGTGCTGCGCAGCTCCCTGCAACTACTCACGGTCAGCCTGGCCGGGGTCTCCACGCTCTGGGCCGCCGCCTCACTGCCGGTCTTCGCGCTGGCCTGGGCCGCCCCCTACCTCCCGGTCGCGGTCCTGGCCGGATACGCCGCCCGGCGCGTCTACCTGACCGGCCGCCCGCCCGGCGCGAGCAGCGACCGCGCCGAACGCGACCGGCTGCGCCGCGACTTCTGGCTGTTCACCGGCCCGCGTGCGCTGGCCGCGGTGGCGCAGCTCGCGCTGCAGCGGGTGGACGTGCTGCTGGTGGCCGCGCTCGGCGGGCTCGGCCCGGCCGCCGTCTACGCGGTCGCCGGCCGGTTCGTGATCCTGATCCAGTTCGCCAACCAGGGCCTCTCGCAGTCCGTGCAGCCCCGGCTCGCCGAGGCCCTCAGCACCGGCGACCGGGACGCCGCGAACCGGCTCTACCAGGTCGCCACCGGCTGGCTGGTGCTGATCACCTGGCCGGTCAACCTGCTGGTGATCCTGTTCGCCCCGTACTACCTGCGGCTCTTCGGCGACGACTACACCGCCGGGACACCGGTGGTGCGGCTGCTGGCGGTGGCGATGCTGATCGCCACCGGCTGCGGCATGGTCGACATGGTGCTGGCGATGGCCGGGCGTACCTCGCTGAACCTCGGCAACGTCCTGGTCGCCCTGGCCGTAACGATCGGCCTGGACGTGCTGTTGATTCCCCGCTGGGGTGCGCTGGGCGCGGCGGCCGGGCTGGCCGGGGCGATGGTCGCCAACAACCTGCTCCCACTGGTCCAGGTGTTCCGCAGCTCCCGTCTGCACCCGTTCGGCCCGGGCACCCGGGCCGCCGCACTGCTCTCGATCGGCTGCTTCGGGCTGCTGCCCTGGGCGGTGACCGGCCTGGCCGGGCGTGGGCCGGCCGGTCTGGCGCTGGCCGTGGCGGTCGCGGCGCCGGTCTTCGGCGGCGGCACCTGGCTGCTGCGCGGCCGGCTCGAGCTCGGCGCGTTCACCCGACGGAACCACCCCAAGGAGGCGAGATGACCAGCGATTACACCGAGGTTTTCCGGGACACCGAGGCGGTCGAGAAGTACGAGTCGGTGACCTACGCGCCGGACAGTTACGCGTCACGGATCAACGACCGGCAGCGCGACTACCTGCGCTCCCTGGTCCGCCGCGAGTTCGAGGGACACCACCCGCCGGTCCAGCACGACTTCGCCTGCGGCACCGGGCGGGCCATCCGGACTCTGCACGGGCTGGTCCGCGAGGCGCACGGGTACGACACGTCGGCCGAGATGATGGCGAAGGCCGCCGAGGTGGGTTCGCGGGCGTACTGGCACCAGGTGGCCACCGACGGGCCGGTGCCGGCGCCGGTGGCGGCCGGTTTCCCGGCGATCGTGACGATGTTCCGGCTGCTGCTCAACGTGGACGAGGCGGTCCGGGACCGGGCCGTCGCCTTCGCCGCCAAGGCACTCCCGCACCGCGGCTCCGGGCTGCTCGTGGTGGAGAACCACGGCAACGCCGGTTCACTGCGGCACCTGCGCGCCCGGCGGCACGACGGCGAGCGCTGGTTCGCCGAGCTCTCCCACGACGAGGTCGCCGCCCTGCTCGACCGGCACGGCTTCGAGATCGTGGAACGGCGCGGGTTCTCGATGCTCACCCCGTCGCTGCACGACCACCGGCTGGCCCGGTTGGCGGACGCGGCGGCGCGCCGGATGCCGGGTGCGGACGGGTACGCGGTGAACGTCCTCTACACCGCGCGGCGCGTTCATGCGTAAGGCGCTCGCCGGGACGCTCATCGTCGTACTGATGATGGTTTCCGCCTGCACCGGGAGCGACAAGAAACCGGAACCGGCGCCGGAGCCCTCACCGGATCTCTCTGGCCGGCCGCAGGCCGTGGCGGTGCAGGACGGTCCGTTCGCCGCCGGGCCGTTCGCGCCTCCGGCGACCGGAGCGTACGTCGGCGCCTGGATCAAACCGGAAGAACTGACGCACGTGGGACGGCTGGCGGCGGTCGGCGAGTTGGAGAGCTCGCTGGGCCGGCGGCTCGACATCCTGAACACCTACCGCCGATTCGATCAGTTGGTCGGGACCGCATCTGATCGGGAGTTCCTGGACCAGGGACAGTCCCTGATGATCAGCTGGGCGACCGGCGACAACCGCTCGATCCTGGACGGCGAGCACGACCGGCTGATCAAGCAGCAGGCCCGGGCGATCCGCAAGGTCAAACGGCCGGTGCTGCTGCGGATGCGCTGGGAGATGGACCGGCCGAACCTGCGCGCCACCATGTGGTCCGGCGCCGACTACATCGCGGCCTGGAAATACGTCCGGGCGATCTTCAAGAAGCAGCGCGCCGACAACGTGTCCTGGGTGTGGTGCCCGACCGCCGAGGGATTCATCCGCGGCGACGCGCCGGACTTCTACCCGGGTGACGACCAGGTCGACTGGACCTGCGTGGACGTGTACGCCGGCACGCAGTTCCAGCCGATCGGGCAGCTGATGGGGCCGTTCCTGCAGTGGGCGTCAAAGCGACCGAAACCGATCGTGATCGGCGAGTTCGGGGTGGCGAAGGCCTGGGGATCGGCGAACCGGGCCGCGTGGCTGCGCGACGCGGAGCGGACCTTCAAGGTGAACAAGCAGATCAAGGCGGTCGCGTACTTCGAGTCGGACCCGGACGGGAACGGGCCCAACCAGCAGTTCCAGCTGACCGGCGACAAGGCGGCGTTCAAGGCGTTCCACGCGCTGACCGAGGACCCGTACTTCAACGCTCAGCGCTGATCTTCTTTTTCGAGAAACTCCAGGCGGTTGCCGTGGCCGTCCGCCGAGTAGAGCCGCCGGTGGCCCGGGAAGTGTGGATCCCACTCGACCGGGTGGCCGGCGGCCGCCAGCGTCGCGGCCAGCCCGTCCAGATCGTGGATCAGCACACCCGGGTGTGATTTGGCGGCCGGCCGGAAATCCGGGACCGGGCTGAGGTGCACCTCCCAGCCGCCGGCCCGGAACCAGCAGCCGCCGCGCGCCGCAAGCACCGGCGGTTTCACCACCTCGGTCATGCCGAGGACACCGCTGTAGAAGGCGCGGGCGACGGCCTCGCCGCCGGTCGGGGTGAGCAGCTGGACATGGTGCAGATCCTCGATGCGGAAGGCCATCCGGAGACTTTAACAGTACGAGCGTACTGCTTTCGAGTCCCGGAAAAGTGTCGTACACGTGTTCCATAGTGAGGCTCAGTCTTCCCGACGTCCTCTGATGTCTTCCCGACGTCTTCCGATGTCCGCCCGACCGAGCCGAGGGGTCCCGTGATGTCCGACTTCTTCCGTGAACAGACCGAGATCATCCAGCAGTACGGCTGGGCCGTCGTGCACGTGCTGCCGTCCGACGAGGATCCGGAGGGCACGGTCCCGTTCGCGTACACGGTCGGGCTGACCGCCGACGGCCGCCCGGAGCTGCTCATCGCCGGCCTGCCCCCGGACCTCGGCCATCAGCTGCTCAACGAGCTGGCCGGCCGGGTGCACGAGGAGCACGCCCGCTTCCGGCACGGCCGCCGGGTGTCCGACCTGATCGTCGAGCAGGACGTGACGATCCTGACCGGCACACCGACCGAGGAGTTGTGGCCCGGCGCCGCGCTGGCACGCTACGGCCGGTCCACCTCGCTGCTCCAGCAGATCGTCTGGCCCGACCCGGGCAACCGGTTCCCCTGGCAGGAGGGTTATGACACGGCCGACTATCCACAACCCCTGATCGACGCGCCGTCGACGGCGGCGGTCCGGTGCCGCGCACCACGCAGCCTGGCCGGTGCGCCCGGCCGCCGCTCGGGAAGCCGCCGCGGCCGCACCCGTTGACCGAGCCCCACACCACCCCGCCACCCTGACCCGGCCCGGCCCGGCCCGGCCCGGCGCGGCGCGGCGCGGCCCGGCCCGGCCCGGCACGGTCCGGCGCGGCTCGATCCGGCTCGG
>NZ_BOMS01000042.1 GCF_016862315.1 Actinoplanes palleronii | reverse complement strand
GGCTCGTTGTGACCTGCGCGGGTCGCGGCTTGTCGTGCTCGCTGCGTGAGGCCGCGGCCACCTCAGACACTTCCGCGGGTCCCGGCGTCGGCGTCGGGTTCGAGGGCGGTGACAGTCCTCGGTGGGGTTGTGCGTGCATATACCGCCCCCGGGCGGGCTGCAGACGCACGCGATCGGCCAATGCGGACTCCCACCGCCCTCCCCGCAGCGGCAGGCACCTCCGATCGGGCCTCAAGCACACCCCCTGCCACCACCCGAGCCGCCCGCGTGCTCCGCGTCCCCCGGCTGGCACTCAGGGGTGCCTCCAGACCGGTGAGACAACCCCCACCACCAGCCGGGACACCGCGGCTGGCACTCAGGGGTGCCTCCACGCCGTCGAGACAACCCCCACCACCAGCCGGAGTGGAAGTGAGGGGTTGGGGTGGGCTTTGGGCCGCGCCGGGGGGAAGGCGAGCTGTGTTGGGGAGGGAGGGAGGGTCGGTCGGGGTGGTCTGGGTGCCGGGTTCGCCGGAGGGGGCTAGGCGCGGCGGGCGCGGCGGCGGGCTCGGGCCAGTAGGCGCAGGGCGTAAGGGGCGTCGTCGCGGAGGTAGCGGCGGGCCAGGCGGCGGGGTTCGGTGCCGAGGCGGTGGGCCCATTCCAGGCCGGTGCGCTGCATCCAGCGCGGGGCCCGGTGCACGTCGCCGGCGACGAAGTTGACCGCCGCGCCGCAGCCGACGAACCAGGTGGCCGGGAGGTCGCGGCGGAGGCGCTCGATCACGTACTCCTGCTTGGGGAAGCCCAGGCCGACGAAGACCAGGTCCGGCCGGGCCGCGGTGACCTGCGCGCAGAACGCGGCGTAGGTCGTCTCGTCCTGCTCGAAACCGAAGGGCGGGCTGATCGTGCCGGCGATGCGCAGGCCCGGGCTCGCGGCCACGAGCCGGGCCGCGGCGCGCACCGCGCCGGACGCCCGCACCTCACGCACCCGCACCGAGCCGGCGGACACCCCCCGCTCCGCGCCGACGCCGAGCACCGCGGCCCGCTCACCGGCGACCGGCGTCTCGGCGGTCGGTTCGGTCAAGGCCGCGCTGCGCGGGCCGAACGGGGTCTCGGCGGTCGGACCGGTCAAGGCCGCGCTGCGCGGGCCGAACGGGGGCTCGGCGGTCGGTTCGGGCGAGGCCGTGGTGCGCGGGCCGAACGGGGGCTCGGCGGTCGGGCCGGTGAGGGCCGTGGTGCGTGGGGTGAGCGGGAGCTCGGCGGTCGGAGCGGTCAGGGCCGTGGTGCGGCGGCCCGGGCCGTCCGGGGTGATGACGCGCGGGGCCGGGGTGCCGCCGATGACGAAGACCGAGCGGGCGTCGCGGCCCAGGCCCTCGGAGAGGGTCCAGATCAGGCTGCTGCCGGCCACCCGTTCCGGGAGCGGCGCGCCGCCCAGCCGGCTGGCCCAGATCAGCGGCATGCCGTCGGCGACGATCAGGTCGGCGTCGTCGAGGTGGCGGCGGACCCTCGGATCGGCCGCGGCGCGGCGCAGGATGTCGATGTTCGGGGTGATGATCCGGCCACCGTGACCACGGGACAAAGCGTCCCTGACCACGGCGACCACCTCGTCCTCGGTGATCCGGTCGATGCCGGTGCCGTCCAGGTGCACACGGTCGAAAGCCTCGATTGACACCTGACGCCTCCTTTTGCCTGCTTCACTCGTTACCAGAGCGAAACGAGCGAAGGCGGGCCAAAGTGGCACAAGTGCTATTTCTGGGCGGATTGGGGCGAAGCGGCACCACTCTCGTCGAACGTCTGCTCGGCGAGCTGCCCGGGGTCTGTGCGCTCGGCGAGGTCGTGCACCTCTGGCAACGCGATCTGCGCGACGACGAACGGTGCGGCTGCGGCGCCCAGTTCTCGGCCTGCGTGTTCTGGCAGCAGGTCGGCAAGACCGCGTTCGGCGGCTGGTCCGAGGTCGACGTCGACCGGGTGCACGCGCTGCGCGACGCGGTCGAGCGGACCCGGCACATCCCGCGGCTCGCCGCCGGGGGCGCCGCCAGTGCCGAGGTCCGCGAGTACGCCTCCTTCTACGCCCGGATCTACGACGCCGCCGCCGAGGTATCCGGCGCTCAGCTGATCGTCGACTCCTCCAAACACTCCGCGCTGGCCCACCTGCTGCGCGCGGCCGGCGGCATCAACCTGCGGGTGGTGCACGTGGTCCGGGACGCGCGCGGGGTCGCCTACTCCTGGACCAAGCGGGTCGCCCGGCCGGAGAGCGACGACGGCGACGAGATGACCAGGTACTCCCCCGGCCGCTCCGCACTGCTCTGGAACGCGCACAACGCCGCGTTCGGCCTGCTCGCCCGCCGTGGCGTGCCGGTCCGCCGGATCCGTTACGAGGAGTTCCTGGCCGACCCGCGGGCCGGGCTGATCCGGTTGGCCGACTTCGCCGGTATCACCCTGCAGCCCTGCGACCTGGACTTCCTCCGGCCCGGCCACGCCGACCTGCGGGTCGGGCACAGCGCGGCCGGCAACCCGATGCGCTTCACCGTCGGCCGCCTGGCGCTGCGCCAGGACGACGCCTGGATGCGATCACTTCCGGCCGCGCAGCGCCGCCTGGTGGGCGCGGTGTGCGGACCGATGCTGCGTGCGTACGGCTACCCGCTGAACCCACAGGAGGCGCGATGAACTGGCCGTCGGTCGGGGTAGTCATCCCCACCCGGAACCGCCCGGAGCTGGTCCGGCGCTCGATCGAGGCGGTACGGGCCCAGCGCTATCCGGGCGAGCTGAAGATCGTCGTGGTCTACGACCAGACCGAGCCGGACTACCTGCTCGCCTGCGCCGAGGACGTACCGGTGCTGGTTCTGACCAACTGGCGGCCCGCCGGTCTGGCCGGCGCCCGGAACACCGGGGTCCTGGCCCTGGAGACCGAGCTGGTGGCGTTCTGTGACGACGACGACCGCTGGCTGCCGGACAAGCTGCGCCGGCAGGTGGCCGCGCTGCTGGCCGAGCCGGACGCCGAGTTCGCCACCTGCGCGATCGAGGTGGAGTTCGAGGGGCACACCACGCCGCGGCTGGCCCAGCGCAGCCGGGTGACGGTGGAGGACCTGGCCCGGTCCCGGATGGCGATGCTGCACTCGTCGTCGTTCCTGATCCGCCGGGAGGCGCTCGCCGAGGACGCCGTCGGGCTGGTCGCCGAGGACGCGCCGGGCAGCCAGAACGAGGACTGGGACCTTTTGCTCAGGGCGGCCCGCCGGACGCCGATCGTGCATGTGGACGAACCGCTGGTCCAGGTGCTCTGGGGACGCAGTTCGCACTACGCCTACGAGTACGCCACCAAGATCTCCTCGCTGCGCTGGATGATGCAGCGGCACCCGGAGATCAGTGGCTGCCGCCCCGGAGCCGCCCGGGTCTACGGGCAGTTGGCCTGCTGGTCCGCGGCGACCGGCAACCGCAGTCAGGCCTGGCAGTTCAGCAAGGAGGCGGTACGCGCGAACTGGAAGGAACCCCGTACCGCGATCGCGCTGGCCGCGATGACGGGCGCGGTGAAGGTGGAGAACGTACTTTCGGCCCTGCACAAACGGGGTAGGGGTATCTGAAGTCACTCTTCCGCGCACACCCGACCACACGGTAGTGTTCAAGTGTGTTTGAATTCGTGCGGAAACCCCGGCTAAAGATGGTGGATTGCTGATGCTCGCACAGCAGCGTCAAGCCGCGATCCTCGACCGGGTCCGTGCCACCGGCGGTGTCCGGGTCAGCGAGCTCGCCACCGAGTACGGCGTCTCCGACATGACCATCCGCCGTGATCTCGAGTCGCTCGCCGATCGTGGGCTGCTGGCGAAAGTACACGGTGGAGCCACCACGGTCAGCCCCGGTTCCGCACACGAGCCGGGTTTCGCCGCCAAGTCGGTGCGCCAGCGCGACGAGAAGGCCGCCATCGCGGCCCGCGCGGCCGCCCTGGTCTCCCCCGGCGACGCCATCGCGCTCTCGGCCGGCACCACCACGGCCGACCTGGCCCAGCGGCTGGTCGACGTCCCGTCGCTGACCGTGGTGACCAACTCGATCCCGGTCGCCGACGTGTTCTACCGCGCCGGCCGGCCGGACCAGACCGTGGTGCTCACCGGCGGCACCCGTACCCCGTCCGACGCTCTGGTCGGCCCGGTCGCGGTCGCCGCGATCGGCACCCTGCACCTGGACATGCTCTTCCTGGGCGTGCACGGGATGAGCGAGCGCGCCGGCTACACCACGCCCAACCTGATGGAGGCGGACGTGAACCGCGCCCTGGTGGAGGCCGCGGAACGCCTGGTCGTGCTCGCCGACAGCACCAAGTGGGGCACCGTCGGCATCTCCTCGATCGTGCCGCTGGAACGCGCCGACGTCCTGATCACCGACGACGGCCTGGACGCCGCCACGCGCGCGCTCCTCACCGAAACCGTCCCCGAACTCGTGGTGGTGAATCCCCAGTGACACCCCTTCGCTCCACCGTCCACCTCTCCGACGGCCGCGAACTCATCTATTTCGACGAGAAGCCGGACTCCGGCCGCGCCGAATGGAAAGACACCCGCGAGCTGCCACCGCCTCCACCGGCCTCCCAGCTGCGGTACGACCCGCTGGTCGACGAGTGGATCGCGGTCGCCGGACACCGGCAGACCCGGACCTTCCTGCCGCCCTCGGACGCCTGCCCGCTCTGCCCGACCTCGCCGCGGTTCGCCAGCGAGATCCCCGCGCCGGACTACGACGTGGTGGTCTTCGAGAATCAGTTCCCGTCGTTCAGCTACCGCGAGGTGCCGGGCGGGGAGATCACCGAGCTGACCGGCATGGTGCCGGTGCGCCCGGGGCTGGGCCGCTGCGAGGTGGTCTGCTTCACCAGCGACCACAACAGCGCGTTCGGCTCGCTGCCGCCGTCCCGGGTGCGCACCGTCGTCGACGCGCTCGCCGACCGGACCGCGGAGATGTCCGAGCTGCCGGGCGTCGCCCAGGTGTTCCCGTTCGAGAACCGGGGCGTCGAGATCGGCGTGACGCTGCACCACCCGCACGGCCAGATCTACGCGTACCCGACGGTGCCGCCGCGGACCGCCGCGATGCTGCGGGCCGCGACGAAGCACGCCGAGAAGACCGGCGGGCGCAACCTGTACGCCGACGTGCTCGCCGCCGAGCAGGAGGCGAAGGTACGGGTGATCGCGGCGAACGAGCACTGGACCGCGTACGTGCCGGCCGCCGCCCGCTGGCCGTTCGAGGTGCAGCTGGCCCCGCACCGCCGGGTCGCCGACCTGCCCGAGCTCGACGACGCGGAGCGGGACGCGTTCGGCCCGCTCTATCTCGACGTGCTGCGCCGGTTCGACGGGCTGTTCGGCAAGCCGATGCCGTACATCTCGGCCTGGCACCAGGCGGTCGTGGGCGAAGGCCGCGACCTGGGTTATCTGCACCTGCAGGTGTTCAGCATCCGGCGGGCCGCCGACAAGCTGAAGTTCCTGGCCGGCTCGGAGTCCGCGATGGGCGCGTTCGTCAGCGACGTGGTTCCGGAGAAGGCCGCTCAGCTCCTGCGTGACGCCGGCTGACCCGTTTCGCTCCAACAGGCTCTCCGCGTTCGCGCGGGGAGCCTGCTGGCGTTTCCGGGCCGTTTGCGGGGCCGAGGGGGGTGCGGGCGGCGGAGGGGGACAGCGGGGGCCCGGGACAAGGCCCCCGCTGAAGGGGACGGTGAGCGGCATACCCAAGCCCACCACCCGCACCACTGAGACAAACGAACCTGCTTACCCGGTGGTTACGATATGAAACATCCCTTTTGCGCTTTTTTGGAGACGTTCGGGCTCAGCGGCCGTAGTAGGCGTTCTCCATGAGCTGCCGGAGGTCGGCGAGCATCGGCATCCGCGGGTTGGCCGGCGCGCACTGGTCGAGGTAGGCGTTCATCGCCTGCTGCGGCAGCGCGGCCACGAACGCCGCCTCGTCCACCCCGGCGCCCTGGAACGACGGCGGGATGCCGACCGCGTCGCGCAGCCGTTCCACCGCGCGGGCGTAGGACTCGACACCCTCGGCGGGCGTGGCGGCCGGCAGGCCCAGGTGCCGGGCGATGTCCTGGAAGCGCTCCGGTGCGATGTAGCGCTCGTACTTCGGCCAGCTGTTCAGCTTGGCCGGCACGGTGCCGTTGTGCCGGATCACGTGCGGCAGCAGGATCGCGTTGGTCCGGCCGTGTGCGACGTGGAAGGTGGCGCCGAGGGTGTGCGCCATGGCGTGCACGATGCCCAGGAACGCGTTGCCGAACGACATCCCGGCGATCGTCCCGGCGTTGTGCATCTTCTCCCGGGCCAGCGGGTCGTCCCCGCCGTCGTGGACCGCGCGCTCCAGGTTCTGGAAGATCAGTTTGATCGCGTGCAGGGCCAGCCCGTCGGTGAAGTCGCTGGCGTAGACCGAGACGTACGCCTCGGTGGCGTGGGTGAGCGCGTCGAAGCCGCTGTCCGCGGTCACCACGGCCGGCAGGTCCTTGGTCAGGTGCGGGTCGATGATCGCCACGCTCGGGGTGAGCGCGTAGTCGGCCAGCGGGTACTTCTGCCCGGTGGCGGTATCGGTGATCACCGCGAACGGGGTGACCTCGGCGCCAGTGCCGGAGGTGGTCGGCACACAGACCAGCTTGGCGAGGCTGCCCAGGGTGGGGAACTTGAAGGCGCGCTTGCGTACGTCGAAGAATTTCTCCTTCATGTCGCCGAAGACCACGTCGGGGTGCTCGTAGAGCAGCCACATCACCTTGGCCGCGTCCATCGGGGAACCGCCGCCGAGCGCGATGATGGTGTCCGGGCGGAACGAGCGCATCAGCGCCGCGCCCTTCTGCACGGTGTCGATGCTCGGCTCCGGCTCCACGTTGTCGATCACCTGGATGGTCACCGGCGTGGACCGCTCGCGCAGCACGTTGCTGATCCGGTCGACGTAGCCGAGCCGGGTCATGGTGTGGTCGGTGACGATGGTGACCCGGGAGACCTCCGGCATGTCCTTGAAGTACCGGATCGCGTGCGGTTCGAAGTACATCTTCGCCGGCACCTTGAACCACTGCATGTTGTTCGTCCTACGACCGATCCGCTTGATGTTGAGCAGGTTGAGGGCGGACACGTTGTCGGAGACCGAGGTGTGCCCGTAACTGCCGCAGCCGAGGGTCAGCGACGGCCGGAACCCGTTGTAGATGTCGCCGATGCCGCCCTGCGAGGCCGGCGCGTTCCAGATGATCCGGACCGCCTTCATCCGCTTGCCGAACCGTTCGGAGAGCTCGACGTCCTTGGCGTGCACCACGGCACTGTGGCCGAGGCCGTGGAACTCGACCATCTGCTCGGCGTACCGGATGCCCTGCTCCTCGTCACTGGCCGTGAGCACGGCGAGCACCGGGCAGAGCTTCTCCCGGCTCAGCGGCTCGGCCGGGCCGACCTCGCTGATCTCGGCGAGCAGGATCGAGGTGTCCGCCGGCACGCTGAACCCGGCCTGCTCGGCGATCCAAGCCGACGACTGGCCGACGACCGCGGCGTTCAGCTTCTCGCCCACGCAGTCCTCGCCGTCACCGTCCGGCGGGAAGATGAAGTTCTGCAGGAGCTGCTTCTCCTCGGCCGACACCAGGTAGGCGTGCAGCCGGGCGAACTCGGTGAGCGCCTGCTCGGCTATGTGCCGGTCCAGGATCACGGCCTGCTCGGACGCACAGATCATGCCGTTGTCGAAGGTCTTCGACAGCACGATGTCGTGAGCGGCGCGGACCACGTCGGCGGTCGGGTGCACGTACGCCGGGACGTTGCCGGCGCCGACACCGAGGGCCGGCTTGCCCGTCGAGTACGCGGCCCGGACCATCGCGTTGCCGCCGGTGGCCAGGATGGTGGCGACTCCAGGATGGTTCATCAGCGCGCCGGTCGCCTGGATCGAGGGCTGCTCGACCCACTGGACGCAGTTCTCCGGGGCGCCGGCCTCGATCGCCGCGTCCCGGACCACCCGGGCCGCCGCCGCGCTGCACCGCTGCGCGGCCGGGTGGAAGGCGAAGATGATCGGGTTGCGGGTCTTCAGCGCCAGCAGCGCCTTGAAGATCGTGGTCGAGGTCGGGTTGGTGACCGGGGTGACCGCGCAGACCACGCCGACCGGGTCGGCGATCTCGGTGATCCCGTTGATGTCGTCACGGCGGATGATGCCGACCGTCTTCATCCCGGCCATGCTGTTCGTGACGTGCTCGCAGGCGAAGATGTTCTTGACGGCCTTGTCCTCGAACACGCCCCGGCCGGTCTCCTCGACCGCCAGCGCGGCCAGTTCCCCGTGCTTGTCGAGCGCGGCCACCGAAGCCTTGCCGACGATGTAATCGACCTGTTCCTGGGTGAAGCCGGCGTAGTCGGCCAAGGCCTTCTCCGCGCCACGCACCAGATCGTCGATCGCCGGGATGTCGCCCACGGTCATCTCCCCCTCGGGTCGGTCGGCGGATTCCTCCGCCTCCCTCATCCTTCGTGGCGAGCGTGCCGGGTCGCTGCGGCTCAAGGTCTCCGGCGTACGGGTACAAGGTCCCGAAACGGCGAGAAGCCCGCCGGCCAGTGACCGACGAGCTTCCTTCCGTACGAAGAATCAGGCGACCTTGCGGGCCAGATTCTCGTCGAGCGCGTTCATGAACTCGTCCGTCGACAGCCACGGCGCGTCCCGGCTGATCAGCAGCGCGAGGTCCTTGGTCATCTGACCGCCCTCGACGGTCTCGATGCAGACCTGCTCCAGAGCCTCGGCGAACTGGGTGACCTCCGGCGTCCCATCCAGCTTGCCGCGGTGCTTCAGGCCGCCGGTCCACGCGAAGATCGAAGCGATCGGGTTGGTCGAGGTCTTCTCGCCCTTCTGCCACTGCCGGTAGTGCCGGGTGACAGTGCCGTGCGCGGCCTCGGCCTCGACGGTCTGGCCGTCCGGGGTCATCAGCACCGAGGTCATCAGACCGAGCGAGCCGAAGCCCTGCGCGACGGTGTCGGACTGCACGTCACCGTCGTAGTTCTTGCAGGCCCAGACGTAGCCGCCCTCCCACTTCATCGCGGCGGCGACCATGTCGTCGATCAGCCGGTGCTCGTAGGTGATGCCGGCGGCCGTGAACTGGTCCGCGAACTCGGTCTCGAAGATCTCCGCGAACAGGTCCTTGAAGCGGCCGTCGTAGGCCTTCAGGATGGTGTTCTTGGTGGAGAGGTAGACCGGGTAGTTGCGGGCCAGGCCGTAACGGAACGAGGCGCGCGCGAAGTCGCGGATCGACTCGTCGTAGTTGTACATCGCCATGCCGACGCCGCCACCGGCCGGGAAGTCCGTGACGTGGAACTCCATCGGCGCCGAACCGTCCTCCGGCGTGAAGGTGACGGTCATCTTGCCGGCGCTGGGCGCGACGAAGTCGGTGGCCTTGTACTGGTCGCCGTGCGCGTGACGGCCGATGATGATCGGCTTGGTCCAGCCGGGTACCAGACGAGGCACGTTCTTCATGATGATCGGCTCGCGGAAGACCACGCCGCCGAGGATGTTACGGATGGTGCCGTTCGGCGAACGCCACATCTTCTTGAGGCCGAACTCCTCGACCCGGGCCTCGTCCGGGGTGATGGTGGCGCACTTGACGCCGACGCCGTGCCGCTTGATGGCGTTGGCGGAGTCGATCGTCACCTGGTCGTCGGTCTCGTCCCGGTACTGGATCGAGAGGTCGTAGTACTCCAGGTTGACGTCGAGGTAGGGCAGGATCAGCTGCTCACGGATCTGCTTCCAGATGATCCGGGTCATCTCGTCGCCGTCGATCTCAACGACCGGGTTCTTGACCTTGATTTTCGCCATCGGCCGGCGCTCCTCTCCCGAAACACATGCTTAGCAGTACGAGCGTACTGCCCGCCCGCTGAAGATCGCCGGGCGGCCCCGAATGGTGACCTCCCTCTACCATTCCAGGCCGTGCAGATCCGGCGTGGCGATCAGCGATACCAGCCCCAGCACGGCGGCCGGCGATACGAGACCCTGCTCCAGGTGGTACGCCTGCTCGGCGTGCTGCTGGCGGTGCTGTCGGTCGCCGCGTTCTACGTGCTCATCGGTGACCATCTGCGGGACGACGTCCTCACCCTGGCCCGCGACCTGAGCGGCGGGACCGACCGAGGCATGGCCGTCGCCGCCTGGGTGTTCCTGAGCGTCCCGGTCTGGCTCTTCGTCACCATCACGCTGGTCTTCCGGCGGTCCCGCTGGCTCGGCGTGGTTCCGGCCGGCATCGTCGCGGCTCTGCTGCTCGTTCCGATGCAGCCGTTCTGGCCGACCCGGCGCCAGGCGGTCGAGGACCTGGTACACGGTCCCGGCGCGGCCGGGTTCGCCGACGGGCTGCGCTGGAGCGGCGCCACGCTGATCCTGCTGCCGGCCCTCGTCGCCGCCCTGGAGCTCTTCGACGGGGCGGTCTACCGCCGCGGCAAGCCGGCCGACGGCCCCGCCCGGCGCGGCCACCTGGTCTGGATCGTGGTGGCGGGCGGCGCGACGCTCAGCCTGGGCGCGCTGGTCATCGGGGTCGCCGTCGCCGGCTGAGTCAACACTTGCCGGCGACGTCGCCGGGGGAACCGTGCTGCGGCTGCTCGACGTGCCGGCCGCCGGCACCCTCGGCGGGCTGGCCGCCGCCCTGGTCTGGATCGTGGGGCTGGGCCCGGCGCAGGCCGCTGCCGGCTGACCGGCGCGGGCATGACCGGCGCACGCCCGGCGGGCTTCAACGAGCTGCTGCACTTCCCGGTCCGGCTCACCATCGTGTCGCTGCTCGCACCGGCCGCGCACGTCGAGTTCAGCTTCCTGGCGGGGCGCTCAGGGACTGACGAGGGCCCCGTGCGCGCGGGCGAAGTGCGCCGCCTGCACCAGGTCGAGTTTCGCGCCGGTGATGTCGACGTCCCGCAGCGGCGCGCCGTCCAGGTCGGCGCCGCGCAGGTCGGCGCCCTTCAGGACGGCGTCCTTGAGCCGCGCGTTGGTCAGATCGGCGCCGGTCAGGTCGGCCTTCGACAGGTCCGCGCCGGTCAGGTCGGCCTCCCGCATCCGCAGCGCGCCGAACCGGATGCCGGTCAGGTCCAGCCCGCGCAGCGAGACGAAACCCCAGTCCCCGCCGTCGACGGTGAGCGGCCGCAGCACGCAGTCGATGAAACTCGTCCCGGTCAGCTTGCAGTCGACGAAGACCGCGTCGAAGAACGAGCAGCGCTGCAGCGTGCACTGCAGGAACGCGGAGCGCTGGAAGGTCACCGCGTTGAACTTGACGTTGCCGAACCCACAACCCTCGAACGTGACCGCGGTGAGCTGCGCCTCGCTCCAGTCCACGTCGTGGAAGACACAGTCCTCGTAGTGGACGTGCTCGTCCTCGGCCAAGGCCCAGTCCGTACCGGAGAATCGCTCACCCACGACGTGCCGCATCGGTCCCCCTGTGGAAGGCCCCGGGCATCGCCCGGGGCCGACCGGAAAATCAGTGGTAGAAGTGCCGAGTGCCGGTGAAGTAAACGGTCAGACCGGCCTTCTCCGCCGCCTCGATCACCAGGTTGTCACGGATCGAACCGCCCGGCTGGACGACTGCCGTGATCCCGGCCTCGATCAGCACTTCCAGGCCGTCCGGGAACGGGAAGAACGCGTCCGAGGCGGCCACGCTGCCGGCCGCCCGCTCGGCGCCGGCCCGGGAGACCGCGAGCCGGGCCGAGTCGACCCGGTTCACCTGGCCCATCCCGACGCCGACCGTGGCGCCGTCGCTGGCCAGCAGGATCGCGTTGCTCTTCACGCTGCGGATGGCCCGCCAGGCGAAGGTCAGGTCGCGGAGCACCTCGGGGGACGCCGCGGCGCCGGTCGCCAGGGTCCAGGTGGCCGGGTCGTCACCGGGGGCGTCGATCCGGTCGACGAGCTGCACCAGCGCGCCGCCACCGATCTGCCGCAGTTCGGCACGCGCCGGGCTCCACGCCGGGGCGACGAGCACCCGCAGGTTCTTCTTCTCCCGCAGCAGCGCGAGGGCCTCCGGCGCGTACGACGGCGCCACGATCACCTCGGTGAAGATCTCCGCGACCTGCTTGGCCAGCTCCGCGGTGACCTGCTGGTTGACCGCGATGACGCCGCCGAACGCGGAGACCGGGTCGCACTCGTGTGCCTTCCGGTGCGCCTCGGCGACGTCCGCGCCGATCGCCACGCCGCACGGGTTGGCGTGCTTGATGATCGCCACGGCCGGGTCGGTGAAGTCGTTCGCGGTGCGCCAGGCGGCGTCCGCGTCGACGTAGTTGTTGTAGGACATCTCCTTGCCGTTGAGCTGCTCGGCCTGAGCCAGCCCGACGGGGGCGTTCGCGTCCACGTAGAGCGCGGCCTGCTGGTGCGGGTTCTCGCCGTACCGCAGGGTGCTCTGCTTGGTCAGCGCGACACCGGCGAAGTCCGGCCAGCCGGACGGGGCCAGCACGGTGGCGGTCCAGTTGGCGACCGCGACGTCGTACTCCGCGATGTTGATGAATGCGCGGGAGGCGAGCACCTTGCGCTGATCGAGCGTGAAGCCGCCGTTCGCGAGCGCCTCCAGGATCAGCGGGTAGCCCGCGGTGGAGACCACGACCGCGACCGAGGCGTGGTTCTTGGCCGCCGCGCGGACCATGGCCGGGCCGCCGATGTCGATCTTGGCGATGCACTCCTCCTCGCCGGCGCCGGAGGCGACCGTCTCGGAGAACGGGTAGAGGCTGCTGACCAGCAGGTCGAACGGCTCGATGCCGTGCTCTTGCAGCTCCTGCGCGTGGCTGTCCAGCCGCAGGTCGGCGAGCAGACCCGCGTGCACCTTCGGGTGCAGGGTCTTGACCCGGTCACTGAGGATCTCCGGGAAGCCGGTCAGGTCCTCGACCCGGGTCACCGGCACACCGGACTTCTCCACGGTGGCGGCGGTCGAACCGGTCGAGACGATCTCCACCCCGGCGGCGTGCAGGGCCTGGGCGAGTTCGACGATCCCGGCCTTGTCCCACACGCTCAGCAGCGCCCGCTTGATCGTCCTGCGCCCGTCATCGGTGCTCACGGAATCCGTACCTTCCTGTTCTCGATGGTCCAGCCGTCGCGGACCAGCCGGCCGACGAAGTCGACAAGCTGGGCGCGCTCGGCCACCTTGATCCGCTCGGTCAGCGTCTCCTCCGTGTCACCGTCGAGCACGGGGACGCTGACCTGGGCGATGATCGGTCCGGTGTCGACACCGGCGTCGACGAAGAAGAGCGTGGCTCCGGCGAGCTTCACGCCGTAGGCGAGCGCGTCGCGCGGACCGTGGATGCCCGGGAACGACGGCAGCAGCGCGTTGTGCGTGTTGACGTACCGGTCGCCGAACGCGTCGAGGAACTGCTTGCCGACCAGTTTCAGGAAACCGGCCGAGATCACCAGGTCGGGGCGGTGCTCCGCGACGTGCGCGGTGAGCGCGGCATCCCAGTCGTCGCGGGTCGGGTAGGCCTTCACCGAGTCCACGAAGGTGGGTACGCCGGCCGCGGCCGCGTGGTCGAGACCGGCGATGCCGTCCCGGTCCGCGCCGACCGCGACCACCTCGGCACCGTACGCCGGGTCGCGGGCCGCTTCGAGAAGAGCTTGCAGGTTGCTGCCCGATCCGGAGATCAGGACGACCAGCCGGGCGGGCGCGGGGTCAGTCACCTCAGCACCCTATCCGGGCCGCCCAGGTCAACCGAAATCGGGCGGTTACTTGCGGGCGCCGGCCCGGCGGGGCGCGTTGAAGGCCCGCGCGGCGGCCGCGCCACCGAGCACCGAGACCGCGGCGACGATCGCGGCGACCACGCCCACCTGCACCGCGGCCGGCCCGATCTCCGCCAGCCGGCCACCGCCGACCGGTCCGCCGGAGCACCAGGCGAGCGCGGCCATCACCAGTCCGGTCACCGGCCCGGCCAGCAGGCTCGCGCCGAACAGCAGCGACCAGGCCGGCTCCGGCGCGTCCGCTCCCGAGCCCTCGCCCGGCCGCCAGGCGTGCGCGCGGCCGTACCGCAGCCGCTGGGTGAGGCCCCAGCCGGCCACCCCGCCGGCGATCACCGGGAGCAGCAGGAGCAGGCCACCGGCCGAGCCCATCGGACCGTTCGGCAGGCCGGCCAGCAGCGGCACGGTGGGCAGGTCACCGACCGACACCTCGGTCAGCCGGATCGCCGAGCCGGTGCCCAGCGCGAAGCCCGGCCCGAGCAGGTAGGCGGCGGCCCAGATCGCGGCGTTCGCCGCGTAGGCCACGCTGATCAGGGTGATCCCGGCCTGGCCGGCCACCCCGGTGTGATAGGCCGAGATGATCTTCGCGGCGTCGCCGCCGCCGAGCGCGATCGACAGCCCGCCGACCGCGGCGCCCGCGCCGACCATCAGGAACGCCGCGACCGTGCCGGTCCGGACACCGTGTCGCAGCGCGGGCGGCACCCGCCGGGCCAGCGTGGTGACCGCGTCGCTGCCGCGCAGCGCGCCGATCAGGGCGCCGAACAGACCGAGGACCAGGAAATGCAGCGCGGCGCGGGTGGTGGAGACGTGGGTGCCGCGGCCGTCGACCAGGTGCGCGGTCAAGGCGCCGACCATGGCGTACGACAACCCGACGCTCACCGTCACCAGCGCCGCCGAGCGGATCGAACCGGAGCGCCGGGCCCCGATCGCCCTGGTCACGTGCAGCCCGGCCCGGTTCAGCCGGCCCAGCACCAGCACGGTGAGCAGCAGCGGCGCCAGCCCGAGCGACCCGATCGAGGTGCCGATCGGCACACCGTGGCCGAGCAGCCAGGCGGCCGCACCGGCGTGCATCGCCCCGGCCAGTCCACCGGCGCCCTCCAGCGTGCGGGCCAGCCCGAGCACCGCGGCGACCGGAAGATACGTCAGCAGCGCCGCCCAGAGCGTCGCGAAGAGCACCGCCACCGGCAGAGGCGCGCCCCGCCGCTCGGACGGCCGGCGCTGGGTGGGCACCCGGACCGTCTCGTGCCGGGCCAGCATCGCCTCGTCGACGACGATGGTGTCCCGGTTCTCCGCCGCCTCGGCGGCGTCGGTTGCCGCGCGCTCCGCGGAGACGTCGAGCGCCTCGGTGTCTCGCACGACAGACTTCAGCGCCTCGGCGACCGCGAACGGGTCCTCCGAGCCGCCGGGACGGTCGGTTGTGCTGGGCATCGCGACTACCTTGTCACGCCGTGGCGCTCACGGCGATGCAGAAACAGCGGCGCGCCGCTCTTTACTGCGAGGCAGAAAGAGCGGCGCACCATCTCGTACAGATTTCCGGTCAGCTGCTCATGACCTCGCGCATGAGCTGAGCGGTCTCGCTCGGCGTCTTGCCGACCTTGACACCGGCCGCCTCGAGCGCCGACTTCTTCGCGTCGGCGGTGCCGGCCGAACCGGAGATGATCGCGCCGGCGTGACCCATGGTCTTGCCGGGCGGTGCGGTGAAGCCGGCGATGTAACCGACCACCGGCTTGGTGACGTGCTCCTTGATGAACTCGGCGGCCCGCTCCTCGGCGTCGCCACCGATCTCACCGATCATCACGATCGCGTCGGTGTCCGGGTCCTCCTGGAAGGCCCGCAGCGCGTCGATGTGGGTGGTGCCGATGATCGGGTCGCCACCGATGCCCACCGCGGTCGAGAAGCCGAACTCGCGCAGCTCGTACATGAGCTGGTAGGTCAGCGTGCCGCTCTTGCTGACCAGGCCGATCCGGCCCTGCGGGGTGATGTCGGCCGGGATGATGCCGGCGTTCGAGGCGCCCGGTGACGCGATGCCCGGGCAGTTCGGGCCGATGATCCGGGTCTTCTCACCCTTGGACACGTTGTACGACCAGAACGCCGCCGAGTCCTGCACCGGCACGCCCTCGGTGATCACGATGGCCAGCGGGATCTCGGCGTCGATCGCCTCGAGCACGGCGGCCTTGGTGAACGCCGGCGGCACGAAGATGACCGACACGTCGGCGCCGGTCTCCTTGATCGCCTCGGCGACCGTGGCGAACACCGGAAGCTCGGTGCCGTCGAAGTCCACCTTGGTGCCGGCCTTGCGCGGGTTCACGCCGCCGACCACCTGGGTGCCCGCGGCGAGCATCCGCTTGGTGTGCTTGGAGCCCTCACCACCGGTGATGCCCTGGACGATGACCTTGGAGTCCTTGGTGAGCCAGATAGCCATTAGTTCACTTCCCCGCAGCCGCGAGCTCGGCGGCCTTCTCGGCCGCTCCGTCCATCGTGTCGACCCGCGTGACGAGCGGGTTGTTGGCGCCGTCGAGGATGGCGCGGCCGGCCTCGGCGTTGTTGCCGTCGAGACGTACGACGAGCGGCTTGGTGACCGTCTCGCCCCGCTCGGCGAGCAGCTCGAGGGCCTGGATGATGCCGTTGGCCACCGCGTCACAGGCGGTGATGCCGCCGAAGACGTTCACGAAGACCGACTTCACGGCCGGGTCGCCGAGGACGATCTCGAGGCCGTTCGCCATCACCTGGGCGCTCGCGCCGCCGCCGATGTCGAGGAAGTTGGCCGGCTTGACGTTGCCGTGCCGCTCCCCGGCGTACGCGACCACGTCGAGGGTCGACATGACCAGGCCCGCGCCGTTGCCGATGATGCCGACCTCGCCGTCGAGCTTGACGTAGTTGAGGTTCTTGGCCTTGGCCGCCTGCTCGATCGGGTCGACCGCGGACTTGTCCTCGAGCGCCTCGTGGTCGGGGTGCCGGAAGCCGGCGTTCTCGTCCAGCGTGACCTTGGCGTCCAGCGCCAGCACCCGGCCGTCGCCGACCTTGGCCAGCGGGTTGACCTCGACCAGCAGGGCGTCCTCGGCGACGAACGCCTGCCACAGCTTCACCGCGATGTCGACGACCTGGTCGGCGACGTCGGCCGGGAACTTGGCGAGGGTGACGATCTCCCGCGCCTTGGCCTCGTCCACGCCCTTGCTGGCGTCGATGGCGACCTTGGCGACCCGCTCCGGGTCGGTCTCGGCGACCGTCTCGATCTCCATACCGCCGGCGACGCTGGCGATGCAGAGGAACGTGCGGTTGGCCCGGTCCAGCAGGTAGGAGAAGTAGTACTCCTCCTTGATGTCGGCCGTCTCGGCCAGCATCACCTTGTGGACCGTGTGGCCCTTGATGTCCATGCCCAGGATGTCGGTCGCCCGGGCCTCGGCCTCGTCGGCGCCGTCCGCCAGCTTGACGCCGCCGGCCTTGCCGCGGCCGCCGACCTTGACCTGCGCCTTGACGACAACCTTGCCGCCCAGCCGCTCGGCGATAGCCCGGGCTTCCTGCGGGGTCTCGGCAACGCCGCCGCCCAGCACGGGCAGCCCGTGCCGTTCGAACAGGTCGCGCCCCTGATACTCGAACAGGTCCACGTGTCTCCTTTCGCTCGCGACGCCAAGCGCCGGCAAGCCGCACCGTTGCGTCCCGACCTGTTGTGTGCGCGGCGCGTCGCAGCGGCGCCGCCAGCGTGAGGATCGTTCGGCCATCTGACAGGTCGTCGTAGAGAAGCATCCCGCCGAATGGCCTTCATCCGCAGACTAGCGACCGAATCGGGCTCCGTGCCCGCGCGGGTACACGGTGTGCAAGACCGCACACTGGAGGGACGAAATCGCAGCTCCGGGACGGTAGGGACAACAGTGCCCGGAGCGACCTGGGCGACCCCGTGCCGATCTTCCGGAGGGTCCGCGGAGAACTGGGCGGAAAAAGTCACGCGAGCGCACGTAACCCACCGGAGAAGGGCGTCGTTGAGTGTGATGTCAGCGGCCCGCTCACCCGGGCCCGCAGATGAGAACGGCCGATGCCCTGTCGGTCGAGGGGTGGCGGCGGGGCATCGCGCATAGAGAGGCCGGACGTGTGAGGGGTGCGTCCGGCCTCTCCCTATGCGAACTGCTCACGCCACTTGGGTGACTACATTCGCGCGAACCCATTCGATGATGGACGCGGTAGTAGCACCCGGCGTAAATACCTTGGCTACGCCGAGTGATTCCAATTCCGCGATGTCGCCCTCCGGAATGATGCCGCCACCGAATACCACGATGTCGGTCGCCTCGCGTTCGGCCAGCAGTTGCAGCACCCGGCGGAACAGCGTCATGTGTGCGCCGGAGAGAACCGACAGGCCCACGGCGTCGGCGTCTTCCTGAATCGCCGTCTCGACGATCTGCTCGGGTGTCTGGTGCAGCCCGGTGTAGACGACCTCCATGCCGGCGTCGCGCAGCGCCCTGGCCACCACCTTGGCGCCCCGGTCGTGCCCGTCCAGCCCGGGCTTCGCCACCACGACCCTGATCCGTGCTTGCATGCTGACCCCTCTAGAGCTCCAGGACCTCGACGTCCAGGCCACCTGAACGAACGGTAACCTGCCGCGGCCGGGGCCGGGTAGCACCCCGCACCAGGACACGGCCAGGGAATGGTTACCCCGGTCACATCACTTTCCGTTCCTAAAGCAATTACGCAACGTTGCTATTTACCACGAGCAAAAAGGTAGCCAATTCGGACAATAGCTGATCAATACCGGCGTGTAACTGTCATGAAATTGGCGCTGCGACTTGTGAGCGGGCTGCCGTTTCGTTACCGTGGCCACGGCTGTCGCACAGGTTCACCCCCCAGCGACCGCCCGGACAGCACTCGTTAACTCGCTTACGGCGGGCGTTCGAGTCTGCCGCCGCAATGCCACTGACGGAGGATCCTTCGTGCGCCAGCGCTTGTCGTCTGAGCCCGATCGCTATCGCGGTCGACGTCGCGTACCGACACCTCCGCGCAGCCGCTACGCCGCCGTCGTCACCTCCGCCTTCGTCGGCGCCGGCGTGGTCGCCCTCGGCGCCGCGTCGAACCTCCCGGACCACAAGACGGTCAACCCGGACGTCCTGTCGAGCCTGGACAAGTCCTCCCAGGTCGCTACGGACGCGCTGCAGAGCCGCTCGGACGACGCGACCCGCGCCTCCCGTGGCGAGACCCGGGACAGCACCACCAAGGCCGGCACCAAGCTCAACCAGGAGGAAGCGGCCTCCGAGGTCTACCTCCTGCCGCTCGACGACTACGAGTTCACCTCCGCGTTCGGGGTCCGGTTCGGCAAGCTGCACGCCGGCATCGACCTGGCCGCCCCGGACGGCACGCCCTACAAGGCGGTGCACGCCGGCACGGTCACCGCGGCCGGCTACAACGGCGGCTACGGCTACTCGATCACGATCCAGCAGGACGACGGCACCGAGATGATCTACGCGCACTCCCGGCGGCTGCTGGTGAAAAAGGGCGACGTGGTGAAGGCCGGGCAGGTCGTCGGCGAGGTCGGGAACACCGGGTACTCGTACGGAACGCATCTGCACCTGGAAGTGCACGTCGACGGCAAGCCGGTCGACCCGATCACCTTCCTCCGCGGTCACCAGGTCGACATCCAGCTCCAGATGGAGTCGCCGTACGCGAGCTTGGCCGCAGCCGCCGCTTCCTGACCGCAACCCCTCCGGTTGCGGGTCGGTTGAACCGGCCGCATCTCCCTCAGCGCTCCCCACATCGGGGCCGACAGAACCGTGACAGCACAGATCACGGTCGTCGGGAGGAGCATCTCGCGTGGGGCAGACTTGGGCAGCGGAGATCAACGGACCGTCGTCCGCAGCGCGTGACAACGGCCGGCACCGTCAGGAACGCCTCCACCGGCACCGCGCCCCGCTCTTCCCGGCTCTCTTCGCCAGCCGCAGCCGCTCCGCCCTCTCCCTCACCGCGCTGACCGCCACCCTGGCCACCGGCATCGGGATGGCCGGCGCCGCCGCCGCGGCCACACCCGCCGACCACGCCTCCAGTGGCGGGCACACCGCCGCGCACGCCGCCGCCACCTGGCCGATCGTCCCGCCGCTCGGTGACGACGCGCCCGCCAAGGCACACCCCCGGCAGTACGGCACCGACGACGACGCCGGCGCCGGCCCGGCCTCGGCCGACCCGGTGAAGCTCCGCAAGAAGCCGATCGCGGCCCGGACCGCCGCGATGCCGGCCGCCGCCGGCGACTGGGTGCACCCGCTGCCGCCGGCCCGGGTCACCTCCTGCTTCGGCCAGCGCTGGGGACGCCTGCACGCCGGTGTCGACCTGGCCGCCCCGAACGGCACCCCGATCGTGGCGGCCGGCGCCGGCGTGGTGGTCCGGGCCGGTGAGGCACAGGGGTACGGCAACGCGGTGCTGATCGACCACGGCAACGGCTGGCTCACCCACTACGGCCACATGTCGCGGATCGCGGTCACCGTCGGCGAGGTGGTCCGCGCCGGGCAGCAGATCGGCGACGAGGGTTCGACCGGGCACTCGACCGGCCCCCACCTGCACTTCGAGGTGCACCAGGGGCACTACAAGAACCCAGTCGAGCCGACCGCGTGGATGCACGAGCACGGGGTGGACATCCCCGGCTGCGGCGCCCTCTAGATCTTTCGATCAGGGCGCCGCTCTAGACCTTTTCGATCGGGGCGCGCTCTAGACCTTTTCGATCGGGGCGCGCTCTAGATCTTTTCGATCGGGGCGTGCCGCAGGATCAGCCACATCACCTGGTCACCGAAGTCGATCTGGGCGCGGGCGCTCGGCCCCTGCCCCTCGACCACGACGACCCGGCCCAGACCGTACCTCTGGTGGTTGACCCGATCGCCGGCCTCGACCTTCGGCGTGGACTTGAGGTCGCTGGCGGTCGCCAGCTTGCTGGCGTCGATCCCCAGGCGCTCGGCGATCTTCTGCGCCTTCGGGGTGCCACCGGCAAACCCGCCGCCGCGCTGCCGGTCGCCACCACCGCGGCCGCCGACCCCGCCACCGGTGCCGGACCACGACGTGTACGACGCGCCGGTCCGCTCCCAGCGCACCAGCTCGGGCGGCAGCTCGTCGGTGAACCGGGACGGCGGATTGTATTGCGGCTGGCCCCACGCCGAACGGGTCACCGCCCGGGAGAGGTAGAGCCGCTCCCGGGCTCGGGTGATCCCGACATACGCCAGCCGGCGCTCCTCCTCCAGCTCGGAGTTGTCGCCGAGCGCCCGCATGTGCGGGAACACGCCGTCCTCCAGCCCGGTCAGGAACACCACCGGGAACTCCAGGCCCTTCGCGGTGTGCAGGGTCATCAGCGTGACCACGCCCTGGTGATCGGGGTCGTCGCTGGGGATCTGGTCGGCGTCCGCGACCAGCGCCACCTGCTCCAGGAACCCGGCCAGGCTCGCCACCGGCGCCTCCGGATCAAAATCCTCGTCCGGCTCGCTGGGCGCGGCGGCCAGCGACTCCACCCGTTCGGTGTACTCCCGGGCGACGCTGACCAGCTCCTGGAGGTTTTCCACCCGGCCCTGGTCCTGCGGGTCGAGGCTCTCCTCCAGCTCGCTGAGCAGGCCGGAACGCTGCAGCAGTGCCTCCAGCACCTCCTCCGGCGGGGCGGTCAGGGCCAGCTCCCGCAGGTCGTCGAGGAGCTGGACGAAGTCGGTGATGCTGTTGACCGCCCGGGTGGAGATGCCCGGCGCACCCTTGGCGTGCCGCAACGCCTGGCCGAACGAGATCCGGTCCCGGTTCGACAGGGCCTCGACACAGGCCTCGGCGCGGTCACCGATCCCGCGTTTCGGGGTGTTCAGCACCCGGCGGGTGCTGACCGTGTCGTCCTCGTTCACGATCGCGCGGAGGTAGGCCAGCGCGTCGCGGACCTCCTTGCGCTCGTAGAAGCGCACCCCGCCGACCACCTTGTAGGGCAGGCCGACCCGGATGAACACCTCCTCGAACACCCGGGACTGCGCGTTGGTGCGGTAGAAGACGGCCACGTCGCCGGCCCGGACCTGGTGCCGGTCGGAGAGCCGGTCGATCTCCCGGGCCACCCAGTCGGCCTCGGCGTGCTCGGTGTCGGCGACGTACCCGACGATCTGCTCGCCGGCGCCCTGGTCGCTCCAGAGCCTTTTCGGCTTGCGGGAGGTGTTCCGGTCGATCACCGCGTTGGCCGCGGAGAGGATGGTCTGGGTGGAGCGGTAGTTCTGCTCCAGCAGGATGGTCCGGGCGTCCGGGTAGTCGCGCTCGAACTCCAGGATGTTGCGGATCGTGGCGCCGCGGAACGCGTAGATCGACTGGTCGGCGTCACCGACCACGCACAGCTCGGACGGCTCGACCTCGCCACCGGGCACGCCGACCAACTCGCGGATCAACGTGTACTGGGCGTGGTTGGTGTCCTGGTACTCGTCGACCATCACGTGGCGGAAGCGTCGCCGGTACGCCTCGGCGATCATCGGGTGCGACTGGAACAGGTGCACCACCGACATGATGATGTCGTCGAAGTCCAGCGCGTGCGCCTCGCGCAAGCGGCGCTGATAAAGCTCGTACGCCTCGGCGACGGCCCGTTCGTTCGGGCCCTTGGCGGCGGCCTTGAACTCCTCCGGGTCGGTCAGCTCGTTCTTCAGGTTCGACACCTGGGCGGCCAGGCCGCGAGCCGTGTAGCGCTTCGGGTCGAGGTCGAGCTCGCGGGCGACCATCTGCATCAGCCGGCGCGAGTCGTCCGCGTCGTAGATCGAGAAGGTGCTCTTCAGCCCGGCGTGCTCGTGCTCGGCGCGCAGGATCCGGACGCAGGCCGAGTGGAACGTCGACACCCACATCAGCCGGGCGCGCGGGCCGACCAGGTCGGCGACCCGCTCCTTCATCTCGCCGGCCGCCTTGTTGGTGAACGTGATCGCGATGATCTCGCCGGGATGCACGTTCCGCTCGGCCAGCAGGTAGGCGATCCGGTGGGTGAGCACCCGGGTCTTGCCCGAGCCGGCGCCGGCCACGATCAGCAGCGGCGAGCCGGCGTGTGTCACGGCGTCGCGCTGCGGGCCGTTCAGCCCCTCGAGCAGCTCGGCGGGGTCGGCACGCCGGTGCACCCGCGGTGCCGCGCGGGCCACCGGTGGGGCGGGCGGCGCCACCGGTGGAGTCGCCCGGGCCGGCGGACCGGCCGGTGCCGGCGGGTCCGGCGGAGCCTCGGCGGGCAGCGCGAACAGGGCGTCGTCGGAAGGTTCAAAGGAAGGTCGCATCGCGGGAGCCAGTGTATGCCGACCCCCCGACAGGAAAACGCACCCGACCGGCCCGTCCATCGGCGTCCGGCAATCGACTTGTCACCTCGAAGTGGTGGCGCCGACGCGGGCGATCCACCAGGCTGATCAGGTTGCCTGAACATCCACTCAAGACCGGGGGGATTGACCATAATGACTTCTCCGCTACGGCGGCGCCTCGCGGTGCCGGCCGTCACGCTGGCCGTCGCCGGCGTGTTCTCCGCCGTACCCGCAGCCCAGTCCGCGGCCGCCGCGCTGCCCGCCGAGTTCACCCCGGTGACCGCGTCCTACGGCGCGCCGCAGGGCGCCTCGGTGATCAAGGGCCAGTTCCTCAGCTACAACGACTTCCACGGTGCGATCGACCCACCGACCGGCAGCGGCGCGGTGGTCAACGCGAGCGGCACGAGCACCCCGGCCGGCGGGGTGGAATACCTCGCGACCTATCTGAAGAAGTTGCGCGCCGAGGCGGCGGCCGAGGGCCGGTCCACCACCACGGTCGGCGCCGGTGACCTGATCGGCGCGACCCCGCTGGTCAGTGCCGCGTTCCACGACGAGCCCACGATCGAGCTGATGAACACGGTCGGCCTGCAGGTCAGCTCGGTGGGCAACCACGAGTTCGACGAGGGTGTCGACGAGCTGATCCGGATCCAGCGCGGCGGGTGCCACCCGGTCGACGGCTGCCAGGACGGCGACGGCTTCGGCGGCGCGAAGTTCAGCTACCTCGCCGCCAACACGATCAACAACAAGACCGGGCTGCCGATCCTGCCGCCGGTCGACATCAAGTACGTCAAGGGCGTCCCGGTCGGCTTCATCGGCATGACCCTGGAGGGCACGGCCGGCATCGTCAACCCGGCCGGCATCAAGAACGTGCACTTCACCGACGAGGTGGAGACCGCCAACCGGTGGAGCAAGATCCTCAAGGTGTTCGGGGTCAAGGCCCAGGTGCTGCTGCTGCACGAAGGCGGCGCGCAGGGCACCGCCACGCCCACACCGGGTGTCTCCGACTGCACCGGCTTCACCGGTCCGATCGTGCCGATCGTGGCCGGCCTGAACCCGGAGATCGGCCTGGTCGTTTCCGGTCACACACACCGGTTCTACTCCTGCAAGCTGCCGAACAAAACCGGTCAGGACACCGTGGTGACGAGTGCCGGGACCAACGGCCAGTTGATCACCGACATCGACTACTCGGTGGACAAGCGCTCCGGCCGGTTCACCGAGATCACCGCGAAGAACGTGATCGTGGAGAACGGCGTCGCGGACGGCAACGGCGGCTGGAAGAAGGACGCGGCCGGTGTCTACCTGAAGAACCCGGACACCGTCGACCCGGCCGCGAAGAAGGTGGCCGACAAGTACCGCACCGCTGTCGCCCCGATCGCCAACAAGATCGTCGGCAGCATCAGCGGCGACATCGTGCGCACCAACAACGCCGCCGGTGAGAGCCCGCTCGGCGACGTGATCGCGGATGCCCAGCTCAAGTACACCGCGGGCGCCGGAGCGCAGCTCGCCCTGATGAACCCGGGCGGCATCCGCGCCGACCTGGACGCCGACCAGTCCTCCGGCGGCGAGGCCTACGGCCAGGTCACCTACGGCGAGGCGTTCACCGTCCAGCCGTTCAACAACCTGGTGGTCACACAGACGCTGACCGGTGCGCAGCTCAAGAGCGTGCTGGAGCAGCAGTTCGCCGGCGTCAACGGCCAGACCTCGACGAAGATCCTGCAGGTCTCGGCCGGCCTGACCTACACCTGGACCGCCTCGGCCGCGCTCGGCTCCAAGATCAGCAACCTCTCGCTGAACGGGGTCGCCATCGACCCCGCCACCAGCTACCTGGTCACCACGAACGACTTCCTGGCCAACGGCGGCGACGGTTTCAGCGTCCTCGCGCAGGGCACCGGCCGGGTCACCGCTCCGGGCTTCGACGTCGACGCGCTGACCGCTCTCCTCGGCGCCGGCACCGTCGCACCGGGCCCGGCCAACCGGATCACCACGGCCCCCTGACCGTCCGGGCTTTCTCTTTCTCGTACGAGGGAAAGCCCGGACTCCTGCCCCGCCTCGCATCCCAACGTTCGGGCGGTTTCCTTGCGGCTCGGTCCGCGAGCGGGGCATACTCGGCTCGTGATCCAGCGTGCGCGATTTTTTTACTACGGCCCCGGAAGTCCGGCAGCCGTAGGTCGCCACTGATCCACCGACCTACTTCAAGCCCCGGGCTTCTCACAGCCCGGGGCTTGTTGTCTTCCCGGGCTGGGTTGTCCGGGCCCCAGCACCCGAGGAGCACGACGTGACCGCCGACGTGATGGACCCGTCCACCAACCCTGACCCCTCCGACGCCGGGATGGACCAGACCACCGGCGCGGGCAAACCCCTGGCCGCCAACGAGATCCTCGGCATGCGCGAGCGGATCGACGAGATCGACCAGGCCCTCATCGACCTCTGGCTGGAACGCTCCCGGCTCTCCCAGGCCGTCGGCAAGACCCGGATGGCCTCCGGCGGAACCCGCCTGGTCCTGGCCCGTGAACGCGAGATCGTCGACCGCTTCCGCGCCGCCCTCGGCCCGGACGGCACCCAGGTCGCCCTGCTCCTGCTCCGCTCCGGCCGCGGCCCGCTGTAACCCCGGCGTGTGTGAACTTTCGGCGCGCTCCGCACCCAAACTCCACACACACCCGCCAACCCACCGCAGCGTGTGAAGTTTGGGCGCGCTCCGCACCTCAACTTCACACACACCCGCCGACCCACCGCAGCGTGTGAAGTTTGGGCGCGCTCCGCACCCAAATTCCACACACCGGGTTTTCCGTGACCACCCACGGACGTCGCCCCGGAGGGCTTCGCGTTCTGGACGCGCCAGCGGCCAGCGAAGCCCGCAGGGGTCCCGGCGGGAGCGACGATCCGGACCACAGCGGACGCACGACAAAAAGCTCTTGAATTTGATCTTGGAAAACGTCGCGGACATGGTGAAGGCCGGGTCGGATCGCTCCGGCCCGGCCTTGCTGCCCGTGGGTCAGCGACCTCGCACTACGTCGCGGATCTCCGCGAAGTGGCACGCGCTGGGGTGCGGGGAACGCTCCCGGATCTGCAGCAGAGGCTCCTGCTGAGCGCAGACCTCGGTGGCCTTCCAGCACCGGGTGCGGAAACGGCAACCCGACGGCGGGTTCGCCGGTGACGGGACGTCGCCCTCCAGGACGATCTGGTCACGGTGACCGCGCAGGCGCGGGTCCGGGACCGGTACGGCGGAGAGCAGCGCCTGCGTGTACGGGTGCGTCGGCTGCTCGTAGATCGCCTGGTCGTGACCGGTCTCGATGACCTTGCCGAGGTACATCACGGCGACCCGGTTGGAGATGTGCCGGACCACCGACAGGTCGTGCGCGATGAAGATGTACGACAGGCCGAACTCTTTCTGCAGCCGCTCCAGCAGGTTGATCACCTGGGCCTGGATGGACACGTCGAGCGCCGACACCGGCTCGTCACAGACGATGATCTCGGGCTTGAGCGCGAGCGCGCGGGCGATGCCGATGCGCTGACGCTGGCCGCCGGAGAACTGGTGCGGGTACCTGTTGATGTGGTCGGGGTTGAGACCGACCGTGTCCAGCAGGTCCTGCACCGCGCGCTGCCGGCCCTCCTTCGGGACGACCTCCGGGTGGATCGCGAACGGCTCCCCGATGATGTCGCCGACCGTCATGCGCGGGTTCAGCGACGTGTACGGGTCCTGCAGCACCATCTGGATGTTGCGGCGGGCCCGGCGCAGGGCCGAACCCCGCAGCTTGACCATGTCCTGACCGCGGACGTTGATCGAGCCGGCGGTCGGCTTCTCCAAGCCGACGAGCAGCTTGGCCAGGGTCGACTTGCCGCAGCCGGACTCGCCGACCACGCCGAGCGTCTCGCCCCGGCGCAGCTGGAGGTCGACACCGTCGACGGCGCGGACCGCGCCGACCTTGCTCTTCAGCAGGATGCCCTGGGTGATCGGGAAGTGCTTGACCAGACCCTTGGTCTCGAGGACTACGTCACTCACCGATGACCTCCCGGAAGAAGTGGCAACGGGCCGTGCGGTTCGGTGCGACGGCGTACGCCGGCGGCGCCGGGTCCTGCCGGCAGGCGTCCCGGGCGTAGCGGCAGCGCGGGTTGAACGCGCAGCCCTTCGGGACGTCGGTCAGCAGCGGCGGCAGGCCCTGGATGACGCTGAGCTGCTGCCCCTTCATGTCGAGCCGGGGGATCGACTCGAGAAGTGCCTTGGTGTACGGGTGCGCCGGGCGGGCGTAGATGTCGTAGATGCCCGCCTCTTCGACGACCTTGCCCGCGTACATGACCGAGATCCGGTCGGCCACGTCCGCGACCACGCCCATGTCGTGCGTGATCAGGATGAGGCCCATGTTGCGCTGCTGCTGCAGGTCGGCGAGCAGGCCCATGATCTGCGCCTGCACCGTGACGTCGAGAGCCGTGGTCGGCTCGTCGGCGATCAGCACCTCCGGGTCGAGCGCCAGCGCCATGGCGATCATGACGCGCTGCCGCATACCACCCGAGAACTGGTGCGGGTAGTCGTCGACGCGGGTCCGGGCCGCCGGGATCTTCACCTGCTCGAGCAGGTCGATCGAGCGCTTCTTGGCATCCGCACGGGACATTCCGCGGTGTTTGCGGAACAGCTCGCCGAGCTGGAAACCGACCGTGTAGACCGGGTTCAGCGAGGAGAGCGCGTCCTGGAAAATCATCGCGATCCGGTTGGCCCGGACCTTGCGACGCTTCTCCTCGGTCAGCTTCAGCAGGTCGACACCGCGGTAGCGGATCTCGCCCTGCGTGACGTAACCGGGCGGCGTGTCCAGAATGCCCATGATCGCCTGCGCGGTCACCGACTTGCCACAGCCGGACTCACCCAGGATGGCGAGGGTCTCGCCCGGGGCGAGCCGGAAGTTGGCGCCGTTGACGGCCTTGGCCACGCCGTACTGGGTGCGGAACTCGACGTGCAGGTTCGTCACGTCGAGCAGGGGTGCGCGCGGGTCGATGCCCGGTAGGACATCCATTTGCGCCGAAATATCAGTCACAGGGTCACCGCAACTTCGGGTCGAAGGCGTCGCGGACGGCGTCGCCGAGCATGATGAAGGCGAGCACCGTCACGCCGAGGAACAGAGCCGGCCAGACCAGCGGCCACGGCTCGCTCCGGGCGAACTGCGTGCCCTCGGAGATCATGATGCCCCAGCTGATCGCGCCGTTCTTCAAACCGACGCCGAGGAACGACAGGGTCGCCTCGCTGGAGATGTTGATGCCCAGGAGCAGGGTCAGCAGCACGATGTACGACGCGATGGAGTTCGGCAGGATGTGCCGCAGCATCAGACGTCCCGGGGTGGCGCCGAGCATCCGGGCCGCCGCCACGTAGTCCTGCTGCTTCGCCGAGATGACCGCGGACCGCATGACGCGCGCGCCGGAGGTCCAGCTCAGCAGGCCCAGCGTCAGGGTGACCGCGAGAACGCCGTCCGACTTCGGGTCGCCACCGAGCCGGCGGGACAGCACGATGCCGGCCAGCAGGAACGGGACGCCGAGCATGATGTCGACGAACCGGGACAGGATCGCGTCCACCCAGCCGCCGAAGTAACCCGCCGCGAGCCCGAAGAGCAGGCCGATCACGCCGGAGAGCAGCGTGGAGAGCACACCGACCTTGATCGAGTTCCAGGCGCCGTTGACGACCTTGGCGTAGATGTCGCAACCCTGGAAGTCGTACCCGAACAGGGCGTTGCCGGCCGGGCCCTTGAACTGGTTGGACAGCGCGCACTGCGACGGGTCGGCGGAGGTGAACAGCGTCGGGAAGATCGCCATCACCAGGATCGCCGCCACCATCACGATGGCCACCCAGAACATCTTGCGCTTGCGCAGATCGTTCCAGGCGTCGCCGGCCAGGCTGCGCGGCTTGTCCCGCTTGACCCGGCCGTGCGGAACGTTCGGCTGACCGCCCGGCGCCTCGGCCGCGGTCACGGTGTTCAAGTCACTCATAGCGGATCCTGGGGTCGAGGGCGGCGTACAGCAGGTCGACGAGCAGGTTGATGAACAGGAACAAGATCACCAAGATGCTCACGAAACCGACCACGAGCGGGCCGTCCTCGGTGTTGATCGCACGGGCCAGGTTGAAGCCGACGCCGGGGATGTTGAAGACGTGCTCGGTGACGATGGCCCCGGCCAGCAGGCCGCCCAGGTCCACGCCGATCAGCGTGACCACGGGGATCAGCGAGTTGCGCAGGACGTGCACCCAGATGACGCGCATCCGGGTCAGGCCCTTGGCCCGCGCCGTCCGCACGTAGTCGGCGCGCAGGTTCTCCACCACCGAGGTTCGGGTCACCCGCATCTCCGGCGCGATCACGATGCATGCGAGCACGATCGCCGGTAAAAGCAGTTGATAGAAGGTCGCGTCCCGTGTTGCGGTAGGAGCGAACCAACCGAGCTGGATGCCGAAGATCAGCTGAGCCAGGGGGGCGATGACGACGATCGGCATGGCGAGCAGCACGAGCGTGATCAGCAGGGTGGAGTTGTCGAAGATGCCACCCCGCTTGATCGCGGAGTACACACCGGCGGTGACGGAGAAGGCGGCGGCGATGACAATCGCGATGATCGCGAGCCGGAAGGTGACCGGCCAGGCGTCGGACATCATGTCGTAGATCTTGCGGCCGGTCATCGAGGTGCCGAAATCGCCGGTCAGCACCCCCTTCATGTAGTACCAGTACTGCATGAAGAAACCTTCATCCAGGTGGTACCGCTCGGTCAGCGCGATGCGCTGACTCTCGGAGACGGGTCGTTCGCCCACCAGTGCCTGGATCGGGTCTTTCTGGTTGGCGAACATCAGCGCGTATACCAGGAAGGTGGCCCCGAAGAACGTCAGGACCATCTGTAGTAAGCGCCGCACGATATAGCGGAACATACGGGTTTAGCCTCTTCCGCGGAAGAGCGCCGGCCTCGTGAGCACGGCGACGATGAGGTTGGGGTAACACAGTGGTGGCGCCACGGTTTCATATTCTCCGTGACGCCACCACCGGTCTAGCAGTCAGATCAGCTGACAACTTCGATCTTGTAGATGTCGACCTTCGAGAAGAGGTCCAGGGTCACGTTGGACACCTTCTCGGAGTAACCGAACACGTTCTGGCCGTTACGCAGCGGGATGACCGGCATCTCCTTGGCGAGGATGTCCTCGGCCGCCTGCCACTTCTTGATGGCCTCCTCCGGCGTCGCCGCCGCGGAGCCCTCCTTGACCAGGTTGTCGAAGGTGGCGTTGCTGTACCCGTAGTAGTTGGAGGAACCGTCGGTGCTGTACAGCGGGCCGAGGTAGTTCTCCATCAGCGGGTAGTCCATGATCCAGCCGAGGCGGATCAGGCCGACCGGCTGGTGCTTCTCAACCTTGGTCAGCAGGTCGGCGAACTTGGGCTCCTCGCCACCGACGCAGTTGATGCCCAGGGAAGCCTTGATCTGGTTGCACGTCGCGTCCACCCACGCCTTGTGGTTGCCGTCGACGTTGTACGTGATCTTGATTTCCTTGGGACCCTTGGCCGCCTCGTAGAGCTCCTTGGCCTTGGTCGGGTTGTACTCGCAGTTCTCGCCACAGGTGTTGGCGCGGTAACCCGCGACGACCGGGGAGACGAACGAGGTGGCCGGCGACTGCGAACCGAGGAAGATCTGGTCGGTGATCTCCTGGCGGTTGATCGCCATCGAGATCGCCCGGCGGACGTCGACGTTCTGGTACTCCTTCTGGAACGTCGGGAAACCGACGAACTGGAAGGTGGAGTTCGGGCTCTTCTTGAACCGGTCACCCAGGTCGGCAGAAGCCTTGGCCAGGCTCTCGATCGGGATGGTGGTCTGAACGTCCACGTTGTTGGCAACCAGGTCGGCGTACTCGGCCTGCTGGTCCTGGTAGATCTTCCAGGTGATGCCGTCAACCTTCGGAGCGGTGCCCTTGAAGTCGGCGACCTTCTCCACGACCAGCTGGGAGTCGTGCTCCCACTTGCCCTTCAGCTTGAAGGGACCGTTGCCGATGATGGCGTCCTCGAAGCCGTCGGCGATGACGCCGTCGGACTTCCAGGCGGCCTTCGGCAGCGGGAAGAAGGCGGTGTAACCCATGACCGACTCCCAGCCGGCGAACGGCGCCGAGAGGGTGACGGTGAAGGTGGTGTCGTCGACCTTGGCCAGACCGGTCAGGGTCTTCGCCTTGGGCTCGGGGGCCTTCTGCGGGCCCTCCTCGCCGTCCGGGTCCTTCGACTGAAGGTCCGCGTAGCCCTTGATCTTGTCGAAGAAGTACGACGCACCCTGAGCGTTCGGACCGTACGCGCCGTAGTTCCAGGCGTTGATGTAGTTGTCCGAGGTGACCGGCTCGCCGTTACTGAACGTGAAGCCAGACTTCAGCTTGATCGTCCAGACGGTGTTGGCCTTGTCCGGCGTGATCGACTCGGCGGCGACCGGGTTCGGGTTGTTCTGGGCGTCGAAGTCGACGAGCGGGTAGAACAGCGAGGCCAGAACCTCGGCGCCGTTCGACTCGGTGGCGTTCGACGGGATGAGGTGCTGCGGTTCGCCAATACCGATCACGACCGTGTTCGAAGTGGACGACGAGTCGTCAGACCCGCCGCCACCGCAACCAGCGGCCAACAAGGCGATGGCGGTCGCGCCGGCCGCCATCTTCCATGGGGTTTTCCCAGGCATGGGAGTGTCTCCTTCAGGGGCGCTCACGAGGGGTTGTGTGAGTAGCTGCCACTGTGACACAGGGGCACGGAAACCAATGAGCGCCGTTATCAAGCCGATATTAGCCGTTTACGTCCGTACGCACTCCCAAAGATCGTCCTTTCGGACGATCTGGCGGGCCTGAGCTGGGAGTACTCCCCGCAGTGGCCAAACGTACACCGAGCGCAGGCGTCCGTGTGGCGTTCGGTGACGCTCGGTTGATCACGGGTCAGACGAGCCGACGGTCAGCCGCCCACCGTGACAACTCGTAACGGTTACTCATCTGGAGCTTTCGCAGCACATTGGACACGTGCGTCTCAACCGTCTTGATCGAGATGAAAAGCTCCTTGGCGATCTCTTTGTACGCATACCCCCGCGCGAGCAGCCGCAGCACTTCGCGCTCCCGGTTGGTGAGCTGATCGAGCTCGGGGTCGGCGACCGGCACGTCGGGCCGGGAGGCGAACGCGTCGAGCACGAACCCGGCGAGCCGCGGACTGAACACCGCGTCGCCGTCGGCCACCCGGCGCACCGCGGCGGCCAGCTCGTCCGGCGAGATGGTCTTGGTGACATACCCCCGGGCGCCGGCCCGGATCAGGCCGATCACATCCTCGGCCGCGTCCGAGACGGAGAGCGCCAGGAACTTGACCTGCGGATGGGTCCGCCGGATCGCCTCCAGCACCGCGCGCCCGCCACCGTCCGGCATGTGCACGTCGAGCAGCACGACGTCGGGCTGGATCGCGCCGATCCGGCTGATCGCCTCGGCCACCGTGCTCGCCTCGCCCACCACCTCGACGTGCTGGCCCAGCTCGGCGCGCACGCCGGCGCGGAACATCGCATGGTCGTCGACCAGGAAGACGGTCAGCCGGCTGCTGGACTGGGTAACGGGCTCGGTCATCGTGCTGACTCCTTACCGGCGGTCACGCTCTCCCGGGAGACCGGAAGCGTGAGACGCACCTCGGTACCGCTGCCGGCGGCGCTGCGGATCTCCGCGCGCCCGCCGTGGCGCTGCATGCGCCCGATGATCGAACCACGGACGCCGTGCCGGGTTTCCGCCACACCGCTCAACTCGAACCCCGCGCCCCGGTCTCGGACGAACACGCTCAACTCGTCCGGTTCGACCTCGGCGTAGAGCGAGACGGTCTGCACGCCGGCGTGCCGGGCAGCGTTGACCAGCGCCTCGCGCGCCGCGGCGACGAGAGCCGCGACCCGCTCGTCGCACTGGGTGTCACCGACCACGACGGTCTCGACACTTATCGCATAGGTGTCCTCGACCTCGGCCGACGCCTGCTCGAGCGCTGCCGCGAACCGCTCGGTCGGCGAGGCGGTGGGTTTGTACAGCCAGTTTCGCAGGCTGCGCTCCTGGCCGCGGGCGAGCCGCTGAACCTCTTTGATGTCGGCCGAGTTGCGCTGGATCAGGGCCAGGGTGTGCAGCACCTGGTCGTGGATCATCGCGGCCACCTCGGCGCGCTCCTGCTCCCGGATCCGGCCCTCGCGCTCGGCGCGCAGCTGGCCGAAGGTGCGCCAGACCAGCGGCGCCACCACCACGCCGACGCCGAGCAGGCCGACCAGCGCGAAGATCAGGCCGTTCAGCACCGAGGAGAACGAGTCGTTCGGCGAGTAGATCGCGACCACGCCGATCACGCCGACCGCGACCAGCACGCCGCCGCCGACGAAGCGGAACATGAACGAGCGCCGGTCGGTCTCGCCGACGATCGCGGCCAGCCACGGTGTCGGCGCGTTCGGGTCGATCCACTGCTCGCGGCGGCTCGGGTCGGCCTGGTGCCAGATCACCCCGGCGCCGACCGCGACCACCGCGATCATCCAGCCCACCGTGGTGCGCACCTGATCGCCGAAGACCAGCGCCTGCAGCAGCACCACGCCCAGGCCGATCGCGGCGAACGGGAGCAGCGCGAGAAGGTCACGCCGGGGCGGGGGCTCCTCGCCCCGGGCCTCCTGCGGCAGCACCGCCCAGTAGGCCGCGTAGAGCAGCAGGCCGAGCGCGTTGAAGCCGAGCAGGACCACGAGACTGATGCGCACCGCGATGACCGGCAGCCCCAGATGGCGCGCCAGCCCGGCGGCGACACCGGCCACGATGCGGTGCTCGCGGGGGCGGTCGAGCCGGCGGGGCTGCGGCGGGGCTGCGGTTGTCACCCTCCGATCGTCACACGTGCGGCGGGCTGCGGCCACGGGGAACTTCCCCGGTAACGGCGGCTCAGGATCTCAGGGTGGCCTCAGGGTCACATCCTGAGGCGGCTGGGGCCCGCCGGGGCACAGGATCGAAGGCATGAACGACGAAGCTGCCGAACCCCGTACCCCGGGTGCCGGTCCCGAGGGTGGGCCGGCGCCTTCCACCTCCGACTACCCGCCGCCGCCTCCGCCCCCGCCGGGTGCGAACGTGCCGCCGTGGCTCTCCGCCGCCGGCGCCGCGTTCGCCCGTCAGCAGCTGATCCGCCCCCGCGAGGGGCGGTACATCGCCGGCGTCTGCGGCGCGCTGGCCCGGCGTACCAACACCGACCCGGTGCTGTGGCGCGTACTGCTGGCCGTGCTCGGCGTGCTCGGCGGCGCGGGCGTGCTGTTCTACCTGATCGGCTGGCTGGTCATCCCGTCCGAGGGCGACACCGCCTCGCCGGTGGAGTCGCTGCTCGGCAAGGGCCACTCCGGGATGACCCCGCTCTCCGTGGTGCTGCTCGGCAGCGCCGCCCTGCTCACGTTCTCGTTCGTGGTCAGCGACGGCGCCCGGGCCAGCATGCTCGCGGCCGCCGTCCTGGTCGGCGCGTTCCTGCTGATCAAGCGGGGTGCGCCGGCGGGCATCTTTCCGCACATCCCGCAGCCACCGCCGCCACCGCCGCCCGGCCCGGCCGGCGCGACCGGCCCGGCGGCTGAGGACCCGACGATGGCGTTCACGGCGCCGGCCACCTCCGCACCGACCGGCGAACCGGTGACCCCGCCGACCCCGCCGCCGTACGAGCCGCCGCGCTGGACCCCGCCGACCGAGTCGGGCTACCGCCCGCCGTTCGCGCCGCACGGGCCGTTCGCCGGGAACAGTGCGTACCCGGCGCCGCCCACACCGTCGAAACCGGCGAAACCCCCCAAGCCGCCGAAGGAGCGTTCGATCCTGGGCCGGCTGACCTTCTTCGCCGCGCTCATGGTGATCGGCGTGCTGGCCGCGCTGGACATGGCCGGGCTGAACGTGGCGGTCTCCGCGTACTTCGCGGCCGTGCTGGCCACCCTCGGATTCGGCCTGCTGCTCGGCGCCTGGTTCGGCCGGGCCCGCGGTTTGATCTTCCTGGCCCTGCTGACCACGATCGGTCTGCTGATCTCGACCGGCACCGAGCGCTGGGGCAGCGAGTTCCGGGACAGCGTGTACCGCCCGGCCACCCTCGCCGAGGTCGCCGACTCCTACGAGTTCACCCTCGGCAACGTCACCCTGGACCTGCGCGCCGTCGACTTCACCGGCGCCGACCAGACCACCGCGGTCACCATGAAGGTCGGCCAGCTGCGGGTGCTGCTGCCGGACTCGGTGGACACCACCGCGTCGGTCCGGGTCGGCGGCCGCGCCGTGGTGTTCGGCCAGGAGACCAGCGGTTCCGCGGCGGAATCGCAGGCAGTCACCGACCTCGGCGCGGACGGCGCCGGCGGCGGCAAGCTCCAGCTCGACCTGCGGCTGGACACCGGAAACCTGGAGGTGATCCGATGAAACCGCACCGGATGGATGGCGTCTCGCTCACCTTCGGCCTGCTCTTCCTGCTCATCGCGGCGTGGTGGGGACTCTCCGCGGTGATCACCCTGCACCTGCCCGCGCTGGGCTGGACGGTCGCCGGCGGCCTGATCCTGTTCGGGGTGATCGGCCTGCTCGGGGCGATCACTTCCGGACGCCGGGACCAGCAGCCGCTCCCGGTCGCCGCCGAGGCACGGGTCGAGACCACCCCCGGCGACCTGTCGCCCGAGGTGCACGCCTCGATCGTTCAGGAGCTGCTGGAGGACCCCGGAGTGCGGTTCACCAAGGAGCACGGCGCGGCCGGCCGCGAGGCGAAGGCAGAGCCGGAGAAGTGACCGATGCCCCGCCCACGGGCCACCGCTCGTGGGCGGGGCAATATGCTCGCGGAATGAGCCAGTTTCCCGACGTGTCCGCCACGCCCGTTCCGGCCGTGGGAGCCCGGGCCGCTCGTGCCCTGACCGCCGAGTTCGCCCGGCAGAACGCGGCCACCACCGCCCTGCTGATCGGCGCCGACCACTATTCCGCCGTGGTGGCGGCCGCCGTCGAGGCGCTGCTGCCCGGTGACACCCTGATCCTGGTGGCCGGCGAGCACAGCAGCGCCGACCTGCTCCGCGGCCACATCACCGGCCTGGGCAGCTGGGTGGCCGACCGCGTGAAGATCGTCGAGTCGCTGGACGAGGTCCAGGGCGCCGACGTGGTGATCGTCGGCGAGCCGCAGACCGGCACCGCCGAGGACACCCGCGGCCTGATCGAGAAGCTCACCAAGCACCTGAACGACGGCGCCGTGCTCAGCCTCGCCACCCCGGCCGGCCCGGGCCGCACCCAGGGTGCCGCGGCCGAGCTGTTCCGGCAGGGCTCGCTCTTCGGTGTCGGCTCCGACCTGGTGGTCCGCAACCAGCCGCCGCTGCGCGTGCACAAGCTCCGGTTCACCCCGGCCGACGTGGCCACCGCGGCCGGGCTGGCCCCGGCCTACCGGCCGTCCAGCGTCCCGGTCACCCGGACCATGCACATCGACTCGAACGGCGTCGCCGCCGCCGGCATCGCGCTCGGCCTGGCCGCGCTGGCCCGCCGGGCCCGGCCCAAGTCGAAGCTCTGGCTGATCCCGGCGCTGGCCGCCGGCCCGGTCGCGGCGTTCTTCCGGGACCCGGAGCGGGACGTGCCGACCGACCCGGCGGCCGTGATCTCGGCCGCCGACGGCAAGGTGCTCTCGGTCGAGCGGATGCACGACGAGCGGTTCGGGCCGGGCGAGTTCCTCCGCATCGCGGTCTTCCTCTCCGTGTTCGACGTGCACGTCAACCGCACGCCGGTGGCCGGCCGGGTGGCCGACTACTTCGTCGAGGAGGGTGGCTACGCGAACGCGGCGACGGCCGCCGCCGAGCACAACGTGGCCGCCTACACCGTGCTGGACACCGACAACGGCACGGTCGTGGTGGCGCAGCGGACCGGGCTGATCGCCCGGCGGATCGTGCAGCGGGCACCGGTGGGCACGCTGCTCGCCAAGGGTGAGCGCTACGGGCTGATCCGTTTCGGCTCGCGCACCGACGTCTACCTGCCGGCCGACAAGGCCGAGGCACTGGTCAGCGTCGACGAGCGGGTCGTCGGCGGCTCCACGATCATCGCCCGCTGGCGCTGATCCGACGATCACCGAGATGAGGTCGCGGTCCATCGAGGTCCGCGGCCTCTCCCGGCACCAGGGCCGCTGAGACTGCGACACCCCTCACGGTACGTGGTCAAAACGGTCTTTCCGTGACGTCCCGCACATCCCAGCCGCACAACGCCGTACCCAGGGGTTTCGGGCTTCCGAACGGACCGTGACGTCACCCACAACCGTGCCCATCGCGCAAAAAAGGGGCCGCCTCCCATCGGGAGACGGCCCCTTTTCAGGTCAGGGGATCAGGCGCGCTTGGCCCGCATCCACATGATCGGGCCGCTGACGAGGTACGTCGCGACGACCATCACGAACGTCATCCGCACGTCCTGCAGCGCACCGACGACCGGCAGCAGCCACAACCACGGCGGCAGCTTGATGATCCGGGCGAGCTTCGCGTACGGGAAGCTCGACACCATGGCGAAGGCCAGCAGCGCGACACCGGCCAGCACCGCGAACCCGGGCAGCGGCTGCAGACCGATCAGCACCGCCAGAGCGAGCACCGCGGCGGTCATCGTGGTCGGCACGCCGGAGAAGTAGCGACCGTCCTTCGGCGACACGTTGAAGCGGGCCAGCCGGATCGCGGCACAGCCGGCGACCAGCGCGGCAGCCACCGCGGCGGCCGCGGGCGGCACCCGACCGGCCAGCGAGGCGTAGACCACGACCGGCGCGGCCAGGCCGAACGAGCACATGTCGGCCAGCGAGTCCATCTGCGCGCCGAACGGGCTGGCGACACCGAGCTTGCGAGCCAGCGCGCCGTCCAGGCCGTCGAAGGCCACGCAGGCGATCAGGCAGGCGGCCGCGATCTGCGGACGACCGGCCATCGCCAGGAAGATGGCGAACAGGCCGAGCCCGAGGCTGCTCAGGGTGCACGCGTTGACCAGGGCGAAGCGCACCCGGCGAGCCATGGTGGGCTCGCCCGGCAGCAACGGGATGGTCGCCGGGATCGACTCCTCGTCAGCCGGGACGGCGTCGAAGGCGGGGGTGGTGTCCAGTGGAACTCCGGGGGCGGGGAGGGTACGGATCAACCCAGGCTCCGACCCGGTGTAGAGCACCTCGGCACGGGTCGCGGTGGCGGCCCGGCTCGTCTCGGTGGACCGGCGGCCCACCCGAACCAGTAGGGCTTGCCGGGCGAGAGACCCGCCTCGGCGCAAGCGGCCTGCCCAACGACGACCGGCGGGACGGGGGCTATCCGTCGATCGACGCCGGCGCCAAGGGGTACTCGGCACGTGCTTCCTCCATGGAGTTCGGGGTTCCACCGGCATCGTGACGAGCCCGGCGAAATTGCGGGTTACACCATCGCACAGCGAAACGGCCTTGGCGAGAGGCCGATTAGTTGCGCTGCGCAACGGGCCGCTCTCCATCTTCCTGGTAACGATTTTAGCCCGTGTGGGCCAGTGCTTCCTGGGCCAGTTCGGTCAAGGGCAGTTCGCCCACCTCACCGAGGGTGAACCAGGACGCCCGGTCGGTGGATCCGCCGGCCGCCTCGGTGACCGATGCGGTGACCGGTTCATCCACCCTTACCCGGTAAACGACGCGGATCACATGCCAATCCATCGGAATGCCCTCGGGCCCGAGTGCCGCCGGGTCGTAGCGGTGGCCGACGGTGAGCAATCCGTCCACCCGGCCGCGCTGCGAGGTCTCCTCGTCGAGCTCGCGGAGCAGACCCTGCTCGGGCGTCTCGCCGAAGTCGGTGCCGCCGCCCGGCAGGTGCCACTGGCCGCCGCCGGGGTAACCCTCGGTGATCCGGGCCAGCAGGACCCGGCCGGCCGGGTCGGTGACCAGACCGTACGCCCCGAACCGCTGCACCCGGGTGCCCCGGCGCACCGGCTCGTCGTCGTCCGGCACGGCCGGCAGGGCGGACGGTGCGCCGAGGGCGTGTGCGGTGAACGGCAGCAGCGGCACCTCGGCGACGGTGGCGGGCGTCAGCCACGCGGCCAGGTCGGTGGTGCCGTCGGCCTCGGCGCGCAGCACGCCGTCCTGGACCGTGACGTCGTAGATGATCCGGTCGGTGTGCTCGACCGGCCCGTCCGGCAGGGCGATCACGTCGGCCACCACGGCCCGGACCCCGGTGACCGCGACCAGCAGCCCGGTCTCCTCGCCGAACTCCCGGACGACCGCGTCGGCCGGGTGCTCGCCGTGCTCGACGCCGCCGCCGGGCAGCGACCAGACGCCGGGGAACGCGCTGAGCTCCGATCCGCGGGCGAGCAGGACGCTGCCGTCGGCGGAGCGGCACACGCCGTACGCCGCGGCCCTTCTGATCTTCACGGGCCGACGTCCTGTCCTCGCGGGTCGCGTCCCGCGCGACCCGCGAGACCTGACCTAGATTAGCCGCGCCGCGCGCAGGGCGTCCGCGGTGACGTCGGTGAGCTGGTCGGAGGCCAGTTCGGCGACCTCCTTGAGCGGCATCCAGCGGGCATCCGAGGTGGAGCCGCCGACGTCGTGGATGGTCACCTCGGTCGGCTGGTCCACCACCACCCGGTAGAACGCCCGGACGCCGTGCCAGTCGATCGGGTAGCCCTCCGGGCCGAGCGAGGCCGCGTCGCGGTGGCTGGCCACCCCGAGCAGCTCGATCAGCCGGCCGGCCTGCCCGGTCTCCTCGACGAGTTCGCGGAGCAGCGCGGTGCCGGGCTGCTCGCCGTAGTCGGTGCCGCCGCCGGGCAGGTGCCAGCAACCGGCGCCGGGATAGCCCGGGGCGATTCGCGTCAAAAGAAGGTTTTCGTACGGGTCAGTGGCGATCGCGTACGCCGCGAAGCGCTGCGCCCGGTGCAGCCCGTCCGGCCCCTCGTACGCGTAGAACGACGGGAAGGTCGGCGGCACGTCGGGGCGCAGGTCGGCGGAGGCGGCGCTGAGCCCGAGCGCGGCGGCGGCGAACGGCCGCAGCTTCAGCCCCTCGGCCTCTTCCAGGGTGGTCCAGCGCGCCAGGTCGGTGGGGTGGCCGACCCGGTCGATCAGGTTGCCGCCGCGGACCGACACGGTGTAGATCAGCCGGTCGGTGTGGATGGTGACGCCGCGGTGCGGCAGCGAGCGCATGTCGGCCAGGACGTCACGCAACCCGGTGACGGCGACGGAGAGCCCGGTCTCCGCCGCGGTCTCGCGGACGACGGTGTGGTTGGGGTCTTCGCCGTGGTCGACGGCGCCGCCGGGCAACGACCAGATCCCGGGCGTACCGGATTTGGCCGAGGCCCGGACCAGGAGGACCCGGCCTTCGTCGTCAGTCGCGACGGCGTAGGCGGCGATCCTGCGGAGCGGTTCCAGTGCGGGGGTCACGAAGCGGCATTCTGCCCGGATTATGTTACCTATCCGGGGCGTCTGTCGGGTTCCTGACAGTTGGATAGCGCTGTGTAACCGCAGCTCAGGGCGTTTTTACCCGCCCTGAGCTATAGATCCACTACTGACCGTCACTCCCACTCGATGGTGCCCGGGGGCTTGCTCGTGACGTCCAGCACGACCCGGTTGACCTCCCGGACCTCGTTGGTGATCCGGTTCGAGATCTTGGCGATCACGTCGTACGGCAGGCGGGACCAATCGGCGGTCATCGCGTCCTCCGAGGAGACCGGACGCAGCACCACCGGGTGCCCGTAGGTCCGGCCGTCGCCCTGCACGCCGACACTGCGCACGTCGGCCAGCAGCACCACCGGGAACTGCCAGACGTCCCGGTCCAGACCGGCCGCGGTGAGCTCCTCGCGGGCGATCAGGTCGGCCTGGCGCAGCAGGTCCAGCCGCTCCCGGTCGACCGCGCCGATGATCCGGATGGCCAGGCCGGGACCCGGGAACGGGTGCCGCTGCACGATCTCGTCGGGCAGGCCGAGCTCCGAGCCGATCGCGCGCACCTCGTCCTTGAAGAGCGTGCGCAGCGGCTCGATCAGCGCGAACTGCAGGTCGTCGGGGAGGCCACCGACGTTGTGGTGCGACTTGATGTTCGCGGTGCCGGTGCCGCCGCCGGACTCCACCACGTCGGGGTAGAGCGTGCCCTGCACGAGGAACTCGATGTGCCGCTCGGCGTCCAGGTCGCGGGCCGCGGCCTCGAACGACCGGATGAACTCCCGGCCGATGATCTTGCGCTTCTGCTCGGGGTCGATGACACCCGCCAGGTGGCCGAGGAACTGCTCCTCCGCGTTGACGACGACCAGCCGGACCCCGGTGGACGCCACGTAGTCCTTCTCGACCTGCTCGGCCTCGCCGGCGCGCAGCAGGCCGTGGTCGACGAAGACACAGGTGAGCTGGTCACCGATGGCCTTCTGGACGAGCGCCGCGGCGACCGCCGAGTCGACACCGCCGGAGAGGCCGCAGATGACCTGCTTGTCGCCGACCTGCTCGCGGATCAGCGCGACCTGCTCGTCGATGATGTTGCTCGGCGTCCAGGTGGGCTCGATGCCGGCGATGTCGTACAGGAAGCGCTTGAGCATTTCCTGGCCCTGCTCGGTGTGCGCCACCTCGGGGTGGAACTGCACGCCGGCGCGCTTGGCGGTGAGGTCCTCGAACGCCGCGACCGGCGCGCCCGGGGTGGACGCGGTGACCGCGAAGCCGGCGGGGGCGACCGCGACGCTGTCGCCGTGGCTCATCCAGACCGGCAGGTCGGCCGGCAGGTCGCGGAGCAGGGTGCCGCCCTGCGCGGCGAGCAGGGTCCGGCCGTACTCCCGGGAGCCGGTCTGCGCGACCGTGCCGCCGAGGGCCTGTGCCATCGCCTGGAAGCCGTAACAGATGCCGAAGACCGGGACGTCATGATCGAACAGGCCCGGGTCGAGCGAGGGCGCGCCCGGCTCGTAGACGCTGGAGGGGCCGCCGGACAGGATGATCGCGGCGGGGTTCTTCGCCAGCATCTCGGCCACCGGCATCGAGTGCGGGACGATCTCCGAATAGACGCGGGCCTCACGGACCCGGCGGGCGATCAACTGGGCGTACTGGGCGCCGAAGTCGACGACGAGAACGGGACGCGGGGTACTCACCCGGCGAGTTTACCGACGGCGGCCCGGCCGGAAGACGACGAGGGGCCGGTCGTCACCGACCGGCCCCTCGTTGGTGCGATGCGTCAGGCGCGGTAGTACGTGCGCAGGACCGCGGTGGTGAGGTAGTTGCCCGCCTTGTCGTACGCCCGGAGGCGCACGTTCATCTTCTTGGCCTGGTTCTTGACCTTGAAGCTCAGCGAGTAACCGGCGGTGGTGTCGGTCGCCACCACCTTGCCGTTGACCAGCAGCTGCACCTTGCTGATCCCGGACACGTCACTGGCCTTCGCCTTGATCGTGACGGTGCCGGACACCTTCGCCTTGTTCTTCTTGGCGCTGGTGAGCGCGACCTTGGGCTTGATGTTGTCCGCGATCACCGTGCGCTCACCGGTCCAGGCCGCGTTGCCGGCCTTGTCGGTGACCTTCAGCTTGACCTTGATCGGGCCGTTGCGGGTCCCGGTCTTCAGCGTGGGCGCGAACGGCGCCTTGTAGGCCCAGTCGGCCCACTTGCCGTTGACGTACAGCTCCGCCTTCATCACACCGGACCAGCTGTCGGTCGCGCCGACCGGCTTGATCGCGACGTTGCCGTGCACCTTGGCGTTCTGTCCCGGCGAGATGTACCCGATGGTCGGCACCCGGGCGTCGGTGTCCATGGTGAGCGCCTTGGCTGCGTCCACCAGGCCGTACCGGGTCCAGTTGCGGGCCGTTCCGGTCTTGGTCGAGCGGGTGATGGCGCTCTGCAAGGCCCAGCCGGTGTAGGTCGGGTGCGCCGACTTGACCAGCCCGGCGATACCGGCCACCAGCGGCGACGCGAACGACGTGCCCTGCACGTAGTAGTACCGCGTGCCGTTGATGATCTCCCCGCACGACGTGTCGTCCGGGGTGGTGTCGTCGCCGTGGCAGTACTTGCCGGTCTTGGTCATGCCGGCCGTGATGCCCGGCGCCGCCACGTCGACCCAGTTCGTCCCGTAGTTGGAGAAGCTGGACTTCTTCTGGACGTCGGGGGTGTTGTAGGTGTTCGTGCCGCCGACCGACAGCACGTCCGGGTACGCCGCCGGATAGAACTTGCTGGTCTTGTTGTCGTTGCCGGCCGCGGCCACCACCAGCACGCCGCGCGCGTTGGCGTAGGCCACCGCGTTCGCGACCACCGGGTCGTTGTAGGGCGAACCCAGCGACAGGTTGATGATGTCGGCGTTGTTCTGGGCCGCGTAGACGATGCCCTGGGCGATGGTCGAGAACGGACCGGAGCCCGTGTGGTCCATCACCCGGACCGGCATGATCTTGCACTCCCAGCAGACACCGGCCATGCCGGTGCCGTTGTTGCCCTTGGCCGCGATCAGCGACGCGACGACCGTCCCGTGCGGGAAGTCGCCACCGTCGCGCGGGTCGTTGTCGCCGGCGACGAAGTCCGTGCCGGGCACGAGCTGGTCGGCCAGGTCGCCGACCGGGGTCACTCCGCTGTCGACGACCGCGACGACGACGGAATCCGTACCGGTGGTGGTGTCCCAGGCGGCCGGCACGTTCAGCTGCGGCAGCTCGGGCTGACCCTTGGCGTACACCGTGTCGTTCGGCGTGACGTCGACGACCTTGGCCACATGGTCGACCGAGGCGTAGGCGACCGCCGGGTCCTGCCGCAGCAGGGCCAGCGCGAGGTCGACCCGGTTGGCCGGAACACTGATTGCTTTGGCGCCGATCTCGGCGAGCAGTCCCTTGCGGGCCTGTCCCTGCGCCTCGGCGCCCTGCAGACCGAGCCGGGCCAGGGTGGCCAGCTTGGCGGAGGCGTCGTGGCCGGGCTTGAGGCCGATCACCAGCGGTACCGGCGCGACTTCCGCAGCGCTGGCCGGACCGGCGATGGCGCCCGCCCCGGTGATCAGAGTTGCGGAAAGAAGTCCGACGGTCCACCGCCGGGCTTGAGGGTTCATATGCGAGTGCCTCCCCGTGGCGATCGCCGCGAACCGGCGAATCGCCCGGCCAGAGTACTGGTGATCATAAATTTCGCAAGACCCCTTCCAGAGAACGGGATGAATGGGGATTGAGCACGTCACGGCAGTGACTTAGGGTGCCGCTATGCGGAACAGCAAGATCACGTGGGCCGTGGTGATCGGGGCAGTGGTGGCCCTGCTCGCCGGCATCGGTGTGGCGATCGCCGTCAACCGGGGCTCGGACAGCACCGACGCCGCTCCGGTGGGTTCGGCGCCGGCCTCCGCGCCGGTGCTGGAGTCGACACCGAGCCCGTCGGCGTCACCGGCACCCTCCCCCGGCGCCGACATCACCGGCCCGCTGGACCTGCTGCTGGTCGGCGTGGACACCCGGATCACCATTTCGGACTGGGAGTCGCACTCCGACACGATCATGCTGTTGCACGTCGACACCGGCCTGAAGTCCGCGTACCTCTACTCGCTCCCCCGGGACCTGCGGGTGGTCATCCCGGCGTTCAAGAAGTCCGGCTTCGCCGGCGGGCGCCACAAGATCACCGAGGCGATGGCATACGGCTCCCGGTTGCCCGGCAAGAAGACCAAGAACATCCAGAACGGGTACGAGCTGCTGGCCAAGACCATCGGCAACTACACCGGCATCAAGACCATCCAGGCCGGGGCGATCCTCAACTTCGGCGGTCTGGACAAGCTCGTCGACAAGCTCGGTGGCATCGACCTCACCGTGGATCAGAAGGTCAAGTCCCGGCACCGCACCCCGGACGGCAAGGCCCGCAAGCTGGTCGGTCACGACTACGTCGGCCCGCAGGCGGTCTACCTGCCCGGCAAGCGGCACCTGACCGGCTGGCAGGCGATCGACTACGCCCGCCAGCGGTACGGCCTGCCGAACGGCGACTACGACCGGACCCGCCATCAGCGGCAGCTGGTCAAGGCGATCCTCACCAAGGCGCTGAGCGAGCAGCTGACCGACGCGACGAAGCTGGAAGCGGTGATCACCGCGCTCGGCAAGACCCTCGTCACGGTGGGCGGGCGTCGCCCGGTCGAGTACGCGTACGCCTTGCGTGACCTCGCACCGGCGAAGGTCACCATGGTCCACCTGGACGGCAGCGGAGTCGGCAGCGGCGGCGGCTACCTGGGCGAACAGCTGAACACCGAGGCTCGCGGCTTCCTCAGCGCGGTGGCCAAGGGCAAGATCCCGGCATACCTGAAGGCGCACCCGAAGCTGGTCAACAAGGGCTGATCGGGCGGCCGGTCTTAACCTCGCCTTATGAGACGACGGGGTTTGCTGCCGGCCGCCGCGCTGGCCGTCCTGCTGACGGCCGGGGCCTGCACATCGGACGACGATCCGCCGGAGCCGGGATCCTCGGCCGCGCCGACCGCCGCACCGGACTTCCGGCCCGGCGCGGACGGCGCCGGCGACCCGTACTTCCCGAAGTACGGCAACGGCGGCTACGACGTGGCCGGGTACGACCTCGACCTGCGCTACGACCCGAAGACCGGGAAGCTGACCGGCCGGGCGACGATCACCGCGACCGCGACACAGGACCTGTCCAGCCTGAACTTCGACCTGGCCCACCTGACCGCCGCCACGATCACTGTGGACGGCGCGGCGGCGACCGGGCGGGCGGCCGGCAACGAGCTGACCGTCACACCGGCCGCCGGCATCCCGGCCGGGCGGGCGTTCACCGTGGTCGTCGACTACGGCGGCACGCCGGACCAGCTGGAGAACAAGTCGCTGGGCAACGGCGGCTGGATCCGTACCGCCGACGGCGGTATCGCGCTCGGCCAGCCGGAGTCGGCCAGCACCTGGTACCCGGTGAACGACCACCCGTCGGACAAGGCCACGTTCGCGCTCGCGATGACCGTGCCGGACGGGCTGGAAGTGATCAGCAACGGGGTGCCCGGGCCGCGCGCGACGAAGGCCGGCTGGACCACCTGGCGGTGGAGCGAGGGCTCACCGATGGCCAGCTACCTCTCCACCGTGGTGATCGGGCAGTACCGGGTCACCACGTCCACCCACGACGGCAAACCGATGATCGTCGCGGTGCCCGAGTCGATGGCGGCCACCAGCCCGGCCGCCACGTCACTGGCCCGGACCGGGGAGATCACCGACTACCTGGCGAGCGTGTTCGGGCCGTACCCGTTCGACGCGAACGGTGGCGTGGTGGTCAGCGACAAACGCATCGGGTACGCCCTGGAGACGCAGACCCGGCCGGTCTACGGCGACACGTTCTTCGCCGGCGAGCCGAACCCCGGTGTGGTCGCGCACGAGCTGGCGCACCAGTGGTTCGGCGACAGTGTGGCGCTGCGCCGCTGGCAGGACATCTGGCTCAACGAGGGGTTCGCGACGTACGCGGAGTGGCTCTGGTCGGAGCACGACGGGCAGGATTCCGCGCAGAAGCTCTTCGACAAGTCGTACGCGGCGTTCGACTGGTCCACCCCGCCCGGCGATCCGGGAGCGGCCCGGATCTTCGGCGCTCCGGTCTACCAGCGCGGCGGGATGACCGTGCACGCGCTGCGCAAGACGATCGGCGACGACGCGTTCTTCCGGCTCTTGAAGACCTGGACCACCGACCACAAGGACGGCAACGCCGACACCGCCCAGTTCATCACCACGGCGGAGCAGGTGTCCGGAAAGGACCTGAAAGCCTTCTTCGACGCCTGGCTGAACGGCACCACCCGCCCCGCGCTCTAACCAATGTGTGAAGTTTGGGCGCGGAGCGCACCCAAACTTCACACATTGCGGGCTCTCGGCCTGAGGTGTGGGGAGTTTGGGCGCGGAGCGCACCCAAACTTCACACACTCGCGGTCAGCTCTGGTCGAGGACCAGCGCTACCTTCTGGAACTCCTTGACGTCGCGGTAGCCGCACTTGGCCATCGCGCGGCGCAGGCCGCCGAACAGGTTGAGCTGGCCGTTCGGGCTGTTCGCCGGGCCGTAGAGCAGCTGCTCGAGGCTGCCGTCCGGCTCGCCGGCGATGCAGAACCCGCCCCGCGGCAGAGCCGGGTGGCTGGCCGCCGAGTGCCACCAGGCGCCACCGGCCGGCGCGCCCTCGGCCAGCGAGAGCGGCTCGCCCAGCATCACCGCGTCGGCGCCGCAGCCGATCGCCTTGGCGATGTCGCCGGAGGTGGCGATGCCGCCGTCGGCGATCAGGTGCACGTAGCGGCCACCGGTCTCGTCCAGGTAGTCGCGGCGGGCGGCCGCGGCGTCGGCGATCGCGGTCGCCATCGGCACCCGGATCCCGAGCACGGTGTCGGTGGTCGCCCACTCGTCCGCGCCCACCCCGACGATCACGCCGGCCGCACCGGTGCGCATCAGGTGCAGGGCGGTCTTGTAGTCGGTGCAGCCGCCGACGATGACCGGGAGGTCGAGGTCGGCGATGAACTCCTTGAGGTTCAGCGGCTCGTCGGTGGTCGAGACGTGCTCGGCCGAGACCAGGGTGCCCTGGATGACCAGCAGGTCCACGCCGGCGTCGAGGATCACCGGTGCGAGCGCCAGGGTGTGCTGCGGCGACACCCGGACCGCGACGGTGACACCGCCCTCACGGATCTGCCGGACCCGCTCGGCGATCAGCTCCGGCTTGATCGGCTCGGAGTAGACCTCCTGCAGCCGCTTGGTGGCGTCCGCCTCCTCGTCCAGCGAGGCGAGCTCCTCGAGGATCTTGCTGGGGTCCTCGTAGCGCGTCCAGAGGCCCTCGGCGTTGAGCACGCCCAGGCCGCCGAGGCGGCCCAGGGCGATCGCCGAGTCCGGGCTCATGGTGGCGTCCGACGGGTGCGCGACGCAGGGGATCTTGAATGGGTACGCGTCGAGCTTCCACTCGGTCGACACGTCGTCCACGTCCCGGGTCCGCCGGCTCGGCACGATCGCGATGTCATCCAGGTGGTAGCCGCGCTGAGCGGTCTTACCTAGGCCGATCTCCACTACGTCACGCATGGCAGGGCGCCTTCAGTCCTTTTTCGGGCGGCGGGTGGGGTGGTTGGAGGCTCTAGCGGGAGTGGTAATTCGGGGCCTCGACCGTCATCTGGATGTCGTGCGGGTGGGACTCCTTGAGGCCCGCCGCAGTGATCCGGATGAGCTGACCCCGCGCCTGGAGGTCGGGGATGGTCTCCGCACCCACGTAGCCCATGGCCGCGCGCAGCCCGCCGATCAGCTGGTGCGCCACCCTGGACAGAGGACCACGATAGGGCACCTGGCCCTCGACGCCCTCGGGGACCAGCTTGTCCTCATTCACATCCTGCTGGAAATACCGGTCCTTGGAGTACGACTTCGCCTGACCACGCGACTGCATCGCGCCCAGCGAGCCCATCCCCCGGTACGACTTGAACTGCTTGCCGTTCATGAAGATCAGCTCGCCGGGGCTCTCCTCCGAGCCCGCCAGCAGGCTGCCCAGCATCACGGTGCTGGCGCCGGCCACGATCGCCTTGGCGATGTCACCGCTGTACTGGATGCCGCCGTCACCGATCACCGGCACACCGGCCGGAGCGCACGCCCGGCTGGCCTCCATGATCGCGGTAATCTGCGGCACACCCACGCCCGCGACGATCCGGGTGGTGCAGATCGCGCCCGGGCCGACACCCACCTTCACAGCGTCGGCGCCCGCCTCGACCAGTGCCTTGGCACCCGCGAACGTCGCGATGTTGCCGCCCACGATGTCGATCGGGGTGTCCTTCTTCAGCCGGGCCACCATCTCCAGCACGGCCCGCTGGTGACCGTGCGCGGTGTCGACGATGACCACGTCCACGCCCGCGTCGACCAGGGCCCGGGCCCGCTTGTACGACTCGTCGCCGACGCCGACCGCGGCGGCCACCCGCAGGCGGCCCTGACCGTCCTTGGCCGCGTTCGGGAACTGCTCGCTCTTGGTGAAGTCCTTGACCGTGATCAGGCCGCGCAGGTGGCCGCCCTCGTCGATCAGCGGCAGCTTCTCCACCTTGTGCCGGCTCAGCAGCGCCAGCGCCTGGTCCTTGGTCACCCCGACCGGCGCGGTGATCAGCGGGGCCTTGGTCATCACGTCCCGGACCTTGGCGTCCATATCGCTGACGAACCGCATGTCCCGGTTGGTGACGATGCCGACGAGCACACCGGACGCGTCGACCACCGGGGCGCCGGAGATCCGGTACTGCCCGCAGAGCGCGTCGACCTGGCCCAGGGTGTCGTCCGGGCTACAGGTGATCGGGTTGGTGATCATGCCGGACTCGGACCGCTTCACCAGGTCGACCTGGGTGGCCTGGTCCTCCACCGAGAGGTTGCGGTGCAGCACGCCGATGCCACCCTGGCGGGCCATGGCGATCGCCATCCGCGCCTCGGTGACGGTGTCCATGCCGGCCGAGAGCAGCGGGATGGACAACTCGACGTTGCGGGTCAGTCGCGTCACCGTGTTGACCCGGCTGGGCACGACATCCGACTCACCTGGCTGCAGCAGCACGTCGTCGAAAGTCAGACCGAGAGGAACAGTGCGAGCGCTGTCAGTTTCCACAGATCATTCCCTAGAGAAGAGGCGGAGTTCATCATCCTACCCAGCCCGGAGGGGCCACCCAGGCGGCGGACAGAACGTGCGGGCCAGCACACCCGGCCGGGAGGTGAGTACGGTATGGGGGTGCAAGAAGAGCCGATCGACCCCTTCAACGGCGACCCCGCCGACCCGGCTGCGGAACTCGACGACCTCAACGAGGACGCCGAGAGCGAACCGCTGACCGAGGAGGAGCGGCAGGACGTCCTGGAGGACCTCTCCGATCTGGAGATCTACCAGGCGTTGCTGAGCCCGACCGGCATCCGTGGTCTGGTCATCGAGTGCGAGGACTGCCACGAGCCGCACTACTTCGACTGGGATCTGCTCCGGGGCAACCTGCGCCACCTGTTGAGCAGCGGCCGGCCCCGGGTCCACGAGCCGGCCTACGACCCCGACCCGGATCACTACGTCACCTGGGAGTACGCCCGGGGCTACGCCGACGGCGTCCACGACACCCTCACCGAGGGCAGCGACGAGGACGCGAGCTAGAGAGCTCTGACATCGGTACGGGGCAGGCGGTTGTTCTCCGCCTGCCCCGTACCGATTCTGTCGAACCTGTCGTTCAGGCCACCAGGCCCGCCCGGAATCCCGCGGCCACCGCGTGTGCGCGGTCGCGGGCGCCCAGCTTGCGGAACAAGCGGCGGGCGTGCGTCTTGACGGTGTCCTCCGAGACGAAGAGCTCGCGCCCGATCTCGGCGTTGCTCTTCCCGTCCGCCATCCCGCGCAGCACCTGCAACTCGCGCTCGGTGAGCGTGAGCCGCCGCCCGGTCGGCGGAGCGTCGGCCATCACCGCGCCCTCGTTGCCCGGCCAGGCCACCATCGGCCGTCCGGTGGCCGGGTCGATCGGCGCGTCACCGCGCTGCACCGGCACCATCGGCGCGTTCGGCCCGAGCATGGCCGGTACGGACGCCGCGTTCGCGACCGTCATGCCGATCCCGTCGCGGTACTGCCCGCGAGTCGCCGGAGAATTGCTGTTGCGCATCCCACCGGCGACGCCGGCCGGCTGAGCGTTCGCGCCGTTGATCGGCATGCCCTGCGGGCGTACCGGCAACAGCAGTAGGAGCAGCGCCTTGGCGACGACGCTGACCAGGTCGTGTTCGACGCCACGGATCACTCCGCGGGCGCCGGCGGCGACGGCTGCCGCCGCCACTCGGGGGTCTTCAGCACCGAAGAGCACCAGCTGCGCCTGTGGGGCACGAGCGAGTACGCGCCGGGTGAAGCCGACGCTGTCAGGGCGGGTCACGGCGGTATCGGCCAGAACCACTTCGGCCGGCCGTTCCGCCAGTCGGATCATGGCCTCGGTCTCGCTGACCGCAGTCCGGACGACGCCGGTCATGCCGAGCCGGGCCGCGGTGGACGCGACGGTCTGGGCCGCCAGCGGGGTTCGGACGCACACGAGGACGGTACGCACAGTGATCCTCCTTCTCTCTCAGAGGAGATCACGCGAGGGCCGCAGCATTACGCGCTTTAGATGGAAAAAACAGGAAAGAAAGGTATGACTTGCCACCTCTTTGCCACACGGCTCGCAGAGACATCGACATGTTGCGTGTGAGCCGGCTTTTGCCGGGGTACACCCGCGTGAGGCCTGTGACGGGCCCCCGTGTCGACCAATCCGCGGTGCCGCGCGGTGAGGAGGGTGTTGATGTCGAACGTTCGCAGGCTGCCCGGGCCGATCGCCGATCTGTGGGACTGGCAGCGGCTGGGACTGTGCCGTGGCCGGGACAGTGCGCAGTTCTTCCACCCGGACGGCGAGCGCGGTTCGTCCCGCAATCGCCGCGAGGCCAAGGCCAAGACGATGTGCGGAGCATGCCCGGTCAGGGCCGAGTGCGCCGCGCAAGCCCTCGCGGTGCGCGAGCCGTACGGGGTCTGGGGAGGTTTCAGCGAATCGGAGCGGCTGCGGCTGCTCGCGGTCGGCTGGGAGGATCTGGCAGACCGTCACGGACGGGTCGACCTGGTCCGGCTCGAGGCACGCCTCGGACGTCCCCACAAATCGGCAGTGCCCGCACAGCGGCAGGCACCGGCGGCCTGAATTCGCCCGACGCGCGGCATCACCACACGACTGGCGACACGGTCCTCCCCTGAGGGCCGTGTCGAGTGGTTCAGCGGTTCTTCAACCGCATCGGTGGACATGCAACCCACCGTATGAGCGACTTGCGTTTTCGAGTCGGACCGAAAGTGCGGCTTTCAACTACCCGACAGAGACCGTCACCTCGTGCCATCCGGTGGCACCGTCCGGCGCAGGATAGGCCTGCTCGGACGTCTGCGTGTAGCCGTCGAGATCGGTGGCACGGACCCGCAGGACGTGCTTGCCGGGCGTGGCCGTCCAGGAGTGTTTCCACTCCCGCCAGGTGTCGTCGGACACCGCCGGCGCCAGCGACGCCACCGCCCACGGACCGTCGTCGACCTGCACCTCGACCTTGGCGACCCCGCGGTGCTGCGCCCAGGCCACGCCGGCCACCACGACCTCGCCGGCATGCCGGGTGGCACCGTCGCGGGGCGTGTCGATCCGGGACTGTGTCTTGATCGGCGCCTGTGCCGCCCAGCCGCGCGGCACCCAGTAGGCATCGAAGTCCGAGAATCGAGTCAGCTCGATCTCGGTGATCCACTTGCAGGCGGAGACGTAGCCGTACAGTCCGGGAACGATCATCCGGACCGGGAAGCCGTGCGGCACCGGCAGCGGCTCGCCGTTCATGCCGACGGCCAGCAGCGCATCCCGTCCGTCGCGCAGCACCGCGGTCGGGGTGCCGCAGGTCCAGCCGTCCACCGAGCGCTGCACCGCCTGGTCCGCGCCGGGCAGCGGGTCGGCCTCGTCGAGCAGCGCTTTGATCGGGGTGCCCAGCCAGAGCGCGTTCCCGATCAGGTCGCCGCCCACGTCGTTGGAGACGCAGGCGAGCGTGACATACCGCTCGACCATCGGCCGCTGCAGCAGCTCCGCCCAGGTGATGGTGATCGGGTTGCGGACCATCCCGTGGATCCGCAGGGTCCAGTCCGACGGGTCGACCTGCGGCGTGATCAGCGCGGTGTCGATCCGGTAGAAGTCCCGGTTCGGCGTCACGTAGGGCACCGCGCCGGTCACCTGGGCACCGGCCGGTACGACCGGCGCGGCCGCGATCGGGGCCGGCAGGGTGACCGCCCCGCGGGCCGAGGTCACCGCGCCCCGGTCGCTCAGCCACCGGCCGGCGATCCCGCCGCCGGCCGCGACGGCCGCCACGATCCCCAGGTCCCGGACGAAACGACGGCGGCTCTCCTCGACGTACGCCACGTCGGGGAGCGACCGCTCGCGCACGGCCGGCGCCGCCGACCCCGGCGCACTGCCGGCCTGCGCGGACGAAACGGTGCCGCCGGGCGAAACGGTGCCGGCGGGCGCGGGGGTGCCGGCGGGCTGGGCCGCAGCGGCGCGGCGGAGCAGGTGCCGGAGCACCGGGACGGCCAGCGCCGCGCCGATCAGGGCCGGCAGCGCCGCACCGGCACCCGCGCCCGGGCGGGTCAGCGCCGCGACCGCGCCGAGCACGCCGAACACCGCGATCCCGCCGATCGCGACCGGCCACCAGCGCCGGGCCAGCACCCCGACGCCGTACGCATAGAGCCCGAGAAGGATCGCCGTCCCGGTGAGCAGCGCGGTCTTGTCGTGCACCCCGAACACCGAGATGCCGAAGTCCTTGACCGCGGGTGGCACGTGATCGACGACCACACCGCCGACCGCGATCAGCGGGGCCGAGCGGGCACCGGCGACCACCGCGAGCAGTTCGGCCACCCCGAGGGCGACCGCGGCCGCCGCCACACCGGACAACCCGGCCCGGATCGTTGTTCTCACCGGGCCATCCTGCCTCGCAAAACTGAAAGGCGGCCCCTGGAGTTCTTACGATCTGAAGATCTTTCAGCCGCGGCGGAACCACCGGGTGGGCGCCGGCGGCTGCGGGACCGTCTCCGGCTCACGGGCCGCGAGGTCGACCCGCGACTCGGCCGGCACCCGGGCATCGATCTCGGCCGGCAGCCCGTCGGCCCCGCGGTAGAGCGTGGGCTCGGCCCGGACCACCAGCGCGTCCTGGCCGATCAGCTGCCGGCCGCCGTCCGGCCAGGTCAGCAGCGCGGCGCAGGCGTCGTACCGGACGGTCGTGACGGTGTCGCCGTCGAGCACGCTCACCCCGTCCGGACCGGCGACGAGCCGGAGGCCGCGGTTGTTCCGGCCACGGTGCGTCCGGCCGGTCACCATCTCGGCCGAGGTGGCCGTCGCCGGCGTGTATCCGGGCAGGTCCGCGTCGGTGCCGGCCGGTGTCATCAGCAGCCCGGCCCGGTACGCCGTCCCGGCCACCTCGGCCACGTCGTCCCGGGTCAGCGCCCGCACCCCGGCCAACGCCTCGTCGAGGCTCTGCACCGGGTGCCCGGCGAGCAGGTTGAACGCCTGGCCGGGCAGCCGGGCGCCACGCTCGTCGGCCGCCCGCAGACCGTCACAGGTCAGCTCGGCCACCGCGGTGACGTCGTCCTGGTCGATCTGGCCGGCACCGACCGCGGAGAGCAGGCCGACGAGTCCGGTGAGGGTCCGGTCCGGACCGGGTTCCAGGGTGGCGACGATCCGGGCGGTCCCGTCGGCGCGGGGCTCGTACCGGGTCCGGATCCGTTGCGCGCCGGTGTCCCGCAGGTCCCGGGTCATCCGGCGTTCCAGCACGTTGGCGAGGACCGCGGCGCGTGGCTCCCGCCGGACGACGGTGTCCCAGGCCAGGTCACCGGAGCCACCGGCGAAGGAAGCCGGTGTGTTCGGCAGCGCCACCGAGGCGACCGGCGCCGGGCGTCGCTCACCGCCCGGCAGGTCGAGCCGCAGCCCGGCCGGGATCGCCTCGCCGGCTACCCAGAGCACGGCGTTCTCCCTGGTGAAGTAGCGGGCCACCCACGCGTTCAGCTGGTCCGCGCCGAGCTGGTCGAGACCCAGCTCGGGGTAGCTCGGCAGGCCGTAGTCACGGGCGCCGTGCCGCCACATCGGCAGCGGATCGGCGGCGGGCCGGCCGGCCGCCTCGGCCCGCAGCGCGTCCCGTTCCTCGGCGATCCGCCCGAGCGGCAGGTTCCGCAGCCGCTCGCCGATCCCGGTCAGGAACTCGGCGACCTCGCTCTCGGTGCCCTGCACGTGGAAATAGGTGTGCTCGACCCCGGTCCGGCCGTTCCGGTGCGCACCGGCCCGGCCCGGCCCGTGCGCCACCAGGTGCTCGACCAGGTGGGTGATCCCGCGCCGGGCCAGTGGCTCGTCCACCAGGCCGACCCGGAAGACCAGGCCCGCGTGCATCGGGCCGGTGGTCGGCGCGAGGAGCGTACGGACACCGTCCACTTCGAGCGGTGAATCGGCAAGGGGCGGGGGCATGCGCGGCAGCATAGATCTTCCGCGATGACACACGCCTGCCGGGTGATCACGAGACCAGTGGATCGTCCAGGAGGTGTTCGAACGCGAGTTCGGCCGCCCCGATCAGCGCGGCGTCCGCGCCGAGCTCCGGGGTACGCAGCCGGACGTGCTCCCGGCAGGCCGGCAGCCCGACCGAGTTGAGCCGGCTGCGGATCTGGGCGGCCGCGACCAGGTAGACGTCGCGCAGGGTGCCCCCGAAGATCACCACCTCCGGGTTGAAGATGTTGACCAGGTTGCCGACGCCGAAACCGATCCAGTCGCCGACGTGCCGCAGCGCGTGCTGGGCCTGGATGTCACCGCGTACCGCGGCGTCCACCACTTCGAGTACCACGTCCCGCCCGCTGCGGTCGGCGCGACCGGACAGGCGCAGCAGCGCGTGCTCGCCGATCTCGGTCTCCCAGCAGCCCCGGGAGCCGCAGTCGCACGGCCGGCCGTACGGGTTGACCACCATGTGGCCGACCTCGCCGCCGTAGCCGCCGTGACCGGTGACGCGGCGGCCGCCGGCCACGATGCCCGCGCCGACGCCGACGTCCCCGTACAGATAAATGACGTTGTCGCAGGCGACTGCCGCACCGCGCGCATGTTCGGCGAGCGCGCAGACGTCGGCGTGATTGCCGACCGTCAGCCGGCCCGGATCGCCCAGTTCGGCCCGCAGCACCGCGCCCACCGGTTCCTCGACCCAGCCGATGGTCGGCGCCAGCCGGACCATCCCGTCCTCCCGGCGGACCATGCCGGCCACCGCGAGGCCACTGCCCACGCAGCGGGCGTCGGACGGGGTCCGGTCGTGCATCGCGTGGACGAACCGGGCCAGCGGCTCGACCGCCTCGTCCGCGCTCATCCCGGGCGGGCGCCGGGTCTCGTGCTGTTCCAGGATCCGGCCGCCCAGCCCGACCCGGGCGGCACGCACCCGGTCCACCTCGATGCTCAGCGCGTACGCGAAGATCCGCTCCGACTCGGGCCGGACGACCAGCGAGGGTCGCCCGGCCCGGCCGGTCTCCTTCGGCACCGCCTCGCTGACCAGCCCCGCGCCGATCAGCTCGGTGGTGAGCGCCCCGATCGTGCTGCGGTTGAGACCGAGCCGGCTGGTGAGCTCCGCCCGGGACGTGGCGCCGTGCACATGCACATATCGGAGCAGCGTCCCGAGGTTGTGCCGGCGGACCTCGTCCTGGCTGGGGCCCGTGCGCATCAGCCTTCCGTTCCCCGCTCCCGCCGCTCGCTCATCGGTTGCCGGACGCCGCAGCCCGGCGCCGGGCCAGCGCGTCCACGCCGGCCGCGATGAGCAGGATGATGCCGGTGAACATGTAGCGGGTGCCGGACGAGTACTCCAGCAGGAACATCCCGTTGTCGATCACCGCGATCACCGCACCACCGATCACCGCGTGGATGATCTTGCCCTTGCCGCCGAAGAGGCTGGTGCCACCGATCACCGCGGCGCCCACCGAGTAGAGCAGCGTGCTGCTGCCACCGGTGTTCGGGTCGACCGAGCCGGCCCGGCTGACCAGCATGACGCCGCCGACCGCGGCCATGAACGAACCGATCACGAACACCGAGATCCGGATCCGGTCGACCGGGATACCGGCGCGCCGGGCGGCCTCGGCGTTGCCACCGACCGCGTAGACGTGCCGGCCGTAGGTGGTGCGGCCCAGTACGAACGTCCAGAGCACCAGGAAGCCGCCGATCACCGGCGCCGCGATCGGGACACCCTTCAGCGAGGCGATCGCCGTGTTGATCGCCCGTTCCTGGGTCAGCACGGCGGTGGTGGTCAGCAGCAGCGCCGCGATGCCGGCGATCCGGAGCAGAATGATGCCGATCGGCTCGGTCACCAGGCCGCGGGAGGCCCGGCCGCGGAACCGCAGGAACTGGACCAGGGCGAAGATCGCCACCGAACCGATGGCCAGGATCCAGCTCCAGGTCACCGGGAGGCTGTCCTTGTTCAGCGACTTGATGAAGCCGTCCGGGATCGAGATGTTCTTGCCCTCGCCGAGGATGTTCAGCAGGACGCCCTGGAAGGCCAGGAACGAGGCCAGCGTGACCACGAACGACGGAATGTTGACCTTCGCCACCAGCACGCCGAGCAGCAGGCCGATCACCACGCCGGTGACCAGGGCGGCCACCAGCGCGACGACCTCGGGGTAACCCTTCTCGGTGAGCAGGATCGCCATCACCGCGCCGCAGACGCCGGAGGCGAAACCGGCGGAGAGGTCGATCTCGCCCAGCAGCAGGACGAAGATCAGGCCCATCGCGATCATCGTGACCCCGGCGGCCTGGTTGAACAGGTTCGCGAAGTTGCCCGGGCTGAAGAACGTGTCCGGCCGGGCCGAGCCGAAGATCGCCACGAGGATGACCAGGCCCAGCGCGGCGGGCAGCGAGCCGAGGTCACCGCCACGGACCCGGCCCCAGTAGTCCCTGATGTGTGAGGCGACGGTCGGCTTGACGACCTTGACGCCACCGGCGGTCTCGAGCGTGGTGGTCACTGGTCGGCTCCCGGCGTGATGTCGACGAAGTCGGTGGGCTTCTCCGGCGGGAGGCCCAGGTTGCCACTGCGCCCGCCGGTGATCAGCTCGACGATCTGCGCGTGGGTGACGTCACTCGCCTTCACCTGTGCGGCCATCCGGCCCAGGTAGAGCGCGGCGATCCGGTCCGAGACCGCGAAGACGTCGTTCATGTTGTGCGAGATGAGCACCACGCCGAGGCCGTTGTCGGCCAGCCGGCGGACCAGCTCGAGCACCTGGGCGGTCTGTGCCACGCCCAGCGCCGCGGTCGGCTCGTCCAGGATGACCACCCGGCTGTTCCAGAGCACGGCCTTGGCGATCGCGACGGTCTGCCGCTGGCCGCCGGAGAGACTCGCGACCAGCTGGCGCAGCGACTTGACGGTCCGTACCGAAAGGCTCGCCAGCGTCTCGCCGGCCATCTGCTCCATGGTCGGCTCGTCCAGGACGATGCCCCGGGTCTTCTCCCGGCCCAGGAACATGTTCTGGACGATGTCCAGGTTGTCGCAGAGCGCGAGGTCCTGGTAGACGACCTCGATGCCGAGGTCGGCGGCTTCCCGGGGGCTGTGGATGGAGACCTGCTTGCCGTCGAAGGTCACCGTGCCCGCGTCGATCGGGTAGATGCCACTGACGCACTTGACCAGCGTCGACTTGCCGGCGCCGTTGTCGCCCACCAGGGCGGTCACCTCGCCGGGAAAGACGCTCAGCTCGACGTCGTGCAGGACCTGTACGGGACCGAAACTCTTGTCGATCCCGCGCAGCTCCAGAAGGGGTGTCGCGGCCACGGGTGGTTCTCCTTCGTTCGGTGACCGGCCGTTCGGGGGGTACGCGGAACCGGCACCGGCGCCACCCACGCGGACGTGAGCGGCGCCGGTGCCGGGTTCAGCGGAGGTGCTGTCGCGTCAGCGTCAGCTTCAGCTTCAGCGAAAGTCAGCTGATGCCCGCGTCGGTGCACGCCTTCGCGAACGCGGCGGTGCACAGCTCGGCCTTGGTCACGAAGCCGTCGTCGATCACGGTCTTGACGTTCGCCTTGGTGATCGACTCCGGCTTGAGCAGCACGGACTTGACCGCCGCCTTCGACTCCGGGTCGGTCACGGTGCTGGTGGCCGTGGTCGGGGTGTCGCCCTTGGCGAGCGCGATCGCCAGCTCGGCGGCCGCGTCGGCCTCCTTCTTGATCGCCTTGTAGACCGTCATGCACTGGTCGCCGGCGAGGATGTTCTGCAGGCCCTGCACGGTGGCGTCCTGGCCGGTCACCGGGACCTTGCCGTTCAGCTTGTTCTTCTTCAGCACCTCGATCGCGGCGTTGCCGAGGCCGTCGTTCGCGGCGAGCACGCCGGCGATCTTCGGGTCCTTGGTGAGCTGCTGCTCGAAGATCGTGCCGCCCTTGGCGTTGTCCCAGTCCGGCACGGCGTCGTCCGGGCCCTTGACGTACTCGTTCGCGTCGAACTTCGGCTTGAGGACCGAGTCGTAGCCCTCCTTGAACAGGGTGGCGTTGTTGTCGGTCGGCGAGCCGTTCAGGTACGAGACGACCGGCTTGACGGCCTTCGCCGCGGTCAGGCAGTCCACCAGGCCCTGGCCCTGCAGCTTGCCGACCTCGTTGTTGTCGAACGACACGTAGTAGTTGGCGCCACCGCTGAGCGTGAGACGGTCGTAGTCGATCGTCGCGATGCCGGCCTTCGTCGCGTTCTCCAGGACGTTCTTGCCAGTGCCCGAGTCCAGGTTGACGATCATCAGGACCTTGACGCCGCTCTGGATCATGCCGTCGGCGATGGTCTGGAACGAGGCCTTGTCACCCTGCGCGTTCTTGATCTCGGCGTCCACGCCCGCGGCCTTGAACGCCTCGGTCAGGTACTTGAGGTCCGCCGTCTCCCAGCGGGCCGAGCTCTTGGTGTCCGGCAGGATGACGCCGACCTTGCCGGCCTTCTTCTCGCCACCGGCGGTGGAGGTGTCGTCACTCTTATCGCCACAAGCGGCCATGCTGCCGGTCGCCAGCAGCCCGACCGCGGCAAGGGCGAACAGTCCCTTACGCATACCGTATGTCCTTTCGGGGGGTAAATCCGGAGCCATCATCGGATTTCGCAGGAATGGGACGTGCCTGGGAGCGTCGTCCCCGTGCGCCGATGGACCAGGTGCCGGTTTGTTGTGCCCGGCAACGTATTCCGGATGTGGCCTGGAACACAAGGCACCCCGGTGATCTATCTCGTAACGAGGGATAACAATCCGGCAACACGTCAGGCGTCATGGGAGCGCGGCCGGGCCGGAAAAGTCGCTAATCGCATCAAAAGAGGTCACTCAGAGTGACCTCGGAGCCCGCCGAGCCGGGGTCAGGCCCGGATCGCCGCCACGGTCGCGCTCGTCAGCCGGATCAGGTCGGCCGGCGCCAGGCAGAGCTGGAGACCGCGCCGGCCCGCCGAGACATACATCAGATCCAATGCCTGTGCCGAGTCGTCGATCACCGTGGGCAGCCGCTTGCGCTGGCCCAGCGGGCTGATGCCGCCGCGCACGTACCCACTGCTCCGCTCGGCCGCCGCCCGGTCGGCCAGCGCCGCCCGCTTGCCGCCGGCCGCCTGGGCCAGCGCCTTCAGATCAAGATCGCCAGTGACCGGTACGACACCGACCACGAGCCTGGCGTCCACCTCGGCCACCAGCGTCTTGAACATCAGCGCGGGCGCCACCCCGAGCGCCGCCGCGACCAGGGCGCCGTAGTTCGGCGCGTCCGGCGACACCTCGTACGGATGCAGGGTGAACGCCACTCGCTCCGCGGTCAGCAGCACAGTGGCCGGGGTGCCGGCCGCCTTCTTCGGCATGTGCCGCACGTTACCCAGCCGTCAGGAGTGCGCCGTCAGCAGCACGGTGGGCGCGCCGGCCACCTTGGTCAGCACCAGCCCGGCCGCGTGCGGCCCGGACAGCTTCAGGTCCTTGCGCAGCTGGTCGGGGACCAGGGCCGAGCCCCGCTTACGGATCTCCAGGGTGCCCACGCCCCGCTCGCGCAGCAGCGCCCGCAGCCGCTTCAGCGAGAACGGCAGCATGTCGGTCACCGCCAGCCGCCGGGCGTACGGCGTGTCGACCGGGTCGTCGGTGTAGACGTAGGCGATCTCCGGGTCGCCCAGCCGGCCGCCGATCGACGCGGCGAACTCGGCGACCAGATGCGAACGCACCACTGCCGGATCCGGGTCGTAGAACCAGGCGCCGACCGGGCCGACAGTGCCCCGCTCGACACCCGAACCGGTGAGTTCGGCCACGTCCGGGCCCGAGCCGAGCAGGGTCGCCCGCCGCTGTGCCGACGCCAGCGGGCCGCACCAGAACGCCGCCTCGACCAGGTCGCCGCCGACGCTCACCCACTCGCCCTCGGCGCCCGGCGGCAGCAGGCCGTGGTCGATGCCCGGCGCCAGTTTGAGCACAGTGCGCGGAACCCGATCGGCCAGCCCGGCGACGAAGTCCCACGGCGGCGAGTACGACTTCGGGTCGAACACCCGCCCCCGGCCGGCCTGCCGGCGGGCCGGGTCGGCGAACACCGCGTCGTACTTCTCCACCTCGACGGTGGTGGCGTCGGCGCAGGTCACCGTGATCCGGTCGGCCAGGCCCGCGGTGCGCGCGTTCGCGGCGGCCAGCGCGGCGGTGGCCGGGTCGGCGTCGACGGCGTACACGGTGATCCCGTGCCGGGCCGCGGCCATCGCGTCGGACCCCAGCCCGCAGCCGAGATCGGCGAGGGTCTCGACGCCGGCCGCGGCGAGCCTCGCGGCCCGCCGGTCGGCGACCACCGCGCGGGTGGCCTGTTCCAGGCCGGGCCGGGTGAAGAACATTCCGGAGGCGTCCGGGCCGAACTTCACCGCCGCACGGCGGCGCAAACTAGCCTGGGTGAGTGCGGCTGCGGCCAGCTCCGCGCCGAAGCCCCGGGCCCGAAGGGCCGAGGCCGCGGCGAGTGGCTCGCCGTCGCCGACCTCGGCCGCCGCGGCCAGGGCTTCCACCCCTAACGGGGTCTGCAGCAGAGCAAGAAGTTCAGGGGTCACACCAGGCATTCTCCCCGGCGTGACAGGTTGGCACTCTGGTTGACGGAGTGCTAGTTCCGGCATAATCTCCGGTTAGCACTCTCAACATGAGGGTGCCAGCCGCCCGGCCCGTCCGTGCGGTTAGGCACCAGGCGGACCGGCACCCGCGACGACGGCCCCGCCCGGTGGCATGAGGCATTGACCGGCCTGGTTCAAGGCCGGCGAAACCTGTACCCAGGAGGGTATGCCCGTGACTACCGCGACCAAGGTTGCGATCAAGCCGCTCGAGGACCGCATCGTGGTCCAGGCGAACGAGGCTGAGACCACGACCGCTTCCGGCATCGTGATCCCCGACACCGCCAAGGAGAAGCCGCAGGAGGGCACCGTCCTTGCTGTCGGCCCCGGCCGGATCGACGACAAGGGCAACCGAGTTCCGCTCGACGTCACTGTCGGCGACGTGGTCCTCTACTCGAAGTACGGCGGCACCGAGGTCAAGTACGCCGGCGAGGAGTACCTCGTGCTCTCCGCCCGCGACGTCCTCGCGGTCATCGAGAAGTAAGACCTAACTGACTGCACAGGCGCCCTGTTCCGGCATTTCGGGGCAGGGCGCCGGTGCGTGAAGGGACCAATACATGGCGAAGATTCTCAGCTTCTCTGACGACGCCCGGCACCTGCTGGAGCACGGCGTCAACACGCTCGCCGACACGGTCAAGGTCACTCTCGGCCCGCGCGGCCGCAACGTCGTCCTGGACAAGAAGTTCGGCGCTCCCACGATCACCAACGACGGTGTCACCATCGCCAAGGAGATCGAGCTCAGCGACCCGTACGAGAACCTCGGCGCGCAGCTGGTCAAGGAGGTGGCGACCAAGACCAACGACGTCGCCGGCGACGGGACCACCACCGCGACCGTGCTCGCGCAGGCGCTGGTCCGCGAGGGCCTGCGCAACGTCACGGCGGGCGCCAACCCGATCGGCCTCAAGCGCGGCATGGACAAGGCCTCCGAGGCCGTCTCCAAGGCGCTGCTGGCGAAGGCCGTCGAGGTCGCCGACCACAAGGCGATCGCCAACGTGGCCGCCATCTCGGCGCAGGACACCACCATCGGCGAGCTGATCGCCGAGGCGATGGACCGCGTCGGCCGCGACGGTGTGCTCACCGTCGAGGAGGGCTCGGCGCTGCAGACCGAGCTCGAGGTGACCGAGGGTCTGCAGTTCGACAAGGGCTTCATCTCCCCGAACTTCGTGACCGACGCCGAGTCGCAGGAGGCGGTGCTCGAGGACGCTCACATCCTCATCACCACCCAGAAGATCTCCAGCATCGAGGAGCTCCTCCCGCTGCTGGAGAAGGTGCTGCAGGACAGCAAGCCGCTGCTCATCGTGGCCGAGGACGTGGAGGGCCAGGCGCTCTCCACCCTGGTGGTCAACGCCCTGCGGAAGACCATCAAGGTCGCCGCGGTGAAGGCTCCCGGCTTCGGTGACCGCCGCAAGGCGATCCTGCAGGACCTGGCGATCGCGACCGGTGGCGAGCTGATCGCCCCCGAGCTCGGTTACAAGCTCGACCAGGTCGGCGTCGAGCAGCTGGGCAGCGCCCGGCGGATCGTCGTCGACAAGGAGAGCACCACCATCGTCGACGGTGGCGGCAACGCCTCCGACATCGCCGACCGGGTCTCGCAGATCCGCAAGGAGATCGAGGCGTCAGACTCCGACTGGGACCGCGAGAAGCTCTCGGAGCGGCTGGCCAAGCTCTCCGGTGGCATCGCGGTGATCAAGGTCGGTGCCGCGACCGAGGTCGAGATGAAGGAGCGCAAGCACCGCATCGAGGACGCCATCGCGGCGACCAAGGCGGCTGTCGAGGAGGGCACCGTCCCCGGCGGCGGCGCCGCCCTCGCGCAGGTCGCCAAGGAGCTCGACGGCGGCCTCGGCCTGACCGGCGAGGAGGCGATCGGTGTCTCGATCGTCCGCAAGGCGCTCGTCGAGCCGCTGCGCTGGATCGCTCAGAACGCCGGTCACGACGGCTACGTCGTGGTCAACAAGGTCGCTGAGCTGGGTTGGGGCCACGGCCTCAACGCGGCCACCGACGAGTACGTCGACCTGGCCGCGGCCGGCATCATCGACCCGGTGAAGGTGACCCGCAACGCGGTCGCCAACGCCGTCTCGATCGCCGGTCTGCTGCTGACCACCGAGAGCCTCGTGGTGGAGAAGCCGGCCGAGGCCGCTCCCGCCTCCGGCGGTGGGCACGGTCACGGTCATGGGCACGGCCACCAGCACGGTCCGGGCTTCTGATCGGTTGTTCCTGACAAGGCGCGTCTCCCTACGGGACGCGCCTTGTCGGCTTTTCAGTGACTCTCCAGCAGGCGGTCGTCTTCCGGCCGCCGCTGGTCCGGCGGCTTCTCCGGTACGCCACCGCCCTGCCACGACCGCCACAACGCCGCGTACGGCCCGTTCGCCGCGACCAGCTCGTCGTGCGACCCCAGCTCGGTGATCCGCCCGTTCTCCACCACCGCGACCCGGTCGGCGTCGTGTGCCGAGAACAACCGGTGTGCGATCGCTACCACGGTCCGCCCGTGCACCACCGCGGCCAGCGACCGTTCCAGGTCCCGGGCCGCCCGGGGGTCCAGCAGCGCGGTCGCCTCGTCCAGCACCAGCGTGTGCGGATCGGCGAGGATCAGCCGGGCCAGCGCCACCTGCTGCGCCTGAGCCGCGGTCAGCGGCAGCCCACCGTCGCCGACCACGGTGTCCAGCCCGTCCGGCAGCCCGTCCGCCCACTCCAGGGCGTGCACGGCGGCGAGCGCGGTCCGGACGTCCGGCTCCGGCGCCTGCGGCCGGGCCATCGCCACGTTGTCCCGCAGGGTGCCGATGAACACGTGATGCTCCTGGCTGACCAGCGCCACCTCGGTGCGCAACCGGTCCGGGCCGAGCGCGCCGAGCGGCACCCCGCCGACCGTCACGCTGCCCTCGGTGGGCTGGTGGATCCCGGCCAGCAGGCGGCCCAGCGTGGACTTGCCGGCGCCGGACGGGCCGACCACGGCGAGCCGCTCCCCCGGGCGCAGGGTCAGGTCGACGCCGTGCAGCACCTCCCGGCCCTCGACGTAGCCGAACCGCACGCCGCGCACCTCGATCCGAGGGCCGTCCGGTACCGGCGCGTCGCGGTGGTCCGCCTCCGGCGCGGCGGCCACCCCCAGCAGCCGGGCCAGTGAGGCCGCGCCCACCTGCAGCTCGTCCAGCCAGGAGAGCAGCCGGTCGAGCGGGTGGATCAGCTGCTGGACGTAGACCACGGCGGCGGTCAGCTGGCCCAGCGTGACCACACCGCGCAGGTAGAGCCAGCCGCCGGTGAGCAGGGTGAGCACCATCGGGATCACGTAACTGACCTCGATCACCGGCCACCAGACGGTCCGCAGGAACAGGGTGTAGCGCTCGGCACGCCAGGAGCGGCTCAGGTCCCGGTCGGTCCGGGCGATCCGCTGCTGCTGCCGGCCCAGCGCCTCGACCGTGCGGGCGCCCTCGACCGTCTCGGTGAGCCCGTCGGTCACCTCCGAGTAGGCCGCGTTCTGCCGCAGGTAGCCCGACGGGGCGCGGCGGACGTACCAGCGGGTGCCGGCCACCGTGATCGGCACACCGACCAGCAGCGGTACGGCCAGCACCGGGGACACCGCGATCAGCGCCACCACCACCAGCCCGCCGGTGAGCAGCGCGATCATCGTCTCCGGCACGGCCAGCCGGACGCACTTGGAGAGCGCGTCCACGTCCCGGGTGGTCCGGGTCAGCAGGTCACCGGTGCCGGCCGACTCCACGGTGCCGAGCGGCAGGGTCAGCACCCGGGCGATGAACTCCTCCCGCAGCTGGGCCAGCACCTGCTCGCCGAGCCGGGCCGAGGCCAGGTACGCGAACCGGATCAGCACCGCCTGCACCAGCACGAACCCGGCCAGGGTGCCGGCCAGGCGGTTCAGCTCGGCGCCCGGCACCCCGCGCTGGACCGCCTGGACCAGCGCGCCGAGCAGCCGGGGACCGGCCAGCCCGGCCAGCGCGGCGAACAGGTGCAGGCCGATCGTGGCCCGGAACATGCCCGGGTGGTCGCGGAACAGGGCGCGGGCGTACCGCCAGGCCTGTTCACGGGTGGCGACCGGCAGCGCGTGGCTCACGACGCGTCCCCGCGCAGCACCACGCGGGCGTATCCCGGTGCCCCGGCGAGCAGCTCACGATGGGTGCCGGCGGCCGTCACCCGGCCCCGCTCCAGGTACAGCACCCGGTCGGCGTGGCCGAGGACGAGCGGGCTGGACGTGCAGACCACCGTGGTGCGGCCGGCCCGGACGGCCCGGATCCGCTCGGCGATCCGTACCTCGGTGTGCGCGTCGACCGCGTTCGTCGGCTCCACCAGGATCAGGATCTCCGGGTCGGCGACCAGCGCCCGGGCCAGCCGCAGCCGTTGCTGCTGCCCTCCGGAGAACGATCGGCCCCGCCCGGCGACCACGCTGTCCAGGCCGCGGGGCAGACCGTCCACGATGTCCTGTGCGGCGGCCGCGTCCAGGGCCTCGGTCAGCCGGCCGCTCTGTTCCGGGTCCAGGTCGGTGCGCAGCCGCCCGGAGAAGAGCCGTGCCTCGTTCTCGGCGACCAGGATCCGCTTGCGCACCACCGCCAGGGGCAGCTCGGACAGTGGCACCCCGCCCAGGGTGGCGCCCTCGGCGTAGCGGCCCAGCCGGTCGGCGAGCCGGGCCGCGTCGGCCGGGTCCTCGGCCACGATCGCGGTCAGCAGGCCGGGGGGTACCCGCACGCCGGAGGCCGGGTCGGCCAGCTCACCGTCCGGCTCGGCGGGTGCCCCGGGTGGGTCCGGCAGTTCGCCCGCCATGCCCAGCATGGCCACCACCCGGCGAGCCGACACGTGGCCCCGGGTCAGCTTGTCGATCGAGTCGGTGAGCTGACGCAGCGGGGCGACCAGGAACGCGGCGTAGGCGTAGAACGAGACCAGCTGGCCGACGGTGATCCGGCCGTCGGCGGCGAGCCGCGAGCCCAGCCAGGTGACCAGGACCAGGAACGTGCCGGGCAGGAGCACCTGGGCGGCCTCCAGCAGCGACTCGACGGCTGCGGTGCGTACCCCTGCCGCGCGCAGCGCCTGGGACTGCGCGCGATAGCGCGCCACCATCACCGCCTCGCCGCCCACGCCGCGCAGCACCCGAAGCCCGGTCACCAGGTCCGCGGCCTGACCCGTCAGCCGGCCCTGCTGCTCCCGGTACGCCTGCTGGCGCCGGTGCAGCGGCCGGATCAGTCCACCCGCGACGATCATCAAGGCCGGTACGCCGACCAGCACCACCAGGCCGAGCGGGACCGAGGTGTGCAGCAGCAGCACGGTGACCGTGGTGACCGCGATCAGCGCGCCGGTCCCCCGGGCCGCGACGTCGACCGCGCCGCCGATGTGGTTGATGTCCGAGGTGCCGATCGCCACCACCTCGCCGGCCTCCAGCCGGCCCGGCAGCGACGAGCCGAGCCGGTTCGCCTGGCGCACGGTGACCTGCACGGTGCGGAACCCCGCGCCCAGCCAGTTGACCACCGCGAACCGGTGCCGGGTGATCCCGGTCAGTGCCTGCAGGACGCCGACCACGAACAGGGCCAGCCCCCAGCCGAGCAGGGCCCGGCCACGCTCCTGCGCGGCCGCGTCGATGGCCCGGCCGACCATCGCGGGCACCAGTGACTGGCACCCCATCCAGGCCACCGCCAGCGCGATCGCCGTGACGATCGTCATACGGGAGCGGCGGACCAGCCAGCTGAGGTAACGGGTGGCGGATCGGGCGTCGGGCAGGCCGGGATCGGCCACGGGCAGTCTGCGCATCAGGCCCCGACGGTAAGGCCCGAATGCCGTTGCTGCGACTACTCAGCGATCGACCGGAGTGAAATCCCAGACGTGCGGAGCGCGTGCTACCAGCTTGTCCGGCGGCGCAGGCAGGCTCTCCGGGGTGTTTCGCCATTTGGTGATGACGACGATGCGATGATCCGTGGACGAATAGACGTCACTCGACACATGTTGTGGCAGTACCTCGAGTCCCGGCACCGCCGTATCGCAGACCCAGCTCAGCAGCTCGTCGAAGCCGCTGCGCGAGGCCCGCACCTCCCACATCCGCGCGATCATGAAGGCTTCCTACCCCGGCACGCTGACCGAGGTCAAACTCATCGCGGAATCGGCGGGCAGATCGAGACGGCTCGGCGCGATGCCGGCCGCGACCAGATGTGAGCCGAGCGCGGCCACCATCGCGCCGTTGTCGGTGCACAGCTGCGGACGCGGCACGCGCACCAGGATCCCGTGCTTGGCGGCCCGCTGCTCGGCCAGCACCCGCAACCGCGAGTTGGCCGCCACCCCGCCGCCGATCACCAGCGTCCCGACCCCGTTGGTCAGGCAGGCGTCAATCGCCTTGCGGGTGAGCACGTCGCAGACCGCCTCCTGGAAGCTGGCCGAGACGTCGGCGATCGGCACCGGCTCGCCGGCCCGCTCGCGTGCCTCGACCCAGCGGGCCACCGCGGTCTTCAGGCCGGAGAAGGAGAAGTCGAAGCGGTGCGCCGCCTGGTCCTTGGCCGCGGTCAGCCCGCGCGGGAAGGCGATCGAGCCCGGGTCGCCGTCGCGCGCCGACCGGTCGATGATCGGGCCGCCCGGGAAGCCCAGTCCGAGCAGCCGGGCCACCTTGTCGAACGCCTCGCCGGCCGCGTCGTCGATGGTCGCGCCGAGCGGGGTCACCCCGGCGGTCAGGTCGTCGACGAGCAGCAGCGACGAGTGGCCACCGGAGACCAGCATGGCGATCGCCGGCTCGGGCAGCGGGCCGTGCTCCAGGGTGTCCACCGCGACGTGCGCGGCCAGGTGGTTCACGCCGTAGATCGGCTTCTCGGCGGCGATCGCGTACCCCTTGGCCGCGGCCACCCCGACCAGCAGCGCGCCGGCCAGGCCGGGGCCGCTGGTCACCGCGATCGCGTCGATGTCGGCGAGCGTGACACCGGCCTCGTCGAGGGCCCGCTGCATGGTCGGCACCAGCGCTTCCAGATGCGCGCGGCTGGCCACCTCGGGCACCACCCCGCCGAACCGGGCGTGCTGCTCCACACTGGACGCCAGCGCGTCGGCGAGCAGGGTGTGGCCGCGCACGATGCCGATGCCGGTCTCGTCGCAGGAGGTCTCGATCCCGAGGACCAGGGGTTCGTCAGGCATCTCGCATCATCACCAGGGCGTCGGTGTTGCTGGGTTGGTAGTAGCCGCGCCGGATCCCGACCGGCTCGAAGCCGTAGCTGGCGTACAGCTTCTGCGCCGGGTGGTTGTCGATCGCCACCTCAAGCAGGGTCTTGCGCACGTTCTGCCGGGCCGCCTCGGCGAGCAGGTCCTCCAGCAGGGCCCGGCCGATGCCGAGCCGCTGGGCGTCCCGCCGGACCGCGATGTTCTGCACCCAGGACTCCTCGCGATCCACAACGGACAGCCCGGCATACCCGACGACCTGGTCGTCACGCGTCGCGACGACGTAGTGGTGGCCCTGCGCGAGCTCGTTCCAGAACATCGCCGCGGACCACTTCTCCGGGCCGAAGAGGTCCTCCTCCATCGGGATGACCTCGTCGATGTGCCACCACCGGAACCGTTCGATCCGCATCAGGTGAGCACCGGCTTGCGGCCGGCCGGCTCGACCGCGTCGGGGCGGCGCAGGTAGAGGGGGGTGAGGATCTCGCTCGGCGCCTTCGCCCGGACCCGGTCGGCGGCGAGCGCGACCAGGGCCGCACCGGGCGGGTAGAGCAGGTGCTCCTCGACCGGGAGGCCGAAGACGTCGCCGTACTTCAGCGCACCCTCACCCGCCATTTTGTCCGAATTTATTTCGACATCAGATGGCTTGGCGACATCGGGTCCGACATCGCGCACTCCATCGATATAAGTCGCGTAATACACCTCACGACGGCGCGCGTCCGTGGCGACCAGGACCCGCCCCGGGCCGGCCGCCCGGCCCAGCGCGTCCAGCGAGCAGACACCGTAGGTCGGGATGCCGAGCGCCTGACCCATGGCGGCCGCGGTGGCCAGCCCCACCCGCAAGCCGGTGTAGGGCCCGGGGCCCAGCCCGGCCACGATCGCGGTCAGGTCACGTGGCCGGAACCCGGCGCCGGCGAGCACCGCCGCGATCTCCGGCGCCAGCTTCTCGCCGTGCGCACGGGGATCGACGGTACGGTTCTCGGCCACCCCGAACAGACCGTCCGCGGTGACCTCGACAAGCGCCGCCGTCGAAGCGGGCGTCGCGGTGTCCAGAGCGAGTACGAGCACGCCTGAAACCCTAGACGGTGCCCCGGGGATCCCAGTTCACCACCGGGCGGCCACCGTCGGCGAGCGCCTTGTTGGCCGCGCTGAACGGGCGGCTGCCGAGAAAACCGGCCGGGTTCATCGGGCTCGGGTGACCGGCTTCGATCACCGCGTGCACCGGGTTGGTGACCAGCACCGCCTTCTTCTTCGCGTAGTTGCCCCAGAGCAGGAAGACGACCCGCTCGTTCCGCTCGTTCAGCGCACGGATGGTGGCGTCGGTGAACGTCTCCCAGCCCTTGTTCGCGTGCGAGGCGGCCTTGGTGGCCCGCACCGTCAGCACCGCGTTGAGCAGCAGCACGCCCTGCTCCGCCCAGCCGGTGAGGTTGCCGCTCTTCGGCGGGGCGATGTTGACGTCCTCGGCGAGCTCCTTGAAGACGTTGCGCAGCGACGGCGGCACCCGGACGCCGTCGCGCACGCTGAAGCTCAGCCCGTGCGCCTGCCCGGCGCCGTGGTACGGGTCCTGGCCCAGGATCAGCACCCGGGTCTGCTCCGGCGAGCACAGCCGGTACGCCGTGAACAGGTCCTCCAGCGGCGGGTAGACGGTCTGCTCGGCGTACTCAGCGGTCACGAACTCACTGAGCGCCGCGGTGGCCGCCTCGTCCAGGAAGGGTGCCAGCTCGGCGCGCCAGTCGGCGGGCAGGTGCTCGGTCAGGTTCACATTTTCTCCAGTCGGTGTGCCCAGTCGCCGCCGTGCGGCACCAGTTCGATCACTCGGGTGTCGTCGTCCAGCCGGTCGATGCGGACCAGCAGATATTCGTCGTTGAGCTGCTCGACCAGCCCGGCGCCCCACTCCACGACGGTGACCGCCTCGTCGGCCGAGGCGTCCAGGTCCAGGTCGTCGATCTCGGCGCGCGGGTCGGGCCGGTCACCCAGCCGGTACGCGTCGGCGTGCACCATCGCGACCGGGCCGCGGTGCACCCGGGCGATCACGAAGGTGGGCGAGGTGATCGGCCCCTGCACGCCCAGCCCGGCGCCGATGCCCTGTGCCAGCGCGGTCTTGCCGGCACCCAGCGGCCCGGTCAGCAGCAGCAGGTCACCGGGGCGCAGCACGGTGGCGAGCCGCCGGCCGAAGGCCTGGGTCTGCTCGACGGACGTCAGTTTCACGAAATCTTCTCCAGGAACGGGATCAGGGCCGCGTTCACCTCGTCGGACTTCTCCAGCATCACCACGTGACCACTGTTCTCGATCTTCAGAAGCTCGGCCTCGGGCAGCTCATGGATGATCTCCTCGGAGTGCGTCACCGGGGTCAGGTAGTCCCGGGTGCCGACGATCACCAGCACCGGCACGCCGCGCAGCGCGGACAGCGCCGGCAGCCGGCTGTGCCGATAGAGCGTGTTCAGATATTTGGTGAGCGTCTCGGCCGAGGTCTTGGAATTCATGCTCTCCACGAACGTGACGAGCGTCGGGCTGGGCCGGGCCTCGCCGAAGCCGTACCGCCGGGTGAGCAGCCAGGCCAGGTCGGAGGAGGCCACCCGGGCCCGCTCGATGGTGCCGCCGCCGAGCTTGGCCGCCTTGTCCCAGAGCGGGAAGAACGGCGCGCTGGCCCGGGCCACCACGCTGCTCACCCCGAGCGTCGCCTTGTCGAACAGACCGGCCGAGGTGGACATCAGCACCACGCCGGTGACCCGGTTGCCGAACCACTCCGGATATTGCTCGGCGAAGGCCATGATGGTCATCCCGCCCATCGAGTGGCCGACCAGGATGATGTGCCCCTCCGGCACCACCGCGTCGAGCACGGCGGCCAGCGAGCGGCCGAGCGCGGCGATGTCATACGTCCCGGCCTGCAGCTTGCCGGACCGGCCGTGACCGGGCTGGTCGTAGAAGACCAGCCGGTGGTCGCCGCGGTCGGCGAGCGCCTGGCGCTGGAAGTAGAACGTGCCCATGTCCAGGGCGAAACCGTGCACGAAGACGATCGTCGGCTTCGTGGCCTTGCCCGCGGCGGGCTCGATGATCTCGACGTGCAGGTCGGTGCCGTCCGGCGCGGTGACCGTCAGCTGCTCGTCGAACGGCTGGTCGCCGAAGGGCTCCTCGACATAGGGGTCGCCGGGTTTGTTGACCGAGCGGCGCACCAGCACTCGCTCCACAGCGAACGCGGTGGCCAGCCCGGCCGCCGCGACCCCGAACACCGCGCCGGCTATCCCGGCCCGCTTGGCCACCCTGGACGGACTCACGGCTCGACCTCCCCCGGTACAGACCTTGGGGACCCGTACAAAAGACTCACGGCTCCACCTCCCCCACATAGACCCTCGGGACCCGGCTGCTGCCGAACCGGGTGACGATCTCGTAGTTGATGGTGCCGGTGGCGGCGGCCCAGTCGTCGGCGGTCGGCCCGCCGTCGTCACCCGGGCCGAACAGGGTCGCCACGTCACCGGCCACCACCGGGGTGTCGCCGACGTCGACCACCAACTGATCCATGCAGACCCGGCCGGCGATCCGGGCGGTGGTGCCGCCGATCCGCACCGGGCCGGTGCTCGACGCGTGCCGGGGCACGCCGTCGCCATAACCCAGCGGGACCACGGCCAGCGTGGTCTCCTCGGTGGTCCGGTACGTCAGCCCGTACGAGACGCCCTGACCGGCCGGCACCCGCTTGGTCAGGGTGACCCGGGCCTGTGCGGTCATCGCGGGCCGCAGCCCGTCGGCCCGGCCGGCGATCGGGGACAGCCCGTAGGCCGCGATGCCGACCCGGACCAGGTCGAAGTGCGCGTCCGGCCGGGTCAGGGTGGCCGCCGAGTTGGCGATGTGCCGGTGGGCCGGCCGCAGGTCATAGCTCTCGGCCAGGGCCAGCCCGGCGGTGAACGCGGCGAGCTGCCGGTCGATCGACTCGTGGCCCGGCTCATCGGCGCAGGCGAAGTGGCTCCAGATGCCGACGATCTGCACGTCGCCGTCGGACTGGGCCTTGGCCGCCGCCTCGAACAGCGCCGGCCACTCGGACTCCACCGCGCCGCCCCGGGCCAGCCCGGTGTCCAGCTTCAGGTGCACCCGGGCGGGCTGCCCGGCCCGACCGGCGGCGGCGATCAGCTCGTCGAGCAGGGCCGGGGTGGCGGCGCTCAGGTCGATCCCGGCCGTGATGCCCTCGTGCAGCGGCAGCCCGGGGGCGAGCAGCCAGGCCAGCACCCGGGCGCCGAGACCGGCCCGGCGCAGCTCCAGCGCCTCGTCGAGGGTGGCCACGCCGAGCCAGGTGGCGCCACCGGCCACCGCGGCGCGGGCGGCCGGGACCATGCCGTGGCCATACCCATCGGCTTTGACCGCGACCAGCACCTCGGCGGAGGTGCCGGCGCGCAGCGTCGCGACGTTGTCCCGGATGGCGTCCAGATCGACGCGAACTTCGGCCTGCCACATGCCATCCACCCTACTGAGAGGTATGACAGTTTCGGTCGGCTAGCCCAGGAGCCCGGTCCAGCAGGCCGCACCGGCCCAGGAGGCCGCCCCAGGAGGCCGCATCGGCCTCAGGAGGTCGCGCCGGCCCCGGGGACCGGTTATCCCAGGAGCTCGGCCAGCACCGGGCGGACCGCGGCGGCCACGTCCGGTGCGGTCACCGGGCCGTCCAGCGCCGCACGCCGCCCGGCCAGGCCGTGCACGTACGCCGCGGCCACCGCCGCCCGGACCGGCGGCAGCCCGGCCGCCAGCAGCGACCCGAGCAGCCCGGCCAGCACGTCGCCGCTGCCCGCGGTGGCCAGCACCGCCGAGCCGGTGGGGTTCGCCCAGGTCTCGCCGCCCGGGGTGGCCACGATCGTCCGGTCGCCCTTGAGCAGCACCACCGCGTTGGTCCAGACCGCCAGCCGGGCCGCCGCGGCCATCCGGTCGGCGCCCGGCGCCTCCCCGGCCAGCCTCGTGAACTCCCCGTCGTGCGGGGTCAGCACGAGCGGCGCGTCCCGGCGCAGGTGCTCGGCGTGCTCGCCGCCGACCAGCAGGGTGATCGCGTCCGCGTCCAGCAGCACCGGCAACGCGGTGGCGAGCACGCTGCGCAGCTCGGTCCGGGCCCCGTCGTCGGTGCCCAGCCCGGAGCCGCAGACCCAGGCCTGCACCCGGCCGGTGGCGGCGACCTTCGGCGCGGCCACCACGGACGGGTGCGCGCGGACCACCTCGCGGTGGGCGCTGCCCGCGTAGCGGACCATGCCGGTCGGGCCGGCCAGCGCGCCCGAGGTGGAGAGCAGCGCGGCGCCCGGGTACCGGGCCGAGCCGGTGGCCAGGCCGACCACGCCGCGGGTGTACTTGTCCGAGGTGGTGCCGGGCACCGGCCACCAGGCCGCGATGTCGGCGGCCTCGGCCACCCGGACCGCCGGGTCGGCGACCAGCACCGGGCCGAGCCCGATGTCGACGAGCTCGACCTGGCCGCAGCGGGCCGCCGCCGGGCCGACCACGTGCGCCGGTTTCCGGCAGCCGAAGGTCACCGTGACGTCCGCGGTGACCGCGTCGCCAGGCACGTCGCCGGTGTCCACGCTCACCCCGCTGGGCACGTCGACGGCCACCACCGGCGCCCGCTCACCGTTGCGGGCGCGCAGCCCGCCGAGCGCGCGGACCAGCGCGGCCGCCGGTGGCCGCAGACCGCCGGACGCACCGATGCCGACGATCCCGTCGAGCACCAGGTCGGCCCGGGTCGGCAGGTCGACGACGGTGAACCCGCCGGCCTGGCGCAGCGCGGCGAGACCGGCCAGGTGCACCCGTTCCGGCTGGAGCAGCAGCGCCCGGACCTGTGCGCCCCGCTTGGCCAGCAGCGCGCCCGCATAGAGCGTGTCGCCGCCGTTGTCGCCGCTGCCGACCAGCAGCAGCACCCGGGCCCCGTACACACCGCCGGAATCGGTCAGCAGCAGCGCGCAGCGCCGGGCCAGGCCGGCCGCGGCGCGCTGCATCAGCGTCCCGTCCGGCAGCGTCACCATCAGCGTCTTCTCCGCCGCGCGTACGTCAGCGACCCGAAATGCCTGCCGCATACCGACCCCTTCCTAGGCCTCGGCGACCACCATCGCCGACGCGATCCCGCCGTCGTGCGACAGGGACAGATGCCATCGATTGATCCCGCGCTGCGACGCGGCGGCGGCGACCGTACCGGAGACGGTCAACCAGGGCCGCCCGTCCGGGTCGGTGACGATCTCGCAGTCGTGCCAGCGCAGCCCGGCCGGCGCGCCGAGCGCCTTGGCCACCGCCTCCTTCGCGGCGAACCGCGCGGCCAGGGACTCCGCCGAGCGGGGACTGCCCGACCCGGTCAGCCGCTCGTCCTCGGTGAACAGCCGGTTCCCGAGCAGCGGAGTGCGGTCCAGCGCCCGGGCGAAGCGGCTCACCAGGACGACGTCGATGCCGACAGACACGATCACAACGGACACCCTAACGGTCACCGAGCGCCTGTGGACAAGGTGCGGAGCGTTGTCCACAGGGCGTCCCGGCGCCCGGCCGGAACCGCCTACCTTCGGCGCATCCCGTCCCCGCCGCACCGGAGGTAACCGTCATGAATCCCGACCTCGACGTCGACGCCGACCAGCTGCGTCAGGCCGCCGCGTCCATCACCGGCACGGCGGCCCGGGTGCGGGAGGCGGCGGCCGTGGCGCCGGGGCCGATCGCCGGGCCGCGCTGGGTGACGACCGACGCCGCGACCACGGCCGCCGACGCGGCCGAAACCCGGCTTCGCGAGCTCAGCGCCGACCTGTCCGCCGCCGGGCAGCTGATGGAGGAAACCCTTTCCGCGTACGCCGAAGCCGACGCCCGAGCGGCCGCCCGCCTCCGGTCCACCCGATGACCGTCGCCGCCCTCCCGGTGCCGCCCCGGGTCACCTACGCCCGGCTGCGGGCCACCGACCCGGCCCGCTGGTCGGCCGCGGCGCTCGCCTGGCGGCGCTGGGCCGCGCTGGCCGGAGTCCTCGGCGACGAGTTCGGTCCCCTCGCCGACCGGCTGCGCGCGGCCTGGTCCGGAGCGGCCGCCGACGCCGCGGTCGCCCGGCTCGGTGTGCTGCGGCGGCGGCTGGCGCTGTTCCGGCTGCTCTGCTGGCGGGCCGATCAGGTGCTGAGCGAGTTCGCGGCGGCGCTGGTGCGCGCCCGGGCGCTGCTCGATCGGGCCCGCGCCACCGCGCTGGCCACCCACCAAGTGATCACCGAAGCCGGCACGGTCGCGCCAGGGCCGGCCGCGTCCGAGCTGGCCGCCGCCCTTCACCTCGCCGACACCGCCGATCACGGCGCCGCGACCAGCCTGGCCGAGCTCGCGATCACCGCGACCGCACCGGCCGCCACCGACCGGCCGGACTGCACGGCGAGCCCGGCGCAGGTCCGCCGATGGTGGGCCGGCCTGTCGCCGGCCGAGCGGCTGTGGATGCTGGGCGACGAGCCGGCCGCGGTCGCCGGGCTGAACGGGATCCCGGTGGCCGACCGGGACCTGGCGAACCGGTTGCTGCTGGCCGAGCGCCGCGCCTACCTGACCCGCACCGGCGGTGACCGGGACACGCTGCGCGGGCTGGACCGGCTGGCCGCCCGGCTGGAGGACGACCGGGTGCCCAGGGCGTACCTCATGGGGTTGGACGTCTCCGGCGACGGCCGTGCGGTGATCGCCCTCGGTGACCCGGACCGCGCCGCCAACGTGCTGACCCACGTGCCCGGGATGACCGCGGACCTGGCCTCGCTGGGCGGTGAGCTGACCCGGGCCGAGCGGGTCGCGGCCCGCGCCGGTGAGCTGGGGCCGGACGCCGCGACCAGCTCGGTGCTGTGGCTGGACTACGACGCGCCGGACTTCCTGGACGAGGCCTGGTCGGCGCGGCAGGCCACCACCGGCGCGAGCGGGCTGCAGCGGTTCCAGGAGGGTCTGCGCGCCACCCATGACGGCCCGGAGGCGCGGCAGACCGTGCTCGGGCACAGCTACGGGTCGCTGGTGGTGGGCAAGGCCGCGGCCGGCGGGCTGGACGCCGACCGGGTGGTGTTCGTCGGCTCGCCCGGTGTCGGTGTCGACGCGGCGGAGCAGTTGCGGCTCCCGGCCGGCCAGGTCTTCGCCTCGACCTCGGTGTCCGACCCGATCCAGTGGCTCGCGGTCTCCCCCGGCACGATGGTCCGGAATCTGGCGATCGGCCTGCCCGGTGCGGCGCTCGCCGGGCCGGCCGACGACCTGTGGTTCGGGCACAACCCGAACGATCCCGGCTTCGGCGCGCGGGTCTTCGGCAGTCAGTGGGACGCCGGCCACCTGGGGTACTGGGAACCGGGCCGGCCGGCCCTGGACGCCCTCGCCACGATCACCCTGGGCGGGACGCCGTGACGGGCCGCCGGACCGGCGACCCGTCCGCGGATCATTCGACGGTGACCGACTTGGCCAGGTTGCGCGGCTGGTCCACGTCGTTGCCGCGGGCGGCGGCGATCTCGCAGGCCAGGATCTGCAGCGGCACGGTGGTCATCAGCGGGGCGAGCAGCGTCGGGGTCGGCGGCACCGTGATCAGGTGGTCGGCGAACGCCCGGACGTCCTCGTCGCCCTCCTCGGCGATCACGATGGTCCGGGCGCCACGGGCGCGGACCTCCTGGATGTTGGAGACCACCTTGTCGCGGATCACACCGCGGCCGGCCGGGGACGGCACCACGCAGACCACCGGGGTGCCCTCGTCGATCAGCGAGATCGGGCCGTGCTTGAGCTCACCGGCGGCGAAGCCCTCGGCGTGCATGTAGGCGAGCTCCTTGAGCTTGAGCGCGCCCTCCAGGGCCACCGGGAAGCCGACGTGCCGGCCGATGAACAGCACCGTCGACGCGGTCCGCAGGTCGCGTCCCAGCGCCCGGACGTCCTCCATCCGGCCCAGCAGGGTGCGCAGGCTGTCCGGGGTGGCCTGGAGCTTCTCGACCACGGCGGCGACCTCGTCGGCGTACATCACGCCGCGGATCTGGGCCAGGTGCAGGCCGATCAGGTAACACGCGACCAGCTGGGTGAGGAACGCCTTGGTCGAGGCGACCGCGATCTCCGGGCCGCCGTGGGTGTAGAGCACGGCGTCCGACTCGCGCGGGATGGTGGAGCCGTTGGAGTTGCAGATGGCCAGCACCCGGGCCTTCTGCTCCTTGGCGTGCCGCAGCGCCATCAGGGTGTCCATGGTCTCGCCGGACTGGCTGATCACGATCACCAGGGTGGAGCGGTCCAGGATCGGGTCGCGGTAGCGGAACTCGCTGGCCAGCTCGACCTCGCAGGGGATCCGCACCCAGTGCTCGATGGCGTACTTGGCGACCATGCCGGCGTGGAACGAGGTGCCGCAGGCCACGATGAAGACCTTGTCCACGTCCCGCAGGTCCTGGTCGGTGAGCCGCACCTCGTCCAGGATGATCTCGCCGCGCTCGCTCAGCCGGCCCAGCAGGGTGTCCGCGATGGCCTGCGGCTGCTCGGCGATCTCCTTGAGCATGAAGTACTCGTAGCCACCCTTCTCGGCGGCGGACAGGTCCCAGTCGACGTGGAACTCCTTGCCGGTCGCCGGGGCGCCGTCGAAGTCGGTGATCTCGATCTGGTCCGGGGTGATCAGGACGACCTGGTCCTGGCCCAGCTCGACCGCTTCCCGGGTGTGCTCGATGAACGCCGAGACGTCACTGGCCAGGAAGTTCTCCCCGTTGCCGCGGCCGACCACGAGCGGCGAGTTGCGCCGGGCGGCGACCACCGCGCCGGGCACCTCGACGTCGATCGCGAGCAGCGTGAACGCGCCCTCCAGCCGGCGCACGACCCGCCGCATGCCCTCGGCGAGCAGGGCCGGGCCGGGCTCCCCGCCGGCCTCGCGCAGCGCGCGCATCTCCGCGGCGAGCAGGTGCGCCGCGCACTCGGTGTCGGTGTCACTGCGGAACTCGACGCCACCGGCCTCGAGCTCGGCGCGCAGCCGGGAGAAGTTCTCGATGATGCCGTTGTGGATCACGGCGACCCGGCCGTCGGCGGACAGGTGCGGGTGGGCGTTACGGTCGGTCGGCCCGCCGTGCGTGGCCCAGCGGGTGTGCCCGATGGCCGTCCGGCCCGCGGCGATGCCGTCGTCGGCCCGCTCCGCGAGCGCCTTCTCCAGATTGGCCAGCTTGCCGGCCCGCTTCTCGGTCCGGACCTCGTCATTGTCGATGACGGCGATACCCGCGGAGTCGTATCCGCGGTACTCCAGCCGCCGGAGGCCATCGAGGACGATGCTCAGGGCCGGACGATTGCCTACGTAACCCACGATCCCACACATGCGGGGCAGCGTAGCCGACTTTCACGCAAACGTCATGCTCGAGAAGCACACTTACGAGCATGGTACGTGATCGGAAGCATAGACCAGCAGGGCAGACCCCCATCGGGTGAATGCCTTTCGGATGCGCATCTCGCGTACCGTCGGTTTCGGCTACCAGGAGGGGAAAATGAGCGATCAGCGCGAGCCGTCTCGGCCGCCGGAGTTCCAGCCGGGGCACGCTCCGCTGCCGTACCGCGGTCCGGAGCCGGAATATCCGCCGACATCGGCCTTCCCACCGGTCGGTTACGGACACACGCCGCCTTCCGGCTACGGCCCGCCACCGCCCGATGGTTATGGGCCACCGCCACCCGCCGGCTACGGGCCGCCGCCTGACGGTTATGGGCCGCCGCCCGCCGGCTACGGGCCACCGCCACCGCACCGGCGCAGCAACACCCCGCTCATCGCCCTGGTCCTGGCGATCGGCCTGCTGCTCTGCGGTGGGCTGGCGACCGCCGGCGTGCAGCTCTACCAGCGCGGCCGGGACAAGGTGGCGGAGGCCACCGACAAGATCCCCACCGCCCTGCCGACAGTGCTGCCCACCACCGCGCCGACCGAGCTGCCGACCGGCCTGCCCAACCTGCCGGGCCTGCCCGCCGGGCAGAAGATCACCGTGAAGTACGAGGTGACCGGCGACGGCCCGGCCACCGTCTTCTACACCGAGAAGCTCAACGGCCTGCCCCAGACGATCAGCGACGCGAAGCTGCCGTGGAAGCTGACACTCACCATGGAGGGTCCGTCGGTGGTCTCGGTGTGGGCGATCCGCCGCTCGATCCACGACGGCAGCATCAGCTGCCGGGCCACCATCGACGGCGAGACGGTGTCCGAGCACACCGCGTCCGGCCGGATCGCGACGGCCACCTGCAACAAGCTGACCCTGAACTGAACTGAGCCGTTGGAGAACCGGGAGCCCAGGTGACCACCGACCCCCTCGTCGAACGGATGCGCCCGTTCGGGACCACGATCTTCGCCGAGATGTCCGCCCTCGCGGTGCGCACCGGGGCGGTCAATCTCGGACAGGGCTTCCCGGACACCGACGGCCCACCGGAGATGCTGGCGGCCGCCGCGCAGGCCCTGGCCGGTGGCGCCAATCAATACCCGCCGCTGGCCGGCATCCCGGCGCTGCGGCATGCGATCGTCGAGCACGAGCAACGGTTCTGGGGCCTCGCCCGGGACCCGGACACCGAGGTCGTGGTCACCGCGGGCGCCACCGAGGCGGTCGCGGCGGCGATCCTGGCGCTCTGCGAGCCGGGTGACGAGGTGGTCTGCTTCGAGCCGTACTACGACTCGTACGCGGCCTCGATCACCCTGGCCGGAGCGGTCCGCCGGCCGGTCACGCTGCGGCCCGGCCCGGACGGGCGGTACGCGTTCGACGAGGCGGAGCTGCGCGCGGCGTTCGGCCCGCGGACCCGGCTGGTGCTGCTCAACACGCCGCACAACCCGACGGGCAAGGTGTTCACCCCGGCCGAGCTGGCCCTGATCGCCGACCTCTGCCAGCGGCACGACACGTACGCGGTGACCGACGAGGTCTACGAGCACCTGGTCTTCGACGCACCGCACACCCCGCTGGCCGGGCTGCCCGGGATGCGCGAGCGCACCCTGCGCATCTCGTCGGCCGGCAAGACCTTCTCCTGCACCGGTTGGAAGGTCGGCTGGGCCACCGGACCGGCCCGGCTGGTCTCCGCGGTGCTGCGGGTCAAGCAGTTCCTGACGTTCGTGAACGCGGCGCCCCTGCAACCGGCCGTGGCGGTCGCCCTGCGCCTGCCGGACGCGTATTTCACCGGCTTCACGGCCACGCTGCGGGCGAACCAGGACCGGCTGGTGGCCGGGCTCACCGCGGCCGGGTTCGGCGTGCTGCCGGCCGAGGGGACGTATTTCGTGACCGCCGACATCCGGCCGCTGGGCGGGACCGACGGTGTCGAGTTCTGCCGGGAGCTGCCCGGCCGGGCCGGGGTGGTGGCGGTGCCGACCCAGGTCTTCTACGACCACCAGGACGCCGGGCGGCACCTGATCCGGTTCGCGTTCTGCAAACGCGCCGAGGTGATCGACGACGCCGTCGACCGGCTCCGCAAGCTGGCGTAACAGCAAAAAGGGCCCCGGGAGACCGGGGCCCTTCTAAGCTGAGGATCAGATCGGGCTGGCGGCCCGGACCTCGTCGGCGATCCGCTCGGCGACGGTGCGCGCCTTCTCCTCGGTGGCGGCCTCGACCATCACCCGCACCAGCAGCTCGGTGCCGGAGGGGCGCAGCAGCACCCGGCCGGTCTCGCCCAGCTCGTTCTCGGCCAGCGCCACCGCGGCCTGCACGGTCGGCGCCGCGGCGCCGGCTTCCCGGTCGCCCACCTTGACGTTGATCAGCACCTGCGGCAGCGGGTGCACCACGGCGGCCAGGTCGGCCAGGGACTTGCCGCTCGCGGCCAGCTGCGCCATCAGGTGCAGGCCGGTCAGCACGCCGTCGCCGGTGGTGGCGAACGCCGGCATCACGATGTGCCCGCTCTGCTCGCCGCCCAGGGCCAGCCCGCCGCTCTGCAGCTCCTCGAGCACGTACCGGTCGCCGACCTTGGTCTCGAGCAGCGTGATGCCGGACTGCTTCATCGCGATCCGCAGACCCAGGTTGCTCATCACGGTCGCGACCAGGGTGTTCTCGGTCAGCGTGCCGGCGTCGCGCATGGCCAGCGCCAGGATCGCCATGATCTGGTCGCCGTCCACGACGTCACCGGCCGCGGTGACGGCCAGGCAGCGGTCGGCGTCGCCGTCGTGGGCCAGGCCCAGGTCGGCGCCGTGCTCCAGCACCGCGTCGCGGACCTTGTCGAGGTGTGTCGAGCCGCACTCCTCGTTGATGTTCAGGCCGTCCGGCTCGGCGTGGATCGCGATCACCTCGGCACCGGCCTCCCGGTACGCCACCGGGCCGACCTCGCTGGCCGCGCCGTTCGCGCAGTCCACCACGACCTTGACGCCTTCCAGGCGGTGCGGGAGCGATTCGATCAGATGCTTGATGTAGTGCTCGGCGCCGTCCAGCAGGTCGTGCACCCGCCCGATCGCCGCGCCGATGGGCCGGCCGACCAGGCCGTGCCCGTCCTCGACCGCCTTCTCGATGCGCTCCTCGAGCTCGTCCGGCAGCTTCTGGCCACCGGAGGCGAAGAGCTTGATGCCGTTGTCCGGCATGGGGTTGTGCGACGCCGAGAGCATCACACCCAGGTCGGCGCCGGTCTGCCCCACCAGGTACGCGACCGCGGGCGTCGGCAGCACGCCGACCCGGACCACGTTGGCTCCCGCACTGGTCAGGCCGGCGACGACGGCCGCCTCCAGCATCTCGCCACTGGCCCGTGGATCACGGCCCACGATGGCGAGCGGCTGATGACTGCTGTCGCTCTCGACCAGGACCCGAGCCGCCGCGACAGCGACCTTCAGGGCGAGTTCCGGGGTGAGCAGATCGCCGTTCGCGAGACCGCGAACGCCGTCGGTGCCGAAGAGTCGCCCCATGGCGGCTTCCTTTCGCCGGTGACACGTGCCCCCCAGCGTGCATCACCATGCGGCAAGGGCAGGAGTACCGAAACAGCTAGTTGGGGGGAGGGAGGTGCCACAAACCAACGACGGCCGAGCACGCACCCCGATAATCGGGGGCGGACTCGGCCGTCGTAGGGAAATCAGCGCTTCGAGTACTGCGGAGCCTTACGGGCCTTCTTGAGACCGTACTTCTTGCTCTCCTTGACCCGGGCGTCACGGGTCAGGAAGCCGGCCTTCTTCAGGGCCGGGCGGTCGTCGGGCTCGTTGGTGATCAGGGCCCGGGCGATGCCGAGACGCAGCGCGCCGGCCTGGCCGGTGATGCCACCGCCGTGCAGGTTCGCGTAGACGTCGAACTGCTCGGCGCGCTCAACGGTGCCCAGCGGCTCGCGGATCAGCTGCTGGTGGACCTTGCTCGGGAAATAGTTCTCGAGCTCCCGGCCGTTGCAGGTGATCTTGCCGGTGCCGGGGACGAGACGGACCCGGACGATGGCCTGCTTGCGCCGGCCCACCGTCTGGATCGGCCGGTCGCCGGGACGCGGGGCGCGAACCGGAGCCGGAGCGGCCTCGACGACGACCGTCTCGGCGGGCTCTTCGACAGTCTCGACGGTCTCTTCGACAGTCTCGACGGCCTCGACGGCCTCGGGCTCAACGATGTTGTCGGTCATGCTGCTGCCTTCTCCCGCGCTCACTGCGCGATCTGCTTGATTTCGAACGGCTGCGGCTGCTGCGCGGCGTGCGGGTGCTCAGCACCCGGGTAGATCTTCAGCTTCTTGAGGATCTGCGCGGCGAGCTTGTTGTGCGGCAGCATGCCCTTGACGGCCAGCTCGACCGCCTTCTCGGGGCGCTTGGACAGCAGCTCCTCGTAGCCGATCTGCTTCAGACCGCCCGGGTAACCGGAGTGCCGGTAAGCGACCTTGGTCTGCCGCTTGTTGCCGGTCAGCGCGACCTTGCCAGCGTTGATGATCACCACGAAGTCGCCGGTGTCGACGTGCGGGGCGAACGTCGGCTTGTGCTTCCCCCGCAGAAGGGTCGCAGTGTGGGTAGCCAGGCGGCCCAGAACGACGTCAGAAGCGTCGATAATGTGCCACTGACGCTCGATCTCACCCGGCTTCGGGCTGTACGTACGCACAGAATTACCTTGTCTCGTCGTCGGTCTGGGGCGCGCGCTGGTCGTGTCGAGCATCGGCGTCGACGCGACTGTCAAGCACACCCCAGAGGGCGCGCCCGCAGCTATCGCATAACAGCAGGCAACAATACCCGGCCGCGCGGCGCGTGGTCAAAACAGGCTGCCCGCGGGTGAATAGCCCGAGGCGGGACCTCAAACGGTATCCAGCATACTCGGCCCGGCGGGTCAGCCCGGCGGGGGTTCGACAAGTCCCGCTGGATGCCTCTTAGCAGGCTCGAAACAAATGGGACGCTTAGCCGAAATTCCCCACCGGCAGGCTTCCCGGCATGGCCATCGGTGCGGAACCACGGACGACGCGGCCCGGCATTGGCCGACGCGGCGTCTCGAGGCGCACCATGGAGAGACCATCGTCAGGGTTGAGGACGGACCTGACGGTGTTCACCACACCGGTTCGCCGGAGTGGTGGGGAGAAGTCGCGGCGTGCCCCGGACGGAGGCATGGCGAGGACCGTAAGCGTGACATGGGAGCGGGTCAACGCTGAGGACGACGGTCTTCGAGCGTGCCCTTCGGTGGACCGCCCGGCCACGTCGCGACTTCTCGACCCCACGTTCTCCTTACACGGCGTCGCCGGCCGCCACGGGATCGCTGCCGGATGACCGACCGGACCCCGGGGGCCCGCCGGCCGGTGCTGACCGCGGCCGCGCTGGCCGAACCGACCGCTGCCCTCTCCGGGTACACCATCGGCGTCACCTCCGACCGCCGCCGCGACGAGCTGGCCGGTCTGCTGGAGAGCCGAGGCGCCCGGATCGTGCTGGCGCCCGCGCTGCGGATCGTCCCGATCGCCGACGACGCCGAGCTGCGCGCCGCCACCCGCGCCTGCCTCGACACCCCGCCCGACATCGTGCTGGTCAACACCGGCATCGGGATGCGCGGCTGGCTGGAGGCCGCCGAGGGCTGGGGCCTCGCCGAACCGTTGCGCGCCGTGCTCAGCCGCTCCTACCTGGTGGCCCGCGGCCCGAAAGCACGCGCCGCGGTCCACGCCGCCGGGCTGCAGGACCAGTGGACCCCGGACGGCGAGGGCTATGAGGAGGTCGTCGAGCACCTGACCGCCCGCGGCATCGCCGGCCTCACCGTCGCCATGCAGCTGCACGGCGAGAGCCAGCCGGAATACACCGACGCGCTGGAGGGCGCCGGCGCCCGGGTGATCGAGGTGCCGGTCTACCGCTGGGCGCCACCGACCGACCCGGCCCCGCTGCACCGGCTGGTCGACCTGATCGCCGGCCGCCTGGTCGACGCCGTGACGTTCACCTCCGCTGCCGCGGTCCAGGCTCTGCTCCGCGCTGCCGGGCCGGCTGTCGACCCGGTGCTGGACGCGCTGCGCTCCGACGTACTGGCCGCTTGTGTGGGGCCGGTCACCGCGTCGCCGCTGCGCCGTCACGACGTACCGGTCTCCACGCCGAACCGCGCCCGCCTCACCGCCCTGGTCCGCACCCTGGTCGAGGAACTCCCCAAGCGCGCGGTGTCCCTGCAGGTCAACGGCCACGCCATCACTCTGCGCGGACACGCCGCGGTGGTCGACGGCGACCTGCGACCACTCGCGCCCGGTCCGATGGCGGTCCTCCGCGCGCTGGCCACCTCACCGGGCCGGGTCCTCTCCCGCGCCGCACTGCTGCAGGCCCTCCCCCGCAACGCCGACGAGCACGCGGTCGAGATGGCCGTCGCCCGCCTCCGCGCCGGGCTCGCGGTCCCCGGCATCGTCCAGACCGTCGTCAAACGCGGCTACCGCATCCCCATCTGAAGCCCCGAAACGCTCCGCGCCAAAATCAAGATCAAATTCTTGATGTCGTGCGTCCGCCGGGGTACAGACCGCCGCTCCCGCCGGGACCCTTCCAGGCTTTGCTGGCCGCTACGCGTCCAAACCACAAACCCTTCCAGGGCGACGCCCGCGCTCCCCAGGGTCACCCCACCCCAAGCCCCACCCCGCACGTGAAGTTACGGCGCCCCCGCACCCAAACCCCCCACGCAGCACCTCAACCCACGTTGCGTGTGAAGTTGCGGCGCCCCCCGCACCCAAAGTCCCCACGCAACAGCTCAACCCACCCTGCGTGGGGAGTTACGGCGCCCTCCGCACCCAAAGTCCCCACACAACAGCTCAACCCACCCTGCGTGGGGAGTTACGGTGCGCTCCGCACCCAAACTCCCCACGCAACACCTCAACCCACCCTGCGTGGGGAGTTGCGGTGCGCTCCGCACCCAAAGTCCCCACGCAACAGCTCAACCCACCCTGCGTGGGGAGTTGCGGTGCGCTCCGCACCCGAAGTCCCCACGCAACAGCTCAACCCACCCTGCGTGGGGAGTTGTGGTGCGGGTCGCGGCTGGAGGCTCCGCGCTGCGGGTGGGACGGGGGTGTGGATCGGTCAGGAAACGAGAAGCGGGGTGAGAGGGGGCGGGCCTAGCGTGGATTTCGCGGGTGACCGCTACCAGCGAGGGGGAGGCAGTTGTGGGTTCGGAGCAGCAGGTGGGTGGGCGTGGGCCGGGGGCGTTCTCGCGGTGGGTGCAGCGGACCATGAACGGCCGGGCCAGTCGCCGGATTCGCGGCGGGAAGGGCTCGATGATGGGGATGGACGTGCTGGTGCTGAACACCGTCGGGCGCCGGAGCGGGCAGTCGCGGGAGACGCCGCTGGCCTGGTTCCCGGACGGCGGGGACGGGTGGCTGGTCGTCGCCTCGGGTGGGGGCGGGCAGCACCCTGACTGGCACGCCAACCTGGTGGCCCACCCGGACCGGGCGTCGATCGAACTGCCCGGCCGGGGTGTCGTGCCGGTGACGCCGCACCGGCTCGACGGCGCCGACCGCGAGCAGGCCTGGCAGCGCATCACCGCCGCGCAGCCCCGTATCGCGAAATATCAGGCCAAGTCCGCCCGCCAGTACCCGGTGATCCGCCTCACGCCGAGCTGAAGCCGGACCGCGCCTGAACAACCGGCCGGGCTCGAGCCAGGCCGCGCCTGAGCAGCCAGGCCGCGCCGGGCTGGAGCCGGCCGCGCCGGAACAGCCGGGCACGGGCGGACGAGCGCGGGCCGCGGCGGCTCGTGGACCACGGGACGTGGGGTTGGGACCGTGACCACCCGCGGACGTCGCCCCGGAGGTCTTCGCGTTCTGGACGCGCAGCGGCCAGCGAAGACCGCAGGGGTCCCGGCGGGAGCGACGATCCGCACCCCAGCGGACGCACGACAAAAAGCTCTTGATTTTGGGTTTCCCCGGCTGGCCTGAAACGGTCAGTCAGCCGACGACGGCCCCCTGTTCATGTTCGGTCACCAGGGTGGCCATGGCGTGCTCGACGACGCCGATGAGCACGGCCTTGACCGACTCACGGTGCCGGGCGTCGCACATGATCAGCGGAACCCGGGCCGGGATGGCGAGCGCCTCCCGCACCTCCTCCGCCTCGTAGCGCGGCGACTCGTCGAAGCAGTTCACCGCCACGAGGTAGGGCAGGTGCCGGTTCTCGAAGTAGTCGAGCGGCGCGAACGCGTCGGTCAGCCGGCGCGTGTCGACCAGGACCGCGGCGCCGACCGCGCCCCGGATCAACTCGTCCCACATGAACCAGAAGCGGGTCTGTCCGGGCGTGCCGAACAGGTAGAGGATCAGGTCGTCGGCCATGGTGATCCGGCCGAAGTCCATCGCCACCGTGGTGGTGCCCTTCTCGGGCACCTTGGAGGCGTCGTCGATCCCGGCGCCGGCCGCGGTCATCACGGCCTCGGTCGTCAGCGGCTCGATCTCGGAGACCGCGCCGACCAGGGTCGTCTTCCCGACGCCGAAGCCACCGGCGACGACGATTTTCGCGGAGGTGATCTCCGAAGAAGGCGTACCCGCCCGCTCAGAGCTTGCGAAGTCCACTCAAAACCCTTCCCAGCAGATCCATTCGCTGTGTGTAGCCCTTACGAGGAGCGGCACTGTGCAGCGTGAGCAAACCGTCGGCGACCATGTCGGCGACGAGGACCCGGGCCACCCCGAGAGGCAGCCGGGTCAGCGCCGCGAGTTCGGCGAGCGATTGGGCTTTCGGCTCACACAACACGGCGATGCGGTACTTGTCATGCCCGGCGAAACGCGCTTCCTGTACGGCCGGCGGGCTGGCGACCAGGACCGCTTCGATCGGGATGTCCCGGATCGGCTCGGTCCGGCCGCGGGTCACCGCGTACGGCCGCACCAGGTTGCCCCGGGGATCGTGCGGCTCTGTCATGTCGCGGTCACCTCATCTCCACCGGGGCTCAGCGGCCCCGGCGCCTAGTGGCTGACGGCTTCGCGCGTCGCCGGTGACAAAGCTGCACCGACGCGCTCCACCAGCAGAGCCATCTCGTAACCGACCTGGCCGACGTCGCAACTGCGCGCCGCCAGCACGGCCATCGATGACCCGTCGCTGATGGACATCAGGAAAAGATAGCCGCTATCCATTTCGATGATGGTCTGCATGACCTTTCCGGCGGTGAACATCCGGGACGCGCCGTCGGTCAGACTGACCACACCGGACGTGATCGCGGCCAGCTGATCGGCCCGGTCACTCGGCAGATCCCGCGAGCACGCCAGCAACAGACCGTCCGCGGAGACCGCGACGACGTGCGCGATACCCGCGATGCTGTCAGCGAAGTTGTTGAGCAGCCAGCCCATGTCCTGCATGGTGGGAGACCTGGTCACTGTTCGTTCTCCTTAGGAGCCTGTGGTGCCACGGCGGCGGAATCGGCGACGCCGTCCGTCCGTCCTCGGTGCACCCCACGGGTATACGCGGAGAGCAGTCCACGCACGTCGTCGGGGCTGCGACGGTTCTGTGCCCGGGGCGCCTCCTGCACCCCGCCCGGAACGAGTTGCGCCTGCGGGATGCGTTTCGGCAGGCCGGTACGGGTGATGCCGGCGTCCACCGGTGCGGAGGCCGCCATGGCGCGGTGCCAGCCCTCGTCCGCGGCGGTGCGCCACCGGTCCTCGGGGGCGGTACGGGGTCGAGGCACGGCGTGTCCCTCGGTGGTCGGAGCGGCGGCCGGCCGCTGCGGCGGGGCGCTGACCGGCGCCGCGGAGACCGGGGCCGGAGCGTAACCGGCGGTCGGCATGCCACGCAGAGTCGGGGCTTCGACTTCCGGCTCGAACCAGCCGTGCTGCATCTCGACCTGGATCGGCGCCTCGATCGGTGCCGACGGCGCCGTCGTCGCGTGGCCGTTCGCGTGGCCGTTCGCGTGGCCGTTGACCGGGCCGCCCGCCGTGGGCATGCCCACCTGCGGCGCGGTCCTCGGTGCGGTCAGCGGCGCGTCCCTCGGGAAGGCCGGCTGCGCGGAAACCGGCGCGTCCCTCCGGTAGGCCGGCTGCGCGGAAACCGGCGCAGAACCCGGCGCGGAGGCCGGTGGCGCCGAGAACGGCCGGGCCGAAACCGGCTGCGCGGAGATCGGCCGGGCCACCAGAGGCTGCGCGGAGATCGGCCGGGCGACCAGCGGCTGCGCCGAAACCGGCGCCGCCGAAACCGGCGCCGCCGAAACCGGCGCCGCCGAAACCGGCGCCGCGGAAACCGGCGCGGCCGAGGAAGCGGGCACGAACAGCGGCGCCGACGGCAGCTCGGGCGTGGTCGGCTTCGGCACCCGGGTGGGCAGCGGCGGCCGGTCCGGTGTCGGCTTCAGATCCAGGTCGTCCTGCGGCCCGACCACCATCTGCGCCCACCGCGGCATGGCCTGCGACGGCGCCGGCGCGGACCGGATCGGCGGACGAACCTCGGCCGGACGGTCCGGACCGGCCGTGGTCTGCGGCGCCGGACCGGGCCGGGTCCAGCTGGCCGCCCGGCCGGGCGCGGCCGGCGCGCCGGGCAGCGCCACGATGTCGGGCGGCAGGGTGATCTCGGCGATCGTCCCGCCCTCGCGGCTGGGCAGCAGGCGCACCTCGATGCCGTGCCGGGCCGCCAGCCGGGCGATGACCGCGAAACCCATCAGCCGGAACGCACTGACGTCGACCTCGGTCGGCTCGGCCAGTCGCCGGTTGATCAGCTCCAGCTGCTCGGACGAGACTCCGAGACCGTGGTCCTCGACCTGGACCACGGCGTGGTCGCCGGAACGTCGCCCGTGCGCCATCACCACGGTCGTCGGCGGGGAGAACCGGGTCGCGTTGTCCAGCAGTTCGGCGATCAGCCGGACCACGTCGTTGACCGCGGCGGCGGTGACCGAGACGTCGGTGTCGATCGCACCGAACTCGATCCGGTGGTACATCTCCACCTCGGACTGGGCGGCCCGCAGCGCGTCGATCAGCAGCGCGTCCTCGCGGCGCGGCGCGCCCACGTCCGCGCCCGCCAGCACCAGCAGGTTCTCGTCGTTGCGGCGCATCCGGGTGGCGAGGTGGTCCAGGTCGAAGAGCTTGGCCAGCCGCTTCGGGTCCTCCTCGGTGCGCTCGATCTGGTCCAGCTCGCCGATCATCCGGTCGACCAGCGCCTGACTGCGCCGGGCCAGGCTGAGGAACATCGCGGAGACGCTGGTCCGCAGCGCGGCCTGCTCGGCCGCGACCCGGATGGCCTCCCGGTGCACCATGTTGAACGCCTCGGCCACCTGGCCGAACTCGTCGCGCTCGGCGAGCCGGATCGGGTCCCGGGTCTGCGCGATGATCCGGTCGACACCGCCCTCGCCCAGGCTCTCCACGTCCTGCAGCTGGCTGACCGCCTCGGGCAGGTCCCGGTGGGCCACCAGGAGTGCGCCCTCACGCAGCCGGCGCAGCGACAGGTGCAGGTTGCGTCCGATGTAGAAGGCCAACCCGATCGCGCCGAGCAGGACCAGCAGCACCACCACGAACTCGAGGGTGGCGCGCTGGGTGCTGGCTTTGCTCTCGTCCTCGGCGACCTGGACGACCTCGGTCTCGAGCTGGGTCTCGGCGCTCCGGAAGAGCGCGAGGACCTCCGCGTACGTCTTGATCAGGTCGGTCGTCCGCACCGCCGAGGGCCCGGTGAGCCGGGTAAGCAGCCCGTCGGCGCGCGCCACCACGGCGTTCGCCAGCGTCGCCTCGACCAGGCCGACCTGGTTCGTGGTGGCAATCCGCCGGAAGTCGTCGAGCGCGTCCTGCCGGGACGTCTGCGCGCCGATCAGCTCCTGCTGCCAGGACGCGCTGAACACCCCGGTGGCCCGGACCACGTACGCGGCGGCCTCCTGGTCACCGGCGGCCGCCTGGATCCGGGTGAAGGCGGCGAGGGCGCGCAGCCCGTCGGCGACCGGACCGGGGTCGGCGACTTCGCTGACAATATCGTCATAATCGGACAACCCGTCGAGGATGTCGCTGTACTGCCGGACCGCCGAGGTGACCGTCACGTCGTCACGGGCGGACACCGCGGTCCGGACCTCGGCGAGCTTGCCGAGCCGTTCCTGGATCAGCTGGAGCCCGTCACGGACCCGGGCGGGTACATCGGTGATCTCGCCACGGTGCTCGCGGAACACCTGAACCTGACCGTCCACCGCCTGGCCCGCCGAGGTGAACGGCTCGGACCCCGCCTTCGGCGACGTCAGGAACGCGGCGGCGGCCATCCGCTCGCGGTGCAGCAGCAGGCCCAAGCCGGAGAGGTCGGTACCCAGCTGGGTCAAATCGGCCACCCGGGCCGCGTCGGTGGCCCGGCCGCGGACGTCGGCCAGCCGCACCGAGGCGAGCACCAGCACGGCCACCAGCGGAATGATCAAAAGTCCGGCGAGCTTGGCGCGGACGCTTGCGTCCCGCAACCGCGGGAAAGAAGCACGTCGCACAGCCAGGCCCGAGGATCCCGCGCTCACGACATCTCCTTCGCGATCGTCCAGCCTCACTGGGCACCCCGGAATATTGTCTTCGGTGACGCCGGCGCGAAGCCGTCCGAGGGCTGCGGTCCGGCCCCGTCCGGCGCGCGCAGCAAGGTCCGTGCCGTTATCGGCACGGCGGCGATTTCATCAGAACCCTGTGCGGTTTGGGAAGCCTGGATCCTCCCGGAAACCGCCGGGCTGTCCGGGTGGTAACCGCGCGCGAACTCCACCCACAGCCGCCGCCGTGGCGTTGACGTGCGCAAATACCTCATTCGTGGCCACCCACGCGGCCAGAGCTGCCGCACACTTTCACGATTCCAACCACTATGTGAGAGTCCCGTCCCGCGTTTCACGTACCCGCGGCTTCTGAGCAGGGTTCTCACGTTCGCAAGGATTGGCACGACACGACGGACACGTTGTCCGTGGCCGACAGTGTCCACTCTGGAGGGTTGGTCTGGCAACCATTCCGTACGTCGTCTCAGAGTTACCGAGGGTTACCCTAATTGATCGATGTATTTCGATTTATGAAGATCCAGACTTTAGGCTGCCTTAAGAAGCCGGTCTCCCACTGGCGTACCGGCCACCGGATTACGTAACGTGCGCGGCATGGCATTTCGGAGCTGGGTGAAGCTGCTGGCCGCCACCGCCCTCGCGGCCGCGGTGATCGGAGCCGGCCAACTCGGCATCGCCTACGGACTCGGCGTCGTGCGACTCGACCGCATCCTCGATGTCACTGCGCGTGACCAATGGACCGCGCAGCTCGCCTGGGTCGCCTGGATCACGATGACCGCCGCGGCCATCGGCGCGACGATCGCCACCGGTTTGCGACCACGGTGGCTGCCCCGCCCGGTCGGCGGTGGCGGCGCGCTCGGCGTGGGCATCGCGGCCGGCCTCGGCTCGCTCGCCGTCCTCCCGCTGACCATGCAGCCGGCTCGGGCCGCCCAGGTCGCCGGGGTGCAGCCGGTCTTCGTGATCGGCCTGGCCGCCGGGCTCGGCGCGGCGGCCGGCATCTTCGCCGGCTGGGCCGCCGCCGCGAAGCCCGCCGCGCGCTGGAACGTGGCCGCGCTGAGCTCGCTGATGTGGATCGTCGCGCTGGTCTCGGTCGTCCCGTCGCTGCTGCCCGGCCACACCCCGATCGCGATCCGGCTCGGCGTGCTGAGCGGCAGCCTGATCCCGGCGGCCGTGGCCGGGCACACCGCGTTCCTCACCATGCCGACGCTCGCCCTGCTGGCCGGTCTGGCGGTCGGCTGGGCGGCCCGCGGGAACCGGCTGCCGACGCTGGCCGTGGGCCTGGCCGGGCTGGCCGGCCCGGCGCTGCTGACCGTGGCGTACCTGATCGCCGGGCCGGAAGGCGCCGCGACCGGTTTCCGGGCCGACCCGTACTGGTCGGCGATGACCGCGTGCGGCGCCGGGGTGCTCGGTTCGGTGCTCGTCGCGATCGTCCGCGGCGCTCCGGCCACCACTGCTTCTTCCGCGCCTGCGGCCGCTCCGGTTTCTCAACCCCCTTCGGTACGGGAGGAAGAGGATCCGCCGCCCGCTCTCCCGCACCGGGACGCACCCGCGCAGTCGGCCATCGCCCAGGCCTCAGCCGCGGCGGCGGTGCACCCGGCCGACACCGGGGTGATCGCGACCGCGGCGGGCACGCCGAACAACCCGTTCTCCGGCGGCACCGGCAGCCCGTTCCGCTCCGGCGCGCCGTTCCCGCCCGCACCGGTCGCCGCGCCGTACCCGACTCACCCGGCTCCCACGCCGTACCCGTCCCACCCGGCGCCCACCCCGAACCAGGCGCCGCCGCAGGCGCCGGCCCCGGAGAACCCGCCGCGCTTCTCCGGCCAGCAGCCGACCCCGGCCTCCGGTGGCCGTGGCTGGCGCTCCCGGGGGAAGGCCACCCCACCGCCGCCCCCGCCCGCGCCGGGCGCCGACTCGTTCAACGGTTTCACCGCCGGCCCGCCGAGTGGCCGTTCCGGCTCGGTCACGGCCGAGCAGCCCCGGGTCCCGGCACCACGCGGGTCGGCGTCTCACGGTTCGACGTCTCACGGGCCGGCGTCTCACGGGCCGGCGTCTCACGGGCCGGCGTCTCACGGGCCGGTTGTGGAACCCACCTCGATCAGTGGCCCGCACGGCTCCGGCCCCGGGCGCAAGCCTCGCCAGGAAACAGATTATGTCGATTGGGTAAGCGGGCTCGGAGGGCAGTAAAACATTCGTTAACTCCGATGGAATGACTCGATTGAGAGCTACCGCGGCGCGGCACAGACCGAGACTATGGTCGATGTCCGAGGCCCATCCCCTCTCCTCGCATCGGAGTTCGACGTGACTCATCCCCGCACGCTCCCCCGCTCCCTGCCGCGCGGTCGCAAGCTGCTGCTCAGCCTCGCCATGGTCTTCGGGCTGGCCGGCACCGCGCTGGTCGCACCCGCCGTGGTCGCGCCCACGCACACCTCGGCCGCCCAGGCCGCCGTCTACTCGACGTGCACGATCAGCCGCTGTTCGGCCGCGCGTACCGCGGTCACCGGCTGGTCCTCGCTCGGCTGGCCGACCAGCTCGGGCTGGTACTCCTGGCCGTACGGCAACTACAACTACACCGGCGGCACGTTCCAGAACCGCGAGGGCTACCTGCCGACGGCGACCTACAACGAGTACGACGTCTACTCCCGCGCCCGGGGTGCCGCGCGTGACGCCTACCGGATCGTGGTCAACCGCAGCACCAAGGTCGCCTACTTCACCCCGGACCACTACGTGACCTTCTACAAACTCTGAACCCGATTTTGTACGTTCGCGGCGGCCGTCTGGTGACGGCCGCCGCGTCGCGTTCGGCCCCGCTTCGGTCCCGCTGCCGGGTCATCCGCAACCGGCGCGCAACCAATAGCACCCGTTCCGCACTAAGGCACTGGAAATCAAAAAATCTGCTTGAGAAAGTTCCCGCTAACGCTCACCCACAGCGCGGCCACGACCGAAACACTTGCTGCCAGGGGATGACGAAGTCCGCTCGGCGAGAAAGGCAAACCCGGTGCGAACCGGGGACGCAAAGCCTCAGGACCCACGAGGTCGGCTGGGCTACCACCGAACGAACAAAGGGACACGATCTATATGCGCAACATCATGCAGCTTCTTGGTGGCGTCGCTGTCGCCGGTGTCGTCGCGGCCGGCAGCACCGCCTTCACCGCCGGCTCGGGCTTCTTCAGCGGCGCATCGGGAGCCGCACCGGTCATCGTCGGCGGCACACTGGCCGCCCCGATCACGGTGACTGGAGCCACGATCGACACCCTGGTCTTCGCCCACGACGCCACCGTCAAGAACAACATCGACTACTTCGACGTCGCGCTGGTGGAGGACGACGGAACCACCGCGATCACCACGGGCACTGTCTACGCCACCGTCACCGCGACCAGCGGCACCGCCACTGAGGTCACCTGCGCCTTGAGCACCGCCGTCTTCCGCTGCACCGCGGGCGCGGACTGGGTCAAGATCACCGCAATCGCGGCCCGATACGTGGAGTGATCCAGTAGCTCGATAACTCCTTAGCGCCCCTCCCCTTCGACGTAGGATTTCGCTGGAGAACTCATCGATTCCAGTGGAGTATTCCCATATCGAAGTTCCGGCGCTTAGCGATGGCCGCCATCATCACGATGGCGGCCATCGGCGTTTGGGCGATTTCAACTCATCGCGTTTCCTATGTCGTCACACACGGCATCAGCATGCAACCCCTGTACCACGCGAACGATCTGATCATCGTGGTCAAGTCCAAGTCGTACAAGGTCGGCGACATTGCCGCATACGATGGTGCGCACGGCCAGCTCCAGGTGTTGCACCGCATTATCGGTGGCGATGCTGATAGCGGATTTGACTTCAAGGGAGACAACAACACGTCGGTCGATAGTGCCCATCCGACTGCCGACGAGCTGATCGGCCGGGCCTTCCTTCACATCCCGAAGGGCGGCACGTGGCTGCAACCTCTGCTCAGCCCGACCGGACTGGGCATGATGGGCTTCCTGTTCTTCAGCGGGGCGGCCACCGCCAAGAACCGGCGCGCGATCGCACGTGGTCGCCGGAAGAAGAAAGTGAAGGCTATGGCTGGTAGTGGCGGCTCTTGGGCCGCGGCCACGGCCGTGATCAAGGTCGTCAGCCGCCTGAACCCGGCCCTCCGGCTTCTCGCCGTGGTGACCGCCCTCTGCGCTGCAGCAGGGCTCGTGCTCGGTGTGCTCGGGTGGATCAAGCCGGCCACTCAAGCAACCCCGAGCAGTGCGCTGGGCGGGGAGTCGATGACATTCTCCTACTCGGCCAAGGTCGACTCGTCGGCTGCCTATGACGGCACTGTCGCCTACTCCCCCGATCCGATCTATCGGAAGCTTGCCGACTTCGTCGACCTGCGACTGCAGTACCAGGGTGAACCCGGCAGCATCACCGTCACCGCCCGCCTCTCCTCCCCCGCCGGCTGGCACTCGACGATGCAGTTGTCGCAGGACCGGAAGTTCACCGCCGAGCGCTACACCGGCACGGTCCTGCTCGACCTCGACGGCATCAACGAGCGGGTCCAGGCCGCGGGCAAGGCGATCGGTACCGACCTCGGCCAGATCACCATCGCGGTGACCGCGCATGTCGAGCACGGCGACGGGTCCTCGTTCGACCCGCAGCTCGCCCTCGCGCTCAACCCGATGCAGCTCGCCCTCGCCGGCGGCGCTGACAGCCTGGTCGTCAACCAGTCCGGGACGACTTCAGGCGGCGGGATCTACCCCCGGCAGATCAGCGTGCTGGGCCGGGATCTGCTGACCGCCGCGGTGGCCCGCAAATATGCCGTCTGGCTGCTGCTGATCGCCCTCGCCGGCGCGATCGGGGTCGGGATGGCCGCGCTGCGCGGCGTTCCGCTGCAGACCCGGGCGCAGATCCAGCGCCGCTACGGTCACCTGCTCGTCCCGGTCGAACCGATCAACAACAAGCAGGACGAGCCGGTCGTCGCGGTCGCCACGTTCCCGGCGCTGGTCAAGCTGGCCGAGAAATACGGCCAGATGATCCTCACCTGGACCCGCCCGGACGGCGCCGACGACTTCGTAGTCCGCGACGACGGTGTCCTCTACCGCTACCGGATCACCGCGCTCCGACCGACAGCCGCAAAGCCCCCGCTCTCCGGCCTCCCCCACCCGGCCCGCCGCGCCCAGAAGTCGGCCGCCCTGGGCATCGCCTCGGTCATCAGCACCACCTCACAGACCACGCCGGCACAGCCCCCGCCGACCCCCACCGCAGATCCCCTCCCGCCGAAGCCCCCGGCCGAGCAGCTCCCCGAAGACGGCCCCACCCCGCCCGCCGAGAAGCCCACCCCCGAACAAACCCAAGAACTGAACGTCGCTCTCCTCAACAAAGCCCCCACCCCCGAACGCCCCGCCGAGCCCAACCTCAGCGAGCCCACGGCGCAGCCGTCCCCGGAGCAGCCCACCACCAAACCCGACCCCACCTCCGGCAAGCAGGCCGAACCCACCACCCCGGAAGCCAAGGCCACCACCGAGCAAGCCAAGCCCACCGCTCCCGACCCCAAGCCCACCGCGCCCAAGCCCGAGCCCACCGCGAAGCAAACCGAAGCCGCCGCGAAGCAAACCGAACCCGCCGCGAGGCAAGCCGAAGCCGTCGCGAAGCAAACCGAACCCGCCGTCCCCGTCACCAAGCGGGCCGAAGCCGCCAAGCCCGCTGCCGACCAGGCCGAAAACGCCGCTCAAACCGTCGATGCCGCCATCACCAAGGCAGCATCCGCGCCCTCCGCCGAGGAGCCGCCGGCGTCCCTGAAGCCAGCCGCGCAAACGAAAGAACCCACCACCACCCCGGAACCGGCCGCCGAAACGAACGAACCCGCCGCCACCCCGGCGCCCACCGCCACGGAACCGGCCGCCGAAGAGGAAGAAGCCGCCACCTCGGGAGTTGATCCAGTACCGGCCGCCGAGCAGGAAGCAACCCCGGAGCCCGCCACCGAGGAAACCCTGAGGACGGCACCCGCCGAAGAGCCGTCCGCGCAGGCCGACACCGCCAAGCCACTCCCCGAACCGGCCGCGCCCACCGCCCCGGAGCCCGAAGCCGCCCAAGAGCTCGACAAGACCGCGGAGACCCCGCCACCCCCGGCCCGCAAGACGGCACCCCGAGCGCCCCGAGCACCCCGCAAAGCAGCACCCAAATCCCCACCCCCGGCCACCGGTGACAAAACACCCGCCACCCAGGACATCCCGGCTATGGCCGTACCGGAAAAAGACGCCGCGGCGAACGACGCGCCCGGACCGAAGCCACCAACTCCCCGGAAGCGCGCCGCCCGCCGCAAGCCCCGCAAAACCGCGGCAGCCGAAACCGACCCGCAGACCGAAACCGCAAAGGCCGACACCACAACGGCCGACAAGACGAAGGCCGAAGCGGAACGCCAAGCCGCCACCGACCTCGCCACCCGCAACCAGGCCGTCGACGCCGCCATCACCCGCAAAGCCGAGCGCGACCAGGCCGCCGCCGACCGCGCCCGCCGCGAGCGTGTGGCCCGCCGCACCGCCCCCCGCGATCCGGTCTTCGACTTCCTCCCCCGCGCCGCCAACCAGCCCCCGGACGAAACCGACTAGCTCGCGCCGCCAATCAGCCTCCTGGACGACACCGGCTAGTTCGTGATCGGCAGGTAGACCCGCGCGCCGCCGTCCACGAACTCGGTCGACTTGGCCTTCATCCCGGCCGCCCGCAACTCGTGGCTGATCTTCATGGAGCAGAATTTCGGGCCGCACATCGAGCAGAAGTGCGCCGTTTTCGCGGGTGCCGCCGGCAGCGTCTCGTCGTGGTAGGCGCGGGCGGTCTCCGGGTCGAGGGCGAGCTCGAACTGGTCCTCCCAGCGGAAGTCGAACCGGGCGTGCGACAGCGCATCGTCCCAGTCCTGCGCGCCGGGGTGGCCTTTCGCCAGGTCCGCGGCGTGTGCCGCGATCTTGTATGCGATCATCCCGGCCTTGACGTCCTCCTTGTTCGGCAGTCCCAGGTGCTCCTTCGGGGTCACGTAGCAGAGCATCGCGGTGCCGAACATCCCGATCATCGCGGCGCCGATCGCGGACGTGATGTGGTCGTAGGCGGGCGCGATGTCGGTGGTCAGCGGCCCGAGCGTGTAGAACGGCGCGCCGGCGCACAGTTCGACCTGCAGGTCCACGTTCTCCTTGATCTTGTGCATCGGCACGTGGCCGGGGCCCTCGACCATCACCTGGACGTCGTACTCCCAGGCGATGTGGGTCAGCTCGCCGAGCGTGCGCAGCTCGGCGAACTGGGCCTCGTCGTTGGCGTCGGCGATCGATCCGGGGCGCAGGCCGTCGCCGAGGGAGAACGTGATGTCGTACTCCCGGAAGATCTCGCACAGTTCCCGGTAGTGCTCGTAGAGGAAGTTCTGCCGGTGCTCGGCCAGACACCAGGCCGCCATGATCGAGCCGCCGCGGGAGACGATGCCGGTGACCCGTTCGGCGGCCAGCGGCACGTATTCGAGCAGCACCCCGGCGTGGATCGTCATGTAGTCGACGCCCTGCTCGGCCTGTTCGATAACGGTCTCCCGGAACAGCTCCCAGGTCAGCTTGAGCGGGTCGCCATTAACCTTCTCGAGGGCCTGGTAGATCGGCACGGTCCCGATCGGCACCGGCGAGTTCCGGACGATCGCCTCCCGGGTCTCGTGGATCCGCGGCCCGGTGGACAGGTCCATCACGGTGTCCGCGCCCCACCGGGTGGCCCAGGTCAGTTTCTCCACCTCCTCGGCGACCGACGAGGTCACCGCGGAGGTGCCGATGTTCGCGTTGACCTTCACCAGGAACTTCGACCCGATGATCATCGGCTCGGACTCCGGGTGGTTGCGGTTGACCGGGAGCACCGCGCGCCCGGCGGCGATCTCGTCGCGCACCAGCTCGGGGTCGACGCCCTCGCGGACCGCCACGAACTCCATCTCCGGCGTGATGTCACCGGCGCGGGCGGCGGCCAGCTGTGTCCGTCCGTCCCACCAGGGTTTCCGCAGTTGCGGCAGCCCGACGGTCGGCTCGCTGCCCGGGCCGGCCGTGTCGTAGAGCCGGACCGGTGCGTTGTCACCGGTCAGCACGACCTCGGTGAACGGCACCTGGATCTCGGGACGGGAGCCTTCGACGTAGACCTTGCGCCTCATGTTTCCTCCTAATTAGGTACAAAACCACCGGAAAAAGGCAGCACGGAACCCCGGCCGCCCTCACAGAGCCTCAGAAGGAGCGGCTGTTCCAGAAGTGATCAAGCGGTCCGGGACCCGCGCCCAGCCGCCATCGAGCGCCACCCAGCAGCGCCCCGCGCACGTACCGTTTCGCCGCCGCGACCGCCTCCGGCACCGGATCACCGGCCGCCAGCCGCACCGCGATCGCGGACGAGAACGTGCACCCCGACCCGTGGTTGTTCCGCGTCGGCACCGGTTCCCCGCGCAGCGTCGTCACGTCGCCGCCGTGCCAGAGCACGTCGCACGCGAGTTCGCTTCCGGTCACCACCACGGCGCGCGGCCCGGTCGCGCCGATCTCCGCCGCTGCCGCGGCCATCTCCGAGGTGGTCTCGACCCGGCGTCCGATCAGGGCGCCGGCTTCCTGCCGGTTCGGCGTGACAACTGATGCGTACGGCATGAGCACCGCCACCACCCCCGCCTCCCCGAGCCGGCTGCCCGACGTCGACACCAGCACCGGGTCCACCACGAGGTTCGGCAGATCCGCGACCCGTTCCGCGATCACCTTCGCCACGGCCGGGTCAGCGATCATCCCGACCTTGACCGCGGCCACCGGCAGATCACTGAGCACCGCGTCGAGTTGCGCGGCCACGCTCTCGGCCGGCACCGGGTGGATCCCGGTCACCCCGAGCGTGTTCTGCGCCGTGATCGCGGTGACCACCGAGACGCCGTAGGCCCCGAGCGCCGCAAAAGTCTTCAGATCCGCCTGGATCCCGGCTCCCCCACCGGAGTCCGACCCGGCAATGGTCAACACCACCCGCGGCGTCACCCGCCCACCCCCAGCTCCGGCAGCCGGCTGGCTCCCAGAGGTGCCTCCGGCAGCCCGAGAGACCCCTCAGAACCAGCCGGGCCCCGCGAGCCTGCCAAACGCCCGGACCACCGGCTGGCCGTGAGGGGTGCCTCCGGCCCCCCGACACACCCCTCAGAACCAGCCGGGCCCCGCGAGCCTGCCAAACGCCCGGACCCCCGGCTGGTCGTGAGGGGTGCCTCCGGCCCCCCGACACACCCCCCAGGACCAGCCGGCAGGCGGGGGCGGGCGGCGGCGAACGCGCCGGCCAGAGTGCGGGCGACCCGCTCCGGGTTGGCGGCTCGCATGATCGCGCCGAGGACGGCGATCCCGGCCGCGCCGGCCGCCGCGCACTCGGCCGCCCGGGCCGCCGAGTCGATACCGCCGAGCGCCAGCCACGACACCGCGCCGGCCAGTGCCGCCGCGCGATCGGGGCCCAGTGCCGGCCCGTATCCGGGCTTGGTCGCGGTCGGGTAGATCGGCGAGAGCATCACGTAGTCCACGTCGGACATCGACTCGGTGCCGTGGCAGGAGCGCCCGACCAGCGGCACCCCGGCCGGCACCGGGTCGGCCGCGGCCAGGTGCACGGCACCGCCGCCGAACGGGTCCGGGCCGGCCACGATCAGCCGTCCGGACGGGACCACCCGACGGAGGGCGGTGATCAGGGCGGCTCTTTCGTCGTACGGTAAATCGCGCTCCCGGAGGACCACCCACCCGGCGCCGCCGCGGACCGCCGCGGCCACCACCTCGATCAGCGGCCCGGCAGCGGACCGCCGGTCGGTGAGCACCACGAGCCCGCCCGGCGTCACCACACCGGGATCCCTTCATCCTGAGTGGACGCCACGGCGTGGAAGCGGCGCGGGATCCGGCCGGCCTGCCGAGCGAGTCGCCCGGCCGCCACCGCGTGCCGCATCGCGGCCGCCATCACGGCCGGCTCGTCGGACCGGGTGATCGCGCTGGCGACCAGTACCGCGTCGCAGCCCAGCTCCATCGCGAGCGCGGCGTCCGAGGCGGTGCCGATCCCGGCGTCCAGCACCACCGGCACGTCGACGGTCTGCCGGATCAACTCGATGTGGTGCGGGTTGGCGATCCCGAGTCCGGAACCGATCGGCGAACCGGCGGGCATCACCGCGGCGCATCCGGCGTCGGCCAGCCGGCGGGCCAGGATCGGGTCGTCGGTGGTGTACGGCAGGACCGTGAACCCGTCGGCGACCAGCACCTCCGCCGCCCGGAGCAGCTCGACGCCGTCCGGCAGCAGGGTCCGCTCGTCGCCGATCACCTCCAGCTTGATCAGGTCGGTCTCGAACGCCTCCCGGGCCATCTGCGCGGTCTTCACCGCGTCCCCGGCGGTGAAGCAGCCGGCCGTGTTCGGCAGGATCCGCACCTTGAGCCGCTCCAGCATCGGCAGCAGCCCCGGCCCGGCCGCCTCGACCCGCCGCAGCGCGACGGTGACCAGGTCGGTTTCCGAGGCGACGATCGCGTCCTCGAGCGCGGCGAGGCTGTGCGCGCCGCCGGTGCCGAGGATCAGTCCGTTCGGTGGCAGCAGGCTCATGCTCAGCCGCCCTGTGCCGCGGTGAGCACTTCGACCGCGTCCCCGTCGGCCAGATCGACCTGCGCCCAGGTGGAGCGCGGGACGACCGAGCCGTTCACGGCGACCGCGACGCCGCGGTGCGCGTCGGTGATCTCGGCGACCAGGGTGGCCACCGAGCAGACGTCAGGCCGGGTCTCGTGCCGGCCGTTGACCATCAGGCGCATCCGAACCTCCCGGGGGTGAAATCCTCGATGATCGGGTCGGCCGAGCCGGTCAGGACCAGGTCGGCGATGAGCTGGGCGGTGATCGGCGCGAGCAGGATCCCGTTGCGGTGGTGCCCGGAGGCGACCACCACCCGGCCGGTGAGCCGGCCCAGGACCGGCGCGTTGTCCGGGGTGCCGGGGCGGTGCCCGACGGTGACCTCGGCCAGTTCGTGCTCGGACAGGCCGGGCACCAGGTCGAGGGCGGCGCGCAGCAGGTCGTGCACCCCGCCGGCGGTGGGCCGGGAGTCGGTGCGCTCCTCCTGGGTGGCGCCGACCACCACCTCGCCGTCGGCGCGGGGCACCAGATAGACGTGCCGGCCGTCGGCGGCGCCGTCGATCACGTGCCGCAGGATGCCGGGTTCGCCGCGGAGGCGGAGCACCTGACCCTTGATCGGCCGGATCGGCAGGCCGGTGAGGGCGGCGGTGCCGCAGCCGGCCGCGACGACGATGGTTTCTTCGTCCAATTCGGACAAATTGCCGACTTCTTGCCGGCGGAGATGCCCGGCGAGGATCGCCCGGAGGCGGGTGACGACCCGCCGCGGATCCACCTGCCGCTCGGTCGGTGCATAGGCGCCGGCTCGGATCCGCGGCGACAGCGCCGGCTCCCGGTCCCGCACCTGTGACCCGGTCAGCGGCGACAGTTTCTGGTGCTTCCACTCCCGCGCCATCTCGGCCACGTCGTCGGCGGTCAGCGCGACCCCGAGCGTCCCCACCTCGTCGTAGCCCACGTCACCGAGCGACGCGGCGAACGCCGGCCACAGCTGGTTGGACGCGTCGAGCAGCCGCTCCAGCTGCGGAAACTCGAAGAATGACTCACCGCCCGGCGCGAGCATCCCGGCGGCGACGTGCCACGCTCCGGCGGATCCGTCCGGCGCCGGGTCATAGACGGTGACGTCCGCCCCGCGCCGCAGCAGTTCCGCGCCGATCGCCAGCCCGATGATCCCGCCACCGACGATCCCGACCCGCTGGCCGTTCTTGTCAGGG
>NZ_BOMS01000041.1 GCF_016862315.1 Actinoplanes palleronii | reverse complement strand
CCGCGCGGGTCGACGGCGAAGGCGGAGACGGCCGCGATCCCGTGCGCGTGCTTGGCCAGCAGCCCCGCCCGCTCCAGGGTGATGCCGCCGATCGCCAGCACCGGCACGCCCGGGACGGCGGCGGCCACGACCGCTATCCGGTCCGGGCCGAGGGGCGGTGGCAGGCCGTCTTTTGTGGAGGTCTCAAAGGCCGGACCCACCCCGAGGTACGTCGCGCCACTCGCGACCGCGGCCCGTGCCGCCTCCGGGGTACGACAGGTCGCCCCGACCACCAGATCCGGCCCGAGCAACCGGCGCACCACGTCGACGGGCAGGTCGTCGGCGCCCACGTGCACGCCGTCCGCACCGGCCGCGAGCGCCACCCCGATCCGGTCGTTGACCAGGCACATCGCGCCCGCCGCCCGGCAGATCGGGATCGCTTCGAGGGCCAGCGCATAAGCCTGCGCGTCGGTGGTCTTGACCCGGATCTGCACGGCGACACCCGGCTGGGCCACCCCGCGCACAACGTCGATCGAGTCGGTGATGACATGCAACCTGGGGAATGCTTGCCTAGATCCCAACAAAGCGTCCACGACGCACTCCTCCCTGCGCCGGCATTACCCGGATCAGGTTCTACGGTCGGAGGCCGCTTCAGCCTCCCTCTCAGCCCGGTGCCCGGACTCCCGTGGGTTTCTTGTAACCGGACCATAACCGGTCCGTGATGGAGTTGGCTAGCGCACATCCCAGACGGGTTCCGGCACCTCGACCACCTCGTTGTCCGCTCTGAACAGCACGAAACGATCGAAGGACCTGGTGAACCAGCGGTCGTGGGTGACAGCTATCACGGTCCCGTCGAACGCCTTCAAACCCTCCTCCAGAGCCTCCGCCGACGCCAGGTCCAGGTTGTCGGTCGGCTCGTCGAGCAGCAACAACGTCGCACCGGACAGCTCCAGCAGCAGCACCAGGAACCGGGCCTGCTGTCCACCGGAGAGGGTGCCGAACCGCTGGTCGCCCTGCGCGCCCAGCTCGTACCGGCTGAGCGCCTTCATGGCGCCGGCCCGGTCCACACCGGAGCGGTGCTCGTCACCCCGCCAGAGGATCTCGATCAGCGTCTTCTCGACCAGCTCGGGCCGGTCGTGGGTCTGCGAGAAGTGACCGGGCCGGACCCGCGCACCGAGTCGCGCCACCCCGTTGTGCTTGACGTGGGCCAGCGGCGCGCCGTCGACCGGCTGGTGTTCCAGGTCGGGTTCGGTGCCGCCGGCCGCGAGCAGCCGCAGGAAGTGCGACTTGCCGGAACCGTTCGCGCCGAGCACCGCGACCCGGTCGCCGTACCAGATCTCCAGGTCGAACGGGAACGTCAGGTTCTCCAGCTCGACCTGCTGGCAGATCACCGAGCGCTTGCCGGTGCGGCCGCCGCGCAGGTTCATCCGTACCGACTGCTCCTTGGGCGGCAGCGGCGGCGGGCCGGCCTCCTCGAACTTGCGCAGCCGGGTCTGTGCCGCCTGATAGCGCGACGCCAGGCCGTCGTTGTACGCCGCCTTGTTCTTCAGCATGAAGACCAGCTCGCGGATCTTCTCGTGCTCCTCGTCCCAGCGGCGGCGCAGCTCTTCCATCCGCTCGTGCCGGTTCATCCGGGCCTCGTGCCAGGACGCGAAGTTGCCCGGATGGGTCCACGCCCCGCCGCCCTCGACCGCGACCACCCGGTCGGCGGTCTGCGCGAGCAACTCCCGGTCGTGCGAGACGAACAGGATCGCCTTGCTGGACTCCCGGATCCGTTGCTCCAGCCAGCGCTTGGCCGGCACGTCGAGGAAGTTGTCCGGCTCGTCGAGCAGCAGCACCTCGTCGTTGCCGCGCAGCAGCAGGTCCAGGGCGAACCGTTTCTGCTCACCGCCGGAGAGGGTGCGGACCACCCGGTCCTTGGTCTCTTCCCAGGACTTGCCGAGGATGGCGACCGCGACCGTGTCGAAGACCACCTCGGCGTCGTACCCGCCGACTTCGCCCCAGGTGGCCAGCGCGTTCGCGTACGCGATCTGGCTCTTCTCGGTCTCGTCCAGCGCGGCCGTGGCGCCGGCCAACGTCGAGCCCGCGTCGCGCAGCGGCGGGGCGACCAGCGACAGCGCCAGGTCCTCCAGCGTGCGGTCGTCGCCGATCATGCCGATGAACTGGCGCATCACGCCCAGCCCGCCGACCCGCGCGACGGTGCCGGACTGCATCGGGATGTCCCCGGCCACCATCCGCATCAGCGTGGTCTTACCCGCACCGTTCGGACCGACCAGCGCGACCTTGGCGCCCTCGCCGACTCGGAACGACACGTCGGCGAACAGCTCCCGGCCGTCCGGCAGCACAAAACCGGCACCGGCGACATCCACGTAACCCATGCCCGGCATCCTGCCCGGTCAGAGCCTCAGACGGCAGCGGGTTTTCTGGTAACCCTCAGCACGCGGAAGCCCTTCTGGCTGGCGATCCGCTCGACCTGCCAGTCCAACTCGGTCAGCCAGGTGTGCAGCGAGTCACCACCGAGGTTCCGGTTGATCACCAGCCAGGCCACGCCGTCCGGCGCCAGCCGGGGCAGCCAGCGGGCCATCAGCGCGCGCAGCTCGGTCTTGCCGACGTGGGTGGGCGGGTTGCTCCAGATCTGGTCGAACACCACGTCGGCCGGCACCTCGTCCGGCGCGTGCACCCGGATCCGGGCGGCCAGGCCGAGGGTGGCGGCGTTCTCCACGGTCAGCTCGCGGGCCCGGGAGTTGACGTCGATCGCGTGGACCGTGGTCAGCGGCGCCTCGGCGGCGAGCACGCAGGCGATCGGGCCGTATCCGCAGCCCAGGTCGAGCAGGGTGCCCTCGGTCTCCGGGCCGGGCAGGCCGGCCTTGCGGAGCAGCACCGCGGTGCCCGGGTCCAGTCGCCCGGCGGAGAACACCCCGTTGGCGACGGCGAGCCGGTAGTCCCGGCCGGCCACGCTGAACTCGATGTCTTTCCGGCGCAGCGGGGTGTCCGGATCGGTGCTGAAGTAATGCTCGGCGGTCACCCGACCAGTCTCCCGCGTCATAACGGACGAGCAACCGCCGGGTGCCGGACACGCTGTGCGTTCATAGATCGACGTCCGCATCTAGCTTGTCACCCATGCGGTACGCCACCCCGAACCGCTCCGCTCATCGCGCCACCTCGGCCCCCGACTTGACGCTCCTGGTCCACCCCCTGGTCCTGTTCCGCACGTGGCTCGTCCGCCAGGCTCCCCGGCCCCCCGCCGGTCAGCACCGGCAGCCCGCGCGGCCCCGGGTGCACACACGGCTTCTGGTCCGCCCGCGGCGGCACGCCTGGCGCGAGCCCCACGCGACAATGCACCTGCTGACCCGCGGCCTGGCCGCCCTGATCGTGCTGGGCATCTGCGTGATGCTCGGCTTCCTGATCGTCTCCGACGAAGGCCGTGATCCGGCCGCGGCCACCGACCGGACCATCGCGTCCCGGGCCGCCGATCCGAGTCCGCTCACCGTCGCCGAGACGTTTCCGGCCGGCGCCGCCGGCTACCAGGTGGAGAAGGCGGTGGCCGAGACCGATTGCACGGTCGCTGTCACCGGCGCCTTGCGGTCCGAGCTTTCCGGGTACGGATGTTCGCAGGCGGTCCGGGCCACCCTCGCCGTGCCGGACAGCGGGTACCTGGTCACCGCCGGGGTGCTGAACCTCGCCGACACGCAGAGCGCGAACGCGGTCGCCGACCGGGTCCGCGCCCTGGTCGAGACGGGTGACGGCAGCTTCACCGCGATGACCGGCGCGCAGATACCGTCCGGCACCCCGGTCGGCTGGCGGGCCCGCGGCCACTACCTGCTGTACTGCGTGATCACCGGGCCGGCCGGTGAGCCGGTGCCGAGCGGCGAGCCACTGCTCGGGCAGATCACCAGCAACCTGCTCGACGACTACCTGAGCGACCTGGTCCTGGCCCGCCGCGCGTCAGGCTCGTAGCCGCCGGGTGGCGTCGGCGCGGGACGCGTACTCGTCGGCGGCGGGGTAGCCGACCGCGACCAGGGTCAGGCCGTGCGCGCCGGCCACGGTCACCTGGTTGGAGCGTTCCCGCAGGGTGAGCAGCGTCGCCGGCCACTCCGGCCCGCGGCGGCCCTCACCGACCGCGATCATCGCGCCGACCAGGCTGCGCACCATGGCTTGGCAGAACGCGTCGGCCTGCACCGTGGCCACCAGGGTCCGGTCCGGGTCGCGCCGCCAGTCCAGCTGGTTGATCGCCCGGATCGTGGTGGCGTGCTCCTTGCGCTTGCAGTACGCGGCGAAGTCGTGCTCGCCGAGCAGCCCGATCGCGGCGGCGTTCAGCCGGTCCAGGTCGAGCGGGCGCGGCCAGCCCAGGGTGTCGTGACGGCGGAGCGGGTCCGGGCCCCAGGGGTCGTCACAGACCCGGTACTCGTACCGGCGGAACGTCGCGGAGAAGCGGGCGTCGAACGTGTCGGGGACCGGGATGATCGCCTTGACCCGGGCGTCGCCGGGCATCAGCCCACCCAGCCGGCGCAGCAGCGACCCGGCCAGCTCCGCGTACCGGGCGGCCGGCAGGTCGACGTGGCAGACCTGGCCGGTGGCGTGCACCCCGGCGTCGGTACGCCCGGCCACGGTCAGGCCCAGCGGCGTCTCAGCCCCCGGGTCGCCGAGGATCCGGTGCAGCGCCTCGGCCAGCACCCCGGCCACCGTCCGCTGGCCGGGCTGGACGGCCCACCCGGCGAACGCGGCGCCGTCGTACGAAATCTCGAGTCGTAGGCGGATGGTGTCGGTCATCCCGCAGCGCGCTCCTCTAACCGCAGCCAAAGGAAAAGCCCGGCACCCATCGGGTGCCGGGCCGTTCCAGAAAAATCACGCCTTGGCGTCGTCGTCCTTGGCGTCTTCCTTGGTCTCGCTCTTGTCACCGGAAGCGCTGACCGGAGCCTCGGCGTCCTGGTCGTCGGCGACCGCCTCGGGGGCGGTCTCCTCGGGAGCCAGGGCCTCGAGCTTGTCCTGCTGCGCGGTGGCCTTACGAGCGGCGGCCTTGGCGGCCGGCGCGGTGGTGGCCGCGACCTGAGCCTCCTCGACCAGCTCGATGACGGCCATCGGAGCGTTGTCGCCCTTGCGGGGACCGGTCTTGGTGATCCGGGTGTAGCCACCGGGACGACCCGCGTACCGCGGAGCGATCTGCTCGAACAGGGCGTACACGACGTCCTTGTCCTTCACGATGCCCAGAACCCGGCGACGGGCGTGCAGGTCACCGCGCTTGGCCTTCGTGATGAGCTGCTCGGCCAGCGGACGCAGCCGCTTGGCCTTCGTCTCGGTGGTCTTGATCTTCCCGTGCCGGAAGAGCTCGGTGGCCAGGTTCGCCAGGATGAGCTTCTCGTGGGCCGGGCTGCCGCCGAGGCGGGCACCCTTGGTGGGCGTGGGCATTTCAGATGCTCCTTGAAAAGATGGCGCAACCGAGCTTTACAGCTGCTCGGTCTCGCGGTAGTCGTCGGTGTCGTAGTCCACGTCGCCGAACGAGTCCACGACGTGCGCCGGGTCGAAGGAGGGCGCGCTGTCCTTCAGGCCCAGGCCCATTCCGGCGAGCTTCATCTTGACCTCGTCGATCGACTTCTGGCCGAAGTTCCGGATGTCCAGAAGGTCAGCCTCCGTACGCCCTATCAACTCGCCCACGCTATTGATGCCCTCGCGCTTGAGGCAGTTGTACGACCGGACGGTGAGGTCCAGCTCCTCGATCGGCAGCGCCAGGTCGGCAGCGAGCTGCGCGTCCTGCGGCGACGGGCCGATGTCGATGCCCTCGGCGGTCTCGTCCAGCTCACGGCACAGGCCGAAGAGCTCGACGAGGGTCGAGCCGGCCGAAGCCAGCGCGGTCCGCGGCGAGATGGACGCCTTCGACTCGACGTCGATGATCAGACGGTCGAAGTCGGTGCGCTGCTCGACACGGGTCGCCTCGACGCGGTACGTGACCTTGAGCACCGGCGAGTAGATCGAGTCGACCGGAATCCGGCCGATCTCGGCGCCCGCGCTCTTGTTCTGGGCCGCGGTGACGTAGCCACGGCCACGCTCCACGGTCAGCTCCATGTCGAGCCGGCCCTTGCTGTTCAGCGTCGCCAGCTTCAGATCCGGGTTGTGCACCGAGACACCGGCCGGCGGCTGGATGTCGCCGGCGGTCACGTCGCCCGGGCCCTGCTTGCGCAGGTACATGCTGACCGGCTCGTCGTGCTCTGAGCTGACGGTCAGTTCCTTGACGTTCATGACCAGCTCGACCACGTCCTCCTTGACACCGGGGATCGTGGTGAACTCGTGCAGCACGCCGTCGATCTTGATGCTGGTGACCGCCGCGCCCGGGATGGACGACAGCAGGGTCCGCCGCAGCGAGTTACCGAGGGTGTAGCCGAAGCCCGGCTCCAACGGTTCGATGGTGAACCGGGAACGGGTCTCGCTGATCGACTCCTCAGAGAGAGTCGGCCGCTGGCTGATGAGCACGCTGTACTTCTTTCTGTCAGGCCAACCGCTATTTGATGGCCGTCTGATGTGCCCGGCGCTTGAAAAAAGCGCCGGGCAGCTTTGTTACTTGGAGTAGAGCTCGACGATCAGCTGCTCTTGCACCTGCGTGTCGATGACAGCGCGGGCCGGGAGCGTGTGAACGAGGATCTTCATCTCCGCCGGGATGGGCTCGAGCCACGCCGGCACCGGCCGGGAACCGGCCTGGGCCTGCGCGACGACGAAGGGGGTCATTTCCTTCGACTTCTCGCGGAGCGTGACGATGTCGTGCTCCTTCACCCGGTACGACGGGATGTCGACCTTGACGCCGTTCACCAGGAAGTGGCCGTGCTTGACCACCTGGCGGGCAGCGTCCCGGGACGAGGCGTAGCCAGCCCGGTAGACGACGTTGTCGAGCCGCGACTCGAGGATCTGCAGCAGCACCTCACCGGTCTTGCCGGGCTTGGTGACAGCCTCCTCGTAGTAACCGCGGAACTGCTTCTCGAGAATGCCGTAGACGCGACGCGCCTTCTGCTTCTCACGGTGCTGGAGCAGGTACTCGGTCTCCTTGGTCCGTCCACGGCCGTGCTGGCCGGGCGGGAAGGGACGCGACTCGAACGGGCACTTCGGCCCGTCGCACTTGCTGCCCTTGAGGAACAGCTTCATTTTCTCGCGGCGGCAGCGCTTGCAGTCCGCCCCTGTATAACGAGCCATGCTTCGATCTCTCCCTTAGACCCGACGACGCTTGGGCGGACGGCAACCGTTGTGGGGCTGCGGCGTGACGTCGGAGATCTGACCGACCTCGAGGCCCGCGGCCTGCAGCGAACGGATGGCGGTCTCCCGGCCGGAACCGGGGCCCTTGACGAACACGTCGACCTTGCGCATGCCGTGCTCCATGGCCCGACGCGCAGCAGCCTCGGCGGCGAGCTGAGCGGCGAACGGAGTCGACTTGCGGGAGCCCTTGAAGCCCACCTGGCCGGACGAGGCCCAGGAGATGACCGCACCGGTCGGGTCGGTGATCGACACGATGGTGTTGTTGAAGGTGCTCTTGATGTGCGCCTGCCCGTGGGCGACGTTCTTGCGTTCCTTGCGCCGGACCTTTTTGACTGCGGCCCCTGCGCGTGCCTTCGGTGGCATAAGTCAGTGCGCTCCTATTACTTCCGACCGGGCTTCTTCTTACCGGCGACCGTCCGCTTCGGACCCTTACGGGTACGAGCGTTGGTCCGGGTCCGCTGTCCTCGCACGGGCAGGCCCTTGCGGTGGCGGATGCCGGCGTAGCAGCCGATCTCAACCTTGCGGCGGATGTCCGCGGCGACCTCGCGGCGCAGGTCGCCCTCAACCTTGAAGTTGGCCTCAATGTATTCGCGGAGCTTGAGAAGCTCCTCTTCCGTGAGGTCCTTGGCGCGCTTGTTCAGGTCGATCGCCGTAGCGGTCAATGCTTCGACGGATCGGGTACGCCCGATGCCGAAGACGTAGGTGAGCGCGATCTCCATTCGCTTTTCGCGGGGGAGATCGACGCCGACGAGACGTGCCATTTCTGGGCGTGCTCCTCAGATGTCTCTCGGAGGTCTGTGCCCATCCCATCCCGCCTGCCCCGGCGGGCCCCGGCCTCCGACCGGGGGTGTGGCCGCTCCGTCATCGGGATGACGTCACGACCGGGACGAGCTCGTTCTGTGGTGCGGATCCTGCGCAGAAAGGCTGGACTCAGCCCTGACGCTGCTTGTGGCGCGGGTCGGTGCTGCAAATCACCATGACCCGGCCGTGCCGCCGGATGATCCGGCAGTTGTTGCAGATCCGCTTGACGCTCGGCTTGACCTTCACGGTTTGCCTTAACTCTCAGTCAGACGGGATGTGGAATCCCCGTGACCCGCTTACTTGTAGCGGTAGACGATTCGCCCACGGGTCAGGTCATACGGCGAGAGTTCGACGACGACCCTGTCCTCGGGAAGGATGCGGATGTAGTGCTGGCGCATCTTCCCGGAGATGTGTGCCAGGACCTTGTGACCGTTAGCGAGCTCAACGCGGAACATAGCGTTCGGCAGAGGCTCGATCACTCGGCCTTCGATCTCGATGGCTCCGTCTTTCTTAGGCATGTCCTCCGCTACCTGTACATCGGGTTCTGGGGCAGGCTTGCAACGTCATACCCGAGCCTGAGAGGGCTCGGACCAGCCGCGGCTTCCCTCGGTCCTCGAAGCGCTGAGGACATGAAGGAGAGGACGCTGCGCGCCAGCAAGCCAGTCTACGCGCCCCCACCTGGGACACCAAACGCAGGCTCCGCTACCCGGGGTCGGGCGTGTCAGATCGGCCTCAGCGACTGCGCCGGCCCCGGTCGGTGAGTGCACCCACACCGGTGATAATCACCGGTATCAGCACCCAGGCCGGCCAGAAGTAGTAGGCGTGCCCGGAGCTGAACGACGAGATCGCCCAGATCACCGTGCAGATCAGAAACGCGGTCAGCGCGCTCGTGAAGGTGTGCCGGCCGCCGTGGTCCGTCTCACCCTTGGCCACCGCCGCAGCCGGCTGCGGCGCCGGGCTGTGCGGCTGGACCTGTGAGTGCTGGACTCCCACGGTGCCCGGGAGATCGTCGAGAAGTCCATCGAGATCCCCGTAGGTCCGTGCGGAGTAGGCACGCTGGACCCGTTCGTCGTACTCGTTGAGATCGAGCCGGCCCTCATCGAGCGCGGACTTCAACTGATCCGCAATACGCTGGCGATCAGCATCGCCGGCGCGCATCCCCTCGCGACCCATGGGTCACAGCATGCCAGGCGAGCGCTCGGGAGCCCAGACGGCAGTCGTCCGGGCTCCGCAGTGGATTCTGCGCGATCGGGTGCCGCGCGGGTGGACCAGGCCGATTCTCAGGGCTGGCGAGCGGTCACCAGATCGCCCAGGCGGGCCCGGCCGCCGTCCGGGGCGGTGGTGACCCACACCCCGTCGTCCAGGAGCGCCATGGTGTGCTCAACGTGCGCGGCGCGGGAACCGTCCCGGGTCACCACGGTCCAGCCGTCGGAGAGCTCCACGGTCCGCGGCGAACCCATCGTGATCATCGGTTCGATGGCCAGTGCCATGCCCGCGGTGATCCGCGGGCCGCGGCCCGGCTTGCCGTGGTTGAGCACGTGCGGTTCCTGGTGCATCTCGGTGCCGATGCCGTGGCCGCCGTACCCGTCGACGATCCCGTACCGGCCGCCCTTGCGGACCACCTTCTCGATGTTGAACGAGATGTCGGTGAGCCGGCCCCGGCCGTTCGCCACGCCCCGGGCCGCTGCCGCGATCCCGGCCCACATGGCGTCCTCGGCGACCTCGGCCATCTTCAGCAGCGCCGGGTCGGTGGCGCCGACCCCGACGGTGATCGCCGAGTCGCCGTGCCAGCCGTCCAGGACCGCGCCGCAGTCCAGCGAGACCAGGTCGCCCTCGACCAGCACCTGCTCGGCGCCCGGGATCCCGTGCACGACCTGCTCGTTGACCGAGGCACAGATCGAGGCCGGGAACCCGTGATAGCCCTTGAACGACGGGACGGCACCCGCGTCGCGGATCACCTTCTCCGCGACCGCGTCCAGATCGGCGGTCGAGACACCGGGCGCGACAGCGTCCCGCATCGCTTCCAGCGCGGCGAAGACCACCAGACCGGCGGCCCGCATCTTCACGATCTGTTCCGGCGTCTTCAGCTGAATGTCCAGCTCCTGACGTCGCATCTCTTAGCCCCCGTAGGACCGCAGGGCGTCTATTGCGCGCACCGTGACGTCTTCGACCGGCCCGGTCGCGTCGATGCCCACCAGCTTGCCCTGGGCGCCGTAGTAGTCGACCAGTGGCGCGGTCTTGTCCGCGTACTCCACCAGCCGGTTAGCGATGGTTTCGGCCTTGTCGTCGTCCCGTTGGAACAGCTCCGCGCCACAGCGGTCGCAGATGTTCTCTTTGCTCGTCGGGTCGAACTCGACATGCCAGATCTTGCCGCAGCCGCGGCAGGTCCGACGGCCGGAGAGCCGCCGGACCACCTCGTCGTCGTCGACGACGAGTTCCATCACGAGGTCCAGCGCGGTGCCGAGGTCCGCGAGCAGCTTGTCCAGCGCGTTCGCCTGCGGCACCGTGCGCGGGAACCCGTCCAGCAGGAACCCGTCGCCCGCGTCCGGCTCGGCGAGCCGGTCACGGACCATGTTGATGGTCACCTCGTCCGGCACCAGCTGCCCGGCGTCCATGTACCGCTTGGCCTCAACCCCGAGCGGGGTCCCCTGCGACACGTTCGCCCGGAAGATGTCGCCGGTGGAGATCTTCGGTACGGCGAGATGGGCGGCGATGAACTCAGCCTGGGTCCCCTTGCCGGCCCCCGGAGGGCCCACCAACACCAGCCGCACCTACATCGCCTCGCTTCGGTCGCAAGAAGCCACGCCTACCGTCGACGCCAGAGCCCCCCGGCCCCGCGTGCCCACTACCGGAGGAACCCTTCGTAGTTCCGCTGCATGAGCTGGCTCTCGATCTGCTTGACCGTCTCCAGACCCACACCCACCATGATCAGCACCGCGGTGCCGCCGAAGGGGAAGTTCTGGTACTGCTTCTGGTCCAGCCAGATGAAGAAGAAGTTCGGCAGAACCGAGATCAGGCCCAGGTACAACGCGCCCGGCAGGGTGATCCGGCTGAGGATGAAGTCCAGGTAGTCGGCGGTCGGCTTGCCCGGGCGAATACCCGGCACGAAACCACCGTACTTCTTCATGTTCTCCGCGACCTCAGTCGGGTTGAACGTGATCGACACGTAGAAGTACGTGAAGAAGATGATCATCAGGAAGTACACCGTGATGTACAGCCAGCTGGTCGGACTCGCGAGCCAGTTCTGGATCCAGATCTGGTAGTTCGTCAGATTGTTCGAGTCGAAGAACTGCAAGTACAGCTGCGGCAGGTAGAGCAGCGACGACGCGAAGATGACCGGGACGACACCCGCCTGGTTCACCTTCAGCGGGATGTAGGTCGAGGTACCGCCGTACATCCGCCGGCCGATCATGCGCTTCGCGTACTGCACTGGGATGCGACGCTGCGCCTGCTCGATGAAGACCACCAGGCCGATGATCACCAGGACCAGCGCGATCACCAGGAGGAACTTGCCGGTGCCGGCGGTCTGCTTGATCGTCCAGCCCTCGCCGGGGAGGCGAGCGGCGATCGAGGTGAAGATCAGGACGGACATGCCGTTGCCGACGCCGCGGTCGGTGACCAGCTCGCCGAGCCACATGACCACGCCGGTGCCGGCGGTCATCGTCATGACCAGAACGGTAAGAGTGAGCCAGATCGGGATGCCGGTGTTCTCCGGGATGATCTGGTAGGACGGGTTGTCCTGGTCGCACAGACCGCCGAACAGCTGGCCGGTCCGAGCCAGGGCGACGAACGCCGAGGACTGCAGGATCGCCAGGCCGAGGGTCAGGTAGCGGGTGTACTGGGTGATCTTCGCCTGACCGGACTGACCTTCCTTGCGGAGCTGCTCGAGCCGCGGGATGACCACGGTGAGCAGCTGCAGGATGATCGACGCGGTGATGTACGGCATGATGCCGAGCGCGAAAATCGAGAGCTGGAGCAGAGCACCACCGGAGAACAGGTTCAGCAGGTTCAGAACCTGGTTGCCCGACTGCTCGGTGATCTTGAGGCAAGCCTGCACATTGGTGTACGAGACGCCTGGGCTGGGCAAGGTAGCGCCGAGCCGGTAGAGCGCAATGATCGCCACCGTGAACAACAACTTCTTGCGCAGGTCAGGCGTCCGCAACGCACTCGAAAAGGCGGAGAGCAACTTCTTCCTCCTGCGCGAGGTCACCGCCGAATGGCGGATCGGGGGGAAGGCATCGGTCCGGATGACCGATATCCCTAGCTGGGAACGGACTCTAACAGTCTTGAGCCGCCGTGGTCAGCCACGGTAGCCGTCAGTGCGGCGGTGCGTTACGAGCAATCACAGAAGTGCAGGTCAGACGCCACAAGGGGATGCTCGCCGAACACGAAGTCCGGACGAGCACCCCCACAAGCCTCACAGCTGAGTGGCGGAACCACCAGCAGCAGCGATCTTCTCCTTGGCGGAGTCACTGAACGCGTGCGCCTTGATGGTCAGCGACACGCCGTTCAGCTCACCCGAGCCGAGGACCTTGACCGGGAGGTTCTTGCGAACCGCGCCGGACTCGACGAGCTCGGCCGGGCCGATCTCGCCGCCGTTCGGGAACAGCTCAGCAAGGCGGTCCAGGTTCACGACCTGGAAAACAACCTTGTTGCGCGGCTTGTTCCGGAGGCCCTTCATCTTCGGCAGACGCATGTGGATGGGCATCTGCCCACCCTCGAACGACGCCGGGGTGTTCTTGCGGGCTCCGGTGCCCTTGGTGCCGCGACCGGCGGTCTTGCCCTTGGAGCCTTCACCGCGACCCACACGGGTCTTCGCAGTCTTGGCACCGGGCGCCGGGCGCAGGTGGTGGACCTTGATCGCCATTACTCGACCTCCTCGACAGTGACGAGGTGGTTCACGGCGAAGATCATGCCCCGAATCTCGGGACGGTCCTCCTTGACCACCACATCGTTGATCCGCTTGAGGCCGAGCGACCGCAGGGAGTCCCGCTGGTTCTGCTTACGGCCGATCTCGGACCGGATCTGGGTGACCTTCAGGCGGGCCATCAGCGCACCGCCGCTTCCGCACGCGACGCCAGCATGGCCGCCGGCGCCACGTCCTCCACCGGCAGGCTACGACGAGCCGCGACCTGCTCCGGGGACTCGAGGCCCTTCAGAGCGGCCACCGTGGCGTGCACGATGTTGATCGGGTTCGAGGAGCCGAGGCTCTTCGACAGGATGTCGTGGATGCCCGCGCACTCCAGCACGGCACGCACCGGGCCACCGGCGATAACACCGGTACCAGCGGACGCCGGCTTGAGCAGGACGACACCTGCGGCAGCCTCACCCGTGATCGGGTGCGGAATGGTCGCACCGATCCGCGGGACCTTGAAGAAGTGCTTCTTGGCCTCTTCGACGCCCTTGGCGATCGCCGCGGGCACCTCCTTGGCCTTTCCGTAACCGACACCGACGGTGCCGTCACCGTCGCCGACGATCACCAGGGCGGTGAAGCTGAAGCGACGACCACCCTTGACGACCTTGGCGACACGGTTGATCGCGACGACCCGCTCGAGGTGAGGGGTCTTCTCGACGGGCGCGTTGCCGCGACCGCCCTCACGACGGTTGTCGCGGCGGCCGCCACCTTCGGTGCTACCGCCGGACCCGCCGCCACGGCGCTGCTGACCAGGCATTGGTCAATCCCTCCTAGAACTCGAGTCCGGCTTCGCGAGCGGCACCGGCAAGCGCGGCGATACGCCCCGCGTACTTGTTGCCACCGCGGTCGAAGACGACCTTGGAAATACCCGCGGCCTTGGCGCGCTCGCCGAGGAGCGTGCCAACCTTGCCGGCCAGCGCGCTCTTGTCGCCCTCGGTGCCCCGGATCGAGGTGTCGAGGGTCGAGGCCGAAGCGAGCGTGTGACCCTTGAGGTCGTCGATGATCTGCGCGGTGATGTGCCGCGAGGACCGGGTGACGACCAGGCGGGGACGCTCGGCCGTACCGGCCACGTTCTTGCGGACCCGGAAGTGACGACGCGCCTTGCCAACGGCGCGCCGTGAGGCGACACCGCCGCCATTGCGGCGCTTGAGCAGCGTGGCGGTCACTTCTTACCTGCCTTTCCAGCCTTGCGGCGGATGACCTCGCCCTGGTACTTGACGCCCTTGCCCTTGTAGGGCTCCGGCGGGCGGATCTTCCGGATGTTGGCGGCGACCTCGCCGACAAGCTGCTTGTCGATGCCCGCCACAGTGAACTGGGTGGGCCTCTCGACCGAGAACGTGATCCCCGTCGGCGGCACGATGTTCACCGGGTGCGAGAAGCCCAGAGCGAACTCCAGGTCCTTGCCCTTGGCGGTGACACGGTAACCGGTGCCGTTGATCTCGAGGGTCTTCTTGTAACCCTCGGTCACGCCCACGATCATGTTGGCGACCAGAGTGCGCGAAAGACCGTGCAGCTCCTTGGCCTTGCGCTCGTCGTTGGGGCGGTTGACGACCAGCTCGCCGCCGTCCTGAGAAACCGTGATCGGCTCCGCGACGGTGTGCGACAGTTCGCCCTTGGGGCCCTTGACCTTGACGGTCTGCCCCGTGATGGTGACGTCGACGCCGGCCGGGACCGGGATCGACTTACGTCCGATTCGCGACATGTCTAAGTCTCCAGTTACCAGACGAAGGCGAGGACTTCCCCGCCAACGCTCCGCTTGCGGGCCTGCTTGTCGGTCAGCAGTCCCTGGGACGTCGAAATGATCGCGACACCGAGACCACCGAGCACGCGGGGCAGCTCGTCGGACTTGGCGTATACACGCAGGCCCGGCTTCGAGACGCGCTTGATGCCGGCGAGGCTGCGCTCGCGGTTCTGGCCGTACTTGAGCTCAACGACCAGACGCTTGCCGACCGCGCCCTCCTCGGGCTCCTCAGACGTCCACGACGCGATGTAACCCTCGGCCTTGAGGACCTCGGCGATGTTCGCCTTGATCTTCGAGTAGGGCATCGTCACTTTGTCGTGGTACGCCTGGTTGGCGTTGCGCAGACGCGTCAGCATGTCTGCGATCGGGTCCGTCATCGTCATGGGTATTCGTCAACCTTTCTCGCCGGGGTTCCCGGGGGACCCGGGCCTACGGCGAAGCGGTATTACTAAGTCGGGTGTTACCAGGAGGCCTTGGACACGCCGGGCAGCTCACCACGGTGAGCCATGTCCCGCACGCAAACCCGGCACAGACCGAACTTGCGGTAGACCGAGTGCGGGCGACCGCACTTCTGGCAGCGGGTGTAGGCGCGCACGGCGAACTTGGGCTTCGCGGCCGCCTTGATGATCAGCGCCTTCTTAGCCATATCAGTTCTCCTTGAACGGGAAGCCCAGGAGCTTCAGCAGCGCCCGGCCCTCGTCGTCGGTCGTGGCGGTGGTGACCACCGTGATGTCCATGCCCCGCGTGCGATCGATCCGGTCCTGGTCGATCTCGTGGAACACCGACTGCTCGGTGAGGCCGAACGTGTAGTTGCCGTGGCCGTCCAGCTTGCGCCCGTCGAGACCGCGGAAGTCGCGGATACGCGGCAGCGCGATGGACAGCAGGCGGTCCAGGAACTCCCACATCCGGTCGCCACGCAGGGTGACCTTGGCGCCGATCGGCATGCCCTCACGGAGCTTGAACTGCGCGATCGACTTGGTCGCCCGGCGAACCAGCGGCTTCTGACCGGTGATGGTGGTCAGATCGCGAACCGCGCCGTCGATGAGCTTGGCGTCGCGGGCAGCCTCGCCGACACCCATGTTGACCACGACCTTGACCAGGCCCGGGGTCTGCATCGGGTTGCCGTACTTGAACTGCTCCCGGATCGCCGGCACCACCTCGGTGCGGTACTTGCTCTGCAGGCGGGGCAGCGTCTTGGTCTCAGTGGGGGCAGTCATCAGAGTTCCTTACCGGTCGTACGCGCGATCCGGACCTTGGTCCCGTTATCGTCGATCCGGTACCCGATGCGGGTCGGCTTACCCTGGTCGTCCAGCACCTGCACGTTGGAGATGTGCACGGGGGCTTCCTGAGTGACAATGCCGCCGGTCTTCGAACCACGCTGGTTGGTACGGATGCGTTCGTGCTTCTTGACTCGGTTGACGCCCTCGACCAGGACCTTGTCCTGCCTCGGGAAGGCCGCAATGACCTTACCCTTGGCACCCTTGTCCTTGCCGGCGATGACGACGACCGTGTCGCCCTTCTTGATCTTCACGGTCAGAGCACCTCCGGCGCCAGGCTAATGATCTTCATGAACCGCTTGTCGCGCAGCTCGCGCCCGACCGGGCCGAAGATGCGGGTACCGCGGGGGTCCCCGCCGTCCTTGATGATGACGGCGGCGTTCTCGTCGAAGCGGATGTACGAGCCGTCCGGACGACGACGCTCCTTGGCGGTGCGAACGACGACAGCCTTGACGACGTCGCCCTTCTTGACACCGGCACCCGGAATGGCGTCCTTGACCGTGGCCACGATGACGTCGCCGATGCTCGCGTAACGGCGACCGGAGCCACCGAGTACGCGGATGCACAGGATCTCCCGGGCACCCGTGTTATCGGCGACACGCAGTCGCGACTCCTGCTGGATCACGTCTGTCTCCTATGTCTGCCAGTTCTCCGGTGACGTACCGAAGCTTGGCGGAACGATGGTCCGCTGGGCCGGCCGCAGCCGGCCCAGCGTACTCACTTGGCCTTTTCGAGGATCTCCACGATCCGCCACCGCTTGGTGGCGGAGAGCGGACGCGTCTCCATGATCGAGACCCGGTCGCCGGTACCCGCCGAGTTGGACTCGTCGTGCACCTTCAGCTTCCGCGTACGGCGGATGACCTTGCCGTACAGGGCGTGCTTGACCCGGTCCTCGACCTCGACGACAACAGTCTTGTCCATCTTGTCGCTGACCACGAGACCCTCACGCACCTTGCGCTGAGCGCGCGGAGCGGCGGTGGTGTTCTCACTCATGCCGTCACCTCATCCGGCGCGACCGAGAGCCCAAGCTCACGTTCACGCATGATCGTGTAGATCTTCGCAATGTCCTTGCGGACGACCTGCAGTCGACGGTGATTGTCGAGCTGCCCGGTCGCACGCTGCACACGAAGATTGAACAGCTCCGCCTTGGCCTCCCGCAGCTTCGCGACCAGCTCCTCGTCGGAGCTCTCGCGCAGCTCGGCTGCCTTAACGCCCGCTGCCATTAGCTTTCACCCACTTCGCGCGTCACGATGCGGCACTTCATCGGGAGCTTGTGGATCGCGCGGCGCATCGCCTCGCGCGCGACCGTCTCGTTCGGGAAGGACATCTCGAAGAGAATGCGTCCCGGCTTGACGTTCGCGACCCACCACTCGGGAGAACCCTTACCGGAACCCATGCGGGTCTCGGCAGGCTTCTTCGTCAGGGCCTGGTCCGGGAAAATCGAGATCCAGACCTTGCCGCCACGCTTGATGTGGCGGGTCATCGCGATACGCGCCGACTCGATCTGCCGGTTCGTCACGTACGCCGGCTCAAGAGCCTGGATACCGAACTCACCGAAGACGACCCGGTTACCGCCCTTGGACGCGCCGTGGCGGTCCGGGTGGTGGGGCTTACGGAAGCCCTTCGGGGGCTTACGGGGCATCAGCACAGGTCAGCCCTCCTGCTGCGTTTCAGCCGCAGCCGGAGCCGCGGCGGTGTCATCGGCGGTCGCCGCGGCCTGAGCGGCCCGGCCGGCCTCGGTGCCGCCCGCAGTCGTGCCGGACGAACCGGAACGGCCACGGCGCGGACGCTCGGGGCGGTCGGCGCGGTCACGGCGCGGACGCGCGGGCGCCTCAGCGACGGCCTCGCGACCCGGTACGGCGTCGCCCTTGTAGATCCAGACCTTCACACCGATCCGGCCGAACGTGGTACGGGCCTCGAAGAAGCCGTACTCGATGTTCGCCCGCAGCGTGTGCAGCGGAACGCGACCCTCACGGTAGAACTCCGTGCGGCTCATCTCCGCGCCGCCGAGGCGACCGGAGACCTGCACGCGGATGCCCTTGCAGATCGGGTTCTTCATGGCCGACTGCATGGCCTTGCGCATCGCCCGACGGAAGCTGACCCGAGAGGACAGCTGCTCGGCGACGCCCTGCGCCACGAGCTGAGCGTCCGACTCGGGGTTCTTCACCTCGAGGATGTTCAGCTGGACCTGCTTGCCGGTGAGCTTCTCGAGCTCGCCACGGATCCGGTCGGCCTCCGCGCCCTTACGGCCGATGACAATGCCCGGCCGGGCGGTGTGGATGTCGACGCGAACCCGGTCACGGGTGCGCTCGATGTCCACCTTGGAGATGCCGGCGCGCTCGAGGCCCTTGGACATCATGCGGCGGATCTTGACATCCTCGCCGATGTAGTCCTTGTAGAGCTTGTCGGCGAACCAGCGGCTCTTCCAGTCGGTGGAAATGCCGAGGCGGAACCCGGTGGGGTGAACCTTCTGACCCATTACTCGGCACCCTCCGTGCTCTGGGACTCGGCGGCGGCCGGCTCTGCGGCCTTGTTGGCCTTCTTCGCCGAAGCCTTCTTCGCCGGGCGGGCCACCTGGACCGCCTCGACCGCGATAGTGATGTGACACGTGCGCTTGCGGATCCGGTAAGCCCGGCCCTGCGCCCGCGGACGGAACCGCTTGAGCGTCGGACCCTCGTTGACGTACGCCTCGCTCACGAGGAGTGCGTCCGGGTCGAGCCGCTCGTTGTTCTCCGCGTTCGCGATAGCGCTCGCGAGCACCTTGTAGACCTGCTCGCTCGCCGACTGCGGCGCGAACTGCAGGACCGTCAGAGCCTCCTTCGCGGGCAGACCGCGGACGAGGTTGACGACACGGCGTGCCTTGCTCGCAGACATGCGGACGTGCTTCGCAACTGCGCGAGAGCCCGGAAGCGCCGGAGCGTCATTCTTTACTGGCATCGCTGTAACCCCTTTCTTATCCGTGGACTGACTAGCGACGACGGCTCTTGCGGTCGTCCTTCTCGTGACCCTTGAACGTACGGGTCAGAGCGAACTCGCCGAGCTTGTGGCCGACCATGGCTTCGGAGATGAAGACCGGGACGTGCTTGCGGCCGTCGTGCACGGCGATCGTGTGCCCGAGCATGTCGGGAATGATCGTCGATCGACGCGACCAGGTCTTGATGACGTTCTTCGAGTTCTTCTCGTTCTGGACTTCCACCTTCTTGAGCAGGTGGTCGTCGACGAACGGGCCCTTCTTCAGGCTGCGAGGCATCTTTTAAACTCCCGTTACCCGCGCTTGCGGGTGGCGTAGCGGCGGCGAACGATCAGCTTGTCGCTCTCCTGGCCCTTGCGGCGGGTACGGCCCTCCGGCTTTCCAGCCGGGTTGACCGGGTGACGACCACCAGAGGTCTTACCCTCACCACCACCGTGCGGGTGGTCGACAGGGTTCATGGCGACACCACGGACGGTCGGGCGCTTGCCCTTCCAGCGCATGCGGCCGGCCTTACCCCAGTTGATGTTCGACTGCTCGGCGTTACCGATCTCGCCGACCGTCGCGCGACAACGAACGTCGACACGCCGGATTTCACCGGACGGCATACGCAGAGTGGCGTAAACACCCTCACGGCCGAGCAGCTGGATACCCACGCCGGCCGAACGGGCCAGCTTGGCGCCACCGCCGGGACGAAGCTCCACACCGTGGATCGTCGTACCGACCGGGATGTTGCGCAGAGGAAGGTTGTTCCCCGGCTTGATGTCCGCGCCCACACCGGACTCGATGCGGTCGCCCTGCTTCAGGTCCTTCGGCGCGAGGATGTAGCGCTTCTCGCCGTCGGCGTAGTGCAGCAGTGCGATGCGGGACGTGCGGTTCGGGTCGTACTCGATGTGAGCGACCTTGGCCGGCACGCCGTCCTTGTCGTTGCGCTTGAAGTCGATCAGCCGGTACTGCCGCTTGTGGCCACCGCCCTGGTGCCGCGTGGTGATGCGGCCGTGGACGTTGCGACCACCCTTTTTGGGCAGCGGAACCAGCAGAGACTTCTCCGGCGTCGACCGGGTGATCTCAGCGAAGTCGGCGACGCTCGAGCCGCGGCGGCCCGGCGTAGTCGGCTTGTACTTACGGATAGCCATGTCTACAACCCCTTAGCTGACCGGGCCGCCGAAGGCCTCGATGCGGTCACCGTCAGCCAGCTTCACCATGGCGCGCTTGGTCGCTTTACGCTGACCGAAGCCCGTCTTGGTGCGCTTGCGCTTGCCCTGGCGGTTGATGGTGTTAACCGTCAGCACGCGGACATCGAAGATCTGCTGGATCGCGATCTTGATCTCGGTCTTGTTCGCGTCCGGGCGGACGAGGAACGTGTACCAGTTCTGATCGAGAACGCTGTAGCTCTTCTCGGAGACCACCGGAGCGACAATGATGTCGCGCGGGTCGGCGATCGTGCTCACTTGTCGCCCTCCTCGGACTTCTCGGAGCCGCCCAGGAACTCGTCGAGCGCGACCTTGGTGAAGACGATCTCGTCGGCCACCAGCACGTCGTACGTGTTCAGCTGGCCGGCTTCGATCAGGTGCACGGAAGGCTCGTTGCGCAGCGACACCCAGTTCAGCTCGTCCTGGCTGTCCAGAACGACGAGAACCTTGTTGGTCTGCACGACCTTGCGCAGCGTCGCGATCGCGCCCTTGGTCGACGGCTTGTCGCCGTTGACGAACGCCTCGACGACGAACACGCGGCCGTCGCGGGCCCGGTCCGAGAGGGCGCCACGGAGAGCGGCGGCCTTCATCTTCTTCGGGGTCCGCTGGCTGTAGTCGCGCGGCACGGGGCCGTGCACGACGCCACCGCCGGTGAACTGCGGCGCGCGGATCGAGCCCTGACGGGCGCGACCGGTGCCCTTCTGCTTGTACGGCTTCTTGCCGCCACCGGCGACCTCACCGCGGGTCTTCGCCTTGGCGGTACCCTGCCGCGCCGCGGCGAGCTGCGCCACGACGACCTGGTGCATCAGGGGGATGTTCGCCTGAACGTCGAAGATGTTCCCGGGCAGCTCGACCGAACCGGTCTTGGTGCCCTCAATGTTGATCACGTCAACCGAGCTCACTTGGCACCGCCCTTCTTGGCTGCGGTACGGACCAGGATCAGCGCGCCCTTGGGACCGGGCACTGCGCCACGGACCAGGATCAGGTTGCGCTCGGCGTCGACCGCCTGAACCGTGAGGTTCTGCACGGTGAAGCGCTTGCCGCCCATGCGGCCGGCCATCTTGACGCCCTTGAAGACGCGACCGGGGGTCGCGCAGGCGCCGATCGAACCGGGCGAGCGGTGCTTGCGCTCGACACCGTGGCTGGCCCGCAGACCGTGGAAGCCGTGCCGCTTCATGACGCCGGCAAAGCCCTTGCCCTTGGTCTTACCGGTGACGTCGATCGAGGTACCGGCCCCGAACTCCGCGAGGGAGATCTCCTGGCCGAGCTCGTACTCGCCGGCGTCGCTGGTGCGGAGCTCCACGATGTGGCGCCGCGGCGACACACCCGCCTTCGCGTAGTGGCCGCTCTCCGGCTTGTTGACCTTACGAGGGTCAATCGCGCCGTACGCCAGCTGGACCGCGGAGTAGCCGTCCTTTTCAGAGGTGCGGACCTGGGTCACGACGCAAGGGCCGGCCTGCACCACGGTTACCGGGACAACCTTGTTGTTGTCCCAGACCTGGGTCATGCCGAGCTTGGCGCCCAGGATCCCCTTAACTTGCCTGTCCATTGTCCGGTCCCTACAGCTTGATCTCGATGTCGACCCCGGCCGGCAGGTCGAGGCGCATAAGCGAGTCGACCGTCTTCGGAGTCGGGTCGATGATGTCGATCAGACGCTTGTGCGTGCGCATCTCGAAGTGCTCGCGCGAGTCCTTGTACTTGTGCGGCGAACGGATCACGCAGAAACGGTTGATCTCCGTGGGCAGCGGCACCGGGCCTGCGACCTGCGCCCCCGTACGCGTCACCGTCTCGACGATCTTGCGCGCCGAGGAGTCGACGACCTCGTGGTCATAGGCCTTGAGCCGGATGCGGATCTTCTGTCCCGCCATGGTGGCTTCTGTTTCCTTCTCTCGATGCCGCTACGTGCAGAAGCGGTGGCTTCCGCATGCCCGCAGGACCGTTGATCCTGCGTTGTCCGACCCCCGCGGTCGGGCGTGTCGCGCCTCGTCGCAGAATGCTGTGCATTCAGCTTCCAGCCTCCACCCCCGATCTTGCTGGGGGCGGACGCGATCACGGGGATCTGGGGTACCAGGTGGCAACGAAAACACACCCGGACACCCGGCGAGGGTGGGTACCTGAACGAAGCCAGCTACCCACCCCGCGCGGACGCAACCTGACTAGTATGCCGGATTGAACCCAGCATTGCTAATCGGGGTCACCAATGAGGGGTTGTCCGCGACGTAGGTCACGGACAACCCGTCATCACTTAGTGATCTTCGTGACCGTGCCGGCGCCGACGGTGCGGCCACCCTCACGGATCGCGAACTTCAGACCCTGCTCCATGGCGATCGGCTGGATCAGCTTGACCTCCATGGAGGTGGAGTCGCCCGGCATGACCATCTCGGTGCCCTCGGGCAGCGTGACGACGCCGGTGACGTCCGTGGTGCGGAAGTAGAACTGCGGGCGGTAGTTCTGGAAGAACGGCGTGTGCCGGCCGCCCTCTTCCTTCGAGAGGATGTAGACCTGACCCTCGAAGTCGGTGTGCGGGGTGCTGCTGCCGGGCTTCACGACGACCATGCCGCGCTCGACGTCCTCGCGCTTGATGCCACGAAGCAGCAGGCCGACGTTCTCGCCCGCGCGGGCCTCGTCGAGCAGCTTGCGGAACATCTCGATGCCGGTGCAAACGGTCTTGGTCGACTTCTCGCGGATGCCCACGATCTCGACCTCCTCGTTCGGCTTGAGGATGCCACGCTCGGCCCGACCGGTCACCACGGTGCCACGACCGGTGATCGTGAAGACGTCCTCGATCGGCATGAGGAACGGCTTCTCGATGTCACGCTCGGGCTGCGGGATCGCGGTGTCGACCGCGTTCATCAGCTCGAGGAGCTTGGCGGTCCACTCCGGGTCGCCCTCGAGCGCCTTGAGCGCCGACACGCGAACGACCGGCAGGTCGTCGCCCGGGAACTCGTACGTGCTGAGCAGCTCGCGGACCTCGAGCTCGACGAGCTCCAGGAGCTCCTCGTCCTCGACCATGTCGCTCTTGTTCAGGGCGACGACGATGTACGGAACGCCGACCTGGCGGGCCAGGAGCACGTGCTCCTTGGTCTGCGGCATCGGGCCGTCGGTGGCGGCCACGACCAGGATCGCGCCGTCCATCTGCGCGGCACCGGTGATCATGTTCTTGATGTAGTCGGCGTGGCCGGGGCAGTCCACGTGCGCGTAGTGGCGCGACGCGGTCTGGTACTCGACGTGCGCGATCGAGATCGTGATACCACGGGCCTTCTCTTCAGGCGCCTTGTCGATCTCGTCGAACGGGGTGTACGGGTTCAGGTCGGGGAACTCGTCGTGCAGGACCTTCGTGATGGCCGCAGTCAGCGTCGTCTTACCGTGGTCGATGTGACCAATGGTGCCGATGTTGACGTGCGGCTTAGTCCGCTCGAACTTCGCCTTCGCCACTGGTGTCCTCCTGTGGACTGGTACTTACTGGTCGCCCGGCACGCCGATAAGGCGCTCAGGACTCTGTCGACTGCTTGTGCACGTGCGGCCCTCGACGGGCCGCACGTGCCTCAACGCGTCAGGCGCCGGTGGCCTTAGCGATGATCTCCTTCGCGACGTTCCCGGGAACCTCCGCGTAGGAGTCGAACTGCATGCTGTAGCTGGCCCGGCCGGCCGTCTTCGACCGCAGGTCGCCGACGTAGCCGAACATCTCCGACAGCGGGACCAGAGCCTTGACGACGCGGGCGCCGGAGCGCTCCTCCATCGACTGGATCAGGCCGCGGCGGGAGTTGAGGTCGCCGATGACGTCACCCATGTTGTCCTCAGGGGTGGTGACCTCAACCGACATCATCGGCTCCAGCAGCGCGGGGTCGGCCTTGCGGGCCGCTTCCTTCATCGCCATGGAGCCAGCGATCTTGAACGCCATCTCAGACGAGTCGACCTCGTGGTACTGACCGTCGATCAGCGTGAACTTCACACCGACCAGCGGGTAGCCGGCGAGGACGCCGTACTGCAGGGAGTCCTGGGCGCCCGCGTCCACCGAGGGGATGAACTCCTTGGGGATGCGACCGCCGGTGACCGCGTTGACGAACTCGTACGTGGGGCCGTCGGTGGCGAGCTCAAGCGGCTCGACCGTGACGACGACCTTCGCGTACTGGCCGGAACCACCGGTCTGCTTCTTGTGCACGTACGTGAGCTTCTCCACCTTGCCGCGGAGAGTCTCGCGGTACGCCACCTGCGGCTTACCGATGTTGGCCTCGACGTTGAACTCGCGGCGCATGCGGTCCACCAGGATGTCCAGGTGGAGCTCGCCCATGCCGGCGATGATCGTCTGACCGGTCTCCTCGTCGTTGAAGACGCGGAAGGTCGGGTCCTCTTCGGCCAGGCGCTGGATAGCGGTGCCCAGCTTCTCCTGGTCCGACTTGGTCTTCGGCTCGATGGCGACCTGGATAACCGGCTCCGGGAAGGTCATCGACTCCAGGATGACCGGGTTCGCCGGGTCGCTGAGCGTGTCACCGGTGGTGGTCTGCTTGAGACCCTGGACGGCGATGATGTCGCCGGCCTGCGCGGTGGCGCGCTCCTCACGCTTGTTCGCGTGCATCTGGTAGATCTTGCCGATCCGCTCCTTGCGGTCCTTGGTGGAGTTGACCACCTGGGAACCGGAGTCGAGCGTGCCGGAGTAGACCCGGACGTAGGTGAGCTTGCCGAGGTGCTTGTCCGTCTGAATCTTGAACGCCAGGCCGGAGAACGGCTCGGTGTTCGACGGCTTGCGCAGAACCGGGGTCTCACCGTCGGTCGCGGTGCCCTCGATCGCCGGGATGTCCAGCGGCGACGGGAGGAAGTCGACGACGGCGTCGAGCATGGGCTGAACGCCCTTGTTCTTGAACGCCGAGCCGCACAGGACCGGGTTGGCCTTGCTGGCGATCGTGGCCCGCCGGATGGCGGCCCGGATCTCGTCGATCGAGACCTCTTCGCCCTCGAGGTACTTCTCCATGACCGCGTCGTCGACGTCGGCCAGGGTCTCGATCAGCTTCTCGCGCCACTCGTTCGCGGAGTCGACCAGGTCGGCCGGGATCTCCTCGATCGCGTAGTCGTCACCCTTCTGGGTCTCCCCGCGCCAGGTGAGCGCCTTCATGTTGATCAGGTCGACGACACCGATGTGGTCGCCCTCGAGCCCGATCGGGATCTGCAGGACGAGCGGCGTGGCGTGAAGCCGGTCGATCATCATCTGCACGCAACGGAAGAAGTCCGCGCCGGTCCGGTCGAGCTTGTTGACGAAGCACATGCGAGGGACGTTGTACTTGTCGGCCTGGCGCCAGACGTTCTCCGTCTGCGGCTCCACGCCGGCCACACCGTCGTACACCGCGACTGCACCGTCGAGCACACGCAGCGACCGCTCGACCTCGACCGTGAAGTCGACGTGGCCGGGCGTGTCGATGATCTGAATCGTGTAGCCCTTCCACTCGCACTTCGTGGCGGCGGAGGTGATGGTGATGCCGCGTTCCTGCTCCTGCTCCATCCAGTCCATGACGGCCGCGCCCTCGTGGACTTCACCGATCTTGTACGTGATGCCGGTGTAGAACAGGATGCGCTCGGTCGTCGTGGTCTTACCAGCGTCGATGTGCGCCATGATGCCGATGTTGCGAACCTTGGCGAGCGCGTCTGCGGCAGCCACTTCCATCCCTACTTTTCTTCGTCGTCGTCTCGTGGACCGGTACGAATGCCGTGGCCCGGCGGTTGCCGGGCCCGCAGCAGGGTCTTACCAGCGGTAGTGCGCGAAGGCCTTGTTGGACTCCGCCATCTTGTGAGTGTCCTCGCGACGCTTCACAGCGGCACCGAGGCCGTTGCTGGCGTCAAGCAGCTCGTTCTGCAGCCGCTCGATCATGGTCTTCTCGCGGCGGACCTTGGAGTACTGAACCAGCCAGCGCAGGCCCAGGGTCGTCTGGCGCGGGGTGCGCACCTCGATCGGCACCTGGTAGGTCGCGCCACCAACGCGGCGGCTGCGGACCTCGAGGGTCGGCTTCACGTTGTCCATCGCTCGCTTGAGGATGACCACCGGGTCGGTGCCGCTCTTCTCACGGGCACCCTCGAGGGCGGCGTACACGATGCGCTCGGCCAGCGAACGCTTGCCGCCGACCAGGATCTTGTTCACCAGCTGGGTCACCAGCGGCGAGTTGTAAACCGGGTCAGCGACCAGAGGGTGGCGCGGAGCGGGGCCCTTACGCGGCATGTCAGCTCTTCTCCTTCTTCGCGCCGTAACGGCTGCGGGCCTGCTTGCGGTTGCGGACACCCTGGGTGTCCAGCGAACCGCGGACGATCTTGTAGCGGACGCCCGGGAGGTCCTTAACACGGCCGCCGCGCACGAGCACGATGGAGTGCTCCTGCAGGTTGTGGCCGACGCCCGGGATGTACGCCGTGACCTCGATCTGGCTGCTCAGCTTCACGCGAGCGACCTTGCGCAGCGCAGAGTTCGGCTTCTTGGGGGTGGTGGTGTACACGCGGGTACACACGCCGCGCCGCTGAGGGCTTCCCTTCAGTGCCGGCGTCTTCGTCTTGGTCGTCTTCGCCTGGCGGCCCTTTCGGACCAGCTGCTGGATCGTGGGCACCGGGTTTCTCCGCTCCCTTCGGCCGCTTCCTGTAATACGGCCGCACCGAGTGTTCTGCCTGTGTGCGGCGACTCTCCCTGGTGGGAGTGTCCCGCACCCGCGGTCGGGCGTGTCGTCCGGCTCACGGTCCCGCCACGCGTGATTGATTCACGCGTACCGGATGTTGTCTTGGTCGAGCATGGGTTCACACCGAACCCAGCCCGTCGTGCGGCAATACCCGTCGTACGTTCCGATTCGGGTGCACGCACGAGTTGCCCGGGCGAGCCCGGGCACGAGGGGAAAGAGTACCCACCCCGAGCACCCAGGTCAAAATGAGCCCCGAGCTCCCGCGATGGACATCTCCGTATACCAGTGTACCGGGTGCCCCGGCGTGGCCATGCCGCGGTGCCGGATCCGCGCCCGCGAGGCTCTCAGGAGCCCTCTACCACAAAGCCCAGCACCAACGCCAGCAGCGATATTCCCGCGCCGGCGCTCCCGCAGGCGATGCCGGCGGTGGCCAGCCCGGAACCGGTGAACCGTACCCGGCCCGGCGCTCCGGAGCGCCTGATCTGCCGCTTCGCGATCAGCGATGCGGTCACCGCTCCCCCACCGGCGAGCACACCGAGCAGCGTGAACGCGCCGGCGACCCAGGCGCCCGCGCCGCCGACACCGAAGCAGATGACCAGGACCGACACCAGGATGGCGCCGATGCCGGCGGTCAGACCGCCGATCGCCAGGCCGGAAGTGATCGGCACGACACGCAGCTGGACCATCCCGAACCCGGTCCCGCCCACGACGTCCATCCGCTCCACCTCCCAGCCACTGGCCGAGGGGTTCACCGACGCCCAGTACGGCGGCGGTCCGGACGGCGGGGGCGGCGGGTACGCGGCGGTCCCCGGGGGCTGCGTCATGTTCAGAAGCATGTCACCCGGACGAGCCGTCCCGCACCCCGGCGGGGACGCTCAGCGGGCGTGTAAGGCCGCGGGCGGGATCAGTCGGTGCCGGGTGCCAGGTTCGGCCCGGGCGCGGTCGCCAGGTGCAGCAGGCCGGCGATGGCGGCCACCACCAGCGCGGTCAGCGCCAGCACCAGCCCGATCCAGGCGAGCGTGCGGCCGCGGCGGATCCAACGGCCACCGGTCAGGTAGCCGCCGGCCGCGTACGCCTCCCTGGCGGTCTGCCGGGCCAGAAGTAACGCGATCGTGGCCGGAATCACGCCGCCGACCATCGGGCCGGTCAGCAGCCCGATCAGGCCGAGCACGAAGACCGCGCGGGCCTTCGTCGACGGCGCCGGCTCCGGGTCCAGCGGGTGGCGGGTTTGCACGGCGTGAACGGTCACCCGTACATCCTAGAAGCGCCGCTGGGGCGGCCGCGCTGTTGCGCGACCGCCCCAGGCGGAACAAACGATTACCGTACGACCGTCAGCGGTACGACCCGAAGTCGAAGTCGTCCAGCGGAACTGCCTGGCCGCTGGCCGGCCCGAAGCCGTAGTCGGTCTCCGGGTACCCGGTCATCGAGTACACCTTCGCCTTGGCCTCCTCGGTCGGCTCGACCCGGATGTTCCGGTACTTGGAGATACCGGTACCGGCCGGGATGAGCTTGCCGATGATGACGTTCTCCTTGAGGCCCACCAGCGAGTCGCTGCGCGAGTTGATCGCAGCGTCGGTGAGCACCCGGGTGGTCTCCTGGAAGGAGGCCGCCGAGAGCCAGGAGTCGGTCGCCAGCGAGGCCTTGGTGATACCCATCAGCACCGGACGACCGGCGGCGGGCTCGCCACCCTCGCCCACGAGCCGGCGGTTCTCCGACTCGAAGAGCGCCCGGTCCACCAGGATGCCCGGCAGGAACTCGGTCGCACCGGAGTCGATGACCGTCACGCGCTTGAGCATCTGGCGAATGATGATCTCGATGTGCTTGTCGTGGATCAGCACACCCTGCGAGCGGTAGACCTCCTGGACCTCACTGGTCAGGTGGACCTGGACCGCGCGCGGGCCCATGATGCGCAGCAGCTCGTGCGGGTCGATGGTGCCCTCGGTGAGCTTCTCGCCGACGCCGACGTGGCCGCCGTCCGGGATGCGCAGCTTGACGCGCTTGGAGATCTTGTCGTACACGATCTCCTCGCTGCCGTCGTCCGGCACCACGATGATCTTCCGCGAGCGCTCGCCGTCCTCGATGCGCACGCGTCCCGGGGTGTCGGCGATGGGCGCCTTACCCTTCGGCACGCGGGCCTCGAAGATTTCCTGAACACGCGGCAGACCCTGGGTGATGTCCTCACCCGCGACACCACCGGTGTGGAAGGTACGCATCGTCAGCTGGGTACCGGGCTCACCGATCGACTGGGCCGCGATGATGCCGACCGCCTCGCCGATGTCGACCGCCTTGCCGGTCGGCAGCGACCGGCCGTAGCAGGCCGCGCAGACGCCCAGCTTCGACTCACAGGTCAGGACGCTGCGCACCCGGACGATCTCGACGCCGGCCGCGACGAGCGCGTCCACCATGATCGAGTTGAGGTCGTCACCACGCGACACCACACGGTTGCCCGCCGGGTCGTCGATGTTGTCGGCCAGGGTCCGGGCGTGCACACCGGTCTCGGCGTGCACGTGCACGACCAGGGTGCCGTCCGGCTCCCGCTCGCCCACCTGCATCGGAATCGCGCGGTCGGTGCCGCAGTCCTCCTCGCGGATGATGACGTCCTGCGAGACGTCCACCAGACGACGGGTCAGGTAACCCGAGTCGGCGGTACGCAGGGCGGTGTCCGCCAGGCCCTTACGGGCACCGTGCGTGGAGATGAAGTACTCCAGAACGGTCAGACCCTCGCGGTACGACGAGGTGATCGGGCGCGGGATGATCTCGCCCTTGGGGTTGGCCACCAGACCACGGATCGCGGCGATCTGCCGGAGCTGGAGGAGGTTACCGCGAGCGCCGGAGTTGATCATGACCCAGAGCGGGTTCTCCTGCGGCAGCGCGGACTCCATCTCCTTGGAGATCTCGTTCGTCGCCTTGGTCCAGATCTCGATGAGCTCGCCGCGACGTTCCTCGGCGGTCATCAGACCACGCTGGTACTGCTTGTCGATCCGGTCGGCCTCGGCCTGGTACTTGGCGAGGATCTCCGGCTTGCGCGGCGGCGCGATGACGTCGCCCATACCGATCGTCACACCGGACCAGGTGGCCCAGTGGAAGCCGGCCTCCTTGAGCGCGTCCAGGGTCGCGGCCAGCGCGACCTTGGGGAAGCGCTCGGCGAGGTCGTTGACGATCGCCGACAGCTGGCCCTTGCGGATCTCGTAGTTCACGAAGCGGTAGCCCGGGGGCAGCGTCTCGTTGAAGATCACTCGGCCGAGCGTGGTCTCGACGAGCAGCTTCTCGCCCTCGACCCAGCCCTCCGGAGCCACGGCCGGCTCGGCCTTGGCGCCGTTGTCGACCCCGATCACGTCGTGGAGACGGATCTTGACCTTGGCCTGCAGGTGCAGCTCGCCGTTGTCGAACGCCATCCGCGCCTCGGCGTCGGAGCTGAAGACCCGGCCTTCGCCCTTCGCGCCCTTGGTGAGGTGCGTCAGGTAGTACAGGCCGATGACCATGTCCTGGGTGGGCATGGTGACCGGCTTGCCGTCGGCCGGCTTGAGGATGTTGTTCGAGGACAGCATCAGGATCCGGGCCTCGGCCTGCGCCTCGGACGACAGCGGCACGTGGACTGCCATCTGGTCGCCGTCGAAGTCCGCGTTGAACGCGGTACAGACGAGCGGGTGGATCTGGATGGCCTTGCCCTCGACCAGCTGCGGTTCGAACGCCTGGATGCCCAGGCGGTGCAGGGTCGGCGCACGGTTCAGCAGCACCGGGTGCTCGCTGATGACCTCTTCCAGCACGTCCCACACGACCGGGCGCTGACGCTCGACCATCCGCTTGGCGGACTTGATGTTCTGTGCGTGGTTCAGGTCGACCAGGCGCTTCATCACGAACGGCTTGAACAGCTCCAGGGCCATCTGCTTGGGCAGACCGCACTGGTGCAGCTTGAGCCGCGGGCCGACGACGATGACCGAACGGCCGGAGTAGTCGACGCGCTTGCCGAGCAGGTTCTGACGGAACCGGCCCTGCTTGCCCTTCAGCATGTCGGAGAGCGACTTCAGCGGGCGGTTACCCGGACCGGTGACCGGCCGGCCACGACGGCCGTTGTCGAACAGCGCGTCGACGGCCTCCTGCAGCATCCGCTTCTCGTTGTTGACGATGATCTCGGGAGCACCGAGGTCGATCAGTCGCTTGAGGCGGTTGTTGCGGTTGATGACCCGGCGGTACAGGTCGTTCAGGTCCGAGGTCGCGAAGCGGCCACCGTCGAGCTGCACCATCGGGCGCAGGTCCGGCGGGATGACCGGCACGCAGTCGAGCACCATGCCGAGCGGGGAGTTGCGGGTGTTCAGGAACGCCGCGACGACCTTCAGCCGCTTGAGCGCCCGGATCTTCCGCTGGCCCTTACCGGTGCGGATGATCTCCCGAAGGTTCTCCGCCTCGGCGTCCAGGTCCATGTTCTGCAGCAGCGCCTTGATCGCCTCGGCGCCCATGCCACCGGTGAAGTACTCACCGAAGCGGTCCCGCAGCTCGCGGTAGAGCAGCTCGTCGGTGACCAGCTGCTTCGAGTCGAGCTTGCGGAACGTGTCGAGCACCTCGTCGAGGCGGTCGATCTCGCGCTGCGCCTTGTCCCGGATCTGGCGCATCTCGCGCTCGCCGGCTTCCTTGACCTTGCGGCGCACGTCGGCCTTGGCACCCTCGGCCTCGAGCTCGGCGAGGTCCTGCTCCAGCTTGCCGGCGCGCTTCTCGATCTCGGAGTCGCGGCTGTTCTCGGACTGCCGCTTCTCCGCGAAGATCTCGTTCTCGATCGTGGACATGTCACGGTGACGCGACTCGGCGTCAACGCTCGTGATCACGTACGAGGCGAAGTAGATGATCTTCTCGAGGTCCTTGGGCGCCAGGTCGAGCAGGTAGCCCAGACGGCTCGGCACACCCTTGAAGTACCAGATGTGCGTGACCGAGGCGGCCAGCTCGATGTGGCCCATGCGCTCACGCCGGACCTTGGAGCGGGTCACCTCGACGCCGCAGCGCTCACAGATGATGCCCTTGAACCGGACACGCTTGTACTTACCGCAGTAGCACTCCCAGTCCCGCTGCGGACCGAAGATCTTCTCGCAGAAGAGTCCGTCCTTCTCGGGCTTGAGGGTGCGGTAGTTGATCGTCTCGGGCTTCTTGACCTCGCCGTGCGACCACTGCCGGATGTCGTCAGCGGTAGCCAGGCCGATGCGCAACTCGTCGAAGAAGTTGACGTCGAGCACTTGGACTATCCCTCGTGTTTCGTTGCTCGGGTGAATTCCAGGCCGGCGGGGGCGTCCCCGGTCGCTACCGACTCGCGTCGATGCCTACCGGGGACGCTCTCCGTCAGATCTCTTCGACGCTGCTGACGCCCTCGTTCGGGCGTCGTGACAGGTCGATGCCGAGTTCCTCCGCGGCCCGGAAGACCTCGTCGTCCGTCTCGCGCATCTCCAGAGCAACGCCGTCGCTGGAGAGCACCTCAACGTTCAGGCACAGCGACTGCAGCTCCTTGAGGAGCACCTTGAAGGACTCCGGGATTCCCGGCTCCGGGATGTTCTCGCCCTTGACGATGGCCTCGTAGACCTTCACGCGGCCAAGGACGTCGTCGGACTTGATGGTCAGCAGTTCCTGCAGCGCGTAAGCGGCGCCGTAGGCCTGCATCGCCCAGCACTCCATCTCGCCGAACCGCTGGCCACCGAACTGGGCCTTACCACCGAGCGGCTGCTGCGTGATCATCGAGTACGGACCGGTCGACCGCGCGTGGATCTTGTCGTCGACCAGGTGGTTCAGCTTCAGGATGTAGACGTAGCCGACCGAGATCGGGTCCGGCAGCGGCTCACCGGAGCGGCCGTCGAACAGCTGCGCCTTGCCGTCACCGTTGACCAGGCGCTTGCCGTCCCGGTTCAGCAGGGTCGACTCGAGCAGGCCCTTGATCTCCTCCTCCTGAGCACCGTCGAAGACCGGAGTCGCGACGTTGCTGTCGGCGGGGGACTCGTGCGCCTCGATCGAGCGGAGCTGACGCTTCCACTCCTCGTCCTCGCCCTCCACCGACCAACCGGTCTTGGCGATCCACCCGAGGTGGGTCTCCAGAACCTGGCCGATGTTCATACGCGAGGGGACACCGAGCGGGTTGAGCACGATGTCGACCGGGGTGCCGTCCTCGAGGAACGGCATGTCCTCGACCGGCAGGATCTTGGAGATGACGCCCTTGTTGCCGTGACGACCGGCGAGCTTGTCACCGTCCTGGATCTTGCGCTTCTGGGCGACGTACACCCGGACCAGCTCGTTCACGCCCGGGGGCAGCTCGTCGCCGTCCTCGCGGGAGAACGTGCGGACACCGATGACGGTGCCGGTCTCGCCGTGCGGAACCTTCAGCGAGGTGTCCCGGACTTCCCGGGCCTTCTCACCGAAGATCGCGCGCAGCAGGCGCTCCTCCGGGGTCAGCTCGGTCTCGCCCTTGGGCGTGACCTTGCCGACCAGGATGTCGCCGGGCACGACCTCGGCGCCGATCCGGATGATGCCGCGCTCGTCCAGGTCCGCCAGCATTTCCTCGCTGACGTTCGGGATGTCGCGGGTGATCTCTTCCGGGCCGAGCTTGGTGTCGCGGGCGTCGACCTCGTGCTCCTCGATGTGAATCGAGGTGAGCACGTCCTGCTGCACGAGGCGCTGCGACAGAATGATCGCGTCCTCGTAGTTGTGGCCTTCCCAGCACATGAACGCGACCAGGAGGTTACGGCCGAGGGCCATCTCCCCCTCGTCGGTGCACGGACCGTCGGCGATGACCTGGCCGGCCTCGACCCGGTCACCCTCGAAGACGACAGGCTTCTGGTTGACGCAGGAGCCGGCGTTCGAGCGACGGAACTTGTGCAGCAGGTAGGTCCGGCGGTGGCCGTCGTCCTGGTGCACCGTCACGTAGTCGGCGCACAGGTCCTCGACCACACCGGCGACCTCGGCGACGACCACGTCACCGGCGTCGACCGCGGCGCGGTACTCCATGCCGGTGCCGACCAGCGGCGACTCGGCCTTGACCAGCGGCACCGCCTGGCGCTGCATGTTCGCACCCATCAGGGCGCGGTTGGCGTCGTCGTGCTCGAGGAACGGGATCATCGCGGTGGCGACCGAGGTCATCTGCCGCGGCGACACGTCCATGTAGTCGACCTCGGTGCCGGGCACGTAGTCGACCTCACCGCCCTTACGGCGGACCAGGACGCGGTCCTGGGCGAACGTGTTGTCGCTGGACAGCACGGCGTTCGCCTGCGCCTTGATGTACCGGTCTTCCTCGTCCGCCGTGAGGTAGTGCACCTCGTCGGTGACCACACCGGCCTCGACCTTGCGGTACGGGGTCTCGATGAAGCCGAACGGGTTGACCCGCGCGAACGTGGAGAGCGCGCCGATCAGGCCGATGTTCGGGCCCTCGGGCGTCTCGATCGGGCACATCCGGCCGTAGTGCGACGGGTGCACGTCACGGACCTCGAAGCCGGCCCGCTCACGGGACAGACCACCCGGGCCGAGCGCCGACAGACGGCGACGGTGGGTCAGACCCGCGAGCGGGTTGGTCTGGTCCATGAACTGCGACAGCTGCGACGTACCGAAGAACTCCTTGATCGCAGCCACCACGGGGCGGATGTTGATCAGGGTCTGCGGCGTGATCGCCTCGACGTCCTGCGTCGTCATGCGCTCGCGGACGACACGCTCCATCCGGGACAGGCCCACGCGGACCTGGTTCTGGATGAGCTCGCCGACCGTGCGCAGGCGCCGGTTGCCGAAGTGGTCGATGTCGTCGGCCTCGTAGCCGTCCTCACCGGCGTGCAGCCGGCAGAGGTAGTCCACGGTCTTGACGATGTCTTCCTCGGAGAGCGTGCCCCGGACGATCGGGACGTCGATCTCGAGCTTCTTGTTGAACTTGTACCGGCCGACCTTGGCGACGTCGTACCTCTTCGGGTTGAAGAAGAGGTTGTCGAGCAGGGTCTGCGCGTTCTCCCGGGTGGGGGGCTCGCCGGGGCGCAGCTTCCGGTAGATGTCGAGTAGGGCCTCATCCTGTCCGGCGATGTGGTCCTTCTCCAGCGTCGTCATGAGCAGTTCGGACCAGCCGAAGCGCTCACGGATCTGGTCTGCGGACCAACCGATCGCCTTGAGCAGGACGGTGACGGCCTGACGACGCTTGCGGTCGATGCGGACACCCACGGTGTCGCGCTTGTCGATGTCGAACTCGAGCCAGGCACCCCGGCTCGGGATGACCTTGACGCTGGTGAGGTCGCGGTCGGAGGTCTTGTCCGGCTCCTTGGTGAAATACACGCCCGGCGAACGGACGAGCTGGCTCACCACGACCCGCTCGGTACCGTTGATGACGAACGTCCCCTTGGGGGTCATCATCGGGAAGTCACCCATGAACACGGTCTGGCTCTTGATCTCGCCAGTGGTGTTGTTGGTGAACTCCGCGGTCACGAACAGCGGGGCACAGTAGGTCAGGTCCTTCTCCTTGCACTCCTCGATCGAGGCCTTGACCTCGTCGAAGCGCGGAGCTGAGAAGGACAGCGACATGGTGCCGGAGAAGTCCTCAATGGGACTGATCTCTTCGAGGATCTCTGCGAGGCCCGAGTGGGCATGCGGGTCGTCCGTCGTCCGGGCCTGCCAAGCCTCGTTGCCGACCAGCCAGTCGAACGACTCCGTCTGGAGGGCGAGGAGGTTGGGGACCTCTAGCTGCTCGGTGATCCGGCCGAAAGAGACCCGGCGGGGTGCGTAAGCGCTCGACGTACGGCTGGTCTTCGCAGGGCGGGAAGCTGCCAAGATGCGTCCTTCCGAGGACCGGTGCTGCTATGCGGCTGAGTTGCTGATGCAACTGGTCTGCGTGCACTCCAAAAGACACCCATCGAAATCCACAGACGTGGATATCAGGACAGGCGTCAAGACAGAAGGCAGCGCAAACTAGCAGTGTAGCCGCTTGGCTAACCGCTGTCCAGCCCACACCCGAAGTGTCCTGCGGAACGTGTCCCCGACGCCGCTGACCTGGCACTTCATGGTCAACGCCGTGGCCGGGGTCGCTCTGGAAACGCGGCGACTCTTCCTCGGGTGCCGGTCAGTGGGTCACCGGTAGAAATCCGATTACCCACGGTCTGGCTGTCGCAAGCGCGGAAACTTGCTGCCATCAGCGTGCCTGTCAGCGGACACACAGTCAAGGGCTGTGCCGCGGGTCGGGCCGGACCGGTCGTCCGGCCGGCGCACCCAGAGGACCTTAACGCATGGATCGCCAGCTTTGGCAGCCTTTGTCGGAGCAGCCGTAACGCGCTCACCGGGGTCGCACTGACCAGTGCGGACACCGGCCGGAAACACCGATGGCGAAGACCCGAAACGGGCCTCCGCCATCGACGAACAACGCTCTGGAGCGTTAGATCACTTGAGGGTGACCTTGGCGCCCTCGGCCTCGAGCTTGGCCTTGGCGGCCTCGGCCTTGTCCTTGGCAACACCCTCGAGGATCGCCTTGGGGGCGGCCTCGACGGCGTCCTTGGCCTCCTTGAGGCCCAGGCCGGTCAGCTCACGCACGACCTTGATGACCTGGATCTTCTTGCCGCCGTCGCCCTCGAGGACAACGTCGAAGGAGTCCTGCTCCACAGCGGCCTCGGCAGCCGGGGCGGCCGGGCCGGCAGCGGCGACAGCCACGGCAGCCTTGACGTCGAAGACATCTTCGAACGTCTTCACGAACTCGGAGAGCTCGATGAGGGTCATTTCCTTGAACGCGTCGAGCAGCTCGTCGGTGCTGAGCTTCGCCATATCAGGCAACCTTTCCTAGCTTCTGATGTAAACGGTGTTCGGTTCGCGAGGCCATCAAGCGGCCTCGGCGGAACCGTCCTTCTCACGCTTGTCACGCAGGGCGTCCACCAGGCGCACGGCCTGGGAGAGCGGAGCCTGGAACGTGGCCGCGGCCTTGCTCAGGTTGCCCTTCATGGCGCCGGCCAGCTTGGCCAGCAGCACCTCACGGGACTCGAGGTCGGCAAGCTTGTTGACGTCCTCGGCCGAGATGGCCTTACCCTCGAAGACGCCGCCCTTGATGACCAGGACGGGGTTGGCCTTGGCGAAGGCGCGAAGCACCTTGGCCGCGTCAACCACGTCACCCTTCACGAAGGCGAGCGCGGTAGGACCGGTGAACAGCGTGTCGAGGCCCTCGATGCCCGCGTCGCCAGCCGCACGCTTCGCGAGCGTGTTCTTGGCAACGGAGTACTTGGCCTGCTGGCCGAGCGACCGCCGCAGCTCAGTGAGCTGCTTCACGGTGAGGCCCCGGTATTCGGTCAACACGGTGGCCGCGGAGTCACGGAAATTGTCCGTCAGCTCGGCGACGGCCGTGGCCTTGTCGGCCCGGACCGGCTTGTCCGCCATGTCCCTCCTCTCCTCAGTGCTATTGCCACTGGTCGAGAGGGTCCGAACAAGCAAAACGCCCCGGTGCAGGGGCACGGGGCGGAGTCCGGCACGCCGAGGCATGCCGCAGAATCACGAACCGTCCGCCCTGCACAGGTCGCCCGTTTGTTGCGGGACCTTCGGCCGCGATGTCCGTCTCACGACGGTCACTGCGGCGACCAGCGGTCTATGGGTGGAACTTCACGAGGAACAGTACGCGGCACACCGACAAAATTCCAAATCCCTTTCCGGTACGACCTGAGCACGATCAGGCGCGGGCCCGGCGCAGGCGCGCGTACGCGATCAGGGCGACCGAGCACCAGGCGAGACACCAGCCGGCCAGCACGCCCAGCTCCCCCGCCGACGGGGCGGTGTCGTTGAGCGCCCGTGCGGTGGCCATCACCGGCGGGACCAGCCACGGGGCGACCGACCCGGTCAGACCCAGCACGATCGCCAGCACCGAGCCGGTGGCCAGGACCGCGACGCCCGGCAGCACCCGGCGGGTGACCGCCCGGCCGGACAGCGCGCCCAGCGCCACCGCGGCGGCCAGCGACAGCAAGTGAGCGAGCACACCCAGCAGGACCCCGACCGGCAGGGACGGTTCGCCGGAGCCGGCCTCCGGTCCACGGACGGCGTGGAACGGCAGCGGGGCGAGCATGGCGACGGCGCAGACCGCGGCGCCGGCCGTCACGGCGGCCAGCAGACCGGCCACACCCTCGCGTACCGGGCCGACCGACAGCCGGGCCAGGCGGCGCTGGACGTCCGGCTCGGTGTCCAGGACCACCTTGGTCAGCCAGGCCAGCACCGGGAAGAGCGCCGCGGCGGAATAGCCGTAGGCGGACGCGGCCGGCGCCGGTCCCCCGCCGTGGATGACACCGAGCACGGCGAGCACGGTGATCAGCGGGGCCAGCACCCGGCCGCCGTGCCAGAACCCGGCGAGCCGCATCCGGACCAGCGCGATCATCGAGCTTCCTCCTGGTGAGCGGTCAGTCGCTCCGGGCGTACCCCATCGGGCTCCCGGACCCGCAGAATCCGGTGACCGGAAGCGATCAGCTGGACCACCGTCGCGTCGGCTTCCGTGCGCGGCACCGCGATCTCGACCACCACCTCGTCGGGCCCGGCCGGGCGGCGATCCGGCGGCGGAGCGGCCACCGGTGGCGGAGCGGACCCGAGGTGCAGCGCGCCGGCCGCAACCGTCCAGTGGGTGGTGTCCGGCAGCCCGGTGATCTCGCCGCGGTGGTCGCTGACCAGGACCGCACCGCCGGCCGCGGTGACCTCGGCGACGATCTCCGGAACCAGCGTGCGGGCCTGGGCGTCCAGACCCTCCCACGGCTCGTCGAGCACCAGCAGGCCAGGCCGGACCAGCAGGGCCTGGGCCAGGCCGACCTTCTGCGCGGTGCCCTTGGACAGCGCGTTCAGCGGGGTGTCGGCGTGCGGGGTCAGGCCGAGACGGTCCACCCAGTGCGCGGCAGCCGTCGCCGGGGCGTGGCGCAGCCCGGCCATCGCGCGCAGATAGCCGATCGCGGTGAACGGCTGATCGGCCGGGAAACGCTCCGGGACCCAGCCGACCACCGCCGGACGGTTCCGGACGGTGCCGCGAACCGGGCGCAGCACACCGGCCGCCAGCTGCAGCAGGGTGGACTTGCCGGCACCGTTCGCGCCGAGCACCACCACGGTCTGGCCGGGCTCGACCGTCGCGGCGGCTTCGCGCAGCGCCCACGGGGCACGGCGGGCGTACCGGAACCAGACACCGTCGAAAAGCATGGCCGCAAGCTTGGCACGAAAAAGCCCCCGGGGATGTCCCCGGGGGCTTCGACGTTCGAGTCAGGCGATCAGTTCTGGTTCTCGCCGCGCAGGTTCTTCACGACGAGCGGGTCGATCTGGATGCCCGGGCCCGTCGTGGTGGAGACGGTGACCTTCTTGAGGTACTTGCCCTTGGCGGCGGACGGCTTCGCCCGCAGGATCTCCTCGAGCACCGACGCGTAGTTGTCGACCAGCTGCTCGGCCGTGAACGACGCCTTGCCGATGATCAGGTGCAGGTTCGAGTGCTTGTCCACCCGGAAGGTGATCTTGCCGCCCTTGATCTCGTTGACGGCCTTGGTCACGTCCATGGTGACGGTGCCGGTCTTCGGGTTCGGCATCAGGCCACGCGGGCCGAGGATGCGGGCGATCCGGCCGATCTTGGCCATCTGGTCCGGCGTCGCGATCGCGGCGTCGAAGTCCAGCCAGCCACCCTGGATCCGGGCGACGAGCTCGTCGGTGCCGACCTCGTCAGCGCCGGCCGCGACGGCCTCTTCGGCCTTCGCGCCCTGGGCGAACACGATGACGCGGGCGGTCTTGCCGGTGCCGTGCGGCAGGTTGACCGTGCCGCGGACCATCTGGTCGGCCTTACGCGGGTCGACACCGAGGCGCATGGCGACCTCAACGGTGGCGTCGAACTTCGCGGAGCTGGTCTCCTTGGCGAGGGCGACCGCGTCCTTGGGCTCGTAGAGCTTGTCGATCTCGATCTTCTCGAGGGCGGCGCGGAACGCCTTGCTGCGGTGCGACATGTTTTTACTCCTGTGGTTGTTGGCGGGACCGCGCGACGACGGTCCCTCCCACTGAGATCACCGGTTTGCCGGTGATCAGATCTTGGTGACCTGGTTGAAGTTCAGCTCGACCGGGGTCTCCCGGCCGAAGATCGACACCAGGACCTTCAGCTTCTGCTGGTCAGCGTTGATCTCACTGATCGACGCCGGCAGCGAGGCGAACGCGCCGTCGGTGACCGTGACCGAGTCGCCGACCTCGAAGTCGAGCACCTTGATCTCGGGCTTCGACTTCTTCTCCTCGGTCTGAACGGCCGGGGCCAGCCACTTCAGCACCTCGTCGAGGGAGAGCGGCGCCGGACGGTCGACCCGGTCGGTGGCGCCGACGAAGCCGGTCACACCCGGTGTGTTGCGCACGCAGGAATACGACTCCGGCGTCAGGTCCATCCGGACCAGGATGTAACCGGGGAAGACCTTCGCCTGCACCTGGTTGCGCTTGCCGTTCTTGACCTCGACCTCTTCGCGGGTCGGCACCTCGACCTGGAAGATGAACTCCTCCATGTCAAGGCTCGTGATCCGGGTCTCGAGGTTGGTCTTGACCTTGTTCTCGTAACCGGCGTAGGAGTGCACCACGTACCAGTCGCCGGGCGCGTAGCGCAGCTTCTGCCGCAGCTCCTTGACCGGGTCGTAGTCCTCGTCGGCCTCGGGCGCCTGGGCCTCCACCGGCGTTTCGTCAGCCGACTCGACCTCGACCGACTCGTCGATGTCCGGCGACGACTGCTCGTCAGCGGACTGCGCGGTCTCGTCGTCGTACTCAGGCACGCTCGCTCACTTCCAGATAAGTCACTCGGTTCGGGGTCGCGACGGGCTAGGACTTGCCGCCGAGCGCCCAGAGGATGCCCTTACCGAACCCGTAGTCCAACACCGCCACGAGCGCCGTCATCACCGTCACGAACGCGATCACGACGCCGGTGTAGGTCAGCAGCTCCTTGCGCGTCGGCCAGATGACCTTGCGCAGCTCGCTGATGACCTCGCGGAAGAATCCGCCGATCCGGCCGAAGACACCGGTGCGCTTGCGCTCCCGCTTGGTCTTCGGGGTTTCGTCGTCCTTCGTACGCTCGGCGACCGCGGTTCCGCCGCCGCGGCTTACCGGCGTGTCGTCGGTCTCGGGGGCGTCGTCACCGGCGGCGGCATCGGGGAGCAGCTCGTCGTCGCCCGGGACGTCGTCACCGGAGCGGTCCTTGTCGGCCACTGCGCCCTACTTCCGTCGTCGGTGGTGTTGAAGTTCCTGTCAGCACTCGACCGGACGCGGGAAGTTGAGCGACCCGCGCACCGGGCGGGCACGTCGAGGAGAATTGCGCAGGGGTGACAGGACTTGAACCTGCAGCCTGCGGTTTTGGAGACCGCTGCTCTGCCAATTGAGCTACACCCCTTTGCGGGACCGTCGTCTTGCGACTCACAGCCCCACGGCGCACCAGTGTACGGGTACGCCCTTGGTTATCCCAACCCGGGCCTACCGCTTCCTGACAAGCGCCTGTGCCAGAGACAGTACCTTGTCTCCGTGGCACGTGGCAGTCAGGGCGAGCTTGGTGTCGCCGTCCTCGGTGACTTCCTTCACCGTGGCCGTGACCACGACCTCGGTGCCCTCGTCGGTGTCCGGCACCGGCACCGGCCGGGCGAACCGCACGCTGAACTCCTTGACCGCGTCCGGCGCGCCGGCCCAGGCGGTCACCGCGCGGCCGACCAGGGCCATCGTGAACATGCCGTGCGCGATCACCCCGGGCAGGCCGACACCTGTCGCGACCCGGTCACTCCAGTGGATCGGGTTGAAGTCGCCGGAGGCGCCGGCGTACCGGACCAGGTCGGCCCGGGTGACCCGGAAGGTCTGCGGTTCTGACACGTCAGCCATCAGGCGTTCTCCTCGCCGCGCTGGACCAGCTTCGACCACACCGTGACGACCGGCTCACCGGCCTCGGTGCGCACCTCGGTGCGGGTGGTGATGAACCAGTGGCCACCCCGCGTGGTGATCTCGTCGACCGAGTTCACGCAGACCAGCGCGTCGCCGGCCACCACCGGGCGGGTGTAGGCGAACCGCTGGTCGCCGTGCACCACCCGGCTGTAGTCCAGGCCGAGCGCCGGGTCACCGATCACCTGGCGGCTGGCCGACATGGTGATGGCGACCGGGAACGTCGGCGGGGCCACCACGTCCGGGTAGCCGAGCGCACGGGCGGCCTCGGGGTCGTGGTACTCGGCGTCGGTGGCGCCGATCGCGCGGGCGAACTCGCGGATCTTCTCCCGCCCGACGAGGTAGGTCTCGGTGGGCGGCCAGGTGCGGCCGACAAACGTCTGATCCAGGGGCATACCCCACAAACTACAATGCGCCGCCCGGAGTGACTCCGGGCGGCGCAAAGAGAGAACTATGTGGTGCGAGGGCTCAGCGAGTCTCGCGGTGCAGGGTGTGCTTGCCGTCGCGCGGGCAGAACTTCTTCAGCTCGACGCGGTCCGGGTCGTTACGCCGGTTCTTCTTGGTGATGTAGTTCCGGTCCTTGCACTCCGTGCACGCCAGGGTGATCTTCGGACGTACATCTGTCGCCTTGGCCACGGCGGGGTGCCTTCCTGCTAACGGAATCTCGCTTGACGACCAGTCAGCGTAGACGCTCGGTCGGTCAACCTGCAAATAGGGCCCCGGATGAGGCCCTATTGTAAATAAGTAGCGGTGGCCGGACTTGAACCGGCGACACAGCGATTATGAGCCGCTTGCTCTACCATCTGAGCTACACCGCCGAGTCAGGCTCACGTTCAGCGCCGGGCGGCGGGAACGAGCCCGGTAGAGCCCCCTTACGGAATCGAACCGTAGACCTTCTCCTTACCATGGAGACGCTCTGCCGACTGAGCTAAGGGGGCTTGCCGCTTGCGATCACTCGCTCGCTGCAGAAGTAAGACTACACGGCCCCGGACCCGGGGTGAAATCGGTACCCCCAACAAACCGAAGACGCAGGTCAGATGACCGCTCGGAGCCTGCGCACCTCGCCCGTCGGCGTGCTCTCCGGCTCGGTCTGAGCGCTCAGCCAGGCCTCCAGCCGCTCGAACGGCAGCGGCCGGCTGAAGAGGTAGCCCTGACCGATTTCGCAGCCCATCTCCTCCAACAGCCCGAGGGTCAGCTCGCTCTCCACGCCCTCGGCGACCACGGTCAGGCCGAACTCGCGGGCCAGCCCCACCACCGCCCGGACGATCGCCAGGTCACCGGTGTCGGTCGCCATCCCCTGCACGAAGGTGTCGTCGATCTTCACCTCGTGCACCGGCCACTGACGCAGGTAGCCGAGCGAGGAGGCGCCGGTGCCGAAGTCGTCGACGCTCAGCCGGACACCCAGGTCGCGCAGGCGATAGAGGCTGGGCAGCACCCGCTCGATGTCGCTCAGCATGCCCGGCTCGGAGATCTCGAAGGTGACCTGGCCGGGCTCCACCCGGTGCTCCTCCAGCAGTTCCTGGACCAGGTCCGGGAAGCGCGAGTCGAGCAGGGTGCGCGCCGACAGGTTGACCGCGATGGAGAGCGGGCGGTCGGCGTCCGCCCAGAGCTTGCAGTGCCGCAGGCCGGCGGTGAGCACCACCTCGGTGAGCCGGGCCAGCTGTCCGGTGTGCTCGGCCACCGCGACGAAGTCCTCCGGGGCGACCTCGCCGTGCGCCGGGTGCACCCAGCGGGCCAGGCACTCGACGCCGATCACGTGCCGGTCGGCGAGCGTCACCTTGGGCTGGAAGTAGACCTCCAGCTGGTCGTTGTCGATCGCCCGGCGCAGGTCCGCGGCGATACCCAGCCGGCGGACGGCCCGGGACTCCAGCGCGGGGTGGAACGGCTGCACGCCGTACGGAAGGGCCTTGGCCGCGTTGGCCGCCAGCTCGGCCCGCTGGAGCAGGGTCTCCGGGTCGCTGCCGTGGTCGGGGTAGACCGAGACGCCGACCGCGGTGTCCACATCGAGCGTGAGTGAGCCGACCGCCATCGGGCCGCGCAGCCGCTCGCGCATCTTGGTGGCCAGCTCCAGGGTCTCGTCGATCCCCTCGGTCCGCAGCGTCACCATGAACTCGTCGCCGCCGACCCGCCCGACCAGGGCGCCCGGACCGGCGATGCCGCGCAGGCGCTCGGCCACCTCGGCGAGCAGCTTGTCGCCGGCCGCGTGGCCCATCGACTCGTTGACGGTGCGCTGGCCGTCCACATCGAAGAGCAGCACCGCCACCACCTCCGCCTCGACCTGCACGGTCACCGACTCGGCCAGCGCGTCGATCATCCGGCGGCGGTTCGGGAGGGCGGTGAGCCGGTCGTGATAGGCGTCGTAGCGCAGGCGGTCGACCAGGCGGGAATTCTCCACCGCCACCGCGACATGGGCCGCGATCGTCTCCAGCACCTGCACGTCGGCCGGGCGGAAGGTGTTGTAGGGGCCGAGCCGGTTCATCACCTCGAGCGTGCCGATCGTGGTCTGCCCCGAACGCAGCGGAACCACGATCAGGTCGCGGGCATTCGCAGATCGCAGCTCAGCGCGCCGGTCGTCGGTATCCTCAAGCTGTGGTCCGACCGCGATCGCCCGGCCGTCCCGCACCACGCCGTCACGGACCGTCACGGGAGTCGGGGAGATGTCGAACAGCCCGGCCTCGTCGTCGACCCGGGAGGTGAGCAGCACCTCCGGGTGCCGGCCCTGCGGGGCCAGCCACAGCGTGGAGAACTCGGCACGCATGAGCGTGCGGACCCGGCCGAGCAACACGTCGGGCAGGGCCCCGTCGGCCGCCTGGTCCCGCACCGCGAGGGTGAGCTCGTAGACCTCGGCCAGGGTGCGGTGCTGCCGGAAGAAGTCGGTGAAGGAGCGGAAGACGAAGACCAGCGCGGCGGCCAGGACCGCGAGCAGCAGGATCGCCCACCAGGTGGTGTCGACCACGAGCAGGACGACCAGACCGACCGCGATGTTGATCGCGGCGGTGATCAGGGCCGAGAGGCCGGCGCGCAGGGCGACCTGGCCGGCGTAGCGGCCCTGGACCACGGCGATGACGCTGGCGACGGCGATGTGCGAGGCCATCGCGCCCGCCATGACCGCGGTGAAGAGGACCGCCCAGGTGGCCGGTCCGACGCCTTCGGCCTTCGGCAGCGCGGCGATGACGATGAGGGTGACCGTCGCCCGGGCCGCGGAATTCGCGACGTTGAAGAAGAGCTTGGTCGGTTCCATCCGGATACGCAGGAACGACGCCGCGGCACCGACCGTCACCGCGAGGATCACCATCGGCGGCGAGAGGTAGTGCAGAGCCAGGACGAGCGGGATCTCGGTGATCGTGACGGAATACGTCTGCCGCCGAATGAAGATGTTGGTCACGGCCAAGCCGGAGGCGAAGAGTCCGACAGCTGCGAGCAGGCCGCCGGCCCAGTGGTGATACCAATTGTCGTCGGCGATCGAGAACCCGATCAAGCCGAGCATCGCGAACAGCGCCAACGGGCCAGTGATCAGCCAGGCATAGTCAGAGGAACGTCTGCTCGATGGGCGACGCCCGCTCATGACTCTCCTTGGTCAGTCGATCTGCCCGCGAGGTCGCCAACCGTTGGGGTTCGTCAGCCCCAGACGCTCTCGAGCGTGTGGTAGAGGACCGCGGAAGTGCCGGCGACCTCGTCAGAAGCTCCCGCGAAGCCGAGACCACCGATCGCCACTGCGAGCGCCAAAACCAAGCCGACAAAGCGGCCCAGCTTCTTTGAAGACATGTCGGCTCCCATGTTTTGCACGTCGCTGTTTTACAAGCACCATGATGGTGCCACACCGCCTGTGCGACAGGGAGTGTTCAACAGCGGGTCGCGGTGGCGCTCCGGTAAAACCTGGCCGAACGGCTGAGTCGACCATGGCTGTCCTCGTTGAAGAATTGGCGGCTTTATGGGCGATTTATTGGTAGAAGTGAGAACAATTCACCAAGGCCCGTCAAGACTCCTTGACGTCAGGCTGACTTGACGGCCAGAGTGGCCTTATGGCGACTCCCGACGAGTTGGAACGACAGCACACGCTGATCACCGCTACTCGGCGTTATGACGACCTGCGGATGCGGGACGCCCTCGCGGCCATGAACCCGGATCACGACACCTCCGGCCTCTCCCCCACCGAGATCCTCGAGATGCTCGCGCTCAGCGAGGTGGTGATCCGCAAGGCCGGGTACGGCCGGCAGGCCATGGTCCGGTCCGCGCGAGCCGCCGGCACCTCGTGGACCCAGATCGGCGCCGCGCTCGGCAGCAGCAAGCAGGCCGCCTGGGAGGCGCACCAGCGCTGGATCGAGGAGCAGACCCGGCTGCACGAACAGGCCGGATACCAGGGCCTTGACCCGGACGCCGCGGACGCCGCCCGGGGGCTGGCCGGCCGCCCGGACTGAGCGGTCAGTCGCCGGTGGCGGCCGGGCGGTCGGTGGCGGCGTACTGCGACCACGATCCCGGGTAGAGCCGCCCCTGGCCCAGGCCGGCGTGCTCCAGGGCGATCAGGTTGTGGCAGGCGGTCACACCGGAACCGCAGTAGGAGATCACCTCGGCGGTGCCGTCCGCGCCCGCCGCGGCGAACCGGTCGCGCAGCTCGGCGACCGGGAGGAAGCGGCCGTCCGGTGTCACGTTGTCGCGGCAGGGCAGGTTGCGGGCGCCCGGGATGTGACCGGGACGCGCGTCGACCGGCTCGGTGTCGCCGCGGAACCGGGGTGCGTCCCGCGCGTCGAGCACCACGTGGCCGCCGTCGGCGGTGGTGTCGGTCAGCGAGGCCAGCCGCTCGGCCGGCCACTCCCGCGGGGTGAAGTCGGCCCGCGGCGGGGACGGGACGTCGGTGGTGAGCTCACCGTCGTACGACAGAAGGCCTCCGTCGAGGAGCGCGGCCTGGCGGCCGATCGACCGCAGCAACCAGATCAGACGAGCGGCGATGACGCCGCCCGCATCGTCGTAGGCAACCACCCGGTCCGCGTCGCCGATGCCGGCGGCGGACATCGCCGCGGCGAAGACCGCCGGATCCGGAAGCGGATGCCGGCCCTCCGCCGGCGAGGCCGGAGCGGCAAGCGCGGTGTCCAGGTCGATGAAGACCGCGCCGGGCAGATGACCTTTCCGGTACGCCTCGGCGCCGGAACGACCGTCGAGGTACCAGCGGACGTCGGCCAGGATCACGTCACCGGCGTTGGCGCGCAGCCAGGCCAGGTCCACCACGGGGTCGATCACGCTCGCCACCTGCCTAACGGTTTCTCATCAGCCGAATTCTGTCACCGACTGGAGTTCTGTCACCGGCTGGAGTTATTTCATCGGCTGGACAGGCCCAGGCGCAGGCCGAAACCGATCAGGACGGCGCCGGTTCCGGCATCGACGCTACGCCGGACCGCGCGCCGGGCCAGGAAGCCACGCGCCGCCTGCGCGCCGAAGATGATCAACGTGAACCAGGCCAGGCCCTCCACGTCGTGCACCAGGGCCAGCAGCAGGCCGACGCCGAGCGGCGACTCCCCCGGCGGCAGGAACTGCGGGATCACCGCGATGTAGAAGGCACCGATCTTGGGGTTCAGCAGGTTGGTGAAGAAACCTTTGCCGAACGTGCTCCACAGGGTCGGCGCCACCGGCGCGGCAGCCGCCACGTCATCGGCGGCGGCGGACCGGAACGCGGCGCGGACCATCCGGGCGCCGAGGTAGAGCATGTACGCCGCGCCGGCCACCCGGAGCGCCGTGTAGGCGACGGTGGACGCGGTGAGCAGCGCGGAGACCCCGACCGCGGCGGCCGCGCCCCACACCAGGGCGCCGGTGCCGATGCCGAAGGCCGTGGCGAAGGCGGGACCGCGGCCCATCGTGACGGCCGCGCGCAGCACCAGCGCGGTGTCCAGGCCGGGCGTGATGGTGAGCAGGGCACCGAGGACGGCGAAGGAGAGGACGGCGTGGGTCAGATCCATGTGCGCATTCCTGCTCCTTCTCCGAACCCGGCGATGATCAAGCCATTCGGGTGATCAGCGGTAGTTGTCGAACTGCAGGGCGACGCCGAAGTCCTCCTGCTTGAGCAGGGCGATCACCGCCTGCAGGTCATCGCGCTTCTTGCCGGTCACCCGGAGGCTGTCGCCCTGGATCTGGGCCTGCACGCCCTTCGGGCCCTCGTCCCGGATCTTCTTGCTGATCGCCTTGGCCTTGTCGGTCTCGATCCCCTCGACGATCTTGAGATCGATCTTGAAGGTCTTGCCGGACTGCCGGGGCTCCCCCGCGTCCAGGGACTTCAGCGAGATGTTCCGCTTCACCAGCTTTTCCTTGAACACGTCGAGCGCGGCCAGAGCACGATCCTCGGTCTCGGACGTGATGGTGAAGGCCTCTCCCGACTTGGCGAGCTCGGTGCCGGTGCCCCGGAAATCGAATCGGGTGCTCAGCTCCTTCTCCGCCTGGTGGAAAGCGTTGTCGACCTCCTGCCGGTCGACCTTGCTGACGACGTCGAACGACGGGTTGGCTGCCATGATCAGACTCCTGCGGCTGGGTGCTTGTCGATGTCGCTCACGGGCCGGTGAGGACCCCGCGACATGCCGACCGTACCCGGTTGCGGACCGGCCCCGCGGTACGGCTATTCTGATGTCCGCTGCTGCGGGAAACCACGGCAGTTGCCCAGGCGGATTGCCCGAGCGGCCAATGGGAGCGGACTGTAAATCCGTCGGGAAACCTTCGCAGGTTCGAATCCTGCATCCGCCACAGGCAGGAAGAACGGCCCCGGTGTCCACGGAAACGTGGCGCCGGGGCCGTTCTCGTTGCGGCGGATGACATGTCACTCTCCGGTGTGCCCAGCGAACTCACAGCGACCTCGGGGATGAACGTGCAGGAAGTTCGCGTTCTCTGGAGAGCGGGTCACGAACCCGCTCGCTGAAGGAGTCGAACGTGCACAGCCATCACAACGGACTCAAGACTGCCGCCCTGCTCGGCGCGCTCACCGGTCTCATCCTGGCCGTGGGGTACTGGCTCGGCGGCAGCACCGGACTGGTCATCGCGGTGGTCTTCTCGCTGGTCACCAATGCGGTCAGCTACTTCTTCTCGGACAAGATCGCGCTGCGGGCGATGGGCGCGCAGCCGGTCAGCGAGGCCGAGTTCCCGGCGTTGCACCACATGGTGCGTGAGCTGGCTCAGCAGGCGGGGCAGCCGATGCCGCGCCTCTACGTCTCACCGTCGATGCAGCCGAACGCGTTCGCGACCGGGCGGGACCCGGAGCACGCGGCGGTCGCCGTGACGGTCGGCATCACCCGGATCCTCGACCAGCGTGAGCTGCGCGGCGTGATCGGTCACGAGCTGTCGCACGTCTACAACCGGGACATCCTGATCTCCAGCGTGGCGGGTGCGCTGGCCGGGATCATCACGATGTTCGCGCAGCTGGCGATCTTCCTGCCGTTCGGCGGGTCGGACGACGAGGACTCACCGAACCCGGCGTCGCTGCTGCTGATGCTGATCCTCGGCCCGCTGGCCGCGTCGGTCATCCAGCTGGCGATCAGCCGCAACCGGGAGTTCCAGGCCGACGCGTCCGGCGCCACCCTGACCGGGGACCCGCTCGCGCTCGCCAGTGCCCTCGAAAAGATCCACTACGGTACGCAGCGGGTGCCGCTGCCCGCCGACAGCCGGCTCACCAGCACGGCGCACCTGATGATCGCCAACCCGTTCGCGGGTGGTGGCCTCTCCGCGCTGTTCTCCACCCACCCGCCGATGGCGGAGCGGATCAAGCGGCTGCACGAGCAGGCGTCACTCACCCGTGGGGCGGCTCGGCCTTACCTGCGCTGATCCGTACAAAAGACTGCGCTGATCCGTACAAAAGAAAGACCAGGAACCAAACGGCGGGCGGTGAGGAGCGCTACAGCGGCCTTTATTTCCGTGATGTTTCGGTGGCGCGGCGTTAGCGTCGGAGACCTTCCCGCCCGCCGCGCCCCTCGGAGGTCCCGCCCGTGACCGCATTGCGTCAGTACCTTGGCGTGTGGCAACTGCCGGGCGGGCGGACCCTGCTGGTCGTCGGCATCCTGGCCCGGCTCGGCACCGGCATGACACCGCTCGGACTGCTCCTGCTCGTCGAGCAGGCCACCGGGCGGTACGCCGCGGCCGGGCTCGCCGGCGGCATCTACGCGCTGGCCGGAGCGGCCCTCAGCCCGGTCGCCGGACGGCTCGCCGACCGGATCGGCCCCGCCCGGATCCTGCTCGCCACCGGGATCCTGCACCCGCTCGCGCTCGGTGGCGTGCTGCTGGCCACCAGCGGCGGCGAGGACGCGCTGCCCTGGATCTTCGTGGCGTCGGCGGCGGGCGGCGCGACCTATCCCACGCTGACCGCGGCGATCCGGCGCGCCTGGACCGACATGACCTCGGTCGGCACCGGGCAGCACGGGCTGCGGGCCGCCGCGATGGCCGCCGAGACGTCACTCTTCGAGCTGGTCTTCGTGGTCGGTCCGATGCTCGTCGCGGTGTTCATGGTGATCACCGGGCGACCGGCCACCGCGCTGATCTGCTCGGCCGTGACCACGCTCGTCGGTACGACGTGGATCTCCCGCCTGCCGGTCATGCAGCACCGCGGCGCGATCCACCCCGACCACGTGACGAAGGGGCTCGGCCCGCTGCGGGTCAGCGGCTTCCCGGCGCTGGTGCTCTGCGCCGGCGCGCTCGGTGTCGCGTTCGGGGCGGCCGGCGTGATCGTGCCGGCCTACGCGGCGCAGCACGGTGGCGGCGATTCGCTGGGCGGGGTGCTGCTCGGAGTCTGGGGTGTCGGCAGCGCGATCGGCGGCATCTGGTTCGGCACCCGGCACCCGGACATGGCGCTGTCCCGGCAGTTCGCCTGGCTGCTGGGCGCGGTCGCGGCGAGTTTCGTGGTGCTGGCGCTGATGCCCGGCCCGGTTTATCTGGGTGCGGCCCTGGTGCTCGGCGGCGTGGTCATCGCGCCCGCGCTGACCGTGGTGAACAGCCTGGTGAGCCGGGTCGCCCCGACCGGGATGCTGAACGAGGCGTACACCTGGATGGTGACCGTGTCGGTCTCCGGCAGCGCCGCGGGTGGTGCGCTGGCCGGGGTGATCGTCGACCAGCCGGGCGGGCTGCCGTGGGCGTTCCTCTTCGCGGCCGGGGTGCTGTTCCTGGCGGCCACGGTGGCCGCCGCGCCGGAGGGTCCGGTGGCGCGGGCCGACCGGCGCGCGACGATCCGGCTGGACGACGCGGTCGCCGCCGAGGCGATCTGAGCGGCACGCCGCCCCCACCGGTTGGTCTGGTTTGGATAGCCTGACGGCGAGAGACGGCGTGCGCGAAGGAGTCCGGCCATGGCCAAGGAAGTCACCGGTCCCGGCCGGCGTGCGGAGCGGCTCGACACCCTGCGCGCGGCCGACACCGACCGGCAGCAGGTCGCCGAGCAGCTGAAGGACGCGCTCGACGAGGGCCGGCTGTCGCTGCACGAGTACGACGAGCGGGTCGCCGGGGCCTACTCCGCTCAGACGTACGCGGAACTGGTTGTCCTGGTCCAGGATCTGCCCCGGCCCGGAGTCAGCGCGGCCGAGGTGCAAGCCCGGCAGAGCGCCGAGGCACGGCGCGCGGCACGACGGCTGCCGGTCGCGCTGATGGTGCTCTGGACCATCCTGGGCTCGCTGGCCGCGGTCAACGTGGTGGTGTATCTGCTGGTCTGGGCGACTGTCGACGGCTACGTCTACCCCTGGCCGGTCTGGCTGACGGTGCCCGGCGCCGCCCTCGGAGCCGTCACGGTCGGCGTCCAGGTGATCCGCCGCCACCAGCGCCGGTTCTAAGTTGCACTCAGTGCACGCCGCGCTAGTGTCGGGAGCGTGCGACAACGCAGCCCGGAGACCTGGCGCCTGATCCGTGACTCGGCCGTCGATCTGATGGCCGAGCGGGGCTTCGACGCGGTCTCGGTCGACGACATCGTGACCAGCGCCGGGATCTCCCGCCGGACGTATTTCAACTACTTCGCCGGCAAGGAGTCGGTGCTCTTCGACCCGGACCCGGACGACCCGCGGCTGTGGGCCGAGCTCACCGCCGCCCGGCCGCCGGGCGAGCCGCTCTGGACCGCGCTGCACCAGCTGATCCTCGGTTACACGGCGGCCACCGCCGACCGGATGATCCGGCAGCAGCGGGTGGTCGGCGCCTCCCCCGAGCTGAGCGCCTGCTCGCGGGACACCTGCGATCGGTTCTGGGACGCCGTCCGCGACTGGGCCGCGCACCGCGGCACCGCCGCGACCGACCTGCAGCTCGACCTTCAGATCAACACCGCGCGCACGGTGCTCAACACGGTGGCGCCGCGCTGGGACACGCACACCGGCATCGCCGGCCTGCACCGCTTGATCGACGAGGGCTTCACCCTCCTGCAATCTCCGGAATGGACGACCTCATGACCCGCGTACCGCTTTCCGTCCTGGACCTGGCCACCGTCCGCGAGGGGCACAGCAGTGCCGACGCGCTGCGCGGCACCGTCGACGTCGCCAAGACCGCCGACGAGCTGGGCTACTCCCGGTTCTGGGTGGCCGAGCACCACAACATGCCGGCCGTCGCGTCGACGACGCCGCCGGTCCTGATCGGTGCGGTCGCCGCGCAGACCCGGCGGATCAAGGTGGGCTCCGGCGGGGTGATGCTGCCGAACCACATGCCGTTCGTGGTGGCCGAGCAGTTCGCGCTGCTCGAGGCGCTCTACCCGGACCGGATCGACCTGGGCATCGGGCGGGCGCCGGGCACCGACCAGGCCACCGCGGCGGCGCTGCGCGGGGTCTCGCCCTACCTGACCGTCGAGCAGTTCCCGGAGCACCTGCAGACCGTGCTGGGGCTGCTCGGGGACGAGCGGGCGGCCGGCAAGACCGGGCGGCTGATGGCCACCCCGGCGCCGGAGACGTTCCCCGAGGTCTGGATCCTCGGGTCGTCGACCTACGGCGCGCAGATCTCGGCGGCGCTGGGCCTGCCGTTCTGTTACGCGTACCACTTCGCCATCGCGTCCGACGTGGACAGCGCGCTGCAGCTCTACCGGTCCGGCTTCCAGCCGTCCGAGCGGTTCCCGGAGCCGCACGTGATGGTCAGCGCCTCGGTGATCGCGGCCGAGACGACCGAGGAGGCGCAGTATCTGGCCGGCCCCAGCCGGATCATGGCGCTGAGCCTGCGCACCGGACGGCTCGGCCCGATCATCTCGCCCGCCGCGGCCGCCGAGCGTGAACTGTCCGATCTGGATCGGCAGATGCTGAACTCGCTGCCCGGCACCCAGTATGCGGGCACCGCCGACGAGGTGGTCGCCGACCTGGACGCCCTCGTCGAGCGCACCGGCGCGAACGAGCTGATCCTGGCCGGAACCACCTACGACCCGGCGACCCGGCAGGACACCCTGGCCCGAATTGCGAAGGCGTGGGGCCTCTAGGCCGCCTTAGGATGGCGGCATGGCTTGGCAGCTGACGTCCGATGTGGAGGAATTCGCCGCGGTCACGGGCGAATTCCTCAGGTCCGCGCCGGTCCGGCACACTGTTTTTCTCACGCTTGTCGACACCTTGCGATCGCGAGGACCGCATGCGTACGGACCGGAAGACCCGTTCTTCGGCTGGTGGACGACGCCCGGTGCCGCGATCGGGGGTGTGCTCCTGCAGACGCCACCACACCCGGTGCTGTTCAGCGAGCTGCCGGCCGACGCTGTCCCGGCGGCGGTCACCGCGCTCGCCGACCGGCCGATCGCCGGGGTGAACATGCTCGCCGGCGACATCCCGCGATTCGCCGGTGATCGGCCGTACGTCGCCGGCATGCGGACCCGGCTGCACCGGCTCGGCGCCCTGACCCCGCCCGAGCCGGCCCCGCCCGGTGTCGCGCGACCGGCCACCGCCGCCGACCGGGAGCTGCTGGTCGACTGGTTCACCGGCTTCGACGCGTCCATCGGCGAGCGCGGGCCCGGTGTCGACGCCATCGTCTACTCCCGCGTCACGCTCTGGACCGACGACGGCGTGCCGGTTGCGATGGCGGTCCGCTCCCGGCCACAAGCCGGGATGGTACGCATCCTGACCGTCTGGACACCTCCCGAGCTGCGGCGGCGCGGCTATGCCGGCGGGGCGACGGCCGCCGCCACCCGGGCCGCGCTCGACGAGGGCGCGAGCGAGGTGGTGCTCTACACCGACCTGGCGAACCCGACCAGCAATGCGCTTTACCACCGGCTCGGCTATCGGCCGGTGGAGGATCGAGCGATGGTGGAGTTCAGATGACGACCGGAACAGCGCTGTCGGTGAACGTCGGCCCGCCCGCGCCGAGCCTGGGCAAGGACGTGCCGACCACCGGGATCCACAAGCAGCCGGTGACCGAGCCGGTGACGGTGCGCGCGCCCGGGCCGAAACGCAGCGGCCTGCACAGCGGCGTGGTCGGCGACCACATCGGCGACACCTTGCACCACGGCGGAGACGATCAGGCCATTTATGCGTACGCCAGCGAGGACTACGCGTGGTGGTCCGCCGAGCTGGGTCGCCCGCTCCCGCCGGGGCTGTTCGGGGAGAACCTGACGACGTCCGGGCTGGACCTGGTCGGCGCGGTGATCGGCGAGCGCTGGGAGTTCGGGTCCGGGCTGGTGCTGCAGGTGACGTTCGGGCGGATCCCGTGCGTGACGTTCCAGAACCGGATGGCGGAGCCGCGCTGGGTGAAGCGGTTCGCCCGGGAGAACCGGACCGGGGCGTACCTGCGGGTGGTCGTTCCCGGCCCGCTCGGCCCGGGTGACCGGATCGCGGTGGTGGACCGGCCGGCGCACGGGCTGACGGTTGCCGAGGCGTTCGAGATCTACATGCACGACCAGTCCCGGCTGGCGAGGCTGCTTGACGCCCCGGAGCTGCCGCCGGACCTGCTGGTGGAGGTCACGGAGCGACTTTCCTGACCTGCCCCGCCGAGTGTCTTCCCAGCGCGGTGCTCTCCCCGCCGGCATGGCCTTCCCAGCGTCGCGGACTTCCCGCCGGCGCGCGCTTCCCAGCGCGGTGATCTTCCCCGCGGCGCGCGCTTCCCAGCGCGGTGATCTTCTCGCCGGTGTGGGCTTCCCGGCGGGGTGATCTTCCCGGCGGCGCGGACTTTCCGGCGGGGTGATTGGATGGCCGGTATGGAGATCGTGGTGACCGATGTGCCGGACAAGGGACGCTTCGAGGCCCGGGACGAGGCCGGGGCGCTCGCCGGGGTGCTGACCTACCAGATCACCGGCCCGATCATCGTGTTCACGCACACCAAGGTCGACCCGGAGTTCGAGGGGCACGGGGTGGGTTCGGCGCTGGCCAAGGCGGCCCTGGACGACGCCCGTGCCAAGACGCGAACGGTCGTCCCGATGTGCCCGTTCGTCTCGGAGTGGGTCGACAAGCACCCGGAGTACGAGCCCTTGATCGCCCGCTCCACCCGCCGCGTCAAGTAGCCCCACCCCCACCCGCTCCTCCCCGCTCACCCAGCCCCGCCCAGCCCCGCTCAGCCCCGCCCCGCCAGCCCCGCCCAGCCCCGCCCGGCCCAGCCCAACCCGACCCAGTTCGGCCCGGTTCGGCCCGGTTCGGCCAAGTTCGGTTCGGCCCCGCCCGACCCGACGAGCACCCACGGTTCCTGCAAAGTGGCCCATTCCCACCCGAAAGCGCTCGCCAGCCCGGCCCAGCGAGCGCCCATAGTGGGAATGACGGCTCCGAAACGACGATGGGCGCTCGCCGACAGCGTGGCTGGCGCTCACGGCGGTCAAACCGGACACGACACAGCCCTGACCACCAGCCACAGGCACCCAGCTGGTCCTGGGCGCCGCTATGACAGGCCGATAACGGCCCTCACAACCAGCCGGAAACGCCCAGCTAGCTGCCAGCGCCGTTACGACCGACCCATAACGGCCCCCACAACCAGCCGGAAACGCCCAGCTAGCTGCCAGCGCCGTTATGAACTGGCAAAACGGACTTGAGGGCCAGCCGCTGCCTGGTGGACGCCGTCGCCTTCTGCGGGCTGCGGCTGGCGCAGCGCAGCGTTACCCGCCGCCCGCCCCGTCTGGCCCCACCAACGAGCGAATCCGCTGCCGGACATGGCGGATTTAGCCCTTCTTATCCGGCTCTGCCGCGGAAGCGTCGGTGCTGGGGGCAAAGGTAGCGGGGGCGTCGCCGGACCAGTCGACGCTCATGGCTCGGTTCACGTCGCCGCGGCGGTTGGCCTGGCGGGTGCGCAGCCACTCCGCGCAGATGTGCCGGACCGCATACCAGCGGACGCCGACCAGTCGCTGATCACTGACATCGATTACCGGGATCATGATGACGCCGTCGCGGCCCGGTGCCGGGATGTAGCGCAGTTCCTCCGGCAGGTCCGCGTCCACCGACACCAGGTCGTTGTCGAACGGCCAGGACTTGCCGGCCTGGGTCATCCGGATGACGACGGGACGGCCGCAGTGGCGGCACGGTTGGGCCCGGCTGCTCATGAAGGTTCCATCCCGTCAGATCTTGGGTGGGCCACGCTACCGGAGACAGGGCCGGGCCGAGGCTGGGCAGGCCGAATACGGATCAGGCCCGAGAGCCGGCCAGGAAGAAACGCAAAGCCTCCCAGAGAAGAAACGCGAAACCAGCCGGTCAAGAGACAATGCCGCTCAGCCTATTTTGATCTCGGTGGGGCTCTGCGGTCTTGGGGTGGTTCCCGATGTGTTCGGGTGCAGGTGGGTAGGGGTCTTGTTGCGGGCCGGGATGTCCAGTCGCTCGGTGCTGTTGTAACGGTCAGCGTGGGTGATCGATGCCGGTGGGGCGGTGGGGGTCCGCGTTCGGCGCTGAATGGGCGGTGGGGGTCCGCGCTCGGCGTCGGCGGGGCGGCCGGGGTTCGCGTTCGGCGCTGAAGGGGCGGCGGGGGTCCGCGCTCGGCGTCGGCGGGGCGGCCGGGGTTCGCGTTCGGCGCTGAAGGGGCGGTGGCGGTCCGCGCTCGGCGTCGGTGGGGCGGCAGCCGTCCGCGGTCGGTCGGGTTCGGGGCGATGGCGGTCCGCGCTCGGGTTGTGCGTGCGGCTATCGCCCCCAGGTGGGCGGCGAACGCACGCGATCTGGCATTGCGGACTCTCACCGCCCTGCCCAGCAGTGACAGACACATCCGAGCGAGCATGTGCACCATCGCCGGCCACAGGGCGACCAGCCGGTGATCATCGTGCTCGACGCTCCCCGGGCAGACACCGTGTTCACCCCCGGCCGGGATCGGTTGCACCCCGGCCGCGAGCGCACGGCCGGGTACTCGCCGGCAGCCGGTCACCCGCGCCACCGCCCGGACCGGGATGCCCTCGCGGGCCAGAAGGTTCCGGCCGCCAGCGCCCATCAAGATCCACTTAAGCTGAGTGGTATTGGGTCAAGAGACGCATGACGGGTCAGGGCGCGAAACGCGGAGCGAGAAAAGGAAGAAACTCGGCATGGGACAAGGCCGGAGCGCGGGCGCGAGGCAGGGCGAGACCCGGGACAAGGCGCGGCGCGGGACACGGCACGACCCGGTCAGGTCAGAGCGTTGAAGAGGAGTTGGGGGGCGAAGCCCACCAGCACCGCGACCACCGCTGAGATCGCCAGCGCCGCCGCCACCGGGCGGGTGACCGGCAGGCGGGGGTGCAGGGCCGCGTCCATCAGGACCGGGTCGGCGACGGTCAGGCCGATGCGGGCGGGCAGGGTGTAGAGCGAGGTGGCCACCCGTACGTAGTACGCCAGGGCGATGACCGCGTTCAGGACCACCACGCCGGCCAGCCACGCCCAGCCGTGCTGTACCAGCGTGTTGACCACGGACAGCTTGGCGAACAGGCCGGCCAGGCCGGGTGGCAGGCCCGCCAGACCGGCCAGGGACAGCACCAGCGCGGCGCCCAGCCACGGGCTGCGGCGACCGGCGCCGCGGAAATCCAGGAGGGTGCCGCCGTCGGCTTCCGGCGGGCGGAGCGCGACGACCACGCCGAACGCGATGAATTCCAAAACCACAAAGAAGATCGCGTACGCCAGGGCGGCCGGGATGCCGGCCGCACCGATCGCGAGCGCGGCCAAAATGTAGCCGGCCTGTGCGATCGACGACCACGCGAGCAGCCGGACCATCCGGGTCTGGCGCAGGGCGACCAGGTTCCCGATGGTCATGGTGAGGACCGCGAGGACGGCGAGTACGGCCCGGGCGTCCAGGTGGGCGACCACCGCGGCCAGCGCCAGGACGCCACCGAGCTTGGACGCCGTGGAGAGGTAGGCGGCGATCGGTACGGGGGCGCCGTCGTAGGTGGCCGGAGCCCAGGCGTGCAGCGGGACCGCGGCGACCTTGAAGGCCAGGCCGATCACCAGCAGGGCGACGCCGACACCGGCCAGGGGGCGGAACGGGCCGGTCGCGGGAGTGAGCAGGGCCAGGTGCAGGGCGCCGGTGGCGACGTAGTTCAGGGCCGCGCCGAGCAGGGTCACCGCCGTGGAGATCACGCTGATCAGGAAGAACGTCAGCGAGGCGGAGGCGCCGGTGGTGGTGGGGCGCTGGTCGTGGGCGAAGCGGCGCAGGCCGACCAGCACGTAGAGCGGCAGCGTGAGGGTCTCCAGGCCGACGATCAGGGTGATCAGGTCGCCGGCGTAGGCGACGACCACGCCGCCGGTCATCGAGCAGGCCAGCAGGAAGCAGAACTCGCCGGCCGGTGCGGCACCGAGGCGCAGGGCCGGCGCGGAGAAGGCGAGGACACCCACGGTCAGAGCCGCGAAGAGCACCGTGGTGACCGCGGCCGGCCAGGTCGCGACCCAGGAGCAGGCTCCGGTGGTGCAGAACGTTCCCGCCGAAGGGCCGACGACCAGGGCGAGCACCGCGGTGGCCAGGCCGCCGAGCGCGGTGACGGCGAGAACCGCGGCGCGCTTGGCGACGAACAGGTCGGTCAGGAAGGCGAGGATCGCGGTGCCGGCCGCCGCATAGAGCGGCAACAACGCAAAATGATCAACCGACTGGCTCACCGCAAAACCCCCAGACGACCGAAAACGAACAGCGGAATCCGCACCAGGCCGCCGACAAACGGCAAGATCAGCGCCAGGCCGATGCCGAACAACAGGACCCGCAGACGACCGGAAGCGGTCACGGCTGGACCCCCAACAAGGTGGCCAGCGGCAACGCCGTGTCCACCAGCACCAGCGCCGGGAGCACCCCGACCAGCAGCGTCAACAGGACCAGCGGCGTCCAGGCGAACCACTCCACCCCGGCGATCGTCGTGCGCAGCGAGTGCACCGACGGCGTGGTCGGCCCCTGCGTCAGCCGGCGCAGCAGTCGCAGGAAGTAGGCCGCGGTCAGCGCCCCGCCCAGCGCAGCGACCGCCGCGAGCGTCAGCCACAGCGGGCCGCCCCGCTGCACCGCGCCCACCACGGCGAACGCCTCGCCCCAGAAGCCGGCCAGCCCGGGCAGGCCCAGCGAGGCGATCGCGGCGAACCCGAACAGCCCGGCCAGCCGTGGCGCGGTCTCCCGCAGGCCGCTGAGCTGGTCGAGCGAGCCGGTACCGGCGCGGTCCTTGATCGTGCCGGCCAGGAAGAACAGCAGGCCGGTGATCAGCCCGTGTGCGACGTTGCCGAGCAGCGCGGCCTGCAGGCCGGTGACGGTCAGCGTCGCGATGCCGAGCAGCACGAAGCCCATGTGGCCGACGCTGGAGTAGGCGATCAGGCGTTTCAGCTCGCGTTGGCGCAGACAGATCAGCGAGCCGGCCAGGATGGCGATCACGGCGAGGACGCCGAGGGCGGGTGCGGCCCACGCGGCGCCCTCCGGCGCGACACCGACGCCGACCCGGATCAGGCCGTAGGTGCCCATCTTCAGCAGGACGCCGGCCAGGATCACCGAGCCGACCGTCGGCGCCTCGGTGTGCGCGTCGGGCAGCCAGGTGTGCAGCGGCCAGAGCGGGGCCTTGATCGCGAACGCGACGGCGAGCAGGGCGAACACCACGCACTGGGTGGTCCGGGTGAGCCCGGAGGCGCCGGTCAGCACGATCAGGTTGCCGGTGCCCGCCTTGGTCACCACCAGGACCACGCCGAGCAGCAGCAGGACCGAGCCGGCCAGCGTGTAGAGCACGAACTTGCGGGCCGCCGCGCGCCGCTCCGGGCCGCCCCAACCGGCGATCACCGCATACATCGGCAGCAGGACCACTTCGAAGAACACGAAGAAGAGCAGCAGGTCCAGCGAGAGGAAGGTGCCGAGAACACCGACTTCCAAGATCAAGAGCAAGACCGCGAGGGTACGACCGGAGCCGCCGTGCGGCACCTTGCGCACCGTATAGGCGCAACACAGCAGCGTCAGCAGCCCGGTCAGGACGACCAGCGGATAGGACACCCCGTCCACCCCGAGGTGGAAGCGCAGCCCGAGCGCCGGGACCCAGGGCAGGTCGAGGTTCACCCAGGGCAGCAGCGGCGGAACCGGCGGTCCGTCGCCGTACGCGAACCAGCCGAAGTCGGTGGTGCTCGGTCGCACCAGCGGCACCAGGAGCGTGAGCCCGAATGTGATCGCCGCGAAGACGGTCGCGACGATCCGGCCCTGGCGATCCCGGCCGGCCGGGAGCAGCGCCACCACGGCGGCGCCCAGCGCGGGCACCAGCAGCATGGCCAGCAGCACCATCGACCCGGCGGACCAGGTCGAGTCGACAACGTAATCGCGGTACATCAGGTGCCCACTCCCAACCACGCGACTACGCCGAGCACGAGCGCGCCCAGGAACACCAGCACCGCGGCGCCGGACAACGCCACCCGGTGCGCCTCGGCGAACATGCCGCCGAGTTCCCGGGTCGCCGTGCCGGTGCTCTCGACCGCGGCGTCCACCACCTGCTCGTCGGCGACGGTGACCAGCCGGGCCAGTGCCTTCGCCGGCCGTACGATCACCATGCCTTGAACGGTGTCCAGGTGGAACCCGGAAGCGAACAGTGGCCTGGCCCGGCCCAGCGCCTCGACCGGGTCCACGCCGGGCGCGGCCCACCAGAGCCACCACGCGGTGCCGGCCCCGGTCGCCAGCAGCAGCATCGGCAGCAGGATCGCGACGCCCAGGTGCGGGTCGTCCATCTCCAGGGCGTGCCGGAAGCCGGGCGCGAACGCGGCGAGCCCGAGCAGCGCGGCCGGGACCGTGAGGATCAGGATCGGCCAGCGCATCAGGCCGGGCGGGTCGTGCGGTACGGCCGTGGTGCGGTACCGGGCGTCGTCGAAGCCGATCTCCCAGCGCGGCCCGTCCGGACCGTGCTCGCGGGACGGCCCGAAGAACGCGCGGAGCAGCAGCCGGGTCGCGTACCAGGCGGTGACACCGACCGCGAGCAGCGCGGACAGCCAGACCAGCCAGGCGGCCCAGACCGGCACCGGCTCGCCGCCGTCGGTGGCGTGCGCCGCCGCGGTCAGCACGTTCTCCTTCGACCAGAACCCGGCCAGCGGTGGCAGCCCGGCCAGCGCGCCCAGCCCGATCACGAACGACCAGAACGTGACAGGCATGTGCTCCCGCAGCCCGCCCATCCGGGACAGGTAGTTGGTGCCCACCGCGTGGATCACGGCGCCCGCCGCGAGGAACAGCAGCGCCTTGAACGCGGCGTGGGTGAGCAGGTGAAACAGCGCGGCGGCGGGCGAGCCGACGGCCAGCGCGCCGGTCATGTAGCCGATCTGGGAGACCGTGGACCAGGCCAGCACGCGCTTCAGGTCGTCCTGGGCCGTCGCGGACAGCGCGCCGAGCAGGATGGTGATCGAGGCCATCACCGCCAGAGTCGCCAGCGCGGCGGGCGACTGCTGGAACAGCGGGTAGGTGCGGACCACCACGTACACGCCGGCCGCGACCATCGTGGCGGCGTGGATCAGCGCGGAGACCGGCGTGGGGCCGGCCATCGCGTCGGGCAGCCAGGTGTGCAGCGGGAACTGCGCGCTCTTGCCGGCCACCCCGGCCAGGAGCAGCAGCAACGCGGCGGTCAGGGTGCCGCTGGAGTAGTCGTGGGCCAGCACGTCGGCGAGCCGGGACGTGCCGGCGTCCGCGATCAGCAGCGCGATGCCGAGCAGGAAGCCGACGTCACCCACCCGGGTGACCAGGAACGCCTTCATCGCGGCGGCCGGCGCCTCGGGCAGCCGGCGGTCGTGCCCGATCAGCAGGTAGGAGCAGGCGCCCATCACCTCCCAGCCGATCAGCAGCCCGATCAGGTCACCGGACGTCACCACCAGCAGCATCGCGCCGGTGAACAGGCTGACCTGCGCGGCGTACGGCGCGTAACGCGGATCGTCGTGCAGGTAGGTGACCGAGTAGACCTGCACGCACAGCGCCACCACACAGACGGCGAGCGCGACGTAGAGCGCGGCCGCACCGGCCGAGAAACCGACGGTCACCTCGATGCCGCCGAGCGACAACCAGTGGGCGTTCGCGGTCAGCGGCGCACCCCGGCTGGTCGAGACGGCGAGCAGCACGATCGTGTCGAGCAGCGCGAGAGCCGCGCCGGCGATGCCGAACAGGGCCGCGGTCCGTCGCGGTCCGCCGTCACCCGGCGGGAGGACGAGACCGACAAGACCCACCATCAGGGGTACGCCCGGAAGCAGCGCCCCGAGCCAACCCGCGATCACTCGGTCACCTGTTCCTCGGCGAGCGGCACCTCGTCGATCGCGACGGCCTTCCGCATCCGGTAGTACTGCAGCACGATCGCCAGCCCGACACCGACCTCGGCGGCGGCCAGCACGATCACGAAGAGCGCGAACACACCGCCCGAGCCGGCCTGCGAGTTCGGCGCGGCCCACGCCTCGCCGGGCACCCCGCGCAGCGCGGACTGCAACGAGACGTCCGCGGTGACCAGGATCAGGTTGACCGCGTTGAGCATCAGCTCGACGGCCATCAGCACCAGGATCGCGTTGCGGCGGCGCAGCACACCGTAGACACCCAGCCCGAACAGGGCGGCGGCGACGACGTACGGAATCGTCACATGCATCAGGCCGGGACCTCCGCGTCCTTCTCCTCGTCCTGGGGGGCCTCCGGCTCCTCGGGCCCCTCGGGGTCCTCCGGCTCGTCCGGCTCCGGCTCCTCGACCGGCGGGGCCGGGCGGGCGCCGATGTCTGGGCGGGACAGCACGATCGCGCCGACCAGCGCGGAGAGCAGCAGGATCGAGAGCACCTCGAAGGGCAGCACCCAGGTCCCGAAGATCTGCTCGCCGAGGCGTTCGGCGGTGCCCGGGTCCCGCTGCGGGTACTCGATCCAGTGGAACGCGTCGACGAAGAGCGCGGCCAGGCCCAGGCCGATCCCGGCGCCGATCAGCGCGGACGGGCCGATCGGGCGGTCCAGGTCGGTGGACGGGCCGACCGGTGCGCGGGTCAGCATCACCGCGAACAGCAGCAGCACGACCACGGCGCCGACATAGACCAGCACCTGCACCCAGGCGACCAGCTCGGCGCCGAGGACCAGGTAGAGCCCGGCGATGGCGCCCAGGCTGACCACCAGGTAGAGACCGGAACGGACCAGGTGGGTGCTGGTCACCACGAGAGCGCCGGACCCGACGGCGAGGGCACCCAGGGCGATCATCAGGATGTCGGCGACGGTCACGGTTCCGGCTCCGGACGGGGCTCAGGTCGTACCGTGGAAGGTCTTGCGGTCTTGGCGGCAGTGGCCGCGCCCGGACCAGCGGCCTTGCGTGCCGCGGTCGCCTCTTCCTTGGACGGCTCGCCGAGCACGTCGTGGGCCGGCGGCGGCGGAACGGTCCGCATCCAGTCGCCCAGCCGGTCCTTGTCGTGCAGCAGGTTGAGGACGTCGGTCTCGGCGTATTCGAACTCCGGCGTCCAGTGCAGCGCGTCGAACGGGCAGACCTCGATGCAGATCCCGCAGTACATGCAGAGGGAGAAGTCGATGTCGAACTTGTCCAGCACGTTGCGCTGGCGGGCGCGCGCGGCGCCGGGAACGACGACCTCCTCCTTGTGCGAGTCGATGTAGATGCACCAGTCCGGGCACTCCCGGGCGCAGAGCATGCAGACCGTGCAGTTCTCCTCGGACAGCGCGATCACACCGCGGCTGCGTGGCGGGAGGTCCGGTTCGACGTCCGGGTACTGCTGCGTGGTGGTCTTCCTGGTCATCGTCTTGAGCGTGACGGCAAGGCCATTGATCAGACCCTTGCCAGGAACCGGGCGGTCGCCGTCATCAGTCACAAGGGCATATCCTGCCCGCTTCGGACGGGTGACGCGACCTCGACCCCGTCCGATCTTCCGGTAGGCTTGGTGGACGGGTGGAGCGTGCCCGCTGTGGAGGCCTGAATGTTCGCCCACATGAGCGACACCCAGCCGGAGAACGGCTGGACGGTCGACGACCTCGACGCTCTTCCCGACGACGGCACGCGGCGCGAGCTGATCGATGGAGTGCTTCACGTGACCCCCTCACCCGCGCCGACCCACCAGGTCCTCGCCGCCCGATTGATGGTGGCACTGGAGGAAAGCTGCCCGGCGCATCTGCACGTCACTCAGTCCAACGACGTCATCCTCTCGATGCAGCGACTCTTCGTTCCGGACGTGCTCGTCACGACTGATGAGGCAGCCGAGCGAGACGGGAAGTTCATCGCGAAGGAAGTCGTGCTCGCCGTGGAGATCGTGTCGCCCGGCTCGCAGAGCATGGACCGGGTGTTGAAGCCCGCGCTGTATGCGAAGGCCGGGATCCCGTTCTATTGGCTGATCGAACGAAGCGGCGGTCTGACGGTGCACGCTCACCAGTTGGCACCCGGCGAAGACGTCTACCAGCCCGTGGGGATCTTCACGGAGACCATCAAGCTGAACGCGCCTTGGGACATCGAGATCCCGATCGCTCGCCTGCGGCCTCGGCACCTCTGATCCCACCTTCTCAGAGCAGCGACTTCACCGCGACCGTGAGGACCAGCTGGGCCAGGGCCAGCGGGACCAGGATCAGCCAGCAGAGGCGTTGCAGCTGGTCCTCGCGCATCCGGGGGAACGTCACCCGGAACCAGATGATCACGAAGGACAGCGCGCCGACCTTCAGCAGCGTCCACAGCCAGCCCAGGTGCTCGGCGTCCGGGCCGTGCCAGCCGCCCAGGAACAGCACCGTGGTCAGACCGGCGATCACGATGATCCCGACGTACTCGGCGAGCAGGAAGAACGCGAACCGCAGGCCGGTGTACTCGGTCATGTAGCCGAAGACCAGCTCGGAGTCGGCGATCGGCATGTCGAACGGCGGCCGGCGGATCTCGGCCAGCCCGGCGATGAAGAAGACCAGACCGGCCGGGGCCTGCCAGATCAGCCACCACGGGCGCCACGCCTCGACGATCCCGGGCAGGCTCAGCGTGCCGGCCGCCATCGCGACGCTCGCCGCGGCCAGCACCAGCGGCAGTTCGTACCCGAGCAGCTGGGCGGCGCCGCGCAGGCCACCGAGCAGGCTGTACTTGTTGGCCGAGGCCCAGGCGGACATCAGCACCGCCACCACGCCGATCCCGAGCACCGCCAGCACCAGGAACAGGCCGATGTCCAGGTTCTGCGCCACCAGGCCGTTCGGGCCGAGCGGAATCGTCAGGATGACGACCAGGTAGGGGAACAGGGCGACGATCGGGGCCAACCGGAAGACGGTCCGGTCCGAGCCGTCCGGATGGATGTCCTCCTTCTGTACGAACTTGACGCCATCCGCGATGAGCTGGGCCCAGCCGTGGAAGCCACCGGCGTACATCGGCCCGACCCGGCCCTGCATGTGCGCCATGACCTTGTGCTCGGCCTGGCCGACCACCAACGGGAGGACCAGGAAGCCGACCATCACGGCGGCCACCCGGATCAGCAGATCCAGCCAGAGCGGCATCAGGGGGTGCCCCCGTCCGTCTTCCGGGCCGGTCGCGCCGGGCGGGCCGGTGCCTCCGGCGGGGGGACCTTGCCCTTCATCGGACCCCACTCGTTCGGGTCGGGTACGCCGGGCGGGCGCATCGGGGCGCGTTTGGCCGTACCGGCCTCGGACTCCCCCGGCTCCTTGGCGCCCGGCCACGGTTTCGCCACCCGGGCGGCCAGGATGAACTCCTTGCGCAGCGGGTGCCCCTCGAACTCCGGCGGCAGCAGCAGCGGGCGCAGATCGGGGTGCCGGGCGAAGACGATGCCGAACATCTCGTACGTCTCCCGCTCGTGCCAGGCCGCGCCGGGATAGATGTCCACCAGCGACTCCACCTCGGCGTCGACCCGTGGCACCCGGGCACGCAGCAGCACACCGTGCCGGCGCCGGGTCGACCACAGGTGGGCGATCACGTCGAACCCGTCGTCGCCCTCGTCGACGGCCGACAACCAGTCGAAGAAGTCGCAGCCCAGCGCGCCCGGATCGTGCGCGATCGTGGCGGCGTGCCACCAGCGGGCGACCGGCACGTCGACCACCGCCCGGGCGTGACCGGGGCCACCACCGGACACACCCGCGGCGACCGCTCCCTGCGCCGGATCGTCCGTCTCCAGCAGGTGGATCAGCCGCTCTCCGACCTCTTCGGGCGTCATGCCCGTCATCCTATGATCCGGCGAACGTCTGCAACCTCCCGGCGGGCACGCGCGTGTAGTCGTCGTGACAGCCAGCGTCGAACACCGATCGGAGACGTCGAGCGCCGTGCACCGTGACCCGCCGACGTTCGACGAGGTCTATGCCGCCCACTTCGCCGACCTCACCGTGCAGTTGTTCGCGTACTTCGGCGATCGGCAGGAGGCCCAGGACGTCGTACAGGAGGCGTTCTGCCGGGCTCTCGCCCGCTGGCGCAAGGTCTCCCGGTACGACGATCCGGTGGGTTGGATCCGCCGGGTCGCCTGGAACCTGGCGGTCAGCCGCTGGCGCCGGGCTCGGACCGCCATCGGTTTCCTGCGCCGGCAACCGACCGTCGAGCCGTGGGCCGACGGCCCCGAGCCGGACCGGGTGGCGCTGATCGCCGCGCTGGCCGGATTGCCGGGCAACCAGCGCCGCGCCCTGGTCCTGCACTACCTGGCCGACATGCCGGTCACCGAGGTCGCCCACCGGTGCGGTGTCGCCGAGGGGACCGTGAAGTCCTGGCTGCACCGCGGCCGGGCGGCGATGGCCACCCAGCTCAACCTGACCGAACCCCTCGGAGGCGAGCGATGACCGACCAACTCGAGCGACTCTTCGCCGACCTGCGCTCCGAGACGATGCCGCGGATCGTCCCGCCGGGCGTGGAAGCGGCCCGCGGCACGGTACGGCGCCGGCGCCACCGGCGGACCGCAGTGGTGACCGCCGGGCTGGCCGTTCTGGTGGCGGCCGGCCTCGGGTTCGGTGTCCCGGCACACCTGACCACGAGCGCGCCCACGCCCGCGACGCTGACCAACGACGAGCGGGACGCGCTGGCCGCCCAGGCAGCCGAACGGGTCGGCCTGACCCCGGACGAGACGCTGCTCGGCCACTCCTTCGGCCAGGCCTTCCACGTGACACACCAGCTCGTCACCGGCGACTACCTGGTCAAGATGGTCTGCGTCGGCGCGCAGGGCCACGCGGACGTGCGGGTGGCCGGGAGCGTCGCCACCCTGACCTGTTCCGCGACGCCGGCCGTCGTCTCCGTTCCGCTGAGCGTCGCCGAGCCGGATCTCGTGGGCCGCACGGACGTCCTCGTGGACGTCCGCCCGGACGCGGTGGCGGAGGGGCGCACCGCGGTGGCCTACCTGATCGAGATGGGCCCCGGCTCACAGGATCGGTTGCGGACCGCCGCCACCGACGCGATCGGAACTGCGGGCACTGCCGGCGAGGTGTCCACCCTGTCGGACTTCATCGCCAGCAGCGGGGGCTCCGGTCTCACCGACGCGACGATGGGTCCCGGGAATTACCGGCTCATCGCGGCCTGCGTCGGAGCCGGATACCTCACGATCGCTGTCGGCCGGGAGGAGCCCGGCAACCCCGGCTTCATCACCGAGCCGGTCCAGACGCTCGGCATGAGCTGCTCCGACGGCCCCCTCGGCACCGCCACCCCCGAGACCGTCGACTTCACCATGCCGAAGGGCACCAAGGCGACGATCGTCGACACGAACACCAACCTGGAGGCTCGGGGGCAGGCCGGGGTGGCGGTACGCGTCGTCCGCCGCTGACCCGCCCTACAGGCCGGGGATGCGGCCGTTGCGGAACACGTCGACGAAGTCCTGGTGGTCCTCGCGGGCCTGGTCGCCGTACTTGTGCGCGAACTCGACCAGATGCCGTACGAAACCGGCCTCGTCCTTGTCGACCACCGCGACGATCGCCTCCTCGGTCGAGAAGTCGACCAGGTCGTGGCTCGACTCGTCGTCGGCGACCGAGTGCATCCGGGCCACCGCCCGGCCCAGGTCGGCGACCACCCCGACCAGTTCGTCCGGCTCGTTGACGTCCGACCAGTCCAGATCCGCGGCGTACGGCGACACCTCGGCGACCAGCTGCCCGACCCCGTTGAGCTCGGTGAACCCGAGCCACGGGTCGGCGTGCGCCTGCAGTGCCCGCTGCGACTCGGCGGTCCGGTGACCCTGGTGCTGGAAGTACGACCGGACCCGCTCGTCGTCGACCCACCGCGCCACGGCCGGCACCTGAGCCTGCTTCATGTAGATGACGACGTCGTTCTCCAGCGCCTCGGTGTGCCCCTCGAGCAGCAGGTTGTACGACGGCAGCCCGGCCGACCCGATCCCGACACCCTTGCGCAGCTTGATGTCCTTGATGTGCGTGGCGATCGGCCGACCGGCTTCCGGCAGCGTGCCCAGGTACCGCTGGAACGCGTCGGTGACCTGCGCGGCCACGTCCTCGTCGACCTCGTAGACCCCGTCGCCGAGCGAGAACCGGCGCTCGTAGTCGTCGACCGTGGTCTGCGCGTCGAGCAGGTCGACCCGGGTGTTGAGCCGGGCCTCCTGCAGCACCCGGCGCAGCGTCCCGGTCGCGTTCTCCAGGGTGATCGAGCCGATCGCGTCGTCGCCGCCGTGCGCGATCGCCCGCAGCTCGGTCAGATATGCCGCCGCGAACGCGGTGACCAGGGCGGTGATGTCCTCGTCGGAGAGCGCCTTGGAATACCCGATCAGGGCGACGCTCGCGGAGAACCGCTTCAGATCCCAGGAGAACGGCCCGACATACGCCTCGTCGAAGTCGTTGACGTTGAAGACCAGCCGGCCGGACGAGTTCATGTAGGTGCCGAAGTTCTCGGCGTGCAGGTCACCGTGGATCCACACCCGGCTGGTCCGCTCGTCGAGATAACTGTCGTCGCGGTAGTCGCCGACCTGATCGGCGTAGAACAGCGACGCGCTGCCCCGGTAGAACGCGAACGGCGACGCCGCCATCTTCCGGAACTTGCGGCGGAACGCCGCCGGGTCGATCGCCATCAGCTCGCCGAACTCACGGGCCAGCACGTCAACGATGAAGTCAGCACGAGACGCTTCGCTCATGCCGATCACGCTAGCCCGGCCGAGCCACCCCGAACCCCATCTCGTGCCCACCCAGCGTGGGGAGTTTGGGTGCGGACCGCACCACAACTTCACACGCAAGGGGGTGACAGACCCAGCGTGGGGAGTTTGGGTGCGGACCGCACCACAACTTCACACGCAAGGGGGTGACGCACCCAGCGTGGGGAGTTTGGGTGCGGAGCGCACCACAACTTCACACGCAAGGGGCTCAGGCTGTGGGGCGGGGGATCAGGGGGGCGGTCAGGGTGGCGGCGTCCTTGGCCAGGGGGTCCGGGCGGGAGACGCCGCCCAGGCCGGACTGCTCGGCGGCGATCTTCTCCTGCAGGCGGAGGATGCCGTGCAGCAGGGCTTCCGGGCGGGGCGGGCAGCCCGGGACGTAGACGTCGACCGGGATGATCTGGTCGACGCCCTTGGTGACCGAGTACGAATCCCAGTACGGGCCGCCGCAGTTGGAGCAGGAGCCGAACGAGATGACGTATTTCGGCTCGGGCATCTGGTCGTAGAGGCGCTTGATGGCCGGCGCCATCTTGTCGGTGACCGTGCCCGAGACGACCATCAGGTCGGCCTGGCGCGGGCCGTGCGCGAACGGGATGACGCCCAGCCGCATGAAGTCGTGCCGGCTCATGCTGGACGCGATGAACTCGATCGCGCAGCAGGCCAGGCCGAAGTTGAAGACCCAGAGCGAATAGCGGCGACCCCAGTTCAGCACGAACCGGATGGGTTCACCGAGCACTCCAGGTAGGGCCATCGGGTCAACCTAACGCATCCGGGTGGGGCTCGGTCAGCGCGGCCGGGCGCTGCAGGAGGCTGAGGAAGCCGGTCAGCAACGCCTCGCGCAGGGCCGGCGGTGCCGCGTTCAGCAGGGCGTTCACCGGCGCCATCCGGCTGAAGTCGCCGCCGTCCAGGCCCAGGCCGGCCGCCAGCTCGGCGACCAGGGCCGGGGTGATCATCTCCGGGGTGAGCGGCGGCAGGTCCGGCAGCGCGATCGGGCCGCGGGCGCGGGTGGCCGCGACGGCGTCGGCCAGGTCCGGGGCGAACGACTCGGCGGTGGCCCGGACCGCGGCGGTCACCGTCAGGTGGATGGTGGGTTCGAGTTCCCGGTACGCCATCTGGGGCTGGGTGTGCCAGCCGCGCGCGGCCAGCTCGTCGGCGAGCACGAACAGGTCGACGCCGTCCGAGCCGAGGCAGACCACGCTGGTCTCGGCCGGCGCGTACAGGAAAATGCCGTCGACGGCCGTGACCGCGTCGCTGAGAATGCGGACCGCTTCCCGGGTCGAGGCCGCCAGGCCGAGATATCCCTCGTCGCCGATCGAGCGCAGCGTGGCGAGGGCCGCGGCGATCGGCCCGCCGGAGCGGGTGGACGAGATCACCGGGTTGATCATCGTGTAGCCGGGCCAGTCCGCGTAGGCGAAGTACTGCGGGCGGCGCAGCTCCTCGGTCGCGTGCAGCAGGATCGACACGCCCTTCGGCGCGTAGGCGTACTTGTGCAGGTCGACCGAGATGCTGGTGACGCCGGGCAGGCTCAGGTCGAAGTCGGGCAGGTCGGCGCCGAGCCGCCGCAGGTAGGGCAGGATCCAGCCGCCGAAGCAGGCGTCGACGTGGAACCGCACGCCGCGTTCTTCCGCGATCGCGGCGATCTCCGGGATCGGGTCGACCACACCGTGCGCGTAGGACGGGGCGGAGGCCGCGATCAGCACGGTTTCCGGTCCGATCACGGCGGCCATCGCCGCCGGGTCCGCCCGAAGATCTTTTACCGGTACGACGTCAAGCGCGACCCGCAGGTAGTGCGCGGCCTTGGCGAACGCGGCGTGCGCGGTGGACGGCACCACCAGCCTCGGGTTCGCCACCTCGGGGTGCGCGTCCCGGGCCGCCTTCACCGCGAGGATCAGTGACTCGGTGCCACCGCTGGTCACGCTGCCGACCGTGCCGGCGTTGCCGCCGAGCAGCTTGGCGGCCGCCCCGACCAGCGCGTTCTCCATCGCGAGCAGGGACGGGAACGCGGTCGGGTCGAGCCCGTTGACCGAGGCGGAGACGGCGTGCGCGGCACGGGCCAGCTCGTCCAGGCCGTCCAGGGCCGGGTCGTAGACGTAGGCGAAGAGCCGGCCGCCGTGGGTGGGCAGGTCGCCGCCGCGCAGCCCCCGCAACTCGGCCAGGATCTGGTCGGCGGGCACACCCTTCCCGGGAAGCGCGTCGATCATTTCGCGATCCTCTCCTGGTACCCGCGCAGCAGCAGCACCGCGACGCCGACCAGCACCGCCGGGATGATGGTGAAGCCGAGCAGCACACCGAGCCGGGCCGTCGAGTCCTGCGCCGCGGCCTCGCCGGTCGCCGACGAAACGTAACCGAAAACCTGCAGGACCAGGGCGTAGATGCCGGGGCCGAGGGCCAGGCCGAGGGTCTCCCCGGCGGTCCACAGCCCGGTGAAGACACCGGCCTGGCGGCGGCCGGTGCGCGCGGTGTCGTAGGCGATGCAGTCCGGCAGCATCGACATCGCGAACACCTGCTGGCCGGCGTACCCGGCGCCGATCAGCGCGACGACCAGGTAGACGACGAGCGCGGGCAGTGCCGGGGAGGCGAGCAGGACCAACGCGCCGGTCGCGAAGAGCAGCGAGGCCGCGATCAGCGAGCGCAGCTTGCCGTGGCGCTTGCCGATCGCCGTCCAGAGCGGCATGACCAGCAGCGCGGGGCCGACGAACGCGGCGAAGAGGAACGTCCCACCGGCGTCCTGGCGCAACACGTGGTCGGCGAAGAACTGGACCCCGGCGAGCATCGTGCCGATCCCGGCGGCCTGCACGATCCAGCACAGCAGCAGCGCGCGGAACGGCGCGTTCGCGGAGGCGACCCGGAGCTGGGCGACGAGGCTCGGTTCGGCGTCCCGAGCGGTGCGGGACTCGGCTCCACGCGTACCGAAAAAGGTCGCAAGAGTGCCCACGACGATCAGCAGGCCGACGAACAACCCGGACCACCGGTGTCCGGCCCGGCCGCCGCCGGTCGCCTCCACGACGAGCGGCGCCAGCGCGCCGGAGATCAGGATGGCCAGGGCCAGAACCGCGACCCGCCAGGTCATCAGGCGGGTCCGCTCCGCGTAGCCGTCGGTGAGTTCGGCGGGCATCGCGACGTACGGGACCTGGAAGAACGCGTAAGCGGTAGCCGCCGTGAGGAAGGCGATCGCGACGTACGCGCCGGACGCCGCGCCACCGGAGAACGGCGCCGCGAAGATGGCCGCAAACAGTACGCCCAGCAATAGTCCCGCGACAAGGAGGAAAGGACGGCGGGTACCACTGCGGTCGGAGAGCCGCCCGGCGAGCGGGTTGACCACTACGTCCCACGCCTTCGGCAGCAGCACGAGCAGGCCGGATACGCCCGCCGCGACACCCAGCGTGTCGGTCAGATACGGCAGAAGCAACAATCCGGGCACCGTACCGAAGGCGCCCGTGACCAGGGACCCGAGGGCATACCCAGCCAAAACACGTCTGGGCAGGCCACTCGCCTGGGTTACCACGGGAGAGGGACCGGCGGGCGTCATCGACGCGCATCGTAACCATGATCGGGTCTTCCCGCCTACGCTCGCTCGCATGGAAAGCGTTGCGGCCGGCGTCGCCGCGAGCCATCCGGCAACCGCTCGCACCGGGGTGCGGATCCTCGAAGCGGGCGGCTCTGCCGCCGACGCGGCGGTCGCCGCGGTCCTGGCCTGCTGCGTCGCCGAGACGATCTACACCGGGATCGGTGGCGGCGGGTTCGCCACGTTCTTCGATGCGCGCACCGGTGAAGTCACCTGCCTGGACTTCTTCGTCGCGGTGCCAGGCCTGGACAACGACCGGAAGCCGGAACCGATGGTCGCGGTCGACGTGTTCTTCGGCGGGCTGCCACAGATCTACTCGATCGGCGGGGCCAGCGTGGCGGTGCCGGGCGTGCCGGCCGGGCTCGGCGAGGTGCACCGGCGCTGGGGCCGGCTGCCCTGGCCCGAGGTGGTCGCCCCGGCGGCCGGCCTGGCCCGGACCGGCGTGCTGCTGCCGGCCGCGCACGCGCAGACCCTGAGATCGTGCGCGCCGGCCCTGGCGTACGGCGCCGGCGCGACGCCGTACCAGCCCGGCGGCCGGCTGCTGGAGAGCGACGAACTGCTCTTCCACCAGGGCCTGTCCACCGCCATGGACGCTCTCGCGACGGACGGCCCGGAGGTGTTCTACACCGGGGAGTACGCGGATCTGATGGTGACCACGGTGCGCGCGGCCGGTGGCACGCTCGGACCGGCCGACCTGTCCAGCTACCGGGTCGCCGAGGCGCCGGTGGACCACGCCGAGCTGGCCGGATACCGCGTGTGCGCCAGGCATGACCTGAATCGGACGGTGGACACCATCGGCACGCTGCCGGTCGACCTGACCCGGCCGGGCCGGGCCGTCGGGGTGGCCTCGGCGCTGCGGAACATCGGGGGGCAGCGACTCGGCGACACCACAAACGTCTCGGTGGTCGACCCGGAGGGCAACGCCTGCGTGATCACCACGACGCTCGGGCTGGGCGCCGGGGTGTGGCTGCCCGGGCTGGGGATAAACCTCAACTCGATGCTCGGCGAGGGAGAGCTGCTCACCGACGATCTGGTGCCGGGGCGGCGGATGTCGTCGTACATGTGCCCGCTCGTGGTGGTCGGGCCGGATGACGGGCTGGCGGTGGCGGCCGGGTCGGCGGGAGCGTCCCGGATCCGTACGGCGCTGGTGGACACGCTGCTCGGGGTGCTGGTGGACGGGCTGGACGTGGCGGACGCGATCGCCCGGCCCCGGTTCCACGCGGTGGAGGACACCATCCACGCGGAGTACGGCTGCGATCCGGCCGAGCTGGCCGCGCTGCGGGCCGCCGGGTGGCAGGTGGTCGAGTGGCCGGACCTGAACCACTACTTCGGCGGCGTCACCGCCGTGGGCCAGGCCGGTGCGGCCGGTGACCCACGGCGCGGTGGCGTCGGTCTGCTGCTCTGATCGGTCGTCACATCTCGCGGGCTTTTCCTGCGCTCACATCTTGCGGGCCGCTGTCGCCTCGGCGTCGGCAGCCGTCTCGCGCAGGGCCACGTCCAGGTCGGTCGGGGTGAGGCCGAACGTGCGCTCGGTGCGCGAGCTGTCCATCTCGAACGGCGCGTAGAACTGGTAGTCCATCTCGGCCAGCTCGCGGGCCATCGGCACGGCGACACCGGCCGTGCGCATCACGAACCGGGGCAGGCTGTGCACCTTGACCTGGGGCACACCGGCCAGCTCGCAGTACCGCGCGGCCAGCTGCCGGAACGAGACCGGCGCGGGCGAGGGCACGTGCCAGGCCTGGCCGTGCGCCCGCTCGTCGCGCGCCAGCGTGACCAGGGTCCGGGCCATGTCACCGGTGTAGCTGAACGTGTGCGGCAGGTCGACGTTCGCCGGCGCCCAGGCCGCGCGACCGGAATTGATCGCGGGCAGCAGCACGGCCGAGATCGTGCTGACCGCGCCGCCGCCGATGTAGTCCGAGGCGCGGGCTTCGATGGTGCGGACCCCGCTGGCCAGGGCGTCCTGCCACATCTTGATCCGGATCCGGCCCTTGCGGCCGGTGGCGGCGAGCGGGCTGTCCTCGGTCATCCGGCCGCCGGGCTGGGGTCCGTAGCCGTACAGGTTGCCGGTGATCGCGTAGACCGCGCCGGACGCCTTGGCCGCGGCGATCATCGCGTTGTTCATCGGGAACCACTTGTCGGCCCACTCGGTGTATTTCGGGTTCGCGCAGTTGTAGATCACCTCGGCGTCCTGGGACAGCTCGGAGAGCCGGCGTGCGTCGGACGCGTCAGCGGTGGCCCGCTCGATCAGCGGGTGCTCCGGGCCGCTGCCGCTGCGCGTGATGATCCGGACCTGCTCACCCTGCCCGGCCAGGATCCGGGCCACCCCGGAGCCGATCGGACCGGAACCGATGATCACGTGCGTCATGATGTTCTCCTTTGCGAGCAGTGCTCTCTGTTGAGGACAACGATTACACGTTTCTCGCCGCCATGCAAGAGCAGTGCTCTCGTCGTGGCACACTGGTTCCCATGACTGCCGCCAACCTGCGCGCCCGGGTCCGGGCCGAGATGACCGAAGAGATCAAGCAGGTGGCCCAGCGCCACCTGGCAACCGACGGGGCGAACCTTTCGTTACGGGCCGTCGCCCGCGATCTCGGGATGGCCTCGTCCGCGGTGTACCGCTACTTCGCCAGCCGTGACGAGCTGCTCACGGCGATGATCATTGATGCGTACGAGGCGGTCGGCGCGGCGGCGGCGCGGGCCGACGCAGCCGCGACGGTGGCCTCGTCGCCGGCGGTGGCCCCGGTCGAGCGCTGGGTGGCGATCTCGCACGCGGTCCGCGACTGGGCGGTGGCCAACCCGCACCAGTGGGCGCTGATCTACGGCAGCCCGGTCCCCGGGTACGAGGCGCCGCAGGACACCATCGAGTCGGCGATCCGGGTGATCATGCTGCTGGCCGGGGTGCTGCGGGACGCGCTCGCCGCGGGGGAGCTCCCTGCGGTGCCGGGGCAGCCGGCCGGGCGGTTCGGCGAGGAGTTGGCGGCCGTCGCGGCGCAGTTCGGCCTGGACACCCCGGCTCACCTGGTCGGCGCGACGATGTACGGCTTCGTGCACCTCTGCGGCGCGATCAGCACGGAGCTGTACGGCCAGCTGAACAACTCGATCGACGAGGACCGGCGCGGGTTCTTCGAGTGGCAGATGCGGGCGACGGCGGCGTTCGCGGGCCTGAGGTGATCCCGACCCGCGGCGCGGCCTGGATCAGCGCGGAGGCCGCGCTCGCGCGGGTGACCCGGACCCGCGCCGCGGCCCGGAGCGGCCGGGACGCCGCGCGGGACGCGCGGGGGCGTGGGCCGAGAGGCCTGACGCGGGGGCTCCTCGCTCGTACCGGAAAAGGGTTTTATCGGCGGGCGTGCAGGACGTGACCGCCGGCGGTTTCCGGAGGGACGTCCGGGCGGTCGAAATAGCGGGCGGCCAGGCCGGACGGGCCCAGGTCCTCGATCTCGCCGAAGCCGTGACCGGCGAGGTCGGCGGCGATCTCCTCGGGCTCGAAGAAGGTGAGCCACGGTTCGCCGATCTTGGCGACCCGGGCGGCCCGCTCCTCCAGGGCGGCCCGGCGCGCGGCCGGCATCCGCTCCGGCGACTGGGCATAGTCGAAGACCACCTCGTTGCCGGGCCGGTCGGCGACCCGTTTGAGGGTCGCGGCGAAGCCCTCGGCCGAGAGGTACGGCACCACCCCGAGCCACAGGAAGAACGCGGGCTCGGCCAGGTCGAGCCGGTCGGCCAGGCTCTCCCGCTCGAAGTCGACGCCGAGGTAGCGCAAGCTCGCCGGACGGCTCACCCCGGCCTCGGCCAGCCGCTGCTGCTTCCACACCTGCGTGTCCGGGTGGTCGATTTCGATCACCTGAAGCGCCGGGTGCGGGTTGCGGTACGCGAACGTGTCCAGCCCGGCGCCCAGCACCACCGCGGTCCGCACCCCACGGCCCACCGCGGCCGCCAGGTGATCCTCAGCGAACCGGTGCCGGGCCGCGATGAACAGCCGCATCCCGCGCCGGGGCGCGTCCGCCAGCAGCTCCTCCGCGTCACCGCCGAGAATGCGCAGGGCGAGCGGGTCTCGGAAGATCGAGCCCTGCTCCAGCACCTGGTGCGCAGCGCGATACCGCGCCGCGCTGTACGCGGTTTTACTCGCCTGTCCGGTCTTCATCAGGTGTCCACCCGGCCTTGTCGATCACTACCCGGTCGCCGCGCAACGGTACGCCCTCGGCCAGCAGTCGCGCCCGCGCTTCCTGCTCGTGGCCAGGTGGCATCCGGCCGGCGCTGTTCACCACCCGGTGCCACGGCACCCCGCCGCCGTGCCGGGACATGATGCCGCCGATCAGCCGGGGCGAGTTGCGCCCGGACCGCTCGGCCAGCGCGTCGGCGACCGCCCCGTAGGACATCACCTTGCCCTCCGGGATGCTCTCGACGAGGGCCAGGACCGCTTCGGTGTACTCCTCCGGTGTCATCACCGGCCACGATATGGGATCGGACACGGATCTTCGCGAGGCGGCCGAGCACAATGGGCCGGGTGCGGGAATTGGTGACCGGCGCGCGCCGGATCGTGGTCAAGGTGGGGTCGTCCTCGCTGACCACCGCGTCGGGCGGCATCGACGATCAGCGGCTGGACACCCTCGTCGACGTCCTGGGCGGGCTGGCCGGCGCGGGTCGTGAGGTCGTCCTGGTCTCCAGCGGCGCGATCGCCGCCGGGCTCGCCCCGCTGCAGCTGCGCCGCCGCCCGCGCGACCTGGCCACCCAGCAGGCCGCCGCCGCGGTCGGCCAGGGCCTGCTGATCGGGCGATACACCGCCGGTTTCGCCCGGCACGGCCTGACCGTGGCCCAGGTGCTGCTCACCGTCGACGACGTGACCCGGCGGGCGCACTACCGCAACGCCTATCGGACGCTGCGGAAACTGCTCGACCTGGGCGCGCTGCCGATCGTCAACGAGAACGACACGGTGGCCACCGAGGAGATCCGGTTCGGCGACAACGACCGGCTGGCCGCGCTGGTCGCCGCGCTTGTCGACGCCGACCTGCTGGTGCTGCTCTCCGATGTGGACGCGCTCTACACCGGCAGCCCGTCCGACCCGGCCTCGGTGCGGATCCCGCTGGTCCGCAGCGACGCCGACCTGGCCGGGGTGACGATCGGCGCGGCCGGCAAGGCCGGCGTCGGCACCGGCGGCATGGTCACCAAGGTCGAGGCGGCCCGGATCGCCACCGGCTTCGGCATCCCGGTGGTGCTGACCGCCGCGCCGCTGGCCTCGGCCGCGCTGGCCGGCGACGAGGTGGGCACGCTCTTCGAGGCCGCCGCGACCCGGCCCGCCGCCCGGCTGTACTGGCTGGCGCACGCCACCGCGCCGCGCGGCCGCCTGCACCTGGACGAGGGCGCGGTGGCCGCGGTGGTGGCCCGGCGCAAGTCGCTGCTGGCCGCCGGGATCACCGCGGTGGACGGGTCGTTCGCGGCCGGCGACCCGGTCGACCTGGTGGACGCGGGTTCCGGCACGCCGGTGGCCCGCGGGCTGGTCAACTACGACGCCGTGGAGATCCCCGCGCTGCTCGGACGCTCCACTCCGGAGTTGGCCGCGGCGCTCGGGCCGGGCTATGAACGAGAGGTCGTCCACCGCGACGACCTCGTCCTCCTCTGAGACTCTCTGAAAGGTTTGTCATGAGCGTGCTGGAGCAGGCGGCCGCAGCCCGGATCGCCGCCATCGACCTGGCCGGAGCCACCCGCGCGGAGAAGGACGCGGCGCTGCTGCTGATGGCCGACCGCCTGGTCGAGCGGGCGGGTGACATCGTCGCGGCGAACGCCGTCGACATCAGCACCGCCCGGGAGAACGGCACCTCCGAGGCGATCATCGACCGGCTCGCGCTGAGCCCGGAGCGGGTCGCCGCGATGGCCGACGGCCTGCGCCAGCTCGCCGCCCTGCCCGACCCGATCGGTGACGTGGTGCGCGGCTCCACCCTGGCCAACGGCTTGGAGCTGCGGCAGGTCCGGGTGCCGTTCGGCGTGGTCGGCATGATCTACGAGGGCCGGCCGAACGTGACCGCGGACGCCGCCGGCATCTGCCTGAAGTCCGGCAACGCGGCCCTGCTGCGCGGCTCCCGCTCGGCCTTCTCGTCGAACGCCGCGATCGTGTCGGTGCTGCGCAAGGCGGTCGCCGACGCCGGTCTGCCGGCCGACACCATCCAGCTGCTGGACGCCACCACCCGCGACTCGGTCAAGGAGCTGATGCGGGCCCGCGGCCTGGTCGACGTGCTGATCCCGCGCGGCGGCGCCGACCTGATCCGGACGGTCGTCGAGCAGTCCACCGTGCCGGTGATCGAGACCGGGGTGGGCAACTGCCACGTCTACGTGGACGCCGCCGCCGACCTGGAGAAGGCCCTGGCGATCACGATGAACTCGAAGACCCAGCGCAACTCGGTCTGCAACGCGGCCGAGTCGCTGCTGGTGCACACGGAGATCGCCGACGCGTTCCTGCCGCTGGTGCTGGAGTCGTTGCTCGACGCGGGCGTCACGGTGCACGGCGACGCCCGGGTCGCCGGGTTCAACGACGCGGTGGTCGCCGCCACCGAGGCCGACTGGGGCACCGAATATCTCTCGGCGGACATCTCGGTCGCGGTCGTGGACTCGCTGGACGACGCGATGGACCACATCCGGTTGTACGGCACCGGCCACACCGAGGCGATCGTGAGCGAGTCGCTCGGCGCGACCCGCCGGTTCGTGGCCGGCGTGGACGCGGCCGCGGTGGTGGTGAACGCGTCGACCCGGTTCACCGACGGCGGCGAGTTCGGCTTCGGCGCCGAGATCGGGATCAGCACGCAGAAGCTGCACGCCCGCGGGCCGATGGGCCTGCCCGAGCTGACCTCCACAAAGTACGTAGTGACCGGTAACGGTCACACGCGAGGCTGAAAACTTTTCAAACTTCCCTGCAACCTCCCTCGCACCATGCGCGTGTGATCCCCGAACCGGCCGAGAACGACGGTCGTCGAGGGGAACGAGGAACGAGTGGTTACGGTGCGCAGCGGGGGCCCAGCCGACGGGGTGACTGACGTCGGACCGCCTTCGGACGGTGATTTCGAAGAGTTCTACCAGGCGTTCTTCCAGCCCCTCACGATCCAGTTGTTCGCGTACACCGGCAACATGGCCGCCGCGCAGGACGTCGTGCAGGAGGCGTTCTGCCGGGCGCTCGCCCGCTGGAAGAAGGTCTCCCGGTACGACGACCCGGGCGCCTGGGTGCGCCGCGTCGCCTGGAACCTCGCGACCAGCCAGTGGCGCCGGGCCCGTACCGCCGCGCTGTTCATGCGCCGGCAGCGTGAGGAATATGCCTCCGCTCCCAGCCCGGACCGGGTCGCCCTGGCCAAGGCGCTCGCCACCCTCCCCGCCCAGCAGCGGCGCGCGGTCATCCTGCACTACCTCGCCGACCTGCCGGTCAGTGAGATCGCCGCCCAAGAAGGGGTGGCGGAGGGAACCGTCAAATCCTGGCTGCACCGCGGACGTACCGCCCTGGCAGCTCAGCTCACCGAGAAGGAGAAGACCCGTGCCTGACTTCGACGACCAGATCCTCACCAGCGCGTTTGCCGAGTTCCGCGACGAGGCCGCCCCCTACGTGCGCCCCGACGGTGTCGCGGCGACAAGCGCGACAGTGCGTACGCGTAAGCGCAACCGTGCGGTCGCCCTGAGCGTGCTCGCCCTCCTGGTGATCGCCGTCCCGGTGGCGGCCGGCGCGACCGCCGACGGCGACTCGCACGGACCTCCCTCGCAGGTGGCCGCGTCGACGGAGTTCACCACGGCTCCGACCACGTCGCCCACTTCGCCCGCCCCGGCGCAGACCAGCCCGTCGGCGATCCCCCCGGCCGCGCACGGCTCGTCGGCGGCGAGCAGCCCGGCCAACGCCGGCCTCACCACCCGCGAGGCCCCGGACGAGTTCGGCTTCTACACCCCGTCGCGCCGCATCGTCTGCCTCATGACGGCGGAGGCCAACGCGGTCCGCTGCGACGTGAACCACGACTGGGAGCTGCCGGCCGCGCCGGAGAGCTGCCACGTGGACTGGGGCAACGGCGTGTCGATGGGCAACGGCAAGAAGGCTCAGCTGACCTGCGCCGGCGACAGCCTGCAGAACGAGAGCTTCGAGGTGGTCCCGTACCAGACGGTGATCAAGTCTAACGACCTCAAGTGCACCGTCACGGACGCCGGGGTGACCTGCCTCGACCTGTCGAGCGGGCACGGATTCACCGTCTCCCGCGCGAAGTACAAGCTGTTCTAGCCAGGAGCGACCTCGGCCGGGAGCGATTCCCGGCCGGGGTCAGCGGCAGGCTCGCAGCGCCGTCAGCGTGACGTTGACGTCGAAGACCGGGCCCTCGTTGCTGTCCCACCCGCCGTCGGTCCGCTGCGTCTCGCCCAGCCGCTTGCGGGCGTTCCGCAGCAGCCAGTCGTCGCCGAGGTTGACCCGGCGCAGCGCGGACGCCATCGCGGCGACGTCGGCCGGCGACATGTTCGGCAGGCGCTCGCCGAGGACCAGCTGCACCCGGGACGACTCGTAGAAATACTGCTGCTGGTGCAGCAGGCCGGCGGTGTGCCAGCCGGCCGCCAGGAACGACGGCCAGGAGCCGTCCGGCCGCAGCTGGGAGACCACGAACCCGGCCGCGCGGGCCAGGACGTCGGTGTAGCGGCCGCGGGTCTGGTAGGCGTCGCTCTCGACCGCGGCGGCGGTCAGCCAGAAGCCGGCCACCGAGGTCAGATAGAGCGTGGCCTCCGGGTCGCCGGGCAGCGCCCAGGCCGGGGCCTCGCCGGCCAGCGACTCGTGCTCCTGCCAGGTGCCGTCGGCGCGCTGGGAGCCGGCCAGCCACTGCAGAGCCCGCTCCGCGACCGGACCGGCCTGCAGGCCGCCGAGGTCGTCGAGCTCGCCGAGGCGGAAGCAGGTGGCGTCGACGGAGGGAACCTGGCCGTCGGCGGAGGCGGGCCAGCCGCCTTCGGCCATCTGCCCACCGGAGATCCGATCGATGATCTCTGGAGACGCCGGTTGGCCCGTCCTCAGGTAGGACAGGCGGGCACGTTCGACCGGGTCACCATGGGCGACTACGTACCCGATCGCGGCATCGATATCGACCACGGTGGAGACGTTACCCGGCAAAGCTGTGATTCGCGGGACGTATCGACCATCTGTCGCATTGGTCCGATTCGGTGATCGAACTGTCACACTGGGGAGTCAAGATCAATACTCCCCAGTGTGAACAATGCCGATCAGCAGTGTCCGATCAGTAGGTCGGCTGCGACGGGTCGACGGTGCTGACCCAGGACACGATGCCGCCCTGAACGTGCACGGCGTCCTTGAAGCCGGCCGCCTTCAGAGCCGCGAGGGCCTCCGCCGAGCGCACACCCGACTTGCAGTGCAGCACGATCTGCCGGTCCTGCGGGAACTGCGCCAGCGCCGCCCCGGACAGGATGTCGCCCTTCGGGATCAGGATCGCGCCCGGGATCCGGTTGATCTCCCACTCGGCCGGCTCGCGGACGTCGACGAGGAACACGTCCTTGCCGGAGTCCTGCCACTCCTTCAGCTCACGGGCGGTGATGGTCGAGCCGGTCACCGCTTCCTGAGCCTCGTCGGAGACCGCGCCGCAGAAGTCCTCGTAGTCCTCGAGCAGGTCGGTGACGGTCGGGTTGTCGCCGCAGAGCGCGCAGTTCGGGTCCTTGCGGACCTTGATCTTGCGGTACTCCATCTCCAGGGCGTCGTAGACCATCAGCCGGCCGACGAGCGGCTCACCGATGCCGGTGATCAGCTTGATCGCCTCGTTGACCTGGATCGAGCCGATCGACGCGCAGAGCACGCCGAGGACGCCGCCCTCGGCGCAGCTCGGCACCATGCCGGGCGGCGGGGGCTCCGGGTAGAGGCAGCGGTAGCAGGGACCGTGCTCCTCCCAGAAGACCGACGCCTGACCGTCGAACCGATAGATCGAACCCCAGACGTACGGCTTGCCGAGCAGGACCGCAGCGTCGTTGACCATGTACCGGGTCGCGAAGTTGTCGGTGCCGTCGACGATCAGGTCGTACTGGCTGAAGATCTCTTTGACGTTGTCGCGGTCCAGCGCGGTGTTGTGGATGACCACGTTCACCAGCGGGTTGACCTCGGCGATGCTCCGGGCCGCGGACTCCGCCTTGGGCGTGCCGATGTCGGAGACGCCATGGATGATCTGGCGCTGAAGGTTCGACTCGTCGACGGTGTCGAAGTCGATGATGCCGAGCGTGCCGACGCCGGCCGCGGCGAGGTACAGCAGCGTGGGCGAGCCGAGACCGCCCGCGCCGACGGCGAGGACCTTGGCGTTCTTCAGCCGCTTCTGCCCGTCCATCCCGACGTCCGGGATGATCAGGTGGCGCGAATAGCGACGGATCTCTTCGACGCTCAGCTCGGCAGCCGGCTCGACGAGCGGGGGCAGAGCCACAGTTCACTCCCCGGGGTTCGGTGGTAAGGATCGCCGCCCATTGTCGCTCGTTCGGCGCTGATCTGCCCATGACGTCGGACACCGGCCCGACATGCGGGATCGCGGAATATTTACGGCCGCGGCTCGCCCTGGTACCGCTTGCCGTTGCGGAACGGCCAGGCGTTGCGGTCGCAACCCTCCAGACCGTACGTCTGCGGCAGCATCACCGGCGCCGGTTTGCCCTTGCCGGGGCAGGCCTCGTGACCGTGCCCGAGCTGGTGGCCGACCTCGTGGTTGAGGGCGTACTGGCGGTACTGGTCGAGCTCGCCCTCGTACTCCGGGATCGCGGTCGCCCAGCGCTCGGCGTTGATCACTACCTTGCCCGGCACCCGGCACGAGGTGAAACCCTCGGTGTGCAGGCCACCGGTGGCGCACATCCGCTCCGACGTGACCGGCGTGGCCAGGTAGATGGTGAACTCGGCGTCCCCATCGGACTTCGGCACCCGGCGCAGGCGCAGCTTGCCGCTGCCGATCCAGCTCCGGTCGTCACCGAGGGTGCTGTCCACCGACTCGGCAAAATCGGTCAGCTCGACATCGGTCACGGTCTCCTCGACGGCCACCCGGAACTTGTGCAGTTTGCCGGACTCGCCGAGCATCGGACCGCGCGTCTTGACGTACCGGAAATCCCCGGCCTTGCCGGCCGACTCCCCGGCGGCCGGGGCCGCACCTTGCACCGAGCCTCGCTGGTCCGTCTCCGCCGCCACATCCGGCTCCTGCTGCGCCTGACCGACCTGATCCTGCTGCGGGGCGGCAGGTTCCGCCGACCGCTGCGCGGCTTGGCGATCAGAAGCGGTCGGTCGCTGCCGATCCCGCAACTCATGACCGACGACCAAGACCATGGCGACAACCAGGATGTACGCCATGAAAGTCACCGTACGGCGGCGCCGGAGCAGCTTGCGCCCGGACGGGGACAGCCTCGCGCGGATCTCGGCGTGCCCGTCGGTGTCCTCCGGGGCCGGGCCGGGCCGATCGATCTCGAGGATCGAGTCCGGAGCAGCATCTCGCGCGTCCAGGAACGCGACCGGCATCTGGCCGGGTGACTCGGCCGTGCCGGGCTCGGGCTGGTGCGGGATCGCCTGCTCGATGGTCGGCTGTTCGGCGGCCGGAGGTTCCGTGTAGACCGGCTGCTCGCGGGTGGGCTGCTCGTCGGCGGGGTGCTCGTTGGCAGGGTGCTCGTCGGCGGGGTGCTCGTCGGCGGGGTGCCACAGGCCCTCGGGGGTGCTCGCCGGGAGGCGGACGCTCTCCGGGAGGCCGATCGGCTGGTGGTCGGTGGTCGGCCAGAACCAGTCGGTTTCCTGGGCCTCAAGGTGGGCTTGACCTGCTTGCTGGGCGAGTTGGGCTCGCTCGGCGGGGTGAGCTTGCTGAGCGAGTTGGGCTCGCTCGGCCAGGTAGGCCTGCTCGGCCAGCTGGGCCTGCTCGGCGAAGCGGGCCTGCTCGGCGAGGCGGGCTTGCTCGGCGGTCAGGTGCGGCGGCTCGGCGGTGTCGTGCGCGAGCGCCAGAGGGGTGCCGTCTGCGGTGCTCGTGGGCTCCGGACCTGCGGCCTCCGGATCTGGGAGCGCGGAGCCGGGGAGCGTGGCGTCAGGGATCGTGGTGCCGGGGATCGCGGTGTCGGGGATCGCGGCTGGCGTCGGATATGTCGGCTCCGGGGCGGCTGCGGGCAGGATCTGGGGCGCCGCGGGCCGGGCCGCGGACGGCTGCTGGGTGAGCGGGGCCTGGGATGCGGGCTGGGTCGGGCGGTTGATCGGGCGTCGGCGGGTGGGGCGTTCCGGCAGCAGTTCCGGCTCGGGCAGCACCTGCTCGTGGCCCTCATGGCCCTCATGGCCCTCGTGGCCCTCGTGGCCTTCTTCGCCTCGCAGGTCCGATTCGGCGTCGAACGGCTCGGCGACCGGCGGACGGGTGCCCCGAAGCCGGCGGGCGGTGGGCGCTGCCTCCGCGCCCGTCGCCTCCGTACCCGTTGCCTCCGCGCCGAGCGACTTCGCGCCTGACGGCTTCGCAGCTGACGGCCTCGCGCCCGACGGCCTCGCGCCCGACGGCCTCGCAGCCGACGGTTTCGCGGCCGACGGGAAGTAGGGGTCGGCGGCGAGTGGGGTGGTCGGCGGGCGGACCGCCTCGGGCGGGCCCGCGGGCGGCCGGGACGACAGCGGCGGCCGGGAACCCGAACCAGGCCGGGTCCCGGCAGCGGGGGCGCTCGGAGCACGCAGTCCGGCCGACCGGCCACCTCGCCGGGACGACGACCGCTGCCCCTCGTCACCCGGCTGCCCGGGCTCCGCTCCCTCGGCCCCGTCGTCGTCCGGCGGGACCGGCCGGGAGGCGGCCAGGCGCTCGGCGGCCAGTTCCAGGATGCCGCGGGTCATGCCGGGCGGCAGACCCGTCGCCGGATCGACCACCGGCCGAGCAGACAGGGGCTGGGCCGCGTGCTTGGCCCCGGTGTGCCGGACCGGCGTCACGGCCGGCGTTTCCGCCGGAGTCTCGACTGAGGTCGCGGCCTGGTCTCCGGCACGGCTGTCGGCGTGGCGTCCAGCCTGATCTTCGGCCGGGCTCTCGGCCTGGCTCTGGGGATGCAGCGGCGGCTGGGGCTCGGCGGGCTGCGGTGTGGCGGAGCGGCGCGGGCGCATGGTGGGCGGCTGCTCCAGTTCGTCGGCAGTGTGGGTGGGGTGCTGGTCGGCTCGGTGCCGGGCCGGGGGGTCGTCCGCTGCTCGCGGCTCCCCCGGAGGTATGTGAGACGTCAACCGGTCCGGGAGTCCTCCTCCCGCCGCAACGGGTTCTCCCGGTGCCACCAAGGCCCGGTCCTCCCCCGGCACCGGCCTGGATGTCGGATCTGCCGCGACCAGCCGGATGGACGGGTCCGGCATGGGCGCCGGATCCCCAGCCGGTTGGAGCGGCGGCTCGCCCTCGGTTGCCGGGTTCTCCGCGGGCAGTCGGTGGCGGCCCGCTGAGGGTTCGCGTGGCTCAGCGTTCAGCCGATGGCGTCCGCCGCCGGGCGTGGTCGATTCCGCCGGGTCCGTGGCGGCGTGCGAGGCCGGTCGGATCGAGTCGGTGGCCCGGATGATGATCTTGTGCGGGGTCGCGGCATAGGCGGTCCCCTGCGTGTCGCTGGACAGGATCTTGCGGGGCTTCGCGGCGGTGCTCGTCTCGGCCGGCACCGCCCGGCTCCGCGCCGGTTTGCCCACCGCAGCAGCCTGCCGCGCCGCCCGCGCCTCGGCCGCACTGTCACCGGCCTGGGCGGCCTTGGCGGCCCGGGCCATCGTGGCCTTCCCGGAAGTTCCGGCAGCGCTCGCCTTCCCCGCGCTCCCCCGCCCGGCCGACCTGGCAGCCGCACCGGACGCAGACCCGCTGGTCACCCGCCCGGCAGCCGCACCGGACGCCGACTTCCCAGCCGCGCTCCCGCCAGTCACCCGGCCGGCAACCGACCGCCCGGCCGAAGCTCCGCCAGCCACTCGAGTGCCGACGGCCCTTCCCGCCGCCGAGCCGGCCGCCCGGCTACCAGCCGCCCTCCCGGTCGCCGCCGAGCCGGCCGCTCGACTACCAGTTGTCCTGGTCGCCGCACTGCTCGCCACTCGCCCGGCGGCGGCTCCGGAAGCAGACTTGCCCGCCGGTGTTCCCTTGGCGGGCTTTCCGGCGGAGCCGGTTGCCGGCTTTCCGGCGGAGCCGGTTGCCGGCTTTCCGGTGGCAGCCGCCGTGATCGTCTTTCGAGCAGGTGTGCCGGGCGTCACCGACTTTCCGGCACCCGCACCGCCCGCCGTCGACTTGGTGGCCGAGGGCTTGATCGGCTCGAGGGCCGCGCCCTTGCGGGTGGACTTCTTCGCCGAGTCGGCGCGCGCCGTGACAACACTCTTTGCCGACGTCGCGGTGGCCGCGGACGTCGACTTCGCCCGGGTCGGCTCGACACGGCCCCGGGTCGTCTCCTTGCGCCCCCGGGTCGGCTCGGCACGTCCCAGCGCCGGCTGAGTGCGGCCGCGGACTGGCTCGGTGCGGGCACGCCGACCGCTGGCCGCCGGGTTCGCACCGGCCGCCGGATCAGGGGAGGCATTTGTCGCATTTGCCATAACAAAGGCTAGCCTGCCACGACTCGCCGGGCGTCACAGGAGAATCGCATTCCCCACCGGAAGAACCGCACCCCAGGTCAGGCCCCCTTCCCAACCAGCCCCAGCCGCCCGAACCAGTCCCACAGCCAGCCCTCAAAGACCGCCCCCGGACCGGCCGCACTCCCCGGCCCCACCCGCAGCGAGCACCCACGGCCCCTTCGCCGCCCGAATAACCACCACCCGAGCTCGCCAGCCACCCTCAGCGAGCACCGACAGTGGTCAAACCCGCCGAAAAACCACGACAAGTGCTCGCCAGCGCAGGCCGGCTGGCGCTCACGGTCCCCAAAACAGACTCGACACCACCCTCAGCACCAGCCGAGCCCGCCG
>NZ_BOMS01000040.1 GCF_016862315.1 Actinoplanes palleronii | reverse complement strand
TTCAAACGTCCCGCTCTCGCGGCCCGTTCCCCGGGGCACTCGTTCAACACTACTAGGTCTTCGTGGCGTTGTCAACCGGTTAATCCCGGTTGCTACCGTTCTGACCTGGTACGCACCCTCGTACTGGGCCCGCAGCGAACCACGGTCCCAAGATCAGAGGATTTGGTAGGACGGCCGCTAGCGGTTCTACCCGCTTGCCTCGCCCGTTTCCCTACCGGCTCGCAAAACATTACCCGCTGGTTTCCAGCTCCTCCAAATCGGGGTCTAGTGTCCCGCGTCTCCCCAGGTCAGCGCAGGGAAATCGGAAAGATGAGGGAGGCGCCGCCCGAAGGCGGCACCTCACCGAACCCCGCCTCAGGAGGCGACGAGGGCCTTCATCGCGTCCCCGAGCCCCCGGTGGAACGTCGGGTAGGCCCAGATCTGGCTGAGCAGGGTCGAGATCGGCACCTCCGCGTGCACCGCGACCGACACCGCCCCGATCATCTCGCCGCCCGACTGCCCCGCCGTCGTGCCGCCGACCAGCACTCCCCGGTCGGCGTCCGCGATCAGCTTGAGGAACCCCTCGTTGCCCGGCCCGTGGATGAACCCCCGGGAGGTCTGGTTCAACGGCACGTATCCGACCCGCACGTTCAGTCCCGCGTCCCGGGCCTGCTGCTCGGTCATCCCGACCGCGCCGATCTCCGGGTCCAGGAACGTGACCCGCGGCCGGGCCCGGTAGTCCGCGGCCGGCCCGCCCTGGCCGAGGATGTCGCGCACCGCGACATCCGCCTCGTACATCGCCATGTGGGTGAACGCGCCGTTACCGGTGACGTCGCCGACCGCCCACACCTTCTCGCCGGCGCGCATCCACTCGTCGGTGGTCAGGAAGCGGGCTGCCGGGTCGAGGCCGGCGTGCTCCAGGCCGAGCTCGCCGAGCCGGGCCGCCCGGCCGGTGGCGACGAGCAGTTTCTCCCCGGTCAGCACGCTGCCGTCGGAGAGCGTCACCTGGAACGAGCCGTCGTGCGCCACCTTCTGGGCGCGAACCCCGGTGACCACGCGCACCCCGTCGGCGGCCAGGGCGGCCGCGGCCACCTCGGAGGATTCCGGCTCCTCCATCGCGAGCACCCGCGGCGAACCCTCGATCACGGTCACCGCGACGCCGAACCTCGCGTACGCCTGGGCCAGCTCGCACCCGATCGCCCCGCCACCCAGCACCAGCATCGACTCGGGGAGCGTGGCCGCTTCGACGGCCTCCCGGTTCGTCCAGTACGGCGTACCGGAAAGTCCCTCGATCGGCGGGATCACCGCGACCGTCCCGGTGGCGATGACGATGCCGCGCGTAGCGGCGTACTCCTGGTCCCCGACCCGGATGCGGCCGGGAGCCGTGATGCTCGCCGTGCCCCGGACGAACGTCCCGCCCTTGCCGGTGAACCGGTCCACCGCGACCTTGTCGTTCCAGTCGTCGGTGGCCTCGTCCCGGATCCGCTTCGCGACCGGGGCCCAGTCCGGCTCGACCGTCGACTTCCCGGCGAGGCCAGGGATCCGACGCGCTTCGGCCAGCGCGTTCCCGGCCCGGACCATGATCTTGGTGGGGATGCAGCCCCAGTACGGACACTCGCCGCCGACCAGCCGGTTCTCGACGCCGATCACGTTCAGGCCGGCTGCGGCCAGACGGCCGGCGACCTCCTCGCCGCCGACACCGAGGCCGACGACCACCACGTCCACTTGCCGCGCTTCAGACATGCGCCCAGCTAAGCAGAAACAGCGCGAGCCGTTCTCTCATGTGCGTTCCGGCGGAACCGATTCTGAACCTACGCGGAAGCGGAAACACCGAGTAACGGACGGCCATGAGACGAGCGTTGGCTGGCGCTCATCCCATGGCCGTCCGCTCGTCGGACGGGAGCGTTCCCAAACCGGATTCGGGCAGCTCCGTCCTGGGTAAGCGACGCGAGGTCCACCGGTGAGACGTTTTGACGGACGCAACCAAACCGGTGGACCTCACATCATCACCACCGGGCCGGCCAGGCGGAACAACACACCCGGCGAGCCCGGCGGAGCTCAGTCCCGCAGCCAGACCGCCTCGTCCCGATGTGACTCCAACGGTCCGGGATAGTCGAGGCCGCGGCGCACCGAATCGGGTAGTCGCCAGGGCTGGTGCACGGCTGCCCCGTCGATGTCCTTCAGTTCCGGTACGTAGCGCCGAACGTACACGCCCTCCGCATCGAAACGCTGAGCTTGGCGAATCGGGTTGAACTTGCGGAACGGCCGGGTGTCGTTGCCGGTTCCGGCCGTCCACTGCCAGTTGCCGGAGTTGTTCGGCACGTCCCCGTCGAGCAGCCAGCGGAAGAACCACTGCACGCCGGGACGCCAGTCGATGCCCAGGTGCTTGGTCAGGAACGACGCGGTGATCAGCCGGGCGCGGTTGTGCATCCAGCCCTCGGCGCGCAGCTGGCGCATCCCGGCGTCGACGATCGGGACACCTGTCATCCCGTCCCGCCAGTGCTGGAGGCCGTCCTCGTCGTACCGCCACTCGGTGTCGGCCTTCGCGCGCATCGGCTCGGTGGAGAGGGTCGGGAAGGCCGCGGTGACCTGGTAGTAGAAGTCCCGCCAGCAGAGTTGACGCAGGAAGGCCTGCGCGCCGGGTGAGTCGTCGGCCTTCGCGGCGAGTGCCACTTCGAGCGGGGAGAGACAGCCGAAGCGCAGGTAGGCACTCAACCGGCTGGTGTTGTCGGCGGCCATGTCGTCGTGATCATCGTCGTACCGTGAAATCTGTCCCTGCCAAGCGCGGAGCCGGCGGCGGCCCTCGGTCTCGCCGCCGGGGATCGCATCGGGTGACTCGCCGGCGGGCAGCGAGGGCAGGCGGCCCGGCGCGATACCGGAAGGCATCGCGATCGTGCGCGGGCTGACGACCGATGCGCGCCATGCGGCACGTTCCCAGGATTTGAAGTACGGCGTGAAGACCCGGTACGACGCACCGCCCCCGCCCGGCCGCACCGCTCCGGGTGGCAGCACCGTCACGCCCGGCGCGATCTCCACCGGCAGCCGCTCGTCGCGCAGCCGCCCCTCACGCCGCTGGGCATAAGCGGACACGTCGCCCGCGACCATCACCGACGACGCGTCCACCTCCGCGGCCAGTCTCGCCGTCTCGGCCACCGGGTCGCCCTCCCGGATCACCAGGTCGGCGCCCCGGTCCCGGAGGTTCTGCCGCAGGTCGGCGAGGCTCTGGTGGAGGAACCGCAGCCGGTTGGCGGAGATCCCGTTCAGTTTCGGGTCGAGCACGAAGAGCGGCACCACCTGATCCGCGCCGACGAGCAGCGGATTGTCGTGGACCCGCAGGTCACGGGTGAACAACGCGATCCGGGTACCCACCTCAGGCCGCCAGCCGGACCGGAGTGCCGGGCCGGGTGAGCAGGCTGCGGACCGCGACCGCGGCCCGCCGGCGGTTCGGCACCGTGGCGCGGCGCGCGAAGACGTCGTAGCCCGCCGACTCGATCTCGTCGAGGATGCCGCCGTAGAGCTGGAACGCGGTGCGCATGCAGGCCTGCGAGGCCGGCTCGAGCAGCGGGATGCCGGGGGCGGCGGCCGCGTAGTGCTCGCGGGCCCGGCCCACCTCGGCGCGGATCAGCGCGCGGATCGCCGGGGTGGCCACCCCGGCGGCGAGCTCCTCGGGGGTGACGCCGAACTCGGCGAGGTGCTCCTGCGGCAGGTAGATCCGGCCGCGGGCGGTGTCCTCGGCGACGTCCCGGATGAAGTTGGTGAGCTGGAACGCGAAGCCGAGCTGGCGGGCCGGTTCACGGGCGGCCAGCGGGTCGGAGGAGCCCAGGATCGGCAGCATCATCGTGCCGATCACCGCGGCCGAGCCCTCCATGTAGTCGAGCAGGTCGGCGTAGGTCGGGTAGCTGGTCACGGTCAGGTCCATGGCCATGCTGCGCAGGAACTTCTCGAAATCGTCAAGGTCCAGCCCGAAGACGGCGATGGTGTGCAGGACGGCCGGCAGCAGCGGGTCGTCGACGTCCTCCCCCCGCAGACCGGCCAGGAACCCGGCGGACCAGGCGGTCAGCTCCGCGGAGCGCGCCGCGGGCGATTGCAGCTCGGTCCGGTCGACGATCTCGTCGGCGAACCGGGTGAATCCATACAGAGCGTGCACATGACGGCGCTTCCAGGCCGGTAGTAACCGGGTCGCCAGGTAATACGTGCGTCCGTGCTCGCGGTGCAGGTCACGGCAGCGCGCGTAGGCGGCAGCCAGATCGGTATCCATCCCGGTCCTCCCGGTAAATCGACGCACGAATCGACGCAACTTCCGAAAGTTAGGGTACGGTACTGAGCGTGGCCAATGACACCCTCGAGGGAAATCGCCGTCTTGGGGCGATACCCCGGCAACCGGCCTCCCACACCGGTCTGATCAGCGCCGTCGAGGGAACCCTCGCCGACTTCCTCGCCCCGCAGATCGCCGCGTTGGACGCCATCGATCCGTCACTCGGCGGATTCGGGCGCACCGCTCGCGACCTGGTGATGGCCGGTGGGAAGCGGCTGCGGCCGACGTTCGCGTACTGGGGATGGCGCGGCGTCGCCCGTCCCGGCACTCCTTCCGATCCGCTGCTGCCGGCGCTCGGCGCGCTCGAGCTGATGCACACGTTCGCCCTGGTGCACGACGACCTGATGGACGACTCGGACACCCGGCGCGGCCGGCCCACCGCCCATCGGATCTTCGGGGCCCGGCACGGCGCCCGGTTCGGCACGTCGGCCGCGGTGCTGGTCGGCGACCTCTGCCTGATCTGGGCCGACCAGCTGCTGGCCCGCACCCCGCTGCCACCGGCCACCCTGCTCGAGGTCCGCTCCCGGTACGACCGGATGCGCATCGAAGCCGTCGCCGGGCAGTACCTGGACGTGCTCGGCGAGACCGATCCGGAGTCCTGGTCGGTGGAGCGGGCCCTGCTGGTCGCCCGGCACAAGACGGCCAGCTACACGGTGCAGTGGCCGCTCGACTTCGGGCTGGCGCTCGCCGAGGTGGAGGACGCCGAGGTGGCCGAGGCGTACCAGGTCTACGGCATCGCCGTCGGCGAGGCCTTCCAGCTGCGGGACGACCTGCTCGGCGTGTTCGGCGACCCGGCGGTCACCGGGAAGCCGGCCGGTGACGACCTGAGCACCGGCAAGCCCACCGCACTACTCATGCTGGCCCAGCGGATGGCCACCCCGGCCCAACGCGACGAGCTGGCCACCGCCGAGATCGGCCGCAAGGCGCAGATCATCGCGGAGACCGGCGCGCCGGCCCGGGTCGAGGAGATGATCCGGGCTCGGGTCACCGAGGGCCTCACCGCACTGGCCTCGGCGCCGATCGACAGCGAGGCCCGGAGCGAGCTGATCGAGCTGGCCACCGTGGCGACACAGCGCCCGGCATGATGAACCCCCTCCGTCGTTCCCCTCTTTCTCATCCCTTTGGAGTCACGACGTGCGCACCGTCACCGGACCTACCGATCGCGTCGTCATAGTCGGCGCCGGCCTGGCCGGCCTGTCCTGTGCCTTGCACCTGGCCGCGGCCGGGCGCGAGGTCACCGTCGTGGAACGGGAGAAGGTGCCGGGCGGGCGGGCCGGACGGCTCTCCGTCGACGGCTTCGAGTTCGACACCGGGCCGACCGTGCTGACCATGCCGGAACTGATCGAGGAGCCGCTCGCGGCGGTCGGCGAGAAACTCTCCGACTGGCTGGAGCTGACGCCGGTGGATCCGGCGTACCGGGCGTACTACCCGGACGGCTCCACCCTTGACGTGCGCTCCGACACCACCCGGATGGCGGCCGAGATCGCCCGGGTCTGCGGCGCCCGGGAGGCCGACGGCTACCTGCGGTTCGTCGACTTCACCCGGAATCTCTGGCAGCTGGAGCGCGACCACTTCATCGACCGGAACCTGGACAGCCCGGTCGACCTGCTCAGCCTGAACCTGCTGAAGCTGCTCGGCATGGGCGCGTTCCGCAAGCTCCAGCCGAAGATCAACGACTACTTCCGTGACCCGCGTACCCAGCGGATCTTCTCGTTCCAGGCGATGTATGCCGGGCTCGCGCCGCACGACGCGCTGGCGATCTACGCGGTGATCGCGTACCTCGACTCGGTGGTCGGCGTGTTCTACCCCAAGGGCGGGATGCACGCGGTGCCAAAGGCCCTGGCCGGGGCGGCCGAGAAACACGGTGTCACGTTCCGCTACGACACCACCGTCGAGCGGGTGATCACCCAGAACGGCCGGGCGACCGGGGTGGTCACCGCCGGCGGCGAGCGGATTTCGGCGGACGTCGTCGTACTCAATCCTGATCTTCCGATCGCCTACCGCGACCTGCTCCCGGCCCGGCGCCAGCGCCGCCTCCGCTACTCGCCGTCCTGCGTGGTCCTGCACATCGGCTCGAACCAGGCCTATAGCAAGATCGCACACCACAACATCCATTTCGGTACGACGTGGAAGCGCACCTTCGACGAGGTGATCAACAAGGGGCTGCTGATGAGTGACCCGTCACTGCTGGTCACCAACCCGACCCGCACCGATCCGGCGGCCGCCCCGGCCGGCAAGCAGACCTATTACGTGCTCGCGCCCGCGCCCAACCTGGAGGCCGGCCCGATGGACTGGCGCGGCGGCCTGGGCGAGCGCTACGCCGACGAGCTGCTGCGCACGCTGGAACAGCGCGGATACATCGGATTCCGGGACGGCGTCGAGGTCGAAAGGATCATCACGCCGGCCGACTGGGCCGACGACGGGATGGCCGCCGGCACGCCGTTCGCCGCCGCGCACACGTTCGCCCAGACCGGACCGTTCCGGCCGTCGAACCTGCACCCGACGCTACCGAACGTGGTCTTCACCGGTTCGGGGACACAACCCGGTGTCGGCGTGCCGATGGTGCTCATCTCCGGAAAGCTGGCCGCCAGCCGGATCACAAGGGGAGTCTCATGAGCACCCGCGAACAACACCTCGTCGAACTTGTTGACGCCGACGGCCGTGCCGTCGGCTCGGCCACCGTCGCCGACGCGCATCAGGAACCTGGACGGCTACACCGGGCTTTTTCGGTCTTCTTACGGAACGCCGAGGGCGAAGTGCTGCTGCAGCAGCGGGCCGCGGTCAAGACCCGCTTCCCGCTGCGCTGGGGAAACACCTGCTGCGGCCATCCCGAGCCGGGCGAGACGGTCACGACCGCGGCCGGTCGCCGTCTTCAAGAAGAGCTTTCGGTACGAGGTGTCGAGCTGACCGAGGTCGGCGTCTACGCGTACCGGGCTGCGGATCCGGCCACCGGCCGGGTCGAGCACGAATACGACCACGTGCTGCTCGGATCCCTGCCGGACGGGGTCGCGCCCGAGCCGGACCCGACCGAGGTGGCCACGCTGCGCTGGGTCTCACCGTCGGCGCTGCGCGCTGAGATCTCCGCCGCGCCGGAGAAGTACGCCCCATGGTTGCCGGGCGTGCTCGAGGTTCTCGCGGAGCGATCGGTTGGCCGATGAGAGTGGTTCGCCACCTTCCTCGCCGCTCCCTCCGCTGAGCGACGCGGCTCCCTCCCGGCCGCCTTCAGTTCCTTCCTCGCCGGATTCCTCGCCGGTTGATGCGGGTTTGAGTGCCGGGGCGGCAGCGCGTCGTCTCGGCGTGGCGGTCACCACCCTGCGCACCTGGCATCAGCGGTACGGCCTCGGACCCAGCCGGCACGAGGCCGGGCACCACCGGCGGTACTCCGCGGAGGACATGGACCGGCTGCAGGTCATGCAGCGCCTCACCACCCAGGGCGTGGCACCCGCCGAGGCCGCCGCCTGGGCCCGGAACGCCCCGCTGGGCGGGCCGGCGCCCGCTCCCCGGGACGGCGGCTCACCACCCGCGGCGGCCTCGGTGGTCCGTGGGCTGGTGCGCGCCGCGACGCGGCTGGACGCGCCGGCCATGCGGGACATCCTCTGCACCGCCATCACCGAACGCGGCGTGGTGCCCGCCTGGACCGACACGATGGTGCCGGCGCTCGTCGAGATCGGTGATCGATATCGGGTCACCCAGCGCTTCATCGAGGTTGAGCACCTGCTGTCCCGGACCGTCACCGAGGTGCTCGCCACCGCGCAGCGGGCACCCGGCAATCCCCGGATCCTGCTCGCCGCGGCCGACGAGGAACAGCACACGCTGCCGCTGGAGGCGCTCACCGCGGCGCTGGGCGAGGCCGGGGTACCCAGCCGCTTCTTCGGGGCTCGGATGCCGTCGGTGGCGCTGCTGGACGCGATCGGGCGTACCGGGCCGGCCGCGGTGGTGCTCTGGTCGCAGCGCCCCGCCACCGGGACCGTCGACCAGCTGATCCGGGTCCGCGACGTTCCGCACCTGCCTCTGGTCGTCGCCGCCGCCGGTCCGGGCTGGCCGAGCGGCGATCTACCCCCCGGAATCACCCGGCTGACCGGCCTCCCCGAAGCGGTCCAACTCCTCGCCGCCATCTGACCCCCGACGTTTCCGCTGGTCAGAGGCGCGTGAACGAAAAAGGGGATACCGATTTGGAGACCGGCCGGTGGATCACATATGCTTTCCAAGCCTTCAACGGGGCGCGGTTGGGGCCAAGGCCACCAAGCGTTGCAGATCGGGTAGCCAACTCGGTGTGCAATGATGGCGGAGTTGCCCTCATCGTCTAGTGGCCTAGGACGCCGCCCTTTCAAGGCGGTAGCACGGGTTCGAATCCCGTTGGGGGTACTGGTAAGTTAGCGATGCAAGTCGCTGACGAACTAGGCAAGGATATACAGTAACAAAGCAAGGTCCTGTGGAGCAGTTGGAGTGCTCGCCGCCCTGTCAAGGCGGAGGTCGCGGGTTCAAGTCCCGTCAGGACCGCAACAACATTGCACGGCCAGGTAGCTCAGTTGGTACGAGCGTCCGACTGAAAATCGGAAGGTCGGCGGTTCGACCCCGCCCCTGGCCACCAGGCCTCTCGCCGGGCACTGAGCACCGTCCACCAGCTGAAAAGCGCGGTGGACGTTTTGCTTTCCAGGCCCATTCTTTTTTCGCTCACTCCACCATCGCGTGTGAAGTTGTGGTGCGCTCCGAACCCAAATCTCACACGCAGCGTGGGTCCCACCCTTGCGTGGGGAATTACGGCGCGCCCCGTGCCGCACGGCACACCAATCCGCAGCCCTGTGGCGATCTCCCGCGGCGTAGCTGCGAATCACGGACCCCAGCGCCCCCCCCGGTCCGTCGGCTGGCGCTCACGGCCGTCTCCCGGCCCACGAGGCAGCCCTCACCACCAGCCGGCCGTCGGTGGCGAAGCGCTCCCCCCAGCCTGTGTGGGGACTTGCGGCGCGCTCCGCACCTAAAAGCCCCACGCACCACGCGGCGCGCTCCTGCGTGGGGACTTACGGCACGCTCCGCACCCAAAAGCCCCACACACCACGCGACTCGACGTTGCGTGGGGACTTACGGCACGCTCCGCACCCAAAAACCCCACGCGACGCTGTGAGCGGCGGGCGAGAAAGGCGCCCGGCAGGAAGCCTGCCGGGCGCCGATTCGGAGTGCTGGAGGGGTGGTTACCAGCGGGTGGAGGAGACCAGGCGCTTGAGGACGTCGGCGGAGATCTCCGGGGTGTTGGTGGTCACGGCGGAGGCGGAAGCCGACGCCCACGGGTTGCCGGTCACCTCGCAGGCACCGTAGACGGCGCCACCGAGGGAGAGGCAGTAGTCGTTGTTGGCGCCGCCGTTGAGGCGGTCCGCGGCGGCTGCGCCGATCGGGTGGCCGGTGTTGAGGTCGAAGTACGCGCCGTACAGGAAGTCGTCGCCGTTGCCGCCGATGATCGAGTCGACGCCGTTGCCGCCAGTCAGCGTGTCCTTGCCGTCGCCGCCCGAGAGGGTGTCGGCGCCGGCCGCGGTGCTGTAGTACTGGTCGCCGTAGATCTCGTCGTCGCCGGCGTCACCGTTGATCCGGTCGTTGCCCGCGTAGCCGTAGATCAGGTCGTTGCCGACGCCACCGGAGATGACGTCGTTGCCCGCGTCGCCGGCGATCTGGTCCCGGCCGGCGTAGCCCGCGATCTTGTCGTTGCCGGTGCCGCCCCAGACCTGGTCGTTGCCCGCGCCGGCGTTGAGGATGTCGTTGCCGCTCTCGCCGAACAGCTTGTCGTTGCCGTTGCCGCCGTAGAGCTTGTCGATGCCGGTGTAGCCCTGCAGCTGGTCCGGGCCGTTGCCACCGATCAGGGTGTCGTTGCCGGCGCCGCCGTCGGCGAGCATGTAGATCGAGGTCTTGTTGGTGACCCTGTCGTTCTTGTCCCCGAGAGCGACGGAGATCTTCGTCGGCTTCTTCGAGGTGGTGCACTTCACCTTGGTCGAGTCGACCCGCTTGCAACCCTTGCCGGGCTTCAGGGCGACCTTGTCATCGAGCGTGACGGTCCGACCCGAGACCGTGATGACCAGCGAGTTCGCCTTGCTCATCAGGGCGTTGAACTTGATGGTGGTGCCGGACACCCGCGCCAGGCCGGCCGTGGCGGCCTGGGCCGGAGAGGCGAACAGGGCGGTCGCAGCGAAAACGGCGACGACGGTGGCGCCGACGGCGGTCAGTGACTTGCGATTGATCAAGAACATCGAGACATTCCCCCGTTGCGAGCGGATCAGGCGGTGTCGATCACCGCACGGGCCACATCGTAGAACGGTACCGTTCCGGCCCGCGTCCCCGTTTCGGCCCATTGATGGTCTCAACGTAAGTGATCGACACCACTGTCCTACGTGGAACCGCAGCCCACGGGGCACGGGTGCCCTCTTGAAGGTGGCCGCCCGCTCTATCAAAGTGTTATCGGACGGTCCCCACTGGATCCGGTTTTGCGAGGAGGGCACATCGCCGTGCAGACCTTCATGAACGAGACAGAACAGGCGGCCTACAACCTTGCGGAGGCGCTGAGCGAGAAGGCCATGACGAACATGAAGTTCGCCGAGGAGGCGGCCGAGGCGTTCCGCGCCGGCAAGATGGCGATGCGCCGGCAGTTCAAGGCACGCGGACTGTCCGAAGCGGAGGCTGACATCCGCTACTCCGGCACCGCGCAGGCGTCCAAGACCATCTCTGACAACAACTTCTTCATGTCACAGGCGTCGATGTACAACGCGGCCGCCGCGACGCAGTACGCAAAAGCGCTATACCACAAGAAGTAGTGACCGGAAGGTGTAGCCGGCCCGGGGCAGGTGCTCCCCGGGCCCGGATCAGGCCGCCCGGTGCCGCAGGGTCGCGACAGTGGAACCGGCCAGGGCGAGCAGGCAGTCCGGCAGCTGGCCGTCGGCGATCGCGGCGCCGAACAGCGCCTCGCCGGTCGGGAAGTCGCCGTTCACGTACGCGCTGACGAACCGGGCGACCCACCGCTTGTCATACCGTGCGTCGTCGATGCCGGGGAACTCCAGGGTCCAGCCGCCGCCGCCGGGCAGGCCACCGACCATCGTCGCGGCCAGGCACCACGCGACGTCCCACGCGCCGACCACCCCGTCCCGGTCCACGACCGCGTCGAAGGTACTGGCCACAGCATCGCTGTCACCGCTGAGAGCGCAGGTCAGGATCTGCGTGGCGTCGTCGAACGCATGCTGTGGTACTCCGGTCACGCACAGAACCGTACGTCGAACCGTCAAGGAACGCCCGTCGATCAAGAGGGTCAGGCGCCACGCAGCAGGCAGGTGATCCGAGCCGTGCAGACCCGCTCGCCGGACTCGTCCTCGAGGACCACCTCGTACGTGGCGACCGCACGCCCCCGGTGCACCGGAACCGCGATCCCGGTCACCAGCCCGGAGCGGGCCGCCTTGTGATGGGTGGCGTTGATGTCCACCCCGACCGCGAACGGCCGGTCCACGGTCTGCCCGTGCAGCACCGCCCCGACCGAGCCGAGGGTCTCCGCCAGCACGCAGGACGCCCCGCCGTGCAGCAGCCCGTACGGCTGGGTGTTGCCCTCGACCGGCATCGTCCCGACCACCCGCTCGGCCGTGGCCTCGGTGATCACGATGCCCATCCGCTCGGCGAGCGCACCGCCTCCATTGCTGGTGAACAGGTGCTGCATGCCGTCTGCCGCGATATCCACGACGGCGTACGTTACCCCCGGCCGATCACCGCACCAGCGATACCCGTCACAGCCGGAAAGACTGGCCCTTGCGCGGGCGGGGTAGTCATGTGGCGGTTGTGCCGGATGTCGTCAACGGGCACAGTCGTGCAGAACCCAGCAGAGGAGACGCTATGAGCGAGCCGCAGGAGATCGTCGAGACCCGGGGCGACGACCGCGTCGACCTGATCACCAGTGACGCCAACGGCGACGGCAAGATCGACGTGTGGGTGTCGGACACCGACGGCGACGGCAAGCCGGACCTGTTCCAGTTCGACACGGACGGCGACGGCAAGGTCGACGTGACGATGGTGGACCTCGACGAGGACGGCACGCCGGACACGATCGTCGACGGCGACGGCGGGCTGCCGCCGGCCACGGTCTGAGTCAGGCGCCGCCCAGCGCGGCGAGTGCGACCCACAGCACGGCGATCGCCAGCGCGGCGGTGCCGATAGTGGAGGCGGTGTGCCGCCAGGTACGAGCGCCCACGACCGCTTCCGGGTGGCCCAGAGCCACCAGGGCGGCGCGGTGTGCACGGACCTCGAGGTGGTACCGCCCGACGTCGTCCGGTGCCCGGCTGAGCTCGACCGCCAGCCGGGCCTGGGCACGCTGCAATCGTCGTACCGAAGCTCGGGCTTTTCGTCCTTTCTTGTCGGCGGCGTGCCGCCGGGCCGCGGCCCGCAGCGAACCGGAACCGAGCGCCAGCAGCTCGCCCTCGGTGATCATTTCGGGGTCGTCGAGACCGGCCAGCCGGGCCACGTAGTACTCCGCCTCGCGGTCGTGCGCGCGGCGCACCAGATAGAGGATCAGCAGCAGCGGCGGCAGGCCCTTGAAGGCCAGGACGGCGAGCAGCGCGACCGCGCCGTTGCCCAGCCCGTCCCGGAGCAGCGGCGAGTTCCACAGCACGTGCGAGGCCCAGGCGCCAAAGAGCGCGAGCCCGGCCACGGTGATCCGGCGCCGTCGGCTCCGCTCCGTGTTGACCACCAGATAGCCGACGCCGGCCCCGGCCAGCGCGCCGAACAGGGTGTGGCTCCAGACCCCGGCCAGGAATCCGCGGACCAGGAATGTGGTGATCACCGGCTGGACCTCGTCGCCCTGCCCGGCCATCGCCACCGCGCCGATCGCGAAGACGATGTCCTCGACGATCTGGAAGCCCAGCCCGACCAGCGCGCCGTAGACCACCCCGTCCAGCACGCTGTTCACCTGGGAGCGGGCGATCAGCACGATCGCCACCACACCGAGCGTCTTGGCGATCTCCTCGACCGACGGCCCGGCCAGCGCGGCGCCCCAGTCGGCGGCCAGCCCGGGCGAGCCCAGCTTGGCGATCAGGTTCTCCAGGGCCACGCTGCCCGGGATGGAGACCGTGGTGGCCACCAGGCCGCCCCAGGCGAACGCCACCACGAGCAGGCCGGCCGGTTCCCGCTCCAGGAAGTCGAGCTCCTGGACGAAGAGCCAGAACGGTACGGCGAGCAGCGCGAACAGCCCCACCGCGGTGACCGTGGCGAGCGGGTAGGCCGCCAGGAACCGGTGCAGGATCTGTGACATCCGCACCGCCCCGGCCGCGAGCAGCGCGCTGACCACCCAGAACGCGGGTGTCCGGAGCAGCGCCGCGGGGCCCGCACCGGGACGAACCGGCTCGCTCACCGAGTGCCGTCGAAACGCAGCGTGCGGGTGCTCGCCTCGATGGCCGGCAGGGTGCGGCCCAGGTCGAGGTCGGCGCCGCTGACGGTGACCTCGATGGTCAGGCCGTGCACGACGAAGACCGCGTACCGGCCGCCGCGGTCGCCGGCGGTGTAGCCGCCCTGCAGCCCGGCCAGCCCACCGGCGGTGGAGACCGCGAGCTGGGTGCCGGTGACCTGATATCCGGAGGTGCCGGTGATCCGCTGACGCAGCCGGTGGGCGGCCGCGGTCAGGTCACCGGAGAAGGGTTGGACGGCGATCGCGTACCGGACCGGGCCGAGCCGGAACAGCGCGGTGCCGCGGTCCTCACCCGGCCGGGTCCCGGTGACGTCCAGGGTCGCACCGTCCGGGGGCACCACGGTGACCCCGGCAGCGACCCGGTACGGCGTGTCGTCGGGCAGCGATCGTTGGGCCGAGACGGCGCGATCCACCGCCGGCAACCCGAAGGCGAGCGCGGCCAGGACGGCGACCAGAACGAACGCGCCGAGCAGTCCGGGTGTGCTGGGGAGATCGGTGAGATGACGCCGCGTGACCGTCCCCATCCGTACACGCTAACCAGGCTTCCCGGTGATGTCCGGTGATCCGGGCGTACGGCCATTGTGGAGGGACGATCAACCTGGCAGATTACGGATTTGTCCGTTTTACCGAAAGGTGCTCGGGTGGCACGACTGAGGTCAGCCACACCCCGTTCTCGCTGCAGTGGAAGACGTGTCCGCCGGCCGCCATCGTCGCGGCCGCCACGGAGAGCACCACGACGTCGGCCGAGCGCCGCCCGCCGACCTTGAGGGCGGTCGGCACGTCCACGGACAGGTGCACGTGGTGCCGGCTGCGCGGCCGCAGCCCGTCCCGCATGATCGAAGTGAGGTTCTCCCGCGGGGTGCCGTGATAGAGCGTCGGCGGCGGGTCGGCTGGCGGAAGGTCGAGATCGACCTCGACCCGCCGGGAGTGCCCCTGGCTGGCCCGGATCCGCTCCACGCCGTCCGCGCCGATGGCCACCGCGAACCGGGACTTGTCGTTGAACGCCACCACGGCGTCCAGCTCCGCGCGGCTGATCCGCAGAGCAGTGAGAAACGTGTCGACCGGCACCCAGCCGCCGGTGTCGAGGGTCAGACCGGCGGTCTCCGGCCGGTGCCGCAGCACCAGGGACATCCGGCGACTGAGCCTGACTTGATCTTTCGTAAGGGTTGTCATGGGACTTGCTCCATGACCGCAAGGTAGTACGGCCGGTCCTTCTGGTCGACCGATTTCAATCGCCACCCGGTGCCGTCGATCAGCTGCTCCAGCTCGTCGACCGAGCAGTTGAGGTAGTCGAACCAGTCGCTGGCCACCATCCGGTAGCGCAGCCGCAGCCGCAGCTGGCCGCCGAGCCGTCCCCGGGCCCGGTTCCGCTCGTGATAGCCGACGTGCACCGGATCCCTGGTCCCGTACGGGTCGGCGCCCTGCGCCAGGATCCGCGCGCCCGGGTTCGCCAGCCGGGACAGCGCCTCCAGGAAGGCCGGCGCGCGCTCCGGGCCCTCCAGCAGGCCCAGGTTGTTGCCGAGCAGCAGGAAGGTGTCGTAGCGGGCGGTGGCTCGGGCGTACCCGTCCACGGTGCTCAGCACGGTGTCGCGCAGGCCGCGCCGGCGAGCCACCTCGATGGCGCCGGCCGAGGTGTCCAGGCCGGTCACCGCCATGCCACGGCGTTGCAGCTCGAGCGCTATCCGGGCGGCGCCCACGCCGATGTCCAGCACGTGCCCGCGACACCGGCGCAGGGCTCGGTGGTCGTGTGGCTGCCAGTCGTCCGGCTCGTCCAGGTAGTGATCGGCCGGGGCCCCGTTGATCAGGCCGTCGTCCCGCTCGATCACTTCGATCACCGGCCGGAACAGACGTCCACCGGCCAGCGGGCGCGGCCCGATTCCGGTCCGCACCGCGTACGCGTCTTTGATCATCTCGCCGAAGGCGTCGCCGATCATCGGCTGCTCCATAGTCATTACTCTTCGGTAATCGACAGTGCTGAAGCAACTCGCCACGGCTGTCGCCGGGACTTCGAAAACGCGTCGTATCCTGCCCGCACCCGGCTCGTTGATCTAGCAGACGGGTGAGCCGGGAAGATCAGAGCCAGGGAACGAAGAAGGGGCGATACGCCTTCCCCAGCGCACGCCCCTTACAACGATCTAGGTCGAACCGGTCAGTCACCCTGCCGCTGCGTGGGAATCTGTCCCTGCAGCAGGGCGCGAACCTCCGACTCCCGATAGCGACGGTGGCCGCCCAACGTGCGAATTGCGCTGAGCTTGCCCGCCTTCGCCCACCGGGTGACGGTCTTCGGGTCGACTCGGAACATCGACGCCACCTCGGCCGGCGTTAGTAGCGGCTCAGGATCGTGCGTACGCGATGCCATCGGTCACTCCTCCACAGGTGCCTAAAAACATCGGCCGGGGTCCCGCCGGCCGGTGCGTCTCTCATGGTCCGGCTAGTCCCCGATGTCCGACATGGGCCGAACGGACGAACGTCCCCAGATAGACGGATGAAGCATGCCCGATTTTTACGTGTTTTCTACGCCAGATAGTGCCGCGTTTAGTCCGATTATCACGCTTCGCCGGGCGGCGATCACGAAGAGTGTTCGCCTTGGGAGCGCTCTAACCGGCGGGAGAACTTACCGGTCTGTCCCGTTTCCGCAGGTCAGTTGCTGCGTTCGAGAAGCTGGACACTTCGCCACCTAGCGACCAATTTTTCGTACGCCTCACTGGCCGCGTCGGCGTCACCGCGGGACAACGCCGAGAGTCCGGCGGCCACCAGTCCGGGTGAGTCATCCTCGCGGAGCTTGTCCTCCGGAAGGAGGTTGACCAGGCCGCCGTAGTCCAGCTCGACCACCGAGCGGGGATGGAACTCCTCCAGCCACCGGGTGCCCTCCTCGACCGCCTCGGTGATCGGGGCGTCGCCGAGCGACTTGCGCAGCACCGAGACCGCGCGATGAGCCCGCCGCCGGGCCTTGGAGATCTCCGTGCGGTAACGCAGCGTGCGCCGCCGGCCGGTGAGCGCGATGTCCCGCTCCTCCAGGTCGACGAAGGCGAACCAGCGCAGCGGCACGCCCCAGGTGGCGATCTGCTCGTGCACCCGCGGCACGCCCTGCTCCAGCACCTTGGCCCCGCTGCGCCAGTCCTCCACCACGGCCTTGGCCTGCCCGGCCAGCACCGGCGGGACGAACGCGTCGGCCAGCACGGCCGGCACCCCGTCCCGGGCGGTCAGCGCCGCCTCGGCGACCCGCAGACGCAGGTTCCAGGGGCAGATCAGCAGGGAGTTCTCCCACTCCAGCACGTACGCCTCGTCGGGCAGGTCGGGCAGCCGGGTCCAGCCGGCCCCGAGCGCCTCGAGCACGGCGGTGCGCTGGCGGACCGGCCCCTCGATCGGTCCGAGATCCCGGCCTTCCTTGGCATAACGGCGCCAGAAGACCTGCCGCTCTCGGTCGAAGGCGGTCAGTGGCTCGTAAACCCGTAGGTACGACGCGAACAGTGACGGCACGGCGCGATCCTTTCACGGATTCGCCCGGGTGGAACTTCCCGCGCGGGCGTAATCGCCGTGCCATTCCCGCGACTACGCTCGGCTTGTCCGGCCTACCCCGCCGGGTTCAGGGCCCCACGAAGGCCCACACACGCAGAATCAGGGAGAGCAGCGATGGGTGTGTTCGACACCGACGGCAACGAAGCCTCCGGGCACGAACAGGTCGTCTTCTGTCAGGACCGGGTGACCGGCCTGAAGGCGATCATCGGGATCTACTCGACGGCCCTCGGGCCGGCGCTGGGCGGCACACGGTTCTATCCGTACGAGAGCGAAGAGGCCGCGCTGGCCGACGTGCTCAAGCTGTCCCGCGGCATGGCGTACAAGAACGCTCTCGCCGGCCTGGACCTGGGCGGCGGCAAGGCGGTGATCTGGGGCGACCCGGCCACCGGCAAGTCCGAGGCGCTGCTGCGGGCGTACGGCCGGATGGTCGAGTCGCTGAAGGGCCGCTACTACACCGCCTGTGACGTCGGCACGTACGTCCCGGACATGGACGTGATCGCCCGGGAGACCCGCTACGTCACCGGCCGCAGCGTCGAGCACGGCGGGGCGGGTGACTCGTCCGTGCTGACCGCCTGGGGCGTCTTCCAGGGCATGCGCGCGGCCGCCGAGCACGTCTGGGGCAGCCCCACGCTCTCCGGGCGCACGGTGGGCGTCTCCGGCCTCGGCAAGGTCGGCAAGTACCTCACCGGCCATCTGATCGACGACGGCGCCACCGTGATCGCCACCGACGTCAGCCCGGCCGCCCTCGAGTGGGCCCGCACCACCCACCCGGAGATCGTCCTGGTGCCGGACAACGCCACGCTGATCGCCGCGGACCTCGACGTCTACGCGCCGTGCGCCCTGGGCGGCGCGCTGAACGACGACACCATCCCGGTGCTGCGCGCCAAGGTGGTCACCGGCGCGGCCAACAACCAGCTGGCCCACCCGGGCATCGGCAAGCTGCTGGACGACCGCGGGATCCTCTACACGCCGGACTACGTGGTCAACGCCGGCGGCGTGATCCAGGTGGCCGACGAGATCGAGGGCTTCAACTTCGAGCGGGCGAAGCTCCGGGCGACCGGCATCTTCGACACCACCCGGCGCATCCTGCAGCTCGCCGGCGACGAGGGTGTGCCGCCCGCCGTGGCCGCCGATCGGCTCGCGGAACGACGGATGGCGGACGTCGGCCGACTGCGTTCGATCTACCTCGGCTAAGGCGTTCCGAGGCCTGCCGCGCGGCGCTGGAAAAAGAGAACCGCGACGCGCGGCAGTGTCACACGCAACCCGAGGTGCCGAACGCGCCGTCGTCCATGTACCGTAAGACCCACGAGAGATGCCTGACGTCATCGGGGCCCGCCTTCGGGCTGCCCCGAATTCTGTGCGAGGGGGTCGAGCCATGGGGCGCGGCCGTGCTAAGGCCAAGCAGACGAAGGTGGCGCGGGAGTTGAAGTATCACTCCCCGAACACCGACCTCACCGCCTTGCAGCGCGAACTGGCGGGTGCCGGTAAGTCGAATCATCATTTCGACGACGACAACGACGAGCTCGTCGACGATGATGAGGATGACGACGCGGACGACGACCAGGATTCCTGGTCGCCGACAAGGCGCTGACCCGCATCGCACAGAGCACAGGGTCTGACTTGTGCTCCTCCTGCGTGTAGTGGTCACCTTCCTACGGTTGCACTGATGCCCACGCGGGCCACCCCCGCGTGGGCTTCGACCGCCCGATCTTCAGCGTGGGCGGTTGTTCCAGTTGTAGAACGTAGGAATGTTCTCAAAGTGATTCCAGGCGCAGACCGCCGAGCCGCTATCGCTCGCTGCCTCCTCTGCGCGCTGCCGACGGGCCTCCTCCGCCTCCGCGATGAGCGCGGCCAGCCCGTCCCGGGTCTCGTGCACCCGTGCGGCCACCGGATCCTCCACGCCGTCAGACGGCCGTGGCTTCGTGATCTCGGGCATGGTCCAGCACTCCCTCCAGTAGGCGAATCTTGCTGTTCCGGCAGTGGTTCGTCTCGGTGCCGTCGAACCGGCCGTGTTCGAAGTAGCGGTTGGCCGCGTGCGCGCCGCCGCAGAAGCCGAAGTAGGGGCAACTCGTGCGGCACGCCTCCACCCCGTTCAGGAACTCGCTGATCCACGGTGTGGACGTCGCCTCGGCGAGAATCCGGCGCAGCGGGGTGGTCAGCACGTTGCCACTGGTGAAGTCCCCGTACCGGAGATCGTGAAAGCCGGCCAGCTCGGGTGAGAGCAGCACCACCGAGCCGTCGTAGGCGATGGTCGGGATCGGGTCGAGCTGTCGGGGCAGCAGCGCGTCGGCGGTGCCGTCGAGGACCGCCGCGGCGTACCGCAGGGTCCACTCCACCTCGCGCAGGTGGATGCTTGGAGCCTTGCGCCACGCGGCGACCAACTCGGCCCAGAACGCGCTCACCGCGGCCGGGTCGTGCTGGTTCAGCCGGAGGTTGACGCCCTCCTGCTCCTCGACGTTGATGCCGAGCACCTCGCAGCCCAGGCCGAGGAAGAACTCGTACAGCTCGGTGGCCATGCCGGGACGCGGGTCGGAGACCACGCACAGCGTCGAGAACGGGATCCCGTGCCGCTGCAGCGTCCGGATCCCCTTGGTGATCAGGTCGTAGGCGGGCTTGCCGCCGCGGTCGACCCGCTCGCCGTTGCGCTCCCGCGGCCCGTCCACGCTCACGCTGACCCGGACGTCGTACTCGGCGAAGAACTCGCACCAGGCGTCGTCGATCAGGGTCGCGTTCGTCTGCACGTGGTGTTCCACGGCACCGCCGAACGGCGCGAACAACGCGGCGAGGTGGGTGGCGCCGGCCGCGAGCGGCTCACCACCGTGCCACACCACGGAAAATCTTCCGGTACGGGCGAGGTCGGCGACCTCGGCGGCCACCGCCTCGGCCACGGCGACCGGCATCTTCCGGTTCTCCCGCCGGAACGGGAGGTAACAGTAGCCACAAGCCAGGTTGCACAGAGTAGTGGGCTGCATGACGACATAACCCGGCTGCGCGGCTATGCCCCGCATCCCGCTCCACGTGTCCGCCATCGCGCACCTCCCGTAGGCACCTGTCGAGCAGGGCCAGGCTAGGCCTCGCGGTCCAGCCCTCAATGCGAAAGATCCGTATGTGCCGGACATCGGCACACACGGATCATTTCATGCTCTGCCCGTCACGAACCAGACTCGCGATCACGCGGCCGGTGATCTCATACCCGGATCACAGCCGGCGTCACGCCCTGTCGCGGACATGATCACCACGGTGGGTCAGCCCCGGGTGTAGGACCCCATCATCTGCACCTGGCCGGTGCCCTCGAGGACCTCGCCGACCTGCCAGGCCTCGACACCGCGGCCGGCCAGGTAGGCCATCGCGCGGTCCGCGTCGTCCGAGGAGACGACAGCGAACATGCCGACACCCATGTTGAAGGTGGCCTCCATCTCCGAGTCCTCGATCCGGCCCTTGGCCTGGATCAGGTCGAAGATCGGCTGCGGGCGCCAGGTGGAGCGGTCCACCACGGCGTCCATGGTGCCCGGCAGGACCCGGTTCAGGTTGCCGGGGATGCCGCCGCCGGTGACGTGCGAGAACGCCCGCACGTCGGTCTCCTCGATCAGGCCCAGGCAGTCCTTGGCGTAGATCTTGGTGGGGGTGAGCAGCTCCTCGCCCAGGGTGCGCGAGGTGCCGAAGTCGTCGACAACGGTGTCCAGGCGCATCCGGCCGGCGCCGAGCAGCACGTGGCGGACCAGGGAATACCCGTTCGAGTGCAGGCCGGACGAGCGCATCGCGATCACCGCGTCGCCGATCTCCACCTTCTGCGGGCCGAGCAGCAAGCTCTCCTCGACCACGCCGACACCGGTGGCCGAGACGTCGTACTCGTCCGGGCGCAGCACGCCCGGGTGCTCGGCGGTCTCGCCACCGAGCAGGGCACAACCGGCGTACCGGCAGCCGTCCGCGATGCCGGCGCCGATCTCAGCGATCTTGTCCGGCACGACCTCGCCACAGGCGATGTAGTCGAGCAGGAACAGCGGCTCGGCGCCACAGGCCACCAGGTCGTCGACGACCATCGCGACCAGGTCGATGCCGATCGTGTCGTGGATGTCGAGCTGCTGGGCGATGACCAGCTTGGTGCCCACGCCGTCGGTGGACGACGCCAGGATCGGGCTCTTGTACTTCGCGGTGTTGAGCTTGAACAGCCCGGAGAAGCCGCCCAGGTCGCCGATCACCTCGGGCCGGGTGGTCTTCTTCACCTTGGCCTTGAGCAGCTCGACGGCCCGATCGCCGGCGTCGATCGAGACACCGGCCGCCGCGTACGTCGCGGAGCGCTTGCGCGGCCCGCGGCCGGCGCCCGCCGTCCACGGCTGTCGGTCGCCGCCCTCAGCGCCGTTCGATCCGGCACTGCGCTCGGACACGTGCGTCACGGTTCTCCCCTTAGCGGTTCTGCGGTAACTGGCAGAGTCACCATTGATTCAGGTCACGGGTGGTGCAGCGCGTTGGCGCCACCCGGGCTGGCCACCAGCGGCGCCGGTGCCGCGTGGTCGTCCCCGTGCTCGCGGACCTCGTACTCGGTCTCGAGCTCGGTGACGGCGGCCTCGACCGCCTTCGGTGAGGCGGCCGGCATGCCGGCGCGACGGCCGACACCCTCCAGCACATGCTTACCGATCAGGTCGGCGGCCGGCAGCTCGATCGGGTACTCCCCGGTGAAGCAGGCCATGCAGAGCCGGGATTTCGGCTGCTCGGTCGCCTGGACCAGGTTGTCGAGCGAGACGTAGCCCAGGCTGTCGGCGCCGATCGAGCGGCGGATACCGTCGATCTCCAGGCCGTTGGCGATCAGCTCGGCCCGGGTGGCGAAGTCGATGCCGTAGAAACACGGCCACTTCACCGGCGGCGACGAGATCCGGACGTGGATCTCCAGGGCGCCGGCCTCGCGCAGCATCCGGATCTGGGCGCGCTGGGTGTTGCCCCGCACGATCGAGTCGTCGATCACGACGATCCGTTTGCCCCGGACCACCTCGCGCAGCGGGTTCAGCTTGAGCCGGATCCCGAGCTGGCGGATGGTCTGCGAGGGCTGGATGAAGGTGCGGCCGACATACGCGTTCTTCATGAAGCCGGCGCTGTACGGGATGCCGGAGGCCTCCGCGTACCCGATCGCGGCCGGGATGCCGGACTCCGGGACGCCGATCACCAGGTCGGCCTCGACCGGGTGCTCCTTGGCCAGCTTGCGGCCGACCTCGACGCGCGCGGCGTAGATGTTGCGCCCGGCGATCGTGGTGTCCGGGCGGGCGAGGTAGACGTACTCGAAGAGGCAGCCCTTCGGCTCCGGTGCGGCGAACCGCGAGGAGCGCAGGCCGTGCTCGTCGATCGCGATGATCTCGCCGGGCTCGACCTCACGGACGAAGCTGGCGCCGGTGATGTCCAGCGCGGCGGTCTCGCTGGCGACCACCCAGCCGCGCTCCATCCGGCCGAGCACCAGCGGGCGGACGCCCTGGGCGTCCCGCGCCGCGTAGAGCGTGTGCTCGTCCATGAAGACGAAGCTGAACGCGCCGCGCAGGGTGGGCAGCACCTCCATGGCGGCGGCCTCGACCGAGAGGTCGGGGCGACCGGCCAGCAGGGTGGTGACCATGGCCGTGTCGGAGGTGGAGTCACCCACGTCGAGACCGCGGTCGGCGATCTCCTTGGCCAGCTCGGCGGTGTTCACCAGGTTGCCGTTGTGCGCCAGCGCGATCGTCGTGCCGGCCGGGGTGGCCCGGATGGTCGGCTGGGCATTTTCCCAGTTCGAACCGCCGGTGGTGGAGTAGCGCGCGTGCCCGATCGCGAGGTGACCGCGCAGGCTGGCGAGAGTGGGCTCGTCGAACACCTGGGAGACCAGGCCGACGTCCTTGTAGACCACGACACCGGAACCGTCGCTCACCGCGATGCCGGCGGCTTCCTGGCCCCGGTGCTGGAGTGCGTACAGCCCGAAGTACGTGAGTTTGGCGACCTCTTCCTCGGGGGCCCAGACGCCGAAGACGCCACAGGCATCCTGGGGGCCGCGGTCCTGGGGGTCGAGATCGTCGGTCAGTAGGCCGTCGCCTCGGGGCACCTGTTCGCTCCCTCATATCGGTTCGCACGAACTGTCCGAAGCGCCGACCATCCAAATCGTTGGTCTAGCCCGGACTCCGCTCGCTCCGATCGCCCAGTGTACGCGAGCCCGGAGGCGGCACCTGCGGGCTCATTCCCCGGTGAGCGGCAGGTACTCGGTGAGATCGGTGCGGATCCCGCTGGCCCGCAGGCGTCCGTCCCGCGTCGCTTCCGCCCAGTCCAGGCGGCCGGTGGCCAGGAGCAGCCACGTCATCGGATCCGTTTCGACCACATTGGGCGGTGTGCCGCGGGTGTGTCGCGGGCCGGGCACGCACTGAATCGCACCGAAAGGTGGAATACGCACCTCCACCGAACGGCCAGGCGCGCGTTGGGACAACTCGGTCAGCAGGGCGCGAACCGCGTCACGCAGCACCACACGCTCGGGTTCGTCCCCCCGGTCCAGCGCGCCCAGTGCCTCGGACACCGACTCGGATTTATTGTGCGCAGACGACATGTCGGGACGATACGACTCGGTTCGCCGACAACGGCACACCGCCCTGGGTCGCGCGAAAGCCGTGTGGCAGGGCATAGTTGCCGACGGCGTAGAAGTCGCGCGAGATCTCACGTGCAAGAGACCGGAGACAACGCGACACGGAAGGTGGTGGACGTGACAACGCACCTACGGGGCCGGGCAGTTCAGGCCGGTGCGTTCCTGGTGCTGGTCGCAGGCTTGGTGGCCGGTGGTCAGACGGCTGCTCTCGCAGCCACACCCACCGTCAATATCACCGCACCATCGAGCGGCAACTCTGGGGACACTGTAACCGTCACATACACGGTTGGTAACCCGGGGGGCTCCGCCGAATCCGCCGATACAGCCGTCCCGGTGAAGATCACGACGACCCTCGTCGGCGGTGCCTGCAACAGCGGTTGCGGCAACCAGAACGTCACCCTGAAGCCCGGCGAGGACACCGACGGCTCGGCGACGATCGTCCTTCCGACCATCGGCGAGGGCCAGAAGCAGGACATCACCTTCCAGGTGGAGGCCACGTCGTCCGGCGACGCGCCGGGCACGAAGACCGCCGTCGCCAAGATCAGGGTCAACGGCCCGGCCGCGCCGGCCGACACCAACGTGCGTCTGGTGACCGGCACGATCAAGGACAAGGACGGCAACCGGCTAGCCGGCGCGTCCGTCGGCATGGTCGACAGCCAGGGTCACAAGTACACCGCCATCACGAACAACGACGGCGGGTTCTCCTTCGCGTCCTCGGACACCAACCCGATCTCGGCCGGCTCGATCACGGTGGGCGCGACGCTTGAGGGATTCAAGGGCGCCAGGACCACCGTCAAGGGCACCGTGGGCAAGACGGTCTCCGCGTCGATCACGCTGAAGGCCCTCGCCGCTTCCGCGTCCGCCTCGCCGAGCGCGTCGGTCAGCGCCTCGGCCAGCTCGGCGGTGAGCGAGGAGCCGACCGACGACGAGGCCACCGACGACGCGACCACCGACCCGGCGAACACGCTCGCGGCCGACACCGATAACAAGTCCGACGACAGCGGCGGCAGCTCCTGGCTGCTGATCGTGATGGGTGGCCTGCTGGTCGCCGCGGGTGTCGGCGCGATGGTGCTGGTCTGGCTGCGCCGCAAGAACGCCGCGGCCAACGGTGACGACACCAACGGTGGCGGCGCGGGCTACGGCGGCGCTCCGATCGGCGGCGGCCCCGCGGGCGGTCCCCGGTACGGCAACGACGCGACCCGGGTCGCCGCGCCGGTCGGCGCGGGCCGTGGTGGCGACGCCACGATGGTCGCCGGAGCCGGCGGCATGGGTGCGGCGCTCAGCGACGCGCCCACGATGATCCATCGCCCGGCGGTGGTCGAGGACGAGTTCCCCGACCCGTACGGCGCTCCGGTGCCCCCGCAGGGCGGCTACCTCGGCACGAACAGCAGCCAGTGGGACGACCAGGGCGGCTACGGCGCCGCCGGCACTGGCGCCGCGGGCGGCTACGGCGCCGCGACCAGCGGGTACGACGCGCAGGCCGACGGCTACGGCCAGGCCACCAACATGTACCAGCCGGAGCAGCCGCAGCAGCCCCAGCCGGGGCAGCGCTACGACGAGGCCACCGGCATGTACCAGCCGAACAACGGCTACGAGGACGACGGCTACGGCGCCGGCGGTTACGCCGCGGGCCAGCAGGCCGGCGGGTACGACCAGGGCGGCTACGGCAACCAGGCCGCCGGCCAGGCAGGCTGGGGCAACCAGGGCGGCCAGGCCGGTTGGGGCAACCAGCCCGACAACGGCGACGGCTACGGCCCCGCCGGGTACGAGCAGGGCGGTTACGAGCAGGGCGGCGGCAACTACGGCGCCCAGCCCCCCGCCCAGCCCGCCGGGTACGAGCAGGGTGGCTACGGCAACCAGGGCTACGACCAGCACGGCGGCAACTACGGCGGCGCTCAGCAGCCCCCGGTCCAGCCGGGTCAGCCCGGTTACGGCACCCAGGGCTACGACCAGCGCGGCAACGCGTACGGAAACGGGCAGGACCCGAACCGTCGCGGTCGTGACTGGGAAGAGTGACCTGATCTGAAGGGAAGGGCCCCGCGCATCGCGCGGGGCCCTTTTCATACCGGCGACAGGTAAGAGAAAGCCGGCCGGGAAAGATTCCCCGGCCGGCTTCGCTACAGCTGAAGATCAGGACTCGATCGGTCCGCCCGGCTTCGGCTCGGTCAGCTCCAGGGTCACCGAACGACCCTCGCTCACCGGCGCCTCGACCTCGACCGGCGCGGCCCGGTTGACCAGCTCGGCCGATCCGCCGAACAGCTTCGGCAGGGTCTCCGTGAACGCGGTCCGCAGCTCGGCCAGCGGGATCGCGAACTGATCGGTAACGGTCAGCGTCGCCTCGGGCGAGGTGACACCGATCTGCGCGATCGGCACGCCGAACTCCGCCGCCAGCGCCACGAACGCCTTCTCGTGACCCACCGGCACGGCCACCAGGGCCCGCCCCGCCGACTCGCTGAACAGCTGGACGAACGCCGACTCGCCGTCGGCCGGGAAGGTCACCGTGGCGCCCACCTCGTGCCGCAGGCAGCTCTCCACCAGCACCTGAGCCAGGCCACCGTCGGAGAGGTCGTGCGCCGCGCTGACCAGTGCGGCCTTGGAGGCCTGGGCCATCAGCTTGCCGAGCGCCTGCTCAGCCGCCAGGTCGACCTTGGGCGGACGGCCACCGAGGTGGTCGTGCGTCACCCAGGCCCACTCCGAGCCGGAGAGCTCCGCCCGGGTCTCGCCGAGCAGGAAGAGCAGCTCGCCGTTGTTCTTGAAGCCCATCGGGATGCGCCGGGTGACGTCGTCGAACAGGCCCAGCACGCCGATCACCGGGGTCGGGTGGATCGCCGCGGCGCCGGTCTGGTTGTAGAAACTGACGTTGCCGCCGGTCACCGGGATGCCGAGCTGCTGGCAGCCGTCGGCCAGACCGCGCACGGCCTGGGCGAACTGCCACATCACGGCCGGGTCCTCGGGCGACCCGAAGTTCAGGCAGTCGGAGACCGCGATCGGCTCGGCGCCGGTCACCGCGACGTTCCGGTACGACTCGGCCAGCGCCAGCTTCGCGCCCTCGTACGGGTCGAGCCGGGCGTACCGGCCGTTGCCGTCGACCGACAGCGCCACACCGAGGTTGGTGACCTCGTCGAGGCGCAGCACACCGGAGTCCTCCGGCTGGGCCAGCACGGTGTTGCCGAGCACGTAACGGTCGTACTGCTCGGTCACCCAGGTCTTGTCGCACAGGTTCGGCGACGCGATCATCCGCAGCACGGTCTCGCGCAGCTCGTCGCCGGTGGACGGCCGGTGCAGCGTCTCGGCCCGGTCCGCCTGCAGCAGGATCAGGTCGGACGGCTCACGCATCGGACGGTCGTAGACCGGACCGTCGTCGGCGAGCGAGCCCGGCGGCACGTCCACCACGACGTGGTCGTTCCAGGTGATCAGCAGGCGGCCCGGGGTGCCGTCCGCGCCGGCCGGGGTGACCTCACCGATCGCGGTGGCCCAGACGCCCCACTTCTCGGCGACCTTGAGCACCGCCTCCAGGTTCTCCGGCGTGACGATCAGGAGCATCCGCTCCTGCGACTCGCTGGCCAGGATCTCGGTCGGCGACATCGAGGCCTCGCGCAGCGGGACCCGCTCCAGCCAGACCCGCATGCCGGTGCCGGCCGCCGCGGCGGTCTCGGTGAGCGCGCAGGTCAGACCGGCGCCACCGAGGTCCTGGATGCCGGAGACCAGACCGGCGTCGTACAGCTCCAGGCAGCTCTCGATCAGCAGCTTCTCCATGAAGGGGTCGCCGACCTGCACCGACGGGCGGCGCTGCTCGGCCTCCTCGTCGAAGGTGGCGGACGCCAGCACGGAGACCCCGCCGATGCCGTCCCGGCCGGTCCGCGCGCCCATCAGCACCACGATGTTGCCGGTGCCGGTGGCTTCCTTCTTCTGCAGCCGCTCGACCGGCATCACGCCGATGCTCAGCGCGTTGACCAGCGGGTTGCCCTGGTAACACGGGTCGAAGACGATCTCACCACCGATGTTCGGCAGGCCCAGGCAGTTGCCGTAGCCGCCGATGCCGGCGACCACGCCGGGCAGCACCCGGGCGGTGTCCGGGTGGTCGGCCGCGCCGAAGCGCAGCGGGTCCATCACCGCGATCGGGCGGGCACCCATCGCCAGGATGTCCCGGACGATGCCACCGACGCCGGTCGCCGCACCCTGGTAGGGCTCGACGTAGCTGGGGTGGTTGTGCGACTCGACCTTGAAGGTGACCGCGAGGTCGTCGGAGACCTGGACCACACCGGCGTTCTCACCGATACCGGCCAGCATCCGGGTGTTCTTCGGCACCTTGGCGACGAACTCACGCAGGTGGACCTTGCTCGACTTGTACGAGCAGTGCTCACTCCACATGATCGAATACATCGCGAGCTCGGACGCCGTGGGGCGACGGCCGAGGATCTCGCGGATCTTCGCGTACTCGTCGTCCTTGAGGCCGAGGTCGGCGAACGGCTGGAGCTCATCGGGGGCCTTCTCGGCCTTCTCGACGGTGTCCGGGCCGTCCTCGAACTTGTTGACCAATACGTCGGTCGCAGCGAAGCCGCTGGGCTTGTCCTGCTGCGTGGTCACTGCTGTCCCCCTGCGAGCTGACCGCCCGCGGTCGCCCCCGCCAGGGCCCGCAGGACGGAGGTGAAGAAGCCGAGGCCGTCGAGCGACGGACCGGTCAGCGCCTCCACGGCGTGTTCCGGGTGCGGCATGATGCCGACGACGTTGCCGGCCTCGTTGGTGATCCCGGCGATGTCGCGCTGCGAGCCGTTCGGGTTGCCGCGGACGTAGCGCGCGATCACCCGGCCCTCGGCCTCGAGAGCGTCAAGCGTCTTGGCGTCGGCGACGTAGCAGCCCTCGCCGTTCTTGACCGGGATGAGGATCTCCTGGCCGCCGGTGAAGTTGTTGGTCCACGCGGTGTTCGTCGACTCGACCTTGAGCCACTGGTCCCGGTTGCGGAAGTGCAGGTGTTGGTTCCGGGTCAGCGCGCCGGGCAGCAAGTGCGCCTCGCAGAGGACCTGGAAACCGTTGCAGATGCCCAGAACGGGCAGGCCGCCGCGGGCCGCGTCGATGATCGACTCCATGACCGGAGCGAATCGCGCGATGGCGCCGCAGCGCAGGTAGTCGCCGTACGAGAAGCCGCCGGGAAGCACCACGGCGTCGACGCCGTGCAGATCCGGGTCGCCGTGCCAGAGGCGGACAGCCTCGGCGCCGGCGATACGGGCGGCGCGGGCGGCGTCCCCGTCGTCCAATGATCCGGGGAAGGTGACCACACCGATCCGCATGGTCAGGCGACCTCCGCCGCGTCTGCGACGACCCGAATGTCGAAGTCCTCGATCACCGGGTTGGCGAGCAGCTTGTCAGCGATCTCGCGAGCCCGATCCAGGTCGGGTTCACCGGCGAAATCGATCTCGATCCGACGACCGATGCGGACTGAGGAGACATCGGTGACGCCGAGCCGGGGCAGGGCATTCGCCACCGCCTGACCCTGCGGATCCAGGATCTCCGGCTTGAGCATGACGTCGACCACGACGCGAGCCACGGGCACTCCTGACTGATAGGTGTAAGCACGGAGGAGCCTACCTGGTCAACCGTCCGACCGAACCGGCGACCGCTGTCGGGCGGCCGACTCAGCCGGACGTTGAGCCAGTTCAGAGGATGGGCGCCGGGGCGTAGCCGGCGGCCGACGGGTGGCGCGCCACGATCGCGGCAACCCGGTCGGCGATCGCGCGCACCTGGGCCGGCGCGGCGCCCACGAACGCGGCCCGGTCGGCCACCAACGTGTCGATCTCGGCCCGGGTCAGCTGCAGCCGGCCGTCGTCGGCGAGCCGGTCGAAGAGGTCGTTGACCGCCGCGCCCTTCTCCCGCATGGCCAGCGCCACGGCGACCGCGTGCTCCTTGATCACCTCGTGCGCGACCTCCCGGCCGACACCCTTGCGGACCGCCGCGACGAGCAGCTTGGTGGTGGTCAGGAACGGCAGGAAGCGGTCCAGCTCCCGGGCGATCACCGCGGGGTACGCCCCGAACTCGTCGAGCACGGTGAGGAACGTCTGGAACAGCCCGTCGGTGGCGAAGAACGCGTCCGGCAGAGCCACCCGGCGCACCACCGAGCAGGAGACGTCACCCTCGTTCCACTGGTCGCCGGCGAGCTCGCCGACCATCGACAGGTAGCCCCGGACGATCACGGCCAGGCCGTTGACCCGCTCCGACGACCGGGTGTTCATCTTGTGCGGCATCGCCGACGAGCCCACCTGGCCCGGCTTGAAACCCTCGGTGACCAGCTCCTGGCCGACCATCAGGCGGACCGTGGTGGCCAGCGAGGACGGCCCGGCGACGATCTGGGCCAGCGCTGACACCACGTCGAAGTCGAGCGACCGCGGGTAGACCTGGCCGACGCTGTCCAGCACCCGGGCGAAGCCGAGGTGCGTGGCGACCTTGGACTCCAGCTCGGCCAGCTTCTCCTCGTCGCCGTCCAGCAGGTCGAGCTGGTCGGCGGCGGTGCCGACCGGGCCCTTGATGCCACGCAGCGGGTAACGGCCGATCAGGTCGTCCAGCCGCTCGTACGCGATCAGCAGCTCCTCGGTGGCCGAGGCGAACCGCTTGCCGAGCGTGGTGGCCTGGGCCGCGACGTTGTGCGAGCGACCGGTGATCACCAGGTCGGAGTGCTCGACGGCGAGCGCGGCGAGCCGGGACAGGGCGGCGACCACGCGGTCCCGGATCAGCTCGAGGGACGCCCGCAGCTGCAGCTGCTCCACGTTCTCGGTGAGGTCGCGGGAGGTCATCCCCTTGTGGATCTGCTCGAAGCCGGCGAGCTCGGAGAACTCCTCGATGCGCGCCTTCACGTCGTGCCGGGTGACGCGCTCGCGGGCCGCGATCGAGGCCAGGTCGACCTGCTCGAGAACTGATTCGTACGCCTCGACGGCGCCGTCCGGCACCGTGATGCCGAGGTCACGCTGGGCCTTCAGGACCGCCAGCCAGAGCCGGCGCTCCATCCGGATCTTCTCCTCCGGCGACCAGAGAGTGACGAGTTCGGCGGAGGCATAGCGGCTGGCGAGCACGTTCGGGATGGTCACGGCACCGATTCTTTCATGGGCCGATCGGCCGGTTCCGGCACCTTGTGCCGCAGCGTACGGACGTCCCGGCTGCTCACCATGAAGATCACGGCGAGCGTCATGAGGGCGGCGAGGCCGATCAGGGTCGGGCGGAGGCCGAGGGCGAGCGCGATCGGTCCGGCCGCGATCTGACCGATCGGGATCGCAACGTACGAGCCGACCATGTCGTACGAGTAGACGCGGGCGAGCTTGTCGGCGGGTATGTGCTCCTGCATCGTGGTGTCCCAGGCGATGTTGAACTGCTCCATCATCGCGCCGGTCACGAATCCGGCGACGGCGAGCACAACGAAGTGCGGCCGGATGCCGAGCACGAGAACCGGCAGGGCGTAGGCGAAGCAGCTCGCACAGCCGAAGAGCAGCAGCCGGCTGACCCGCAGACGCATCGCCACGAAAGCGCCGACGATATTGCCCGCGGTGACCGCGGCAAGCACGAAACCCCAGGCTCGGCGCCCGATGGTGTCGTCGGCGACAACGGGGCCGAGGACGTGGATACCGCCGCTGGCTCCGGCGTTGAGCACCCCGAACGCGGCGACCACCACCCAGAGCCAGGTGCGGGACCGGAACTCGGACCAGCCGGTACGCAATTCGGTGAGGATCGTGGGGGCGTCGGCGTCGGCGTCGACGGAGTCGCGGGCCACCGCCGGCAGCCGCACCAGAGCGAAACAGGCGCCGGCCAGCAGGAACGTCGCGGCGTCGGCCGCCATACCCCACCCGGGCCCGACCCCGGCGACCAGCCCGCCGGCCATCGGCGCCCCAACGATCATCGCGGTGCTGAAGAACAGCCGGTTGAGCCCATTGGCCTGCTGGCGCACGTCGGCCGGCACGGTCTGCGGCAGGATCGCAGCCGAGGCCGGCAGAGCCACCGCGGCGGCCATCCCGTTGAGCGCGGACAACCCGATGAGCAAGGGGATCGTGGCGTTGCCGGTGAGCACCAGGGCCGCCACCACGGCCTGGGTGACCGCGGCGGCAAGGCACGATCCGACCATCAGCAGATTTCTCGGCAGCCGGTCGGCGAACACTCCGCCGAAGAGCAGGAACACCACGTTGGTCAAGGTGCGGATGCCGAGCACCAGGCCCAGGTCGCGGGCCGAACCGGTGAGGTCGAGCACGGCGAAGGCGAGAGCGATCGGCGCGATGGCATTGCCCAGCGTGTCGATCGTGCGGCCGGCCAGCAGAAAGCGGAACGACCGGTGCCGCAGCGGCGCCAGGAGGCTCACCCGGCCTCCATCTCGAACATCGCCACGGTCGTGCTCGTCCGAACGGTGCCCGGTGTGCCCGCCGGGCACGCGGCGGCGTGCAGGTCGTGGACCGCGGCGGTGATCCGTTCGGTGATCTCCCGCCAGGTCTCCGGATCGACCCAGAGCTCGGCGTCTGCCGTCACCCCGGGCCCGGGGCCAGCGGGGCTCTCGGCCGCGCGGGGTGTCGGTGCGACCGGCGGGCGAGTGCCGGAAACGGCCGGGTCGTAGCGGTACCGCCTCGCCAGCCCGCCACGGATCTTCTCCTCGCCGGCCGTCGCGATCAGGCCGGCCGCGGCCAGGGTGCGCAGGTGGTAGCTGGCGTTGGCGTGGGTCAGCCCGAGCGCCCGGGCCACCTCGGCGGCGGTCAGCGAGGCGCCGGTGAGCAGCGACAGGATCCGCAGTCGCGCCGGGTGGGCCAGCGCGCGCAGCGAGGCCTGTCCACCATCCCCCAAAGACATGTTGGGGAGTCTATGACTCGGACGCGTCGACCGTCCAACACTTGTTGGAGAGTGGCAAACTGCACGAGAAAGCGGCATTCTCGCTAAGGTTACTGGCGAGTAGGTTCGACGCTCATTCCGAAAGGTCCCCTGATGACTGAATTCAGCCCCGAGTCGCTCTCCACGATCGGCCCGAAGGAGTTCTCGCAGCTCGTCAAGTCCACGCCGGACTCCAAGCTCAGCGAGATCATGGCGTCGGACGCGCGCGGCAAGATCCTCGATGAGGTCTTCAACCGCATGCCCACGCTGTTCCGCGCGGAGAAGGCCGGCGACACCCAGGCCGTCATCCACTGGATCATCACCGGCCCGAACGGCGTCTCGGACACCTACGAGACCGTGATCGAGAACGGCGCCTGCACCGTCACCAACCAGCCGGTGCGCGACCCGAAGCTGGCCATGACCATGGACGCGGTCACGTTCCTCAAGGTCGTCGCGGGCGACGGCAACCCGATGATGCTGTTCATGACCGGCAAGATCAAGGCGAAGGGCGACCTGTCCCTGGCCGCCAACATCGCCAAGCTCTTCGACATCCCCAAGGGATAATTTCTTATTCGTTGGGCGCAGGGTGTGCGGTCCGGTTTCGGTCCGCACACCCATTTTTTGGTACGAACTATGACTCCCAGTCCGCAGGCTACAAGCCGCGTCCCGTGATGGTCTCGCGCCCGACCGCGCCCACTCCCGGCCGCGACGCGGCTCCCGACTTCGGCTGGCTCTCAGGGCCGTTATCGAGCACGTATAAGGGCCCTGAGAACCAGCCGGGACCGTGAGTCGCGCTGCGGTCAAGAGCGGCCGCGACCTCGCGTCCGCCTCACGGGCGGGGCTTGGCTTGTGGCCTGCGGGCGGGCGCTCCGTATGCGTACGAAAGCTAGATTTTGATCTGGTGGTTGAGGGCGCGGAGCGCGATGTCGGTGCGGAACTGGGCGCCGTCGAGGGAGACGCGGTCGACGAGCGCGTAGGCGGCCGAGCGGGCGGTCTGCAGATCAGTTCCGGTCGCGGTGACGCTGAGGACGCGACCGCCGGCCGAGACCAGACGACCTTGCGCATCGCGGGCGGTGCCGGCGTGGATCACACCGGGGACCTCGGCGCCGGTGATCACGTCGCCGGTGCGCGGGACGCCCGGGTAGTTGTGGCTGGCGATCACCACCGTGATCGCGGAACCGTCTTTCCAGCTCAGTGGCGGCTGCTCGGCGAGCGTGCCGGTGGCCGCGGCCTTCAGCACCCCGGCCAGCGGAGTGTCCAGCAACGCCAGCACCACCTGGGTCTCCGGGTCGCCGAAGCGTGCGTTGAACTCGATCACCTTGGGGCCGTCCGGGGTGAGTGCGAGACCCACGTAGAGCAGACCCGCGAACGGCGTGCCGCGCTTGCGCATCTCGGCCAGCGTCGGCTCGACGGTCTCCCGCAGCACCCGCTCGGTCAGGTCGGCCGGCGCCCAGTCGAGCGGGGCGTAGGCACCCATCCCGCCGGTGTTCGGGCCCTCGTCGCCGTCCTCCAGGCGCTTGAAGTCCTGCGCCGCCATCAGCGGTGCGACCGCCGTGCCGTCGGTGATCACGAAGAGCGAGACCTCGGGACCGGGCAGGAACTCCTCGATCACCACGGTGCCGCACGCCTCGGCGTGGATCAGGGCCTCGTCGAGGTCGTCCGTGACGACCACGCCCTTGCCGGCGGCCAGGCCGTCGTTCTTCACCACGTAGGGCGCGCCGAGCTCCTTCATCGCCGCGGCGGCTTCCGAAACGGAGGAGCAAGCGAACGAGCGGGCGGTGGGCACCCCGGCGGCGGCCATCACCTCGTTGGCGAACGCCTTGGAGCCCTCGAGTTTCGCGGCAGCGGCGCTCGGACCGAAGCAGGCGATGCCCTTGGCCCGGACCGCGTCGGCGACCCCGGCCACCAGCGGCGCCTCCGGCCCGATCACCACCAGGTCGGCGTTCAGCTCGACGGCCAGCGCGGCAACCGCTGCGGGATCGACGGCCTTCACCTCGTGCAGCTCGGCGACCTGGGCAATGCCCGGGTTCCCGGGCGCGCAGGCGAGGAAGTCGACGGACGGGTCGGCGGCAAGCCCGACGGCAAGCGCGTGCTCGCGCCCACCAGAGCCGATCAGAAGTACGCGCACGACGGCCCATCCTACCTGCGCGACCGTCGCGTAAACTTCGGCAGTACCCGGGCTCCTCCAGGTACGACCTTGGGACTGAGCTGTTTCGGGAAAGGCATCGTTCACGTGCCGGTGATCGTTTTGGTCGGCGCCCAGTGGGGCGACGAGGGCAAGGGCAAAGCCACAGACCTGCTGGGCGACCGGCTTGACTACGTGGTCAAGTTCAACGGTGGCAACAACGCGGGCCACACCGTCGTCATCGACGGCGAGAAGTACGCACTGCACCTTCTTCCGAGCGGCATCCTCTCCCCGAACGTCGTACCGGTGATCGGCAACGGCGTGGTCGTCGACCTGAACGTGCTGTTCCAGGAGATCGACGGCCTGGAGGCGCGCGGCATCGACACGTCGCGCCTGCGGGTCAGCTCGAACGCGCACGTCATCGCGTCCTACAACCGCTCGCTGGACAAGGTCTCCGAGCGCTACCTGGGCGCACGGCGGATCGGCACCACCGGCCGGGGCATCGGCCCGACCTACGCCGACAAGATGAACCGGGTCGGCATCCGGGTGCAGGACCTCTTCGACGAGTCGATCCTGCGGCAGAAGGTCACCGCCGCCCTGCTGTTCAAGAACCAGGTGCTGTCGAAGATCTACAACCGCAGCGCGGTCAAGGCCGAGGAGGTCGTCCAGGAGCTGCTGTCCTACGTCGACCGGCTCCGGCCGTACGTCGCGGACACCGCCCTGGAGCTCTCCCAGGCCATCGACAACGGCAAGGTCGTGCTCTGCGAGGCCGGCCAGGCCACCCTGCTCGACGTGGACCACGGCACGTACCCGTTCGTGACCAGCTCGAACGCGACCTCCGGCGGCGCCTGCACCGGCTCCGGCATCCCGCCGACCCGGATCGACCGGGTCGTCGCGGTGCTCAAGGCGTTCACCAGCCGGGTCGGCGAGGGGCCGTTCCCCACCGAGCTGCACGACAAGTGGGGCGACTACCTGCGCGAGGTCGGCCACGAGTACGGCACCACCACCGGCCGCCCGCGCCGGATCGGCTGGCTCGACCTGGTGATCGGCCGGTACGCGCAGCGGATCAACGGGGTCACCGACTTCGCACTGACCAAGCTGGACAACTACGACGGCATGGACGAGATCCCGGTCTGCGTGGCGTACGAGGTGAACGGCGTCCGGCACGACGAGATGCCGATCAACCAGACCGATTTCCACCACGCCACGCCGATCTTCGAGACGCTGCCCGGCTGGAAGCAGGACATCTCCGGCTGCCGCAAGTTCGCCGATCTGCCCCGCGAGGCGCAGGACTTCGTCGAGTTCGTCGAGGCCCGGATCGGCGCGCGGATCTCCATCGTCGGTGTCGGCCCGGGCCGCGAAGCGGTCATCGAGCGGCACTCGGTGCTCGGCGACGCCTGATGGACGTCCTGGTGCTCAGCCTGGCCGAGAAGTCGGGCGACTCGTGCGGGTCCGGGTGCGGCGGCTGCAACGCCGTCTGCGCCACCCCGCGGACCCCGGTGCTGGCCTGTGCGGACGCGCTCCGCGAGGGCGGCGCCGAGGTGGAGACCGTGCAGGCCGGTTCTGATCAGGAGATCGACGCGGTGCTGGCCCGGTTCGACGGACCGGCCCGCGCGGATGGCCTGACCTGGCCGGCCTTCCGGGACGACCTGCGACTGGTGATCGCCACGGCCACCGACGGGCAGCTGCGCGCCGTCGTACGCCGGATGGTCCGCCGGTGGGCGCCGCCGCCCAGCAAGCGGCCGGCGGACCTGGACCCGACGCGGACCGTGCCGGATCTTCCGCCGCTGGCGATCCTGCCGCTCGACCCGGACAACTCGATGGATCTCGCGGCTCAGCTGGGCCTGCCGCGCACCCCGGCCGAGGTGGCCAAAGCGGTGCTCGTCGGGCACAGCCGCCGCCTCGACCTGCTCCGCAACGACAGCGGTTCGGTGACCCTGGACGGCGCGCTGCTCGGCGGCGCCGACGACAACGGCGCCGCGGTGCCGTGGCGGGGCCGGGTCGAGGTGGACGACAACGTCCTGTCCGAGGGCGAGGAACTCATCCTGGCCTGCGCGATCGGCAACGGCGGCGGGTACGCCGAGTTCGACGGCCTGCGGTTGCTGGCCGATCCGGATCCGACCGACGGCCGTGTCGAGGTCGCTGTCGCGGTCCCGGTCGTCGTCAAACAGCGTTTCAAAGGCACTCGGGTACGCGTAGAGGTGCGCCGAGCGCGCGGCCGCGCGGTGTCGGTGCTCCCCCGCGAGGGCGAGCTGCAGTTCCTCGACGACGGTGTGGCCGGTGCGACCAGCCGGAAACGTTCCTGGTGGACCGAGGCCGGCGCCTGGGCGGTGTACGCGGACTGATGCTCTGTGCCACCCTGGACGAACGCTCGGTGACGGGACAGTTCGGACGGGGAGGCCTGAGCCGTGGAGAACGAGCACAACGGCCGCGAACCGGGCAGCGGACCGGTACGGGACGTGGAGCCGTTCTGGGAGGAACCGGAACCGGCTCCTCCCAGGGATGTGGAGTCCGCGTGGGCCCAGCCGTTGCGGCGGCCCCCGCAGCCGCGACCACCGGCCGATCCGGAGCCGGCTGTGCCGGAGATCACTCCGGCGGCGCGGCCCAGTGTGGCGGTGCATCCCAACGAGGCGGTCTATCGGCCGGTCGCGCGGGACAGGCCGGGTGGCGCGCCGCCGGCTTTCCTGCCTCCGGACAGTGCGGTCCATCAACCCGGCCGGCCGGAGACCACGCCGCTCCCGCACCAGCGGCCCGAGGCTCCGGCTCCCCAGCAGCCGGCTCCCGCGCAGTCCGCTTCTCAACAGCCCGCTTCTCAGCAGCCGGCTCCTCAACAGCCGGCTCCTCGTCGGCGGCCGGAGGGTGATCCGATCCAGGAAGCGCTCGCGGGCAGCGGCGACACACCCACCGCCGACGAGTTCGCCCGGCGCCGGTTGGCTCCGCCGCCGGCGCCCTCGGCCACCATGGGTCCCCGCGCGCTGGTCGGCAAGGGCACCCTCGGCCTGGTCCGGCTCGCACCGGGACGGCGCGAGATGGACTACCGGCAGGACGTCGACACGGTCCGGCGCAACTTCGGCGGGCTGCGCCAGGTGACCGTGGTCAACCCGAAAGGTGGCGCCGGTAAGACCGTCGCCGTGCTGCTGCTCGCCATGACGTTCGGCCAGAAGCGCGGCGGATACGTCCTGGCCTGGGACAACAACGAGACCCAGGGCACCCTCGGGATGCGCGCGCAGCAGGACTTCCACAACCGTACGGTCCGCGACATGCTCAGCGACCTGCCGCTGCTGCAGGGCGTTCGGGGTCGGGTCGGTGACCTCTCGAAATACGTCCGGTCACAGGGCGAGGGGATGTTCGACGTGCTCGCCTCGGACGAGTCCGCGACCGCCGGCGAGATGTTGACCGCCGGCGCGTTCGCCGAGATCCGGGACGTGGTCAGCCGCTTCTACAAGCTGATCTTCGTAGACACCGGCAACAACGTCCGCGCGGAGAACTGGCAGGCCGCGATCGACGCCACCGACCAGCTGGTGATCACCATGTCGGCCCGCAACGACTCGGCGGAGACCGCCGCCCGGATGCTCGACCACCTGGAGACCAGCGGCCGGCAGCGACTGGTCCGCCAGGCCGTGACCGTGGTGACCATGCCACCGACCCGCAAGGACATCGACCTGCCGTCGATCCAGGCGCACTTCGCGGCCCGGACCCGGGCGGTGCAGATGGCGCCGTACGAGCGCCTGATCGACTCCGGCGAGCCGCTCCGCTACGGCGCGCTGTCCAGCGGCACCCGGGAAGCCTGGCTCAAGATCGCCGCCGCGGTGGCGGAGGGCCTCTGACCAGCGTGTGAAGTTACGGCGCGGAGCGCACCAAAAGTCCCCACGCTCACGGGGTGCCATCGCTGCGTGGGGACTTTCGGTGCGGAGCGCACCCAAACTTCACACGCTTGCGGGGTGCTGCCGCTGCGTGGGGACTTTCGGTGCGGAGCGCACCCAAACTTCACACGCTTGCGGGGTGCTGCTGCTGCGTGGGGACTTTGGGTGCGGAGCGCGCCTGGGGTCCCCACGCTTGCGGGTCAGGACAGGGCGTCGGCGGCGGCGGGGTCGCTGTCGCGGAGGAACTGGGCGCAGCGGGCCGCCTCGTCCGCCTCGCCGATCGACGCGGCCGCCAGCGACAGCACGTGCAGGCAGCGCAGGAAGCCCTGGTTCGGCTGGTGCGCCCACGGCACCGGCCCGTGGCCCTTCCAGCCGTTGCGGCGCAACGCGTCCAGGCCGCGGTGGTACCCGGTGCGGGCATAGGCATAAGCGGTCACGGTTTCGCCGGCGGCCAGCGCGTTCGTGGCCAGCGGCGCCCACGCGGCGCTGTAGGCGGGGTATCTGGCGGCGACCGCCTTGAACGCCTCGTCGGTACCGGTCGCCGCGGCGGCGGCCAGTGCCTGGTCGGCTTCGGCGTCGGCCGGCAGTCGGGTCGACGGAGGCTCGGGAAGGAGGTTTTGCATGACCCCATTCAACGCGCCCCCGAGTGGATCATTCCGGCCGCTCGGCGTTTCCCACGCCGGAGTGCCGTCAATCCCAGGCGGCACCGAGGCGGAACAGGCGATCCGCGTACTCGATCTGGGTCTGCCAGGCGGCCGGCCACGCGCCGAGACCGAGCGCGGCGCCGGCGAACGCACCCGCCAGGCACGCGATCGAATCCGAGTCACCGGACGAGGCAGCACCCCGGCTGAGGACCGCGACCGGCTCGTCCGGGGAGATCAAGTAGCAGTAGAGCGCGGTCGCGAGCGCCTCCTCGGCGATCCATCCGGCCCCGGTGACCAGGCACGGGTCGCCGTCGAAGGCGCCGGCCGCGAGCCCGGTGGCGACCCGGTCCAGCGCGGCCGCGCACTCGTCCCAGCCGCGCGCGATGAACTCCTCCGGCGAGTCGACCATCGGCCGCCGCCACAGCTCGCCCAGCCACTCGCCGCGGTAGTTCTTCCGCTGCTCGTCGCAGCGATCCCGGAGGGCGGCGAGGAGGTCGGCCGGCGCGAGGCCGCCACGAAGCCAGAAGACGGCGTACGCGGTGAGCTCGCTGGCCGCCACCCCGGTCGGGTGCCCGTGGGTCAGCGCGGCCTGCAACTGCGCCACGCCGGCCCGCTGATCGTCGCTCAGCCCCGGGACCAGGCCCACCGGGGTGACCCGCATGTTCGCCCCGCAGCCCTTGGAACCGGTCTGGGTCGCCTCGATCCACGGCCGCCCGTCGGCGAGCGCACCGATGGCCCGCAGGCAGGTCATCCCGGGCGCGCGGTCGTTCTCCGGGCTGGCCGCCCAGGACAGGAACCGGCGGCGCAGCACCGGCTCGAGCAGCCGCGGGGTCGGGTCGCGCACCTCGAGCAGCGCCTCGCCGACCGCGAGCGCCATCTGGGTGTCGTCGGTGACCAGGGCCGGCTCACCCTCGAGCTGGCGGGGGCCGCCGGGCCCGTAACGGTGCACGATCGACGGGTAGTCCATGAACTCGGTGGGCTTGCCGAGCGCATCTCCGTAGGCCAGCCCGAACATCGATCCCGACGCAGCACGCATGCACAAACTCTAGGACCGTCGTCAACGGCCGGGGTGTCCGCTGAGGGCTCGCACGGCAGGCGCACCATTGACGCATGCCGGATCCCCTGCAACCGGTGCTCGGCGGCGACCTGCCGTTCGACGCCACCGCATTCGAGATCGAGTCCCGTGCCGAACTCGACAGCCACCTCGTCCGTGACAGCCTGGCCGGACTGACCGTTCTCGGACTACGACTCGATCGGCACGCGCCGGACCTGTCTCAGGTAGACGTACGAGAAACGCTTTTTGTCGGTTGTCAGCTCGCCTCCCCGGAGGTGGAGATCGATCTGATCCGGCGGGGTGCGCACCTGGTGCCGCCGTTCCGGTCGTTGCCCTACCCGACCCACCCGGCGCTGCTCTACACCCCGGAGGACCTGTCCGCCGGTTTCGCCGAGTCGGGCTTCGCCGGCATGTACGACACCCTCGTCTACCAGCACTTCCTGGCCCGCGGCGGCGCCGTTCCGGACGTCCGTGAGGCGGTCGCGCAGCGGCTGCACGACGCCGGGATCGACAACGCGCTGGGCAAGACGCTGGCCGCCTGGGCGTCGGTGCACGGCACCGCGGGCGCGATCGGGATCATGGGTGGGCACGCCGAGCCGCGTGGTTCGGCGGCGTTCCGGATGGCCGCGACGCTGGCCCGGCGACTGGCCCGCGACGGCCGGCTGATCGTCACCGGTGGCGGGCCGGGTGTGATGGAGGCGGCCAACCTGGGTGCGTATTTCGCCTCCCGCACCGAACGCGAGCTGACTGCGGCGGTCGACATGCTGGAGCCCGCGCCGGACTTCCTGGACCACAACCCGTTCACCGCAGCGGCCCTGGCCGTCCGGGCGGCCTATCCGCTGCCCGCGGTCGACCTGGCCGACCGGCTCCGGCACGGCGGCCTCGCGCTGCCCACCTGGCTCTACGGCCACGAGCCGGCCAACCTGTTCGCCGGGCAGATCGGCAAGTACTTCTCCAACGCCGTCCGGGAGGACTCGATCCTGCGGCTGGCCCGGGGCGGGATCGTCTTCGCGCCCGGCTGGGCCGGCACGGTGCAGGAGGTCTTCCAGGCCGCGACGAAGACGTTCTACCGCACCGACGGGCCGTCCGGGGCGTTCGTCTTCCTCCGGGTCGAGCACTGGACCAACCTGCCGGTGGTGGACCTGCTGGGGACGCTGCTGGCCCGGTCACCGCACGGCGACCAGTCCGGGCTGATCGTGGTCACCGACTCGCTGGACGAGGCGATGGCGGCGCTGACCAGGTAGAACACGGGTTTGGCGCCATGCCGCACACTGCGCTCATGGAGTTGCTGCTGATCGTCGTCATCGCCGGCTTCGCGGTCGTTGGGCTGGTCAAGGGAGCCCGGTCGCGACGGTCCCGGGGATACGCCCACCGCGGTCGGCCGCAGGATGCCGGCACCGAGCCGACGTACTACGTCGACAACGGCGGCTCGCACCATCACCACGGCCACTCCCACGACTCCTCCGGGCACCATTCCGGTGACAGTTACTCGGACGGCGGCGGGGACAGCGGTGGCGGGGACGGTGGCGGCGGCGGAGATTGATCTTGGTGGCGGGCATGGCGCACACTGCAGTCATGCTGACATTCGCCCTGGTAGCTCTCGCTCTGCTGTTCGGAATCGCCATCGTGATCCAGTTCCGGCGCCGCAGCAACAGTGGCTCTGTCGCCAGCCACGGCCCGGCCCGCGGCGCGGACAAAGCCGCCACCCGGTCCGCCCTCGAGAACTCGCCGCGCTACACCGGTGACGCCGGCGGTTTCGGCGGCGGCCTCTGACCGCTCGGCCAGGCGCTCCCGGCGCCCGGCCGGGTGACAATGGTGCGGTCGTCCTCGTCGACGGCGACCGCACCAGTCAGATCAGGAGGAACCATGCTGTCCTATTTGCTGACCTTCGCCGGCCTGGTGGCCGTTCTGGCAGTCGCGGTCGGGTTCCGGCGCCGGCGTAACAGCGGTATGACCGGCTACCGGACCTCGGCCGAGACCGGTGACAACGCCACCACCGACCTCTACCGCGGTGGCAGCGCCGGGGACAACGGCGCCGGCGGCTTCTGACCGCCCCTGTTCAAGCGATGTGCACGCGGCGCCAGTGGACCGCCGGCAGATCCGCTTCCGCCACGTCGGTGAGCCCGTTCTCGTCCATGGCGTTGTAGACGGCGAGACGGGCCCCGTCGAACAGGAACTCGATCGCGTGCAGCACCCGGGGCCGCCAGTCGGCCGAGGTGGTCCGCTCGATGATGTTGACGGCGCGGAGCTGACGGCCGCGGGCGTTGCGCAACGCGGCGTGCGGATCGGCGCGCCAATCGATGTGTTGGTACATCTCGATCGGGACCGCCAGGTCGATCTGGTCCCAGGTGATCGCACACTCGTCGAACTTACGGTGAGTGATTTCGACGCTACTGAGTCCGAAGTCGAGGATGACCGGGCCGTCGGCGAACCAGCCCCGCTCGGCGACATCCCAGAGCAGCCAGCTTGATCGCAATCTCCGGCCGATGAGCCGCACAAACATGTGTCGATGGGTCGCGGCGAGCGCCTCGGCATCGTGATGCCACTCGGGTTTCCAACCCTCGATAGCGAGCACGATCACCGTCCCTTGATCAAGACATCTCGATCGTACCCATGTCGCTGTGTAACCCCGCAAGACGACAACGGCCGGTCCCCGCGTACGGGAACCGGCCACCGCCAAATTGATTACTTCGAGAGAGTGGTTCCGGTCGAGCGGAGGTGCTCGCACGCCTCGAGGACGCGCTTGGCCAGACCGTTCTCGGCCAGCTTGCCCCAGGCGCGCGGGTCGTACGCCTTCTTGTTGCCGACCTCGCCGTCGATCTTCAGCACGCCGTCGTAGTTCTTCAGGACGTGGTCGACGACCGGGCGGGTGAACGCGTACTGGGTGTCGGTGTCGATGTTCATCTTCACCACGCCGAAGTCCAAGGCGCCGTGGATCTCGGAGAGCAGCGAGCCCGAGCCACCGTGGAAGACCAGGTCGAGCGGCTTGTCCTTGCCGTACTTCGCGCTGATCGCGTCCTGGATCTCCTTGAGGATCTCCGGGCGCAGCTTGACGTTGCCCGGCTTGTAGACGCCGTGCACGTTGCCGAAGGTCAGGGCGGTCAGGTAGCGGCCCTTCTCGCCCAGGCCGAGCGCGGCGGCGGTGGCCAGGCCGTCCTCGACGGTCGAGTACAGCTTGTCGTCGATCGCGGCGGAGACACCGTCCTCCTCGCCACCGACCACGCCGACCTCGATCTCGAGGATGATCTTCGCAGCGGCGGACGCGGCGAGCAGCTCCTCGGCGATCTGCAGGTTCTCGTCCAGCGGCACGGCCGAGCCGTCCCACATGTGCGACTGGAACAGCGGGGCGAGGCCCTTGTTCACGCGCTCCTGCGAGATGGCGATCAGCGGACGGACGTACTTGTCCAGCTTGTCCTTCGGGCAGTGGTCGGTGTGCAGCGCGATGTTGATCGGGTAGTTCTTGGCGACCTCGGTGGCGTACTCGGCCAGCGCGACCGCACCCGTGATCATGTTCTTGATGGTCGGGCCGGACGCGTACTCGGCACCGCCGGTGGAGATCTGGACGATGCCGTCGCTGCCGGCCTCCGCGAAGCCCTGCAGGGCCGCGTTGAGGGTCTGCGAGGACGTCACGTTGATCGCCGGGTAGGCGAACGCGCCGGCCTTGGCGCGATCGATCATTTCGGCGTAGACCTCGGGGGAAGCGATAGGCATCGGTGCGCTCCTTGCTCATTCATCACGGGATGCAGAGGGCAGGACCGCGCTGTCCTCCAGCACAGAAGTATTCCGCAGTCGCGGTGCGTAGCGGAAATCACCCCGAAATTCGACACTGGAACCCGGCGTAGGCCGCGTAACGGAGAAATACTCCCGGGCCATACCAGCACTTGTGTGACAGATCGGCACGGTCAGCTCGCTCGCGCTCTGTGCAGGGCTTCCGTGCCGACGCCGGGCGCAACGGCCGAGCGGCCGTTCCTGGGGTGCCGTTTCGTCCCCTCCGGGCCGGGGTGACGGGACCAACATCACACCCGATGTCACACCTCAGCGCGTGACGTAGCCCGGGTTGGCGGCCGCCCAGGCCGTCAGCCCGTCGTCGCGGATCGCCGGGAAGAGACTCTCGCCAACGGTCGGATAGATCTTTTCGGGGTGGGGCGTGTTCAGGACCGGCTCGCTGATCCCGATCAGCTGCGGTGAGCCGAGGTCACCGACCACCCGCACCAGCCTGGCCAGGTCCCCGTCGACGGTGATGCCGCCGGCCGCCGCGGTCAGCAGCCGCTGCGCCGCCGGAAGGTCCACCACCCCGCCGGCCGTCACCTTGGCCGTCAGCGCGCGCAGGAACCGCTGGCCGTTCCGGTCCCGCTCCAGCGAACCGGCCGCCATGCCGAGCCGGGCCCGCAGCAGCGACTCCACCTCGGCGCCGTCGATCTGCTGGCAGCCCTTCGCCAGGCCCTTCCGGCCGAACTGCGCCGTGACCGGCTCGTCCAGGCACATCCGCACACCACCGACCGCGTCGGTCACCCCGCGCAGGCCGGCGAGGTCAACCACCACCGTGGCGTCCGGCGTGACCCCGGTCAGCGTCGTCACCGCCTTCGCCACCCGTCGCGGGCCGCCGGTGGACAGGACCCAGCTGAGCTTCTCGGGCCGGGCACCGGACGTGCTCACCAGGCCGTCGCGCGGCAGGCTGACCATCCACACCGCGCCGCGGTCGGCCGGCACGTGCAGGAGCATCACCGTGTCGGCGCGCGGGGTTCCGGTGTCGGCTCCGGGGTCGGCGCCGATCAGCAGCACGTCGACCGGCTCGGCGGGCAGGTTCGCGCCGTCACCCGGCACCACCGCGTCCAAGGTCACCGCTTCCGGTTGTCCCCCGTGCCCCCAGGTGGAGGACACGACCTGAACGGCGAGCCCGGCGAGCAGCACCGCGGCAGCGGCTCCGATCACCCGGCGGCGGGCGCGGCGGCGCTTCACGCGTACCCATCCGGCATCGATCCGGTGCCGCAGCGGTCCGGCATCCGGCGTCGTCTCCTCGTGCCGCTGAAAAGCGGCCCGCAACTCTTCTTCGACCGTGCTCATCGGACCTCCGCAAGCTCGGCGCGCAGCGCGTCGAGCCCTCTCGAGATGGACGAACGAACCGTCCCGACCGCGCAGCCGAGAATGTCGGCGATCTCCTGGTCGGGAAGATCCTCGTAGAACCGCAGGACCAGGGCCGCACGCTGGCGGCGGGGCAGAATCGCGAGCAGCGACCACACCCGGTCCCGCTCGGCGCTCTCGGCGGCGTGATCGGCGGGCGCCGCGACCACCGGGTCCGGATCGGGCCGCAACAGCACGCGCCGCCACCAGGAGGTGCGGCGCGACTCGATGAACTGGTTGGTGAGGATCTTGCGTACGTAGCTGTCCGGCGAGTCGCTGTGCGTCACCCGCCGCCAATGCAGCTGGACCCGAAGCATGGTCTCCTGCACCAGGTCCTGCGCGGTGTCGCTATCGCCGGTCAGCATGACGGCATAACGCAGCAGCGCGTTGAGCCGGCTGTCGGCGAATTCCTCGTAGGTCACGGGCACCTCCGCTCCTACGACGGGAACGGGCCCCGCAATCATTGCGCGCAGCGGCAAATCAATCGCCCGGGCGGCCTGGCACTGACACCATCGACCCGTGCTGCTCACCGTGACGACCACCCACCGGCCCGCGACCGACCTCGGCTACCTGTTGGTCAAACACCCCGGCAAGGTGCACTCGTTCGACATGCCCACCGGTACGGCGTACGTGATGTACCCGGAGGCCACCGACGACCGGTGCACCGCCGCCCTGTTGCTGGACGTCGATCCCCAGCGACTACGCGCCCGCGCCGACTCCTTCGAGCTGAGCCAGTACGTCAACGACCGCCCCTACGCCGCCTCCAGCCTGCTCGCCAGCGCCCTCGCCAAGGTCTTCCGGACCGCCCTGCGGGGTGCCTCGAAGGACCGCCCCGAGCTGGCCGCCGAGGCCATCCCGCTGGAGATCCGGGTGCCGGTGCTGCGCGGCAGCGCCGAGCTGGTCACCCGGCTGTTCACCCCGCTCGGCTGGGCGGTGACCGCCACACCCATCCCGCTGGAGGAGGAGGTCGGCGGCGGCGACAGCCGGTACGTCGACCTGGCCCTGACCGGCACGCTCCGGCTCGCCGACGCGCTGAACCACCTCTACGTGCTGCTCCCGGTGCTCGACGACGGCAAGCACTACTGGGTCGCCCCGGACGAGATCGAGAAGCTGCTCCGCTCCGGCGCCGGCTGGCTCGCCGGCCACCCGGAGAAGGTGCTGATCGCCCGTCGCTACCTGGCGCACCGCAAGTCGTACGCGACCACCGCGCTGACGCTGCTCGACGCCGACCAGCCGGTCAGCGAGGAAGAGGCCGAACTGCCGGTGGCCCGCAAGGCGCCGCTCGCCGGGCAGCGCCGGGACGCGGTGCTGGCCGCCCTGGCCGAGGTCGGCGCGACCCGGGTACTCGACCTCGGCTGCGGGCCCGGCGCGCTGCTCACCGCGCTGATCAAGGACACCCGGTTCACCGAGATCGTCGGGGCCGACGTCTCCTCGCGGGCGCTCGACCAGGCCGCCCGCCGGCTCCGGCTGGACCAGATGTCCGAGCGGCAGCGCAACCGGATCACGCTGATCCAGACCGCGCTGACCTACCGCGACGGCCGGCTCAGCGGGTACGACGCCGCGGTCCTGATGGAGGTGATCGAGCACGTCGACCTGCCCCGGCTGCCGGCCCTGGAGGCCAGCGTGTTCGGCCGGGCCCAGCCCGGCGCGGTCGTGGTGACCACCCCGAACGTCGAGTACAACGTGCACTACGAGGGCCTGACCGGCATGCGGCACTCGGACCATCGCTTCGAGTGGACCCGGGCCGAGTTCGCCGGCTGGGCCGAGGGTGTCGCCGAGCGTTACGGCTACACGGTGACCATCCGCGGTGTCGGCGACCCGGACGAGACCACCGGCGCACCCACTCAGCTCGCCCTCTTCCGCAAGACCGAAACCACGACGGAGGTGACCGCATGATCGACATTCCTGAGCTCAGCCTGGTCGTGCTCGTCGGCATCTCCGGATCCGGCAAGTCGACGTTCGCCCGCACCCACTTCGCGCCGACCCAGGTGCTCTCCTCGGACTTCTTCCGGGGCCTGGTCGCCGACGACGAGAACGACCAGTCCGCCTCGGCGGCCGCCTTCGACGTGCTGCACTACGTGGCCGGCAAGCGGCTGGCGGCCGGCCGGCTGACCGTGGTGGACGCCACCAACCTGCAGTCGCACGCCCGCGCCGGGCTGATCGCGGTGGCCCGGGAGCACGACGTGCTGCCCGTGGTGATCGTGCTGGACGTGCCCGAGTCGGTGGCCTGGGACCGCACCCAGGCCCGGCCGGACCGCTCCTTCGACCGGCGGGTCCTCACCCGGATGCAGCGCGACCTACGGCGTTCGCTGGGCCAGTTCGCCCGCGAGGGTTTCCGCAAGGTGCACGTGCTGCGCGGCGAGGAGGAGATCGCCGGCGCCGAGATCCGCTACGAGAAGTTGTTCAACGACCGGCGCGACGAGCGCGGCCCGTTCGACATCGTGGGTGACGTGCACGGCTGCCGCGCCGAGCTGGAGACGCTGCTCGGCACGCTGGGCTGGGAGCTGGTCCGGGACGAGGCGGGCCGGCCGGTCGACGCCACCCACCCGGAGGGCCGCACCGCGGTCTTCGTCGGCGACCTGGTCGACCGCGGCCCGGACTCGCCGGGTGTGCTGCGCCTGGTGATGGGCATGGTCGGCGCCGGCCACGCGATCTGCGTGCCGGGCAACCACGAGCAGAAGCTGGCCCGCAAGCTGGCCGGGCGCACCGTCCAGCTCACCCACGGCCTGCCGGAGACCCTCGAACAGCTGGCCGCCGAGCCGGAGGAGTTCGTCCACCGGGCGAAGGCCTTCATCGACGGCCTGGTCAGCCACTACGTGCTCGACGACGGCAAACTGGTGGTGGCGCACGCCGGGCTCAAGGAGGCGTACCACGGGCGGGCCTCCGGCCGGGTGCGCAGCTTCGCGCTCTACGGCGAGACCACCGGCGAGACCGACGAGTACGGCCTGCCGGTCCGCTACCCGTGGGCGCAGGAGTACCGCGGTTCCGCGGCCGTCGTCTACGGCCACGTGCCGACCACCCGTCCGGAATGGATCAACAACACCATCTGCCTGGACACCGGCTGCGTCTTCGGTGGCGCGCTGACCGCGCTGCGCTGGCCGGAACGCGAGCTGGTCGGCGTGCCGGCGGCCAAGGAGTACTACGCCCCGATCCGCCCGCTGACCACGGTCGAGACCGAACCGGACCGCGGTCTGGACATCGCCGACGTCACCGGACGCAAACACCTCGAGTACGGATACGGCCGGACCACCGTCCCGGCCGAGAACGCCGCGGCCGCCCTGGAGGTGATGGGCCGGTACTCGATCGACCCGGAGACCCTGATCTGGCTGCCGCCGACGATGGCGCCGTGCTCCAGCTCGACCGTCGACGGCTACCTGGAGTACCCGGCAACGGCCTTCGCCGACCTGCGCTCGGCCGGCGTCGACCAGGTGGTCTGCGAGGAGAAGCACATGGGTTCCCGGGCCGTGGTCCGGATCTCGGCGTCCGGCGTGGGCGACTCGATCTGGACCCGGACCGGGCGGCCGTTCTTCGCACCGGAGCTGCTCGAGCCGCTGCTGGCCCGGGTCCGCGTCGCGGTCGAGCCGATCCTGGCCGAGCTGGAGACCGACTGGCTGCTGCTCGACACCGAGCTGCTGCCCTGGTCGGCGAAGGCCGGCGGCCTGATCCGCGACCAGTACGCCGGAGTGGGCGCGGCCGGACGGGCAGCGCTGCCGGCGGCCCTGGCGGTGCTGGACCAAGTGGCCGCACGGGACCTGGACGTCAGCGCGCTGCGCGACCGGATCGAGCTGCGCTCCGCGGAGATCGACGGCTACTCGGCGGCGTACCGGGCGTACGTGAAGCCGACCGACGGCCTGACCGGGGTCACCCTCGCGCCGTTCGCGGTGCTGGCCGGCGCCGGTGTGTCGTACGCGGCCAAGGACCACGGCTGGCACCTGGCGATCGCCGATCGTCTGGTCGCCGCGGACCCGGAGCTGTTCACCCCGACCCGCCGGTTCGTGCTCGACCTGGCCGACCCGTCCGCCGAGGCGGAGGCCACCGACTGGTGGCTGGCGCTGACCGGTGCCGGCGGCGAGGGCATGGTGGTGAAGCCGTACGCCGGTCTCGCCACCGTGAGCGCCAAGAACCGGCTGGTGCAGCCCGGGGTGAAGTGCCGTGGCCGGGAGTACCTGCGGATCATCTACGGCCCCGAGTACACCCGGCCGGAGCAGCTCGACCGGCTGCGGCAGCGCAACCTGGGCCGCAAGCGGAACCTGGCGCTGCGTGAGCACGGGCTGGGCCTGGCGGCGCTGGACCGGCTGGCCGAGGGCGCGCCGTCCTGGCAGGTGCACGAGCTGGTCTTCGCGATCCTGGCGGCCGAGTCGGAACCGGTGGACCCGCGCCTGTGACGGTTCGTCCCGGATGCCGATCGATCACCCGATCGGCATCCGGGCACACGCCGCGTGACGGGGAGGTTTCCCCCCGGCAAGCACAAGGTATCCACAGCAGTCATACAGGTTGGGGCTACCGTCGGGCCGGTACCCTGGCTCATCGTGGACATCCGTGCGCTCACCGAGCAGCTCGCCTTCAACCCGATGGACCCGACGGACCTGATCAACACCTTCGGGACGTACGGCGTGTGGGCCATCCTCTTCGCGGAGACCGGCCTGCTGGTCGGCTTCTTCTTCCCCGGTGACTCGCTGCTGTTCCTGGCGGGTATCGCGGCCTCGCCGGTGGCCGACGCCATCTTCGGCCCCGGCACCCAGATCTCGTTGCCGGCCCTGCTGATCGGCGGGCCGATCTGCGCGATCGTCGGCGCCCAGCTCGGCCACTGGCTCGGTGCGAAGTACGGCCGCAAGATGTTCGAACGCCCCGACTCGAAGCTGTTCAAGCGCGAGTACGTGGAGAAGGCCGAGTACTACTTCCAGAAGTTCGGCCCGGCCAAGGCCGTGGTGCTGGCCCGGTTCATCCCGATCGTGCGGACGTTCCTGAACCCGGTGGCCGGCACTCTCGGCATGTCGGCCCGCCAGTTCCTGCTGTGGAACATCGTCGGCGCCGTCCTCTGGGTCGACGGCGTGCTGCTGATCGGCTACCTGCTGGCCAGGAAGATCTACGACGCGATCGGCGACAAGATCGACCACTACATCCTGCCGGTGGTCGTGCTGATCGTGCTGATCTCGGCGCTGCCGATCCTCATCGAGATGCTGCGCGAGCGGAAGGCCAAGCGGAACGGCACGCACCAGGGCCCGCAGGCGTCGGCCGCGGTCGGCGTGGTCGCCGCGGCGAGCATCGCCGGTCTCGCCGAGGCCGTGACCCACCACGTCGAGGACGACGAGGACCCGAACCGCCGCCCGCGCTCACACCGCGCCTGATCACGTCCACCACACGGCCGGTCCCGGATCCCGGGGCCGGCCGTTGTGCATCCCGATGACCTCGCGGTATCGGCAGCTCTCAGGGGTGCCTCCGGCGGCCGGAGGCACCCCTGAGAGCCAGCCGAGGTCCTGCGGCGCCCGGCGGGGCCCGGAGACGACAAAAGCCCGCGGCTGCGGATGGCAGCTACGGGCGGATCAGGAAGACGCATTCCAGCCGGCCCTAGGGGACGGCCGGCTGGCCGCGTCAGTGCGTTTCCGTCTAGACCGAGACGGCAGCGGAACCCGCGAGCCGGTTCAGAAACTCCTCCGGGCAGTCCCGGAGGTGCTCCAACCGGCCTGCGGCCAGTGCTTGGTAAGTCATCGCGGCCGCTTCCTCGAGGTTGCGGGCGCGCTTGTGTGCCAACTCCACCGTGTCACCCATGACCACACAGCCATGCTGGCTGAGCACCAGGCAGTCGGTGCCGTCGGCGGCCATCGCCGCGGTCATCGCGGCGAGTTCGGTCGTGCCCGGCAGCCGGAACGGCACGGTGGACACGCGGCGCAGGTAATACGCGTGGTCCGTGGTGACGATCCGGATGTGTTCGCCGAGCGCGTCGAGCAGCAGGGCCGTCTGCGGGTGCAGGTGCACCACGGCGTTCACGTCCGGCCGTGCACGGTAGAGCGCGAGGTGCAACGCCAGCTCGCTGGACGGTTCGATCCGCGGCGGCGGCAGAGCACCGATCACCGCGGCTTCACCGTCCGTGACACGAACCGGCGCGAAGCTGGCCCGGCTGAGCCGGTCGAGCCACGCACCACTCGCGGTGATCCAGATGGCTTCCTCGTCGGGAATCCGGGCGGAGAGATTTCCGCCCGAACCACAGACAAGACCGGCCTGGACCACGTCGTAACCCACGTGTGCGAGCTGATCACGCAGATCACCCGGGACGTAGTTCACCCGTTCCTCCTCGAATGCCAGGGGTGGCCAGGGGAAGAGGTCCTCGGCCTGGCGTCACGCCCCCATGTTTCAGTGACGCCAGGCATAACCACCGATCAGCGAGCCTTCTTGGTCGCCCGCTTACGAGGCGGGGTCAGCAGGTCGGCGATCGTCGCGATAGCAGCCGGCACGAGGCGGTAGTACGCCCACACACCGCGCTTCTCCCGCTCCAGCAGGCCAGCCTCGGTCAGGATCCGCAGGTGGTGACTCACAGTCGGCTGTGAGAGACCCAGCGGCGCGGTGAGGTCGCAGACACACGCCTCACCGTCCGTTGCGGACTGGATAAGGCTCAGCAGCCGCAGCCGAGCCGGGTCGGCGAGCGCCTTAAGCACTCCCGCCAGGCGCTCGGCGTCAGCGCGTTCAATCGGCTCACCGGCAAGCGGCGAGATCTGAGGCATAGTCATTTCCGCCAACGCAGTTCCCACGATCTCCATCCTTCCACCAACTGCATCGATTCTCCTGCATGTGAGCAGGGACGAACCGGTTAACTTTCAGGCCGTAAGGCCGAGATCGATCGCCGTGTCGGTCGACCGCCGGCGCGGGCCGGAGCCCCGTACCGCACCACCCATCCGATCAACCTTTCCGCCGACACCGACTTCGGTCTCTGCCTCCTGCAACGCCTCAGCCGCCATCTGGTCGCTACCCATCCGTGTCGAGGTCTCGATCCCCTTCTCGGGAGTGAGCCAACCCACATTGTCAATTCATCGATTGTTTCGTTCACCGATCCAGAACGATGACTCAACACGGAACGCGTCTACATCATCACGCCACGCTGCGCGATCAACGGGTTGCTACGCGCCTCACGACCCGATGAAAGCACGACACCACGCTGCGCGACGGTCAATTCAGTGATGAATTTACCCAGGTCGTGCCGTGCATCCATGACATCGAGCGTACTGGCTTGAAGGAAACCGGAATCTTTCGCCCCGCCGGGACGAACGGAACTATTGACCCAGTGCTCTACATGACTCTGTAAAGAAGGTTTACCGATGGCTCATCGGCCCTCAACCTTTCCGGCGACCATAGATGCAGCTCAAAGCAGGTAACACCGTCACGGTACCCATCCATGCCTCAAGATGACCTGGTAGCCGCGCTGTGAGAGTGCTGTGAACCACGGTATTCACGTTTGTCCGACTGGGGAAAAACACCCACCGGATGGCCGATCTACTGCTATCCGGACAGCCGATCGGGTGACGCCTTGGGAAACCGTCTGTACCCGTTCGAGTGACCCACAGTCGTCGATACGGAACCGGATCTAGGCGTTCTTCGGCAAGGTCACTCGGACGGTCGACGCCAGTATTCGTCATCGAAGCCAGGCGCGGGCCGGTTCGCGGCCGGATCACCCGGTAGCGGCACGGCGCCGTGCGGCCCCTGCCCACCGTGCGTAGTCGGCGGAACGGCCGGCGGGTTTCCGGAACCCTGCGTCACATCGCCTGACGATCGCCCGGCGGCGCCCGAGGGTCCTTCCGGGGCACTCCCGAACGCGCTGCCAGGGGATGTGCCAGTCGGCAACCCGACTGGCTGGGCACCGGCCGGCGGGTACCCGGTGTGCGACACCGGCGGCTGCCAGCCGGTGTGGGAAACCGGCGGGACGAACCCCTGCGGACCGGTCGGCGCGTATCCGGACGGCCCGGCCGGCGGATAGGACATTCCCGGAGTCACTCCATAGGGCGACTGCGACTGGTACCCGTAGGGCGTGGCCGGGGCCCCGAAGGAGCCAGGAGCGCCGGATGACGCCGGCTGCCCGCCGAAAGGCGCACCCGACGGAGCACCCGAAGGCCCACCGAAAGAGGTACCGAACGGCGCGGCCGAAGCCGGGGCGTGGCCGAAGAACGGCCGCGGCGCGGCCAGCAGCATCGCGCCGACCGCGAGATAGGCGAGCACCTGCAGACCGGAGACCACGGCGTTCAGGCCGATCCACCCGTCCGGGTACGCCGAGCCGAGCGCCTCGCCGAGCGAACCCGGCACCGGGTCGCCGGAGCGCTGCACGAGCACCGAGACGAACGAGGCCAGCCCGCCGAGCCCGCCCAGCACGCAGACCACCAGAGCGACGATCCGGGCGACCCGGCTGCCCCGGCGCAGACCCAGGCCGAGCACCACGAAGAGCGCGAACGACAGGATCGCCAGCACCGCGGCGAGCGCGGCGACCAGCCAGATCACCGACACGTAGTTCTCCGCGGTGTCACCGGTGGCCGCGTCCCGGAAGCGGTTGACCGTGCCGGGCGCGATGGCGACCGCGGCGACGGCGTAGACCAGGCCGGCCGCGCCCATCAGCCAGAGCAGGGCGGACGCGGACGACACCGCGGGTGGGCGCGGTGCGCCGCCGGGCGGCGGCACGGGCGCGGTGACGGGCGGCAGGGCGGCGTACGACATCGATGGCTCCCGCGGTGGTCGGCTGGCACGAACGCTATCGCGTACCCGGGTCGTGACGTGGGCGTACCCGGACGGCCTGTGGATAAAGCGAACCGGCCCGCCGAGGAGGGGCGGGCCGGTCCGGGACGTACGGATCAGATCGGATTGTGCGGCGGCCGCTGCTCATCGGTGGGTGAAGAGCCCGGCGGCGACGCGGGCGGCTGGTCGGCCGGCGGTGAGGACTGCGGCGCGGCCGGCGGCGCGGGGGACGCCCACGGGTCGCTGGCCGGCCCGTGCTCGGACGGCGGCCCGTGCGGAGCGGCCAGCGGGTCGGACGGCGGCGAACCGTAAGCGGCGCCCGGATCGGACGGCGGCGGATACCCCGGCTGCCCCGGATAGGCCGACCCGGGATACGCCTGCCCGGGGTACTGCTGCCCAGGGAACTGCTGCCCGGGGAACTGCTGCCCCGGCTGCGGCTGGCCCGGATAGGGCTGCCCCGGCTGCGCGTACGGGTCGTACCCGGCTGGCGCCCCGTAGGACGGCGGCCCGGACGGCTGCTGCCCCGGATACGGCGGCAGACCCGGCGCCGGCTGCCCCGGCTGCCCGTATCCCGGGTCCTGAGCACCCGGCTGCTGCCCGTAGGGCCCCGGGTACGGCTGGCCGTACGCCGGCTGCTGCGGGTACCCGGTCTGGTACGGGTTCCACCCGGCCACCTGCTTGCGGAAGAACCGGTTCGACGCCGGCACCGACAGCAGGATGATCACCACGATCAGCGACGCCAGCGCGAACAGCGTGAACAGCACCGCGACCGACGAGAACCAGCCCGGCACCACGTCGTTGAGGCGGGCGTCCAACTCGCGCTGGGTGGGCAGCCGCTGCGCGCCGGAGCCGTCGTCGACCGCCTCGGCGAACCGGGTGATCAGGATGACCGCCATGTACGGCAGGACCACCGAGCAGCACATCAGGACACCGGAGAAGATCCAGGTGATCACCCGGGCCGGCTGCTTGCCGCGCAGGTTGAAGACGCCGAGGATCACCATGCCGACCGCGATGATCCCGTACAGAATGATCATCACTACCGAGAGTGTCGCCAGCGCGCTGCCGAAGCTCTCGAAGTCGGTGCCGGCGTAGGCGTCGTCGTAGATCGGCGCGGCCTTGTCGAACGTCGAGAAAGCGATCATCGCGAACACGACCTGGACCGCGGCGACCACGAAGAGCAGCACGGATGCGATCGTCACGGTGATCGGCCGGTGAGGCGGCGGCGCCGTGGGGTACGGCGCTGAGTATGTGGGAACGGTCACGGGGTCCTCCTCTAGATCCATTCACGGTATCGGTCGGAGGGCATGTCCCGCGACCGGCACGCACGCTGCGCAACGCTGTGGCAACATCGGGCAACGATGGTTCAGGCGGCCCGCACAGGGTCGCTCGTTCGAGGGGCGACATCGTTGGACGCCAACACCTAGACTTCCAGCCGTGGCGTCCGGTAGGCACCAGAGACCTCCGGTGACGCCCACTGCCCGCACGAGTCGCCCGCCCCGCTCATTGATCGCCGGGGCCGAGGCAGACCGTTTCCGGGCACTCTTCCGAATGCGCAGGCCGCGTGACCACACCGCGGCCGCCCCAGACCTGACAAGGACCGGTGAGTCCCATGCCCCACGCCGACACTCTGACCGTCGTTCACCATGACGACACCCGCACCCGTTTCACCGACGTCCGGTATCAACTACATCGCGACGGGATCAGAATCTGGTCCGCGGACGGCGAGCACGCCATCACGGACATTCTGATGACCCAGGCCTATCGGCACCGGCAGTCGGACTCGTAACACCCAGGCAGGCGAACGGCCTCGAGGACACACTCCTCGAGGCCGTTCGGCATTTCCGGGCTCAGAGGCCGCGGCGGACCGCCAGGCCGTCCTTCGCCGAGCTCAGCTCGACCATCACGGTGTCGCCGTCCTGGATCTCCCCGGCCAGCAGCGACTTCGCCAGCAGGTCACCGATCGTGGCCTGGATCAGCCGGCGCAGCGGCCGGGCGCCGTAGATCGGGTCGTACCCGTGCTCACCGAGCCAATCCACCGCGTCGGGGGTCACCGCGAGAGTGAGCCGCCGATCGGCGAGCCGGGCGCGCAGCCGCGCGAGCTGGATGTCCACGATCGCGGTCAGGTCGTTCCGGGTGAGCGCGTGGAACACCACGATGTCGTCGAGCCGGTTCAGGAACTCCGGCTTGAAGTGCGCCCGGACCGAGGCCAGCACCTCGTCGTGCCGCTCCTCGTCACTCATCGTGAAATCGGAATTCGACGACCCCAGGTTCGAGGTCAGGACCAGGATCGCGTTCCGGAAATCGACGGTACGACCTTGGCCGTCGGTGAGCCGCCCGTCGTCGAGCACCTGCAGCAGCACGTCGAAGACGTCCGGGTGGGCCTTCTCCACCTCGTCCAGCAGCACCACGCTGTACGGCCGGCGGCGCACCGACTCGGTCAGCTGGCCGCCCTCCTCGTACCCGACGTAGCCGGGCGGGGCACCGACCAGGCGGGCCACCGAGTGCTTCTCGCCGTACTCGCTCATGTCGATCCGGACCATCGCCCGCTCGTCGTCGAAGAGGAAGCCGGCCAGCGCCTTGGCCAGCTCGGTCTTGCCGACACCGGTCGGGCCGAGGAACAGGAAGCTGCCGGTGGGGCGATCCGGGTCGGCGATACCGGCCCGGGACCGGCGGACCGCACCGGCCACCGCGGCCACCGCCTCCCGCTGGCCGATCACCTTGGCCTGCAGCGACTCCTCCATCCGGAGCAGCTTGGCGGTCTCGCCCTCCAGCATCCGACCGGCCGGGATGCCGGTCCACGAGGAGATCACCTCGGCGATGTCGTCCGCGCCGACCTCCTCCTTGACCATCGGCGGCTCGGCGTTCTCCTCCTCCGACTCGGAGGCGACCTCGATCTCCTTCTCCAGGCCCGGGATCACCTCGTAGAGCAGGCGGGAGGCCTGCAGCAGGTCGCCGTCGCGCTGGGCCCGCTCCTGGGCGGCCTTGGCCTCGTCGAGCTGCTTCTTCAACTCACCGACCCGGTTCAGCCCGCCGCGCTCGCGTTCCCACCGGGCGTTCAGCGCGGTCAGCTCCTCCTCGCGGTCGGCCAGGTCACGCTCCAGCCGGTCCAGCCGGGCCACCGACGCCGGGTCGGTCTCCTTGTCGAGCGCGAGCTTCTCCACCCGCATCCGGTCGACCTGCCGCTGCAGCTGGTCCAGCTCGACCGGCCGGGAGTCGATCTCCATGCGGAGCCGGGAGGCCGCCTCGTCGATCAGGTCGATCGCCTTGTCCGGCAGGAACCGCTCGCTGATGTAGCGGTCGGAGAGGCTGGCCGCGGCGACCAGCGCGGCGTCGGTGATCTGCACCCGGTGATGGGCCTCATACCGCCCCTTGAGCCCGCGCAGGATGCCGATGGTGTCCTCGACCGTCGGCTCGCCGACCACAACGGGCTGGAAGCGCCGCTCCAGGGCCGGGTCCTTCTCGATGTGCTCGCGGTACTCGTCCAGCGTGGTCGCGCCGACCATCCGCAGCTCGCCGCGGGCCAGCATCGGCTTGAGCATGTTGCCGGCGTCCATCGAGCCCTCGCCCTTGCCGGCGCCGACCACCGTGTGCAGCTCGTCGAGGAACGTCACCACCTGGCCGTTCGAGCTGCGGATCTCCTCCAGCACGCTCTTGAGCCGCTCCTCGAACTGGCCGCGGTACTGCGCGCCGGCGACCATCGCGCCGAGGTCGAGCGAGACCAGCTTCTTGTCGCGCAGCGACTCCGGCACGTCGCCGGCCACGATCCGCTGGGCCAGGCCCTCGACGATCGCGGTCTTGCCGACACCCGGCTCGCCGATCAGCACCGGGTTGTTCTTGGTACGCCGGGAGAGCACCTGCACCACCCGGCGGATCTCGGTGTCCCGGCCGATGACCGGGTCGATCTTGCCTTCCCGGGCCAGGGCGGTCAGGTCGACGCTGTATTTCTCCAGCGCCTTGTAGGTCTGCTCGGGATCGGCGTTGGTCACCTTCCGGTCGCCGCCCCGCACCTGCGGGAACGCGTTGACCAGGATCTCCTCGGCGGCGCCGGCGTCCTTGAGCGCGCGGCTCACCGCACCTCCGGAGCGGGCCAGGCCGGCCAGCAGGTGCTCGGTCGAGATGTACTCGTCGCCGAGCGGCTTGGCGATCAGCTCGGCCTCGCCGATCGCGTTGACGAACTCGCGGGACAGACTGGGCTCGGCGGTGCTGGACCCCCGGGCGCTGGGCAGTTGCTCGACGGCCCGGGCCGCGGCCCGGCGGACGTCCGCCGGGTTGGCGCCGACAGCGCGCAACAGCGCGGGTGCGGTGGACCCGGCGGTGTCGAGCAACGACAAAAGCATGTGCCACGGTTCCACCGTGGCGTGGCCGCTGCGAGCGGCGTTGGCCACCGCGCCGGTGATCACGTCGCGGCTTTTCGTGGTCAAACGTTCGGCGTTCATGAGCTCCCCTGATCGGCTTCCCACCGGGTGTAACCCAACAGACTTGAGCGTAATCCACTCAACTTTAACTCGCTCGGGAAAGTACCGGGTGACGGACACCACCGTCGAGAGCGCTCTCCCAGGTTCAGCCGTAACGTACGGATCGTGACGCGCCTCCTGTCGCGGCGGCTGCTCCCGCTCGGCTTCATCTTTCTCGCCTCCGGGGTCGCGACCGCGGTGGTCGGCCCGTTCCTGGGCATGTTCCTCAGCACCGAGGTGCACGCCAGCCCGCTTCAGGTCACCGTGTTCCTGATCGCCGCGGCACTCTCCGGCGTGACCATGTCACACGTGATCGGCCGGTTCTCGGACCGCCGTCCGATCCGGCGCACCCTGCTCATCGCGGCCGCCCTGGCCGGCTGCGCGGGTGCCGGTCTGACCTCGGTGGTCCGCGACTACTGGCTGCTGCTCGCGCTCACCGTCACGGCCACCGCGATCGCCGGGTCGCTGTATCCGCAGTCCTTCGCGTACGCCCGGCAGGTGCTGCAGAGCGAGAGCCCGGCCCGGGCCGCGATGGGCATCAGCACGCTGCGCACGGTCTTCTCGATCGCCTGGGTGGGCGGTCCGCCGCTGGCCGCCATGCTGCTGGACGTCGCCGATTTCCGGTACGTCTACGGCACCGCCGCGGTGCTCTACCTGGTCGCCGCCCTGATCACCACGCGCTGGCTGCCCGCGATCGAGGCGCCCGCCCCGCCGCCGGCAGGCACCCCGGACGACTTCCGGCCGCCCCGTTCGATGTACGTGATCATCGCCGGGTTCACCCTGCTCACCACGACGATGGTGCTCGGCGTGCAGGCGATGTCGCTCTACGTCAGCACCGAGCTGCACGGCACGGTCGGCGACGCCGGGCTGGTCCTCGGCCTGTGCGCGGCACTGGAGATCCCGCTGATGCTCGGCTTCGGCGCGCTGAGCACCCGGATACCGGTACGACGGCTGATCCTGCTCGGCGCGGTCTGCGCGGTCGGCTATCAGGCGCTGGCCGCGACCGCCCAGTCGGTGTGGATGCTGGCCGGCGCCCAGGTGCTCAACGCCATGTTCATCGCGGCGAACTCCGGGCTGGGCATCTCGTACGTGCAGGACATGATGCCGCTGCACCCGGGCCGCGCGACCACCATGTTCACCAACACGTTCCCGATCGGGCAGATCCTGGCCGCCCCGCTCTTCGGCCTGGCCCAGCAGTACGACTACCGCCTCGCCTACGTGCTGAACCTGGTCCTCGCCGTGCTCGGCCTGATCCTGCTGCTGGTGGCCAGACCGCCGCACCGCACGGTCGCCAGCCCGCTCCCGGAGGTACCCGCCGAGCAGGCTTGAGCTGCTGCGACGAAAATCACCCGGTACGGGCTAACGTGGAGATCGTGCGCGTACGGGTGGAACAGACTCCGCTGCCGGGTATCGGCGTTCGACACGACCTGGTCACCTCCTCCGGTCGTACGGTCGGGGTGGTCTCGCACCGCAACGGTCGCCGCGACCTGGTGCTCTACGACGTCGACGACCCGGATTCCTGCCTGGCCTCGATCCCGCTGACCGACGACGAGGCGGAGGCCCTGGCCGACGTCCTCGGCGCGTCGCTGATGCTGGGCCAGCTGGCCGGGCTGCGTCAGCAGGCCGCCGGGCTGCTGACCGAGCAGATCGCGCTGCCGGCCGGTTCACCGTTCGTCGGCCGCCAGCTCGGCGACACCCGGGCCCGCACCCGCACCAGCGCGTCGATCGTGGCGGTGCTGCGCGACCGCGAAGTGATCCCCTCCCCCGGACCCTCCTTCACGTTCGAGGCGAACGACGTGGTCGTCGCCGTCGGCACCCGCGACGGCCTGGACGGCGTCACCGCCATCCTGGCCGGTAACACCGACTGAGGGTTCTCACGTGCATTCGACGACGGTCTTGCTCATCGAGATCGGCGCACTTCTGTTCGGCCTCGGCATGCTGGGACGGGTCGGCCGCCGGTTCGGGCTCTCGCCGATCCCGCTCTACCTGCTGGCCGGGCTCGCCTTCGGCCACGGCGGGCTGATCCCGCTCTCGGCCAGCGAGGACTTCATCGGGATCGGCGCACAGATCGGCGTGATCCTGCTCCTGGTCATGCTGGGCCTGGAGTACTCCGCCGACGAGTTGGTCGGCAACCTGCGCGCGGCCGCGCCGGCCGGCCTCGTCGACATGCTGCTGAACGCGCTGCCCGGCGCCGCGTTCGCCCTGCTGCTCGGCTGGGACGTGAAGGCGGCCCTGGTGCTGGCCGGGATCACCTGGGTCTCGTCCTCCGGGGTGATCGCCAAAGTGCTCGGTGACCTGGGCCGGGTGGGCAACCGGGAGACGCCGGTGATCCTCTCGGTGCTGGTCATCGAGGACCTGGCGATGGCGTTCTACCTGCCGATCGCGACGGCGGTGCTGGCCGGCGCCGGCCTGCTGGGCGGGCTCAGCACGCTCGGCGTCGCGGTGGTCACGGTGGTCGCGGTGCTGGTGGTGGCGATCCGGTACGGCGGCACGATCAGCCGGTTCATGTCGGTGAAGGATCCGGAGGCGCTGCTGCTCAGTGTGTTCGGCCTGACCCTGTTCGTGGCCGGGGTGGCCGCCGAGCTCAAGGTCTCCGAGGCGGTCGGCGCGTTCCTGGTCGGCATCGCGCTCTCCGGTCCGGTCGCGCACCACGCCACCGAGATGCTGTCGCCGCTGCGGGACCTGTTCGCGGCGGTGTTCTTCGTGTTCTTCGGGCTCTCCACCGATCCGGCCGACATGCCACCGGTGCTGCTGCCGGCACTGGGCCTGGCCGTGCTGACCATGCTGACCAAGGTGGCCACCGGGTACTTCGCCGCGCGGCGGGCCGGGATCGCGCTGCCCGGCCGGCTCCGCGCCGGGCTCGCGCTCACCCCGCGCGGCGAGTTCTCGGTCGTCATCGCCGGGCTCGCGGTCGCGTCCGGGGTCGAGCCGAAACTCGCTCCGCTCGCCACCGCGTACGTGTTGATCACCGTGGTGACCGGTCCGATGCTCGCGCGGCTCCCGGACTACGCCTGGTTCAAGAATGTGATCCGCCGTCGGATGGCCGCCCAGCGTGCGACCGCGAAACCACTGCCCAGCATCGATTGACGCGCGGTGTGATCTGAATAACTATCGAGCGAGCTGAAAGTTACTGTCGAGTATCTGAATGTGAACTCTTGACACTTCCGTTCATCGGGTGATCGCGCTAACGTTGCGCCGCGACAACTCTCTGTGTTGGGACGTTCGACACTTGCGACTGACGGTGTGATCTCGGTCGCGGGCGAACGGGTGAATAAGGCGGCCAGCGTTGAGCGTGCGAGAGGCGACATTCATCGGGTTCGGCAACCCGGTCGATCCCCGGCCGGGCGAGATCGAATCGTGGGCCTACCACCCCGAAGCGGTACCCCTGAGCGCGATGCCACGGGACTGGGATCTTCTGATCTCCGGCGACGTGCTCGGGCCGACATTGTTCGAACTGGCGATGGACCGGCAGTGCCCGGCCCGCCGGTTTGCGCAGCACTGCATGTACATCTACGCGGCGGACGGTGTCCGGCAGAACGCGAGCAGCCAGCGCAAGCGGCGGCTCAAGAAGTTCGTGGAACGCGCCGAGGAGGTCGGCGACGAGCCGATGCAGATCTGGGCGCACAACTGCCGGGTCCTGATGACCCGGCCGGAGTTGTTCGACCACCACGACTGGATGGAGGGCGGCCTGGTGCGTAACCCGCGCCGGCTCGGTCTCTTCAACCGACGGTAATCAGTCGGTCACTTCAAGCAGTAACGGCGGCCCCATCATCTGAGGGGCCGCCGTTCACTTGTCCGGAGAGCGGCGTGGGCGCCACACGACGAGCGCCGTGGAGTGGGTCTCCTGACGCACCAGATCCCGCCCGGAGTACGGACTGATCGCTTGCAGCTGGGCGATCCGCGCATACGCGTCCTCCAGCTGGTGCTCCAGGTCGGCGACCCGTTGTTGCAGGTCACCGACCATCTGTTCGAGGCCGATGATGCGTTTTATGCCGGCCAGGTTGACGCCGTCCTCCTGGCTCAGCCGCTGCACCTCGCGGAGCAGCGCCACGTCCCGTTCGCTGTACCGGCGGCCACCGCCGCCGGCCCGGCCGGGTTGTACCAGGCCGAGCCGGTCGTACTGACGCAGTGTCTGCGGGTGCATGCCGGCCAGCCGGGCGGCCACCGAAATGATCAGGACCTTCGCGTCGGAGGCCTGTTCCACCGAGATGCTGATCTCTTCATACATGTGCCACCTCCGGAAACGTCCTATCCGGTCTTACGCAAGCGCGCTTCGAGCCGCTCCCGCCCCGCGGACGGGGTCAGCTTGGCGAACTGCTCCAGCGCCTCGCGCGCCTCGCCGGTCACGCCGGACGGGATCTGCACCTCGACGGTGACGATCAGATCGCCCGCCTGACCTTCCTTACGAGCCACACCCTTGCCCCGGGCCCGCAGCTTGCGGCCGCTCGGCGTGCCCGCCGGAACCCGCAGGGTGACCGGGTTGTCCAGGGTGGGCACGCGCAGGTCGGCGCCGAGGACGGCCTCGGCCAGAGTGATCGGCACGGTCAGCGTGAGATCGTCGCCGCTGCGCCCGAACAGCTCGTCCGGACGCACCTTGACCTGCACGTACAGGTCGCCGGCCGGGCCGCCCCGGTCGCCCGGTTCGCCACGGCCGCTGAGCCGGATCCGCTGCCCGTCGGCCACACCGGCCGGGAAACGGACGTTGATCGTGCGGGTCTTGGTGACCCCGCCGGTGCCCCGGCACTCCGGGCACTTCTCGTCGACGATGCTGCCCGAGCCCTGACAGTCACGGCACGGCTCGGAGAAGCTGAACGAGCCCTGGTTGCTGGAGATCAGGCCACTGCCCTGGCACTTCGGGCACAGGCGCGGGGTGGTCCCGGGCTTGGCGCCGTTGCCGTGGCAGGTGTCGCACGCCCCGGGGGTACGCAGGCTCAACGGCAGCGTGGTGCCCCGCACCGCCTGCGCGAAGTCCAGCGTCACCTCGGTCTCCACGTCCCGGCCCCGCTGCGGGCCACGCCGCCCGGCCGGACCGCCGGTGGCGCCGCCACCGGAGAAGATCGAGCTGAAGATGTCGGAGAATCCGGTGCCGCCGAACCGCCGGTCGGCGCCGCCGCCACCCGCGGTGGCCCCACCGGTGAACCCGTTGAACAGGTCGTTCGGGTCGAACTGGCCCCCGCCGGCACCGGGCCGGCCGGCACCACGACGGAAGTTCCCGGCACTGAACAGGGAGCGCATGTCGTCGTACTCTTTGCGCTTCTTGTCGTCCGAGAGCACGTCGTACGCCTCGGACGCGGCCTTGAACTTCTCTTCCGCTTCCTTGTTGTCCGGGTTGCGGTCGGGATGCAGGTCGCGGGCGAGCTTCCGGTACGCCTTCTTGATCTCGTCGGCGGGGGCGGACTTGGTCACGCCGAGAACGGCGTAGAAGTCCTTCTCCAGCCAGTCCTTCGAGCTCATCCGGCCTCCCTCCTCGACTGACGGGTAGCGCCCCGCCCGCCGGTGAACCGGCGGGCGGGGCAGGACTTCAGGCTCACTCCGGGTCGGCGACAGCGACCATCGCCGGGCGCAGCAGCCGCTCGCCCAGCGTGTATCCACGGCGCATCACGTCGACGCAGGTCGGCTCCGTGACGTCCGCGGACGTCTGGTGAGCGACCGCCTCGTGACGATTCGGGTCGAACGGGTCGCCCTTCTCGCCGAACGCCACCAGGCCGAGCTTGCCGGTCGACGCGGTGAGCTGCTCCGCCACCGAGGCGAACGGCCCGACCAGGTCACCGTGCTCACGGGCCCGGTCGATGTCGTCGAGCACCGGCAGCAGCGCGGTCAGCACGGCACCGGTGGTCTGCTCCGATGCCACGCTCCGGTCGCGGTCGACCCGCTTGCGGTAGTTGGCGTACTCCGCCGTCACCCGCTGCAGGTCGTGGGTGCGCTCGTCGAGCTCGTTGCGCAGTGCCGCCACCTCGGAGCCCAGACCGGGCTTGGCGTCCTCGGCCACCGGGGTCTCGTCCTCCTCGTCGGGGGCGCGATGTGCGCCACCCGCCTTGCCCGGCTTCTTCGGGGAAGTCTCGTCGGTCGTGTCGATCTCGCCCTGGATGACTTCCCGCTCGGTCGTCTGACCGTCGTTGTCGTCGTCCGTGGCACTCACTTCTTGTCGTCCTCCACGATCTCGGCGTCCACGACGTCGTCGCCGCCGCCGGCCGCCGGGCCCGTACCGGTCGCGCCGCCGGGCGCGCCGGCGCCGGCCTCGGGACCGGCCTGCGGGGCCTCACCCTGCGAGTAGAGCAGCGAACCGGCCTCCTGGGAGACCTGGGACAGCCGCTCGTGCGCCGCCTTGATCTTCTCGATGTCGGTGCCGCCGAGCGCGCCGCGCAGTTCGCCGAGCGCCTCGCCGATCTTGTTCTTGCTGTCCTCGGGGAGCTTGTCGCCGCTCTCCGCCAGGAACTTCTCGGTCTGCCACTGCAGCTGCTCGGCCAGGTTGCGGGCCTCGGCGTCGTCGCGACGCTTCTTGTCGTCGTCCGCGTGGTCCTGAGCGTCGCGCATCATGCGCTCGATGTCTTCCTTCGGCAGCGCGGAGCCGCCGGTGATCGTCATCTTCTGCTCCTTGCCCGTGCCCAGGTCCTTGGCGGACACGTGCACGATGCCGTTCGCGTCGATGTCGAAGGAGACCTCGATCTGCGGAACGCCACGCGGGGCCGGCGCGATGCCGCTGAGCTCGAAGGTGCCGAGCTTCTTGTTGTACGCCGCCATCTCGCGCTCACCCTGGTAAACCTGGATCAGCACGGAGGGCTGGTTGTCGTCCGCGGTGGTGTAGACCTCGGAGCGGTGCGCCGGGATGGTGGTGTTGCGCTCCACCAGCTTGTGCATGATGCCGCCCTTGGTCTCGATGCCCAGCGACAGCGGGGTGACATCGAGCAGCAGGACGTCCTTGACCTCGCCCTTGAGCACGCCGGCCTGCAGAGCGGCGCCGACCGCGACGACCTCGTCCGGGTTGACGCCCTTGTTCGGCTCGCGGCCGATCAGGCCGTTGACCAGCTCGGTCACCGCCGGCATCCGGGTCGAGCCGCCGACCAGGATGACGTGGTCGATGGCGGAGAGCTTGACGTCGGCGTCCTTGATCGCGGACTCGAACGGGCCCTTGCAGCGGTCGAGCAGGTCCTGCGTCATGCGCTGGAACTCGGCCCGGGACAGCGAGGTGTCCAGGTGCAGCGGGCCGTTCGCCCCGGCCGTGATGTACGGCAGGTTGATGCTGGTGGTGGTCGCCGCGGACAGCTCGATCTTGGCCTTCTCGGCGGCCTCACGCAGACGCTGCAGGGCCATCTTGTCCTGGGACAGGTCGATGCCGTGCTCGCCGCGGAACGTCTTCACCAGGTGATCGATGATCCGCTGGTCCCAGTCGTCGCCGCCCAGGTGGTTGTCGCCGGAGGTGGACTTCACCTCGATGACGCCGTCGCCCAGCTCCAGCAGCGAGACGTCGAAGGTGCCACCACCCAGGTCGAAGACCAGGACGGTCTGCTCCTTGGTGCCCTTGTCCAGGCCGTACGCCAGGGCGGCGGCAGTCGGCTCGTTCACGATCCGCAGCACGTTCAGGCCGGCGATCTCGCCGGCCTCCTTGGTGGCCTGACGCTGGGCGTCGTTGAAGTACGCCGGGACGGTGATCACCGCGTCGGTGATCGTCTCGCCCAGGTACGCCTCGGAGTCACGCTTCAGCTTCATCAGCACCCGCGCGGAGATCTCCTGCGGGGTGTACTTCTTACCGTCGATGTCGATCGACCAGTTGGTGCCGACCTCCCGCTTGACCGAGCGAATCGTCCGGTCCGGGTTCGTCACCGCCTGGCGCTTGGCGACCTCGCCGACGAGCACCTCACCGTTACGGGCGAAGGCCACGATCGACGGCGTCGTCCGGGAGCCCTCCGCGTTGGCGATGACGGTGGGCTCGCCTCCTTCCAGAACGCTGACGCAGGAGTTCGTGGTGCCGAGGTCGATGCCGACCGCACGTGCCATGGTGTTCCTCGCTTCATTACCGGCTGTGTCGTACGAGCGTGAGTCCGTACAGGGTTGAGTGGAACCGACTCAATGATGCCACGCGTCTGCCAAACGGCAAATCGAAGTTGAGTCGAAGGGACGCAAGTCGAGCGTCGCACGCCCGCACCATGCGAAATCACCTACATACCTGTCCGGTCACGGCATACCGGTACCCGTTGCTCGCTCTGGATAGATCGTGCACGCTTTATCCGTGACGACGCCCGGAGACGCGGTCGGTCCGTCGGCCCTATCCGCCGTCCCCGCCGCATCGAGTGAGAAACACCAGGTCACCACGCCTGCGGCAGGCGCCGGAGAGGCGCGAACAGACCTTTCTGATCGTACGGCGACTCAACCGGCAAGTCCGGCGAACAAGGAGAGCGGCATCGCACCGGTCGAACCACCGGCCGCCGTGGGCAGACTCGCGGCGGCGCTGACCCGTCTGCGGACGACCCTCGGCACGGTCTCGTACCCACTGGTACTCCCGTCCGCCGACGAGGCTCAGCGGGTCGGCTCCGCCCTGCTCGCCCAACTCGACGACTATCTGCTGCCCAAACTGAACCGGCTGGACGCCCCACTGCTCGTGGTGGTCGGCGGCAGCACCGGCGCGGGCAAGTCGACACTGGTCAACAGCCTGGTCCAGGAGCGGGTGACCAACTCCGGGGTGCTGCGCCCGACCACCCGTTCGCCGGTGCTCGTCGCCCACCCGGAAAACCTTGCCTGGTTCGAGCAGCCACACCTGTTGCCGGCCCTTATTCGTACGGTCAAGAGCAGTGACGATCCGAACTCCCTGCAAGTCGTCGGCGCCCGGGCGATCGGCCCCGGCCTGGCCCTGCTGGACGCGCCGGACGTCGACTCGGTGGTCGACCACAACCGCAAACTGGCCGCACAGCTGCTCGCCGCCGCCGACCTGTGGCTGTTCGTCACCACGGCGGCCCGGTATGCCGACGCGGTGCCCTGGGAGCTGCTCAAGACGGCCAAGCTGCGGGGCACGGTGATCGCCCTGGTGCTGGACCGGGTGCCGCTGGACGCCGCCGCCGACATCTCCGCGCACCTGGGCGAGATGCTCACCGAGCACAACCTGGGCAACGCCCCGCTGTTCGTGCTGCCGGAGACCGAGCTGGACGAGCGCGGCATGCTGCCCGGCCCGGTGATCGAGGGGATGCGGCAGTGGTTCGCCCAGCTCTCGGCAGACCCGGCCGCGCGCGACGCGGTGGCCCGGCAGACCCTGGACGGCGCGCTCGCCGCGCTCGCCCCGGCGGTGGAGGGCCTGGCCGAGGCGGCCGAGGACCAGACCCGGACGGCGCAGGCGCTGGACGAGCGGGTCGACGCGGCCTACCGGACCGCGAAACGCACGGTCCGCGACGGTTTGCAGGACGGCCGGCTGCTCCGCGGTGAGGTGCTGGCCCGCTGGCAGGAGTTCGTCGGCACCGGCGAGTTCGTCCGTAGCCTGGAGTCCCGGGTCGGGCAACTGCGCGACAAGTTCATCGCCGCCGTCACCGGCCGGCCCGGCCCGAGCCGCAGCCTGCAGGTCGCGCTGGAGTCCCAGCTGGTCACGCTGCTGCGCGGGGTGGCGACCGACGCCGCCGAGCAGGCGTACGCGTCCTGGCAGGCCCACCCGTCCGGCGAGGCGCTGCTGGTCACCGACCTGAAGACGGCCTCGTCCGACCTGCCGCTGGTCGCCGACCGGCTGGTCCGCGACTGGCAGCGCTGGGTGCTCGACCTGGTCCGCCGGGAGGCCGGCGACAAGCGCTCGGTGGCCCGCGGCGCGGCGTACGCGGTGAACGGCGCCGGCCTGGCCGTGATGATCGCCGTCTTCACCTCGACCGCGTTCATCCCGACCGGGCTGGAGGTCGCGGTCGGCGCCGGCACCACCGTCGCCGCGCAGAAGGTGCTCGAGGCGGTCTTCGGTGACCAGGCCATCCGTACGCTGGCCGAGCGGGCCCGGACCGAGCTGGTCGGCCGGGTCGACGAGCTGCTCGACGCCGAGGCCGCCCGCTACACCGCACGAACCTCGGCTGTCCGCCGCGAGGCGGAGCCGGGCACACTGTTGCGCCAAGCCGCCGCCGCGGTGGAGAGCGCTCGGAAGGACATCGCGTTGACCGGATCGGGGTCATGAGTCTGGTGGAGAAGCAATCCCGGGACGGCCAGGCCGTCGATCGGGTGGACGCCGAGGGACTGACCCGGCGACTGGAAGCCCTGGCCCGGTATCTCCGGCTGGTCGACCCGTACCTGCCGGACGGCGAGCTGGTCGCGGCGCACACCGTGGTGGAACGGGCCAGCGGACGGCTCACCCTGTCGCTGGAGCACACCGTGGTGGCGCTCGCCGGCAGCACCGGAAGCGGCAAGTCCAGCCTGTTCAACGCGCTGGCCCGGTTCAAGCTGTCCCCGGTCGGTGTCCGCCGGCCGACCACCGGCACCGCGCACGCCGTGGTCTGGGGCCCGCTGGAACCGGCCAGCCGGCTGCTCGACTGGGTCGGTGTGCTGCCCCGGCAGCGCTTCGTCCGGGAGAGCGCGCTGGACGGCGACGACGAGGCCTCGCTGCGCGGGCTGGTCCTGCTCGACCTGCCCGACTTCGACTCGGTGGAACACGCTCACCAGCTCGAGGTGGACCGGCTGCTCGGCCTGGTCGACCAGATCGTCTGGGTGGTCGACCCGCAGAAGTACGGCGACCGGATCCTGCACCGGGCCTACCTCTCCCAGTTCGCCTCGCACGTCGGCGTGACCATCGTGGTGCTCAACCAGGCCGACCGGCTCAGCCCCACCGACACCGAGGCGGTCCTCACCGACCTGCGGCGGCTGCTCAGCGACGACGGGCTGGACGGGGCGCCGGTGATGGCCACCTCGGCGAAACAGCCCGGCATGCTGACCGATCTGCGCGGGGCGCTGGAGTCCACGGTCGCCGACCGGCAGGCCGCGCTGCGCCGGCTCGGTGCCGACCTGGACGCGGTCGCCGAGGACCTGGCCGAGATGATGGGCCCGCCGGCCGCCGAGGACGAGGTGGACCGGGCGACCGTACGCCAGCTCACCGAGACCCTCTCGGCGTCCGCCGGGGTGCCCGCGGTGGCCGACGCGACCGCCGCCGCCTATCGCCACCGGGCTGCCGCGGCGACCGGCTGGCCGCTGGTCCGGGGCCTGCGCCGGCTGCGGCCCGACCCGCTGCGCAAGCTGCACCTGGCCGGGGAGGTCAAGACCGACGGGGTGTCCACCGACGTGGTGCCGCGTACCTCGTTGCCGGAGGCCGACGCCGCGCAGAAGTCGGCGGTGGGCCTCTCGGTCCGCGCGGTCGCCGACCGGGCCGCGGCGCCGCTGCCCGAGGTCTGGGCGCCGGCTCTGAACACCGCTGCCCGGTCCCGCACCGCGGACCTGCCGGACGCGCTGGACCGGGCGATCGCCACCACCGACCTGGCCGCGGATCGCCGGCCGCTCTGGTGGCGGGTGACCGGGATCCTGCAGTGGGTGCTGCTCGCCACCGCGGTGACCGGCCTGCTCTGGCTGGTGGTCGGCTACGGGCTGCGGGCCCTCGGTCTGCCGAAACTCGACAATCCGGAGCTGGGCGTGGTCCCGCTGCCGACCGTGCTGCTGCTCGGCGGGCTGCTGGCCGGGTTGCTGGTCTGGCTGCTGCTGAAACCGATGGTCGAGGTGGGTGGGCGACGTGCCCGGCGCCGGGCCGAGCAGCGGCTGCGGGCCGCGGTCACCGACGTCGGCCGTGAATACGTGGTGGCGCCGGTGCGTGAGGTGCTCAACGCGTACGCCCAGGCGCGCGAAGCGCTCGGTGTGGTGCGTCCGGAATAATTCGCCGAACATGCCGCGGGCGGTAGGCTCGCGGCATGTCGGCACCCCAGAGCGTGTACGAGGCGGTGCTGCACGCGGCCCGCGACGTGACCAGGCTGGACTGCGCGCTGGACGCCGAGATGCTCGGAACCGCGTTGCTCGGCAGCGTGTATTCCGTGGCGCCCGGTGATCGGGCGGCCGCGGTGCGTGAGTTCGTCACCGAGTTCCTGACCGCGACCGGCCGGCGACCGGACCCGGCCGCCGAGACCATCCGCGAGGTTTTCGCGACGCTGGTGCCGGACGCCACCGGGGCCGCCGAGGTCGGGCACGGCGCGCGAGGCCCGTCCTGGGCCGCCCAGTTGGGGCGGGTCCGGCCGACCGGCTGCTATTCGTACGGCGACGTGTACGGCGACCAGACGTCCTACCTGGTCACTTACGCGTACGAGGACAGCGTCGCCGGTGGACCGGAGCACGCCGTGGTGGCCCTGGTCGACCACAACATCGGCATCCTCAAGGACATCTTCGTCGCCGCCTCGGCCGAGCGGATCCTCGCCCAGGTCCGGACGGTGTGCGAGCACGACGACCTGACCTGGTTCCGCGACGAGGACCCCGGCCGGGCCCGCGACGAGGTGGACCGGCACCTGGAGATCACCGACGACCTCGGCGACCTGCCCGCGGACGGCTCGCTGGCCACCGACCGGGCCCTGGCCGCGGCCCGGCTGGCACTGCTGCCCGCGGCGACCACGCCGCCGCTCGCCGAGCCGACCGGACCGAACCTCCCCGAGCTCATCCGCGACTTCCTGGCCTCGCCCGAGGCCAGCCGCGCCGGGCTGAGCGGGCCGGACGCCGACCAGCCGTCCCTGCAGTTCTGCGTCGGCCTGCTGCTGGACCACGCGGCCACCCTGCCCGGCGGCGACCCGCTGCGCTGGAGCCCGGCGGTGGCCGGCCTGTTCCTGCTGGACTGGGTGCACCGCCGTGCCGTGCTGGACATCGACGACGCGGCCATGCTGCCGCGGGTGGTGCGCGCCTGGTCGGGGTATGCGACCTGGCGGCGCGGGCTGCCCTCGGCCGCGATCGCCGAGACCGAGGCCGAGGTGGAGAAGCTGGTGCCGGAGTTCGCCCGGCTCTACACCACCGGCGAGCGGCGCAGCCCGGCCACCGCCGCGGTGGCCCAGCTGATCTCCGAGGGTGTCGACCCGAACGACGCCGCGGCGATCGACGCGTGGCTCGAGGCCAACGGGGACCGCCTCGGCGACGAGTGAGCCGGCCTCAGCGGTGGTTCATGTGATGGTCGTCGGAGGCCGGGTCGGCGTGGTGCCGGCCCATCCGTGAGCTGCGCTGCAACGCCGAGATGTTCTCGTCGTCGAGGGTGTGCTCGGCGCGGTGGTGACCGCGGTACGGGCGGTTGGTGAGCCGGCTCTCCTCGGAGCGGGGCTGGACCATCGACCGGCGGACGTTGCGTCCCTCCGGATGGCCGTACTCGAGGAGCCGTGCGGCGTTGACGTGGGGCTGGCGTTCGGTCACTGCTGACCTCCGGCTGGAGTCGGACCGCCGGTCGACCGGTCGGTGCTGGTGGAGTCGTTGTCGGCACAGTCGTTGGACAAATCCGCGTTATCTGAAGAATCCGGTTTGTCCGATGGGGAATGGTCACTGTCCGGGTCCGGCCGTCCCGGCGAGGCCAGGAAGGCGCCGGACACCCGGGGCGCGCGCCGGGCCAGCGAGTCGTTCCAGTCCTCGTCGGGCACCTCGGGCAGCCCTGGCACGGTGGGGAACACCGTTGCCGGGGCCGGTCGCGACACCCCGCCGTCGGTGGACCCGCCGCGCGGATCCACATCGGAACGCGTCGGCGCGGGGCGCGGCGGATCGTCCGGCACCCGCGGCAAACCGGGCACCTCGGGCATCCTGGGCGCCCCGGTGCTCGGCGGGCGCGGTGTCGACACGCCGGGCGGCTTGGCGGGCTCAGTGTCGGAATCGGACGGGGCGACGCTCGGATCGTCGTACCCAAAAGGGTTTTTCGGTGGGGTTGCCGGTCGCACCGGACCGGAGGCGGCGGGCGGCAGGAACGGCGCGTCCATCGCGTCTTTCCGGCCATTGTGGGCGATCTCGCTGGTCCCGGCGGTGATCACCGCGAGGGTCGGCACCGAGGCCAGGCCGACCAGCATCACCACCATCAGGAGATATCTGCGGGTCGGGCCGGAGAAGCCGTGGTCCTCGCGGTAGACACCGTTGATCCGCTTCCGGAGCACCTTCAGGGGCGGCTCGAAGCCGTCGTCATCGGGTAGGTGCGGCACGCGGGTGTCCCTCTCCAACCAAAGATCAACCTAGATCCGTCTCGGTCAGAGGGATGAACGACGCATCGGGCATTCGGCAGCGGCAAGGTGTGGCCATTCGTACCGTAGTGACAGTACAAAAGTTACTAAATCGGACAAATACTGTTAACGATGCGTGGGCAGAAAATCTTTATTCGTGATCCACGCACTCTGTAACCCTCCTCACTCCCTCTGTCAGGATGGGGACCGACGGCACCGCCGCCGTCGCCTTCCGCCGACAAGCGGGGCAACGGCGGGCCGTCCCGGCAGGGACACGGTTCAAGCCGGTACGCCGCGCGGCAGCCTCACCCGGTCCATGCGCGGTACCCAGTGGTTCCGCCTCGCGGCCGGGCGACACCCGACGCGGGCGCAGAGAGATACAGGGAGACACGGATGGCGAAAGGCGAACGCAAAGCCGGTGCAACACGACCGGCGGCGCCTGCTTCAGGTGGCGCGGGGGATCAACACCCCGCAGACGCCCCGGCCGGCGGCTTCGTCCAACTGCTCACGCCCGACGGCGAGCACCTCGGCAGTGTCACCACCGCGGACGGAACCACGTATGCCGTCGATTTCACCGTCGACGAGTACAAGGGGCTGTACCGGGACCTGGTGACCGTACGCCGGCTCGACGCCGAGGCCACTGCTCTGCAACGTCAGGGTGAGCTGGGGCTCTGGGCCAGCCTGCTGGGCCAGGAAGCGGCGCAGGTCGGCTCCGGCCGGGCGCTGCGCAAGCAGGACATGGCTTTCCCCACCTACCGCGAGCACGGCGTGCTGTACTGCCGCGGTATCGACCCGATCATGCCGTTCGGCCTGTTCCGCGGCGTCGACCAGGGCGGGTGGGACGCGAACGAGCACAAGTTCAACAGCTACACCATCGTGATCGGCTCGCAGACGCTGCACGCGACCGGGTATGCCATGGGCGTCACCATGGACGGCAAGACCGGCACCCCGGACGGCGAGGCCGTTATCGCCTACTTCGGCGACGGCGCGACCAGCCAGGGCGAGGTCAACGAGTCGTTCGTCTGGGCCGGGGTGTTCAACGCCCCGATGGTCTTCTTCTGCCAGAACAACCAATATGCGATCTCCGAGCCCTTGGAGCGGCAGACCCGCATCCCGCTCTACAAGCGGGCCGGCGGCTACGGCTTCCCGGGCATCCGGATCGACGGCAACGACGTGCTGGCCAGCTACGCGGTCACCCGCGCCGCGCTGGACAACGCCCGCAACGGCCAGGGCCCCACGCTGATCGAGGCGTACACCTACCGGATGGGCGCGCACACCAGCTCGGACGACCCGACCCGGTACCGGATCGCCAGCGAGGTCGAGTCGTGGCGGGCGAAGGACCCGATCGCGCGGGTCAAGGCGTTCCTGGCCAAGCAGCAGATGGGCGACGCCGACTTCTTCGAAGAGGTCGACGCGACCGCCGGCAAGCTCGCTCTGGACCTGCGCGAACGGGTGCTGGCGATGCCTGATCCACAACCGGTCACGATGTTCGACCACGTCTATCCGAACGGCTCGCCGGAGCTCGACGAGCAGCGCACCGCGTTCTCCGCGTACCACGCGACGTTCGAGGGGAGTGGGCACTGATGGCCGACAAGATCACTCTGGGCAAGGCTCTCAACCACGGCCTGCGCCGCTCGCTGGAGAACGACCCGAAGGTCGTGATCATGGGTGAGGACGTCGGCAAGCTCGGCGGCGTCTTCCGGATCACCGACGGCCTGCAGAAGGACTTCGGCGAGGACCGGGTCATCGACACCCCGCTGGCCGAGGCCGGCATCGTCGGCACCGCGGTCGGCCTGGCCATCCGCGGGTACCGGCCGGTCTGCGAGATCCAGTTCGACGGGTTCGTCTTCCCGGCGTACAACCAGATCGTCGCCCAGGTGGCGAAGATGTTCTACCGGTCCAAGGGCAAGGTCCGGGTGCCGATGGTGATCCGGATTCCGTACGGCGGTGGCATCGGCGCGGTCGAGCACCACTCCGAGTCGCCCGAGGCGTACTTCTCGCACACCCCCGGTCTCAAGGTGGTGAGCTGCTCCAACCCGGCGGACGCGTACACGATGATCCAGCAGGCGATCGCCTCGGACGATCCGATCGTGTTCTTCGAGCCGAAGCGGCGCTACTGGGAGAAGGGCGACGTCGAGCTGGACGCGCCGCTCGCCGACGCGTACCCGCTGCACAACGCGCGGGTGGCGCGGGCCGGGTCGGATGCGACGCTGCTGGCGTACGGCCCGATGGTCCGGGTCGCGATGGACGCCGCGGCGGTCGCCGCCGAGGACGGCCGGCAGCTCGAGGTCATCGACCTGCGCACGCTCTCGCCGGTGGACTATCCGGTGATCTTCGAGTCGGTCCGGCGTACCGGCCGCGCGGTCGTGATCCACGAGGCGCCGGGGAACCTGGGCCTGGGCTCCGAGCTGGCCGCCCGGATCAGCGAGGAGTGCTTCTACTCCCTCGAGGCTCCGGTGCTGCGGGTGACCGGTTACGACATCCCGTACCCGGCGGCCCGCTCGGAGGAGGAGTACCTCCCCGACCTGGACCGGGTCCTGGACGCCGTCGACCGTTCGTTCGGCTGGTGACCCGGATGTCCACGCGGATCAAGGAATTCAACCTGCCCGACCTGGGCGAGGGCCTGACCGAGGGCGAGATCCTCGCCTGGCTGGTCAAGGTCGGCGACACGATCGAGCTGAACCAGCCGATCGTCGAGGTGGAGACGGCGAAGGCGGCCGTCGAGATCCCGGCGAAGTGGGCCGGCGTGGTCACCCGGATCTTCCACGAGGCCGGTGTCACGGTCGAGGTGGGCAATCCGATCATCGCGATCGACACCGATCCCGGTGCCGGGCCGCTGGCCGTGTCGCCGCCCGCGGCGTCCTCGACCGAACCGGCCGAGGAGGTCATCGAGGCGGGACTGATCGGTGGGCCGGCTCCCGGCGGGCGCACTGCGGTTCTCGTCGGTTACGGACCGCGGGAGGCCAGCGGAAAAAGGCGACCCCGCATCGGTACGGCGTCAGCCGCCCCGGTGGCGGCTGCTCCGGCTGCTCCCGTCCCCGCTGCGCCCGTCCCGGCTGTTCCCGTTCAGGCTGCTCCCGCACCGGCCGTCCCCCCGGCGGCACCGGTCCGGAGCGGGCCGGTGCTGGCCAAGCCGCCGGTCCGGAAACTGGCCCGGGACCTGGGTGTCGACCTGGCCACGATCCAGGGGACCGGGCCGGTCGGTTCGGTGACCCGGGAGGACGTACAAAAGGCCGCCGAAGGCGCAGCGCAACCGGCAGTCGCGCCGGCGACCGCGCCCGCCACCTCCGTCGCGGTCTTCGACGCCTCTCGCGAGCAGCGCATCCCGGTCAAGGGCGTGCGCAAGCTCACCGCGGAGAACATGGTGGCCTCGGCGTTCACCGCGCCGCACGTCACCGAGTTCCTCACCGTCGACGTCACCCGGACGATGAAGGCGCTGGACAAGCTGAAGGCCCGGCCGGACTTCGCCGAGCTGCGGGTGTCTCCGCTGCTCATGGTGGCGAAGGCGGTGCTGCTCGCGGTCAAGCGGCACCCGATGGTCAACTCGTCCTGGTCGGCGGCGACGAACGAGATCGTGGTCAAGGAGTACGTGAACCTCGGCATCGCCGCGGCGACCGAGCGCGGACTGATCGTCCCGAACGTCAAGGACGCCGGCCGTCTCACCCTGCGGGAGCTCGCCGAATCACTGAACGGGCTGGTCCGGACGGCGAAATCGGGCAAAACCACACCGGCCGACATGTCGCACGGCACACTCTCGATCACCAACGTGGGCGTGTTCGGCATCGACACCGGCACCCCGATCCTGCCGCCCGGCGAGTCGGCGATCCTGGCGTTCGGCGCGATCCGGCCGACCCCGTGGGTGCACAAGGGCAAGATCAAGGTGCGTCAGGTCACCACCCTGGGGCTCTCCTTCGACCACCGGATCGTCGATGGCGAGCTGGGCTCGAAGTTCCTCCGGGACATCGGTGTGTTCCTCACCGACCCGGAGGCGGCAATCCTGGCGTGGACCTAAGGACTTTCGGCCTGAAGTTCACCTGACCTTCGATTGTTAAACAGGTGACCCGGATTACCCCCTAATTAGTTGGCAAGATTCACCGCTGCGGCGGACACTTGAGGCACACCTGAGACGTGCGCCTACGGTGTCCGCCACAAGCGGGCCGGGGGCGGCACGTCGTAGACACCGGCTCACCGCCGGAGAAACGAGCACGTGTCATGAGCATGATCGAGCGGTTCCGTCAGCGTCGCCAGGTCAGTCGTCAGAACCGGGACATCGACCGCGCCATGCAGAACGCGATGACCCCGGCCATGCGCAACGAGATCGCGATCTTCGCCCAGCGCCGTCAGCCGTTCTAGGCCGCACGTGCGACAACCAGCCCGCCCGCGTCACCCGGGCGGGCTGTTTCGTATCGGCGACCGTGCCGACACCCCGCGTGGCGTTACCTCAGTGGCGTACACCGGGATTTTCTCTACGGCGAACGCCCGGTACGGTTGAGCACTGGTTCCCCGTCCGGTGAGGCCGTTCGGATGGGTGACCAGGGCTCCCGACGGCGACATGCCGGCGCGCCCAGCAGGCCTGGCCTGGAAGCTGGCACGACCCTGGGCGGAAGGTCGCGACGGGGTCGCGTCCGTGCGAAGCTGGCACGGCCGCATCGATGAGGAGGCGCGTATGACGTCCGAGGGGCAGCACGCCGGTCAGCCGGCCGAGGCCACGTCGGGCGGACCGGATTCCGACGGGCAGCGAGTTTCGGGCCGTGCTTCGGCTCCGCCTCCCGCCGAGGGAGTCCCCACGTCGTACGGTCCCCCGCCGCAGACGGCACCGGGCGGCGGTTCGCCGTTCGTCGTGCCCGCGGTCTCCACCTTCGGTTCCGGGTCCAGCCAGGCCGGTACGCCGTACGGCTCGGCTCGTGTGCCGCAGCCGGACGAGGCGTCACCGTACGGTTCGGTGTCCCCCGAGGCGGCCTCGCCGTACGGATCGGTGTCGCCCAGCGCGGCCGGGTCCACCTACGGGTCCGCTTCGCCGTCACCGTCACCGTCTTTCGACCAGGGCTCGCCGTACGGGCAGCAGCAGTCGCCCTACGGCCAGCAGCCCGACGCGTCGCCGTCGGCCTGGGCGCCGCCGGGCACACCTGCTCCCGCGCCGGCCGATTCGCCGTTCGGGCCGGCCGGTTTCACGCCGCCCGGCCGGGCTTCCGCGTCGGTGCCGGGTGCCAACCCGTTCGCGCCGCCGTCCGCTTCTTCTCCGGAGGCTCCCGCGTTCCCGCCGCCGTCCAGCAGCTCACCGGGTTTCCCGCCGCCCTCGGGCAACGGGTTCCCGCCGCCGTCCGGCGCGGCCTCGGACTACCCGCCGCCGGCCTCCGGCAACGCACCGGCCTTCCCCCCGCAGCCGGGCAGCGCCTCGCCGTTCCCGCCGCCGTCGGGTGGCTCGCTGAACTTCCCGCCGCCGTCCGGCCCGGCTTCGGACTACCCGCCGGCCTCCGGCAACGCACCGGCCTTCCCCCCGCAGTCGGGCAGCGCCTCGGCGTTCCCGCCCCCGTCGGGCAGCGCTGACGCGTTCCCGCCGCCGTCCGGTGAGACGTCCGGTTTCCCGTCGCCGACCACGAGCAACGGGCTGCCCACGCGGACTCCGGGCGCCTCGGCCGCCGCGGCCGACCAGTCGACCTTCTCCGCCTTCGGCGACCAGAAGGGCCGCGTGCCCGGCGCCACCCTCACCGACGTTCCGGACGCCTCGGCGGCCCGGCCAGGCCTGACCGGGCCGGCTGACAACAGCTGGCTCAGCAACGCCGCCCGCCCGGCCGCGGAAGCGTCCGGCACGGCGACACCGCCGCAGCAGCCCGGCTCCACCACGTTCCCGACCCGCCAGGGCGACAGCGGCGGGTTCCCGCTGCGCGCGCCGGCCGGGCCTAGCGCCGACGGGGAGACCCCCAACCTCGACCTCCCGGTCCGCAGCTCACCGGGGTATGCCGCCTCCGGCCCGTCGCCGTTCGGCGACTCGCCCTACGGCACGGCTCAGGCCTCGAGCGACTCGCCCTACGGCACGGCTCAGGCCTCGGCCGACTCGCCCTACGGCACGTCGCAGCCCTCGGCGGACTCGCCTTATGGCGCGTCGCCGGCTTCGGCGGACTCGGGTTCCGAGCAGCCGCAGGTCAACCCGTCCGGGTTCCCGCAGCGGGTGCCCGGCGCCGGGCTGAACTCCGGTGGTTCGATCTCTCCGCTCGCCTCCACCCCCGGTGCGAATGCGGCCCCGCAGCAGTCCGGGTCACCGTCGTTCCCGCCGGCCGGGTCGGCATCGTTCCCGCCGGCTGGTTCCGCTGCGGCGTTCCCGCCGGTCGGTTCCGCTGCGGCGCCCACCTCCGGGTCCGCCTCGGTGCCGGTCGGGTCCGTCTCGGTCCCGCCCGCCGGTTCCGCCTCGGTGCCCGGTTCGGCCTCGGTCTCCCCGGCCGCCGCCGGCTCGGTGCCGCAGCCGCGGGATGCTGCCGCGGCCCGGCCCGCTTCCGGTTCGGCCCGCCCGGTGACCGCCAGCGTCTCGGTGCCCGGCCGGGTCAACCCGCCGGCCGACGGGGCCGAGGTCCCGCCGGCCAGCGCCGCGCCGCAGGCCCGGGTCTACGGCCGTCCGGCGCCCGCCGCCGACGAGCCCGAGGAAACCCCGGAAGCCCCGGAGGCTTCGCCGTACGGCGGGTCGCCCTTCCCCGGCGCCCGGATGCCGGAGACCTCGCCGTTCGAGTCGCCGGAGTCCAGCGGCGCCTACGGCAACCCGTTCGGCCAGAGTCAGGGCCAGCAGAGCCAGCAGAACCAGGGGCAGGAGACCGACGATCGCGGCCAGGCGGCCGACGACCGTGGTTTCCCGCCGCCCACCTCCCGCTCGGAGGGCTACGGCTCGTTCCCGCCGCCGCAGCGCGGCGAGGAGAGCTCCGGGGGTTACAGCCCGTTCCCGCCGTCGCAGCGCAGCGAGGAGAACTCCGGCGGATACTCGCCGTCGCAGGGCGAGGCCCCGGGAGCCGCGCCGCAGTCGCCGGCTCGGGCCAGTGCCCGCGCCTCGGCCAGCGCCCGCGTCTCACCGCCGGAGCCGGCCGCGCCCACCGCGCCGACCAGCCCCGCCGCCGGCAGCGCCCGGGTGGCACCGCAGGACGGCAACTCGCCGTTCTCGGCGCCCCCGTTCCCGCAGTCCGGTGCTCCGGGTGGACTGCACGGCTCGCCGGCCGAGGACGTGACGTTCCCGCCGCCGTCGTCCTCGTTCCCGGGCTCGGCCAGCACGTTCCCGGCGTCCGGCGCACCGAGCCCGTTCTCCGGCCCGCCGGCCACCTCGAACCCGTTCGGAGAGCGGCCCACGCCGAGCCCGTTCGGCCAGCCGCCCGCTTCGAACCCGTTCGGGACGCCGGCCGCCACCTCGGGCGCGCCGACGCAGTACGGCACGCCGCAGGGCTCGCCCACCTACGGCACCCCGCAGGAGGCTCCGACCTACGGCACCCCGCAGGACGGACCGACCTACGGCACGCCGGCGGAGGCGCCGACCTATGGCACGCCGCAGGGCGCGCCGGCCTGGGGTGACTTCACCAGCGCGGCTCCGGCCGCGCCCGGTTCCGACCACTTCAGCGAGCACACCACCGACGTCTCCGGCCGTGGCAACTCGCCGTACGTGCCGGCGCCGGCCCTGCCGCCGATGCCCGGTGCGCCGGCTCCGGGTTCCGACCCGTTCGGCGGCACCGAGCAGTTCGGTTCCTCGGACCCGTTCGGCGCCAACCCGGCGGCCCGGGCCACGGTCACCCCGCCCGGCCCGGAGGACACCACGAGCTGGCCCGGCCCGGGTGAGAGCCAGTTCAAGGCGGAGGAGCCCGCTCCGGCGCCGAAGACCGCGGTCAAGACCGGCCCGGTCACCCTGTTCGTGGTGCTCGGCGCGGCCCTGCTGCTGGCCATCGTGTTCGGCCTGACCTGGCTGATCTCCTCGGGTGGCGACGACTTCGACGTCAGCCAGGGCGACTGCGTGAAGAACGGCGACAAGGTCACCGAGGTGGCCTGCACCGAGTCGGGCGCCTACAAGGTCGCGCAGATCGTCGACGCCAAGGACCAGTGCACCGACAAGGCGCAGCCGTACATCGTGGCCGACAAGAAGGTCTTCTGCCTCACCAAGCCCAGCTAGCCGACCGTCGGGACGCCGTGCCGGGAGACCCTCGACACGGCGTCCCGACGTCGTTGCGGCCCGATCCGGGCGCTGAGGCACGATGGTCGGATGACTTCTCGCGTGCGTGCGCCCGAACTCAAGGGACGCGGCTGGCTCAACACCGGTGGGAAGGCTCTCACCCTGGCCGACCTCCGCGGCAAAATCCTGGTTCTGGACTTCTGGACGTTCTGCTGCATCAACTGCCTGCACGTCCTGGACGAGCTGCGCCCGCTGGAGGAGAAGTACGGTGACGCGCTCGTCGTGATCGGCGTGCACTCCCCGAAGTTCGAGCACGAGCGCGACCCGAAGGCGCTGGCCGCCGCGGTCGAGCGGTACGGCGTGCACCACCCGGTCGTCGACGACGGCGACATGCACCTCTGGCAGCAGTACGCCGCCAAGGCCTGGCCCACCCTGGCCGTGGTCGACCCGACCGGTTACCTGGTCGCCTCGATGGCCGGTGAGGGTCACGCCGAGGGACTGTCCCGGCTGATCGACGAGCTGGTCGCCAAGCACGAGGCCGACGGCACCCTGCACCGCGGCAACGGCCCGTACGTCCCGCCGCCCGCACCGGACGGCCTGCTCCGCTTCCCCGGCAAGGCGATCGAGCTGCCGAGCGGCAATCTGCTGGTCTCCGACTCGGCCCGGCACTCGGTCGTCGAGCTGTCCCCGGACGCCGAGACCCTGCTCCGCCGGTTCGGCGGCCAGGAGCGCAACCAGCCGTTCAGCGAGCCGCAGGGCCTGGTCCTGCTCCCGCCGAAGGTCGCCGAGGTGGCCGGGTACGACGTGGTCGTCGCCGACACCGTCAACCACCAGCTCCGCGCGATCAACACGACGACCGGCGTGATCACCCTGGTGGCCGGCTCGGGCAAGCCGTGGCGCTCCGCTGTGGACGACCACGCGCACGACGCGCTCGCCGCCGACCTCTCCTCCCCGTGGGACCTGGCCTGGTACGACGACAAGGTCATCGTCGCGATGGCCGGTATCCACCAGCTGTGGTGGTTCGACCCGATCAAGCGCACCGTCGGCGTTTACGCCGGCACCACGGTGGAGGCGCTCCGCGACGGCCCGCTCCCGGACGTCTGGATGGCCCAGCCGTCCGGCCTCTCGGTCAGCGCGGACGGCTCGCGCCTCTGGATCGCCGACAGCGAGACGTCCGCGCTGCGGTATGTCGAGGGCGGCGCCCTGCACACCGCGGTCGGCCAGGGACTGTTCGATTTCGGTCACGTGGACGGCCCGGCGGACACCGCGCTGCTCCAGCACCCGCTCGGTGTCGCCGCCCTGAGCGACGGTTCGGTGCTGATCGCCGACACCTACAACGGCGCGGTCCGGCGCTTCGACCCGGCCGCCGGCCAGGTCTCCACGGTGGACTCCGGCCTCGCCGAGCCCAGCGACGTCCTGGTGACCGCCGCGGGCGAGGTGCTGGTCGTGGAGTCGGCCGCGCACCGGCTGACCCGGCTCGCGCCCGGCGTGGTGCAGACCGTGGCCGGCGAGCGGCACAAGACCGAGCGCCCGCCGTCGCACCTGGCGCCGGGCCAGGTCACCCTCGACGTGATCTTCACGCCGGCACCCGGCCAGAAGCTGGACAGCCAGTTCGGCTCGCCGCTGCGGCTGACCGTCTCGGCCTCACCGGCCGAGCTGCTGCTCGACGGCGAGGGCACCAGCACCGAGCTGTCCCGCACGCTGGTGCTGAATCCGGCCGTCAGCAAGGGCGTGCTGCAGGTGGTCGCTCAGGCCGCGACGTGCGACGTCGACGCGGAGTACGGCGCGTGCCACCTGACCAGGCAGGACTGGGGCGTGCCGGTGGTGATCGACCCGACCGGGCCGGACCGGTTGCCGCTCATCCTGCGGGGTCTTGACGGCTGAACGGTCGTACGAAAAGGGAAGCGGCCTCGAGCCCGGACCGCACCGCGCGGGCCAGCTCGACCGCGCCCACCGTGTCTCCGTGCAGGCAGATCGACCGGACCTGGCAGGCGATGACCGTGCCGTCGGCGGCGACCACCTCACCGTCGGCGGCCATCCGGGTCGCCCGGGTCACCACCGCGTCCGGGTCGTGCACCAGCGCGTCCGGCCGGGACCGGGGCACCAGCCGCCCGTCCGGCAGGTACCCGCGGTCGGCGAAGCCCTCGCCGACCGCGGTCAGCCCGGCCTGCTCGGCCTGCCGGAACAGCACCGACCCGGGCTGGCAGAGCACCGGCAGCGCCGGGTCGTAGGCGAGCACCGCGGCCACCACGGCATCGGCCTGCCCCTGGTCGACCGCGGCGGTGTTGTAGAGCGCGCCGTGCGGCTTCACGTACCGGACCCGGTCGTCGGTCGCCCGGCAGAACGCCTCCAGCGCCCCGATCTGGTAGAGCACGTCGTCGCGTAGCTCACCGAATTCGTAGTCGATCCGGCGGCGACCGAAACCGGCCAGGTCCCGGTAACCGACCTGTGCGCCGATCGCGACACCCCGCTCGGTGGCCGCCCGGCACACCCGATGCATCGTGGCAGGGTCACCGGCGTGGAAGCCACAGGCCACGTTTGCCGAGGTCACGATGCCTAGCAGGGCTTCATCGTCGCCCAGTCGCCAGGCGCCGAATCCCTCCCCGAGGTCGGCGTTGAGATCAACCGCGGTTGGTGTCGACGTCATGGGGAAATCATCTGTCATGGCGAACCGTATGCGGCATCACTACCCGCTAGTAACCTACGCTGCCGTAACCTAGATCCCGTGACTGCCTCAGCCCCGTTCCGGATGAAGCCGACCGACCTCGGCAAGCCGCGACTACGCGGCCGGTTGCATCAATACGCGTTCTTCGTCGCCGCCGTCTGCGGCATCGTGCTCTGCTCGATCGCACTGAGCCGGCCGGGCATCGCCCCGTTCATCAGTTGCCTGATCTACAGCCTCACGGTGTGCGGCCTCTTCGGCATCAGCGCGCTCTACCACCGGCGGGTCTGGAGCGAACGCGGGTACCAGATCATGCGCCGGATGGACCACTCGATGATCTTCATCTTCATCGCCGGCACGTACACCCCGTTCTGCGTGTCACTGCTGGACACCAAGCCCGCCACGATCATGCTGAGCCTGGTCTGGGGCGGCGCCCTGGGCGGGGTGGCGCTGAAAGTGATCTGGCCGCACCTGCCGCGCTGGGCGGGCGCGCCGCTCTACGTGGCGCTCGGCTGGGTCGCGGTCGCGATCATCCCGGACGTGCTGCACGTCGGTGGCGTGACCTGCCTGGTGCTGATGCTGGCCGGCGGCCTGATCTACACGGTCGGCGCGGTGTTCTACGCGCTGCGGCGACCGAACCCCTGGCCGACCGTTTTCGGTCACCACGAGTTCTTCCACGCCTGCACCCTGGTCGCGGCGATCTGCCACCACGTCGCGATCTACTTCGCCCTCTACGCCTGAACCCTTTTCGCCTGACGACAACCGCTCATGGAAACGGCCCGGAGGATTTCCTCCGGGCCGTTTCCACTATCTGAAAATCAAGATCAGCGGTACGCCGGCGGCGGGGGCGGCGGCACGTCGTCCTGACGCACCTCCTGGTATTCGCTCGCGTAGGCGGTGCCGGCGACCGGCGCGCCGGTGGACCGGGTCACCACGGTGCGGCGGCGGGTGTTCCAGAACCAGAGCGTGATGACCAGCCCGGCCAGCCCGGCTGCCATCAGGATCCAGCCGATCACGCTGATGTCCAGGCCACTGATGTCCGCGTTGACGGCGAACGCCAGGATCGCCCCCAGAGCTAGCAGGAAAATGCTTGCGCCGATGCCCATCGGGGCCTCCTCGTTCAGTGTCCAATGCGTCGATCGAGGCATACCCGTACGGGTGAAGTTCCAATCAGGCAAGCTATTCCAATGACCTTGCGGACGCTCATCCTGCTACGCCACGCCAAAGCGGAGACTCCCGGCGAAACACCGGATTTCGACCGGAGTCTCACCGAACGTGGCACATCAGACGCTGACGCGGCGGGGGCCTGGCTGGTGGACGAGCGGGTGCACCCCGACCTGGTGATCTGCTCGGCGGCCAAGCGCACCCGGCAGACCTGGCAGGCCGCGTCGGTGGCGCTGGCACAGGGCGATCCGTCCCGGGGCGCACCCGAGGTGCACTACGAGGACACGCTCTACCACGGCGGCCGGACCGAGGTGTTCGACCTGCTCCGGGCCGTGCCGGAGACCGTCCGTACGGTCCTGGTGGTCGGGCACAACCCGACGGTGTCCGAAGTGTCCGCCCTGTTGATCCCGGACGACCAGTGGGACGGGGTGACGGTCGAGCTGAAGACGTCCGGCCTCGCCGTGCACACCACCGAGCAGCCCTGGACCCGGACCGAGCCGGGAACGATGCGCCTGTCCCGCCGGCACACCGCTCGCGGCTGACAACAGCAAAGGCCGGCGGACGCCTTTGTCCGCCGACCTTTGCTGCTTTTCAGGAGAGTGGGAAAAGCTTCAGGTCAGAACACGTCCTCGGACAGGTCCATCAGGTCCAGGTTGGTGTTCTCGATGATCCGGCGGTCGGAGCCGATCCGGGGCAGGATCTCCCGGGTGAAGAAGCGGGCCGCCGCCACCTTGCCGGTGTAGAAGTTCTTGTCGGCCTGGGTGAGCTCGCCGTTCAGCGCGGTCAGCGCCACGTCGGCCTGACGCAGCAGCAGCCAGGCCAGGACCACGTCGCCCAGGGCGAGCAGGATCCGGCGGGAGGTCAGACCGATCTTGTACAGCTCGCGGGCCTCGCCGCCCTGCACCGCGGCCAGCCAGCCCATCGTCACGCCGAGGATCTGCTGCAGCTCGCCGAGCGCCTTGCCCAGCGCCAGCCGCTCGTCCTTCAGCTGACCGTTGCCGGTCTCGCTGTCGATGAAGCCCTGGATCTCGGTGGCGATCGTGCCGAGCGCCCGGCCGTTGTCCTTGACGATCTTGCGGAAGATCAGGTCGAGGCTCTGGATCGCGGTGGTGCCCTCGTACAGGGTGTCGATCTTCGCGTCCCGGACGTACTGCTCCAGCGGGTAGTCCTGCAGGAAGCCGGAACCGCCGAAGGTCTGCAGCGACTCGTGGCCGAGCAGCTCGTACGCCCGCTCCGAGCCGACGCCCTTGACCAGCGGGAGCAGGAAGTCGTTCACCTTGCTGGCGATCTTCGCGGTCTTCTCGTCGCCGGCCGCCTGCGCGATCGCGATCTTGTCCTGCCACGACGCCGTGTAGATCACCAGAGCGCGCAGCGCCTCGGCGTACGACTTCTGCAGCATCAGCGAACGGCGTACGTCCGGGTGGTGGGTGATGGTCACCCGCGGGGCGGCCTTGTCACCGTTGCTCACCAGGTCGGCGCCCTGTACGCGGTTCTTCGCGTACTCCAGCGCGTTCAGGTAGCCGGTCGACAGGGTCGCGATCGCCTTGGTGCCCACCATCATCCGGGCAGCCTCGATGATCATGAACATCTGCCGGATACCCTCGTGCTTGTCGCCCAGCAGCCAGCCCTTGGCGGGGGTGCCGTGCTCACCGAAGGTCACCTCGCAGGTGTTCGAGACCTTGAGGCCCATCTTGTGCTCGACGTTCGTCGCGTAGACGCCGTTGCGCTCGCCGAGCTCGCCGGTCTGCGCGTCGAAGTGGTACTTCGGCACGATGAACAGCGACAGACCCTTGGTGCCCGGGCCGCCGACACCCTCGACGCCCACCGGGCGGGCGAGGACGTAGTGGATGATGTTGTCGGTCAGGTCGTGCTCACCCGAGGTGATGAAGCGCTTGACACCCTCGATGTGCCACGAGCCGTCCGGCTGCTGGATCGCCTTGGTGCGGCCGGCGCCGACGTCCGAACCGGCGTCCGGCTCGGTCAGCACCATCGTCGAGCCCCACTGCTTCTCGACGAAGAGCTTGGCCCACTCCTGCTGCTCCGGGGTGCCCTCGGTGTACGCCACGTGGGCGAAGGAGGGGCCGGACGCATACATCCAGATCGGGGCGTTGGCGCCGAGAATCTGCTCGGCGATCGCCCAGATCAGGGTCCGCGGGGCGTAGGTGCCGCCCAGCGCGGTCGGCAGCTCCAGCCGCCAGAACTCGGAAGCCATGAACGTCGCGTACGACTTCTTGAACGAATCCGGCAGTGGCGCCGTGTGCGTCGCCGGGTCGAAAACCGGCGGGTTGCGGTCGGCGTCGGTGTAGCTCGCCGCGAGGTCCTCGCGGGCCAGCCGGTTCACCTCGGCGAGCACGTCGCGAGCAGTCTCCGCGTCGATCTCGTCGAACGGCGCCTGACCGAACGCCTTGTCCGCCCCGAAGACCTCGAACAGATTGAACTCGAGGTCACGAAGGTTGCTCTGGTAGTGAGTCATGGTGTTTGGCCCGCTCTCCGAACGCGAGTTACCCGTCAGTAACTAGCACTGTATTACTCATCGGTAGGTAGCGACAACCCGGGTAAGGTTTATGGCCCAACTCACCTGCCCAGGGGACCCGGTCCGTCGGATCGTGGGTCAAACGTCGCCGATCAGGTGGTCACCAGTACAGCCGTTCGGCCATTTGCGTACTTCGAACCCGGAACCACGTATCGCACACCGATGAGGCTCGTTGCTCCGGATAGACAGCGAAGAACGTTTCGCCGCGAGCACTGAGGGGGGCGTCCGCCATGTTCGCCACGTTGAAGAGTCTGATTCCCGAGCCGCGCCAGGCCAACCAGCCGCGCAACTACGTCGGCCGGCATCGCCAGCCTGAACCGGTACCACCACTTCCGGCTCCGATCTCCCCGGCACCTGCGGAGCCGGACGAGAACTCCGCCGCTTAGCTGAGCCTGGCTCCACCTGGAGCTGGGCCTAGCTGCTTTTCAGGGGTCTTCGGGTCGTCGGCCGGGCATTCAGCTGCCCGCCGCTCCGACTTCCCAGCTGGGTACCGGGATGGACGCGCCGGCATCGGGGCCGGCGTACTCCAGCAGCACGAGGGCGATGTCGTCCTCCAGCCGGCCGTGCACCCAGTCCACCAGGGCGGTCTCCAGGGACGCCAGCCCGTCCCCGACCGTGCCGTGGCCCAGCAGACGCCACGCGCGGTCGGCGGTCGGGAAGAACTCGCCGTCCCGGCGCGCCTCGCCGAGACCGTCGGTGAAGAGCAGCAGCCGGTCGCCCGGCTCCAGCCGCTCGACCCGCGCCTTCACCTCGGGCATGAACCCGAGCGGGGGCGCCGGTGCCGGCGGCTCCAGCGGGATGACCAGGCCACGGCGCAGCAGCAGCGGCGCCGGATGTCCACAGTTGACGATGGTCAGCGTCCCGCCGCGCTCCTCGACCAGCGCGGCCGTGACGAAGTCCTCGTCGCCCACGCTGCGGGCCACCGCCCGGTCCAGGTCCGCCACGATCGACTTGAGGTCGGCACGCTCGAACGCGACGTGCCGGTACGACCCCAGCACGATGCTGGCCAGCCGAACCGCGTCCAGGCCCTTGCCCCGCACGTCACCGATGATGATGCGGACCCCGTACGGCGTGTTCAGCGCCTCGTACAGGTCACCGCCGATGTCCGCGGCGGCCGTCGCCGAGATGTACCGGCCGGCCACCGCCAGCGCGCCCACCTGCGGCCCGATCGGCCGGAGCACCGCCTGCTGGGCCACCGAGGCCAGCTGCAGCAGCTCGGCGATCCGCTCCGACTGGCGCTGCCGCATCGTCGCGCCGGCCACCGCGATGCCGGTCGCCAGCATGATGCCGAGCAGGTGCACCATCCCGGCCGGGCCGGACCCACCGGCCTGGCCCACGAAGATCGCGCCGATCAGGGTGGCGACCACCCCGACACCCAGCACGAACTGCCAGACGGCGAACAGCGCGGCCACTATCGGGCCGATCGCGAGCAGTCCCACATAGCCGGCCGAGGTGCTGTCGCCGGACTCCACGGCGGACACGATGGCGAGCAGCACAAAAGCCGCGCCGAGACCGGCGCGGTTCCCTGGGCTCATCGGGCGGCGGCCCGGCGCGAAGGTAGGCATGGTTCCGCGGACAGCATGCCCGATAGACACGGTGTCGGGCATCAAGTTGACCCGTTGTCCGATCAGGTTCTGACCACCTGTCAGTCCTGGGGTCATTCGGTCGGTCCACGAGGGGCGGCGTGACGGTGACACGATGTCCCGATGACCGACGATCTCCGTGACCGGCTGCGCGGCGCGTTCCGCTGGACCGACCCCGGCCCGCCCGCCGATTATCTGGTCAGTGACCGGTCCGGTTGGTGGCGAGATCCGGTGATTCTGGACGGTCTCGGCCCGGCGCTGGCCGACAAGTTCCGGGCCGACCGGCCCACCGTCGTGGTCTCACCCGAGGTGACCGGATTCCTGCTCGGTCCGCTGGTGGCGCGGGCCCTCGGGGTGGGGTTCGTGGAGGCGTTCCGGGCCGGGGCACGCCGGGCCATCGCCGAACCGATGATCTGGGCCGAGGTGCCGGCCGACCATCGCGGCGAGGTCCAGCACCTCGGGGTGCGCAGCCGGCTGCTCGCCGACGACGACCGGGTGCTGGTCGTCGACGACTGGGCCTCGACCGGCGCGCAGGCCCGGGGCCTGCGCGCGCTGGTCGGCGATCGGTACGTGGGCACCGCGGTGATCCTCGACGAGTGCCCGCCCGCGGTCACCGCCGAGTTGACCATCCGCAGCCTGCTCACAGGCTCCGAGATCGACCCGGTGGGTCCACGGTAGAGCTCCGCGCGCTCAGTACTTGCGCTGGTAGCCGGCCAGGGCGCCGCGGGTGATCTGCCAGCCGACGGCGGCGTAGGTGGCCAGGCCCTGCAGCACGTACGGGTCCTGGGAGATCAGCTCCTGGGCCTCGGCCTCGGTGTCCACGTCAAGCAGGATGATGCCGCCGTTCGGCGGGTCCTGCCGGCCCGCGGTGACCGCGAGCCCGCGCTCCTCCAGCCCGGCCAGGAACGTGAGGTGCTGGTCGCGCGCCTGATCGACCTCGGCGAGCGGCTTCTGGTACGTGGAAATCATCAGATACACCGCGTCATCGTAGATCTCCCGGGGATGACCTGCGGGTCAGCGCGGATTGACCGTCTGGATGGTGTCGATTCGCCCCGGGCAAAAGCTATTTTTCAGACATGCAGCTTCAGGCCACCGCAGTTCCCGCGGCAGGACACCACTTTCGTACGGCGATGATGGCCGCGCGTGTCGCCGGCTGGGTGTTGCTGGCGATCACCGCGCTGGTCCAGTTCCTCACCGGCGAGTTCCAGCCCTGGCTGCTGATCGCCGGGACGCTGGTCGCCGTGGTGGTGCCGATGGTGCTGCTCAACCTCGGCACCCGGCGCTAGCGGGTCGGCCAGGTCCGGAAGTTCAGCGCCGAGCGGCTCGCCGTCGGGCCACGCTGACCCTGGTAGCGCGAGCCGTAGACGGCCGAACCGTACGGGTGCTCGGCCGGGCTGGACAGCCGGAAGATGCACAACTGCCCGATCTTCATCCCCGGCCAGAGCTTGATCGGCAGATTGGCCACGTTGGAGAGCTCCAGCGTGACGTGACCGGAGAAGCCCGGGTCGATGAAGCCGGCCGTGGAGTGGGTCATCAGGCCGAGCCGGCCCAGGCTGCTCTTGCCCTCCAGCCGCGCCGCGAGCGGGTCACCGAGGCCGATCACCTCGAGCGTGGACGCCAGCACGAACTCACCCGGGTGCAGCACGAACGGCTGCCCGTCCTCGACCTCGACCTCCGCGGTGAGCTCGTCCTGCTGCTCCGCCGGGTCGATGTGGGTGTAGAGGTGGTTGTTGAAGACCCGGAAGAACCGGTCCAACCGGACGTCGATGCTGGACGGCTGCATGAGCGACGGCTCGAACGGCTCCAGCGAGAGATCCCCGCTTTTGATCGCGGAAACCAGGTCACGGTCGGAGAGCAGCATCGGAACACCATACTTCGCCTGATAACGGCTCCCGGACCGGGCCGACGTCACCCGATCGGCGTGTTCACTGGCCGCCTCGAACGTATGTTCGATAGACTGCCCGCATGGCTTCCTGGTCCGAATTCGCCGCCGCCGAGCCGTCGCTCGCCGCCGGCATCCGTGCGCTCCTGCAGCAGTACGGCCCCGGCATGGGCTACCTCGCCACCCTCCGCCCCGACGGCGGCCCACGAGTGCACCCCGTCTCCCCGGTCTTCACCGACGCCGGGCTGTATTGCTTCCTGGTCAACTCCCCGAAACGCCGCGACCTGGAACGCGACCCGCGCTACGCGCTGCACTCGTACCCGCCGGAGGAGTGTGACGACGAGGCCTACCTGACCGGCCAGGCCCTCCCGGTCCGCGACCCGCAGACCATCACCGCCATCGCCGGTGCCCTGCGCGCCTCCCCCGACGTCGACTGGCGCCTCTTCGAGCTGCACATCGAGTCCGCCACGCTCCGCCAGCACGGCCCGGCCGGAGCCCTGCCCCTGGCCGCCGCCCCACTCCCGATCACCATCGCCCAGTCCTGGCGAGCCACCCGCACACCCTCCCGCCGCCTGGCCATGGCCGGCTGACCACCTTCCTCCGCAAGCCCGCCGGCCCGGATCACCCGCCCGAAGCCGCCGGGCGATCCGGGCCACCCCCGGGGTGACCACATTGCGGGGTGCCCCGTCACCGACCCGGATAATCAGGTACAGTGAGGCCGCTTGCGGGTGTAGTTCAATGGCAGAACATCAGCTTCCCAAGCTGACAGCGCGGGTTCGATTCCCGTCACCCGCTCCAAGGCAGGGGCCCTGTGTCCGCGGATAACGCGGACCGGGGCCTTCTCGCATTTCCCCTGGGGGCCGAGCCCCCAGACCCCGCGTTACGGTGGTCCCGGCGGCTGGGTCCGTTCCGGTTCGCTCGCCTCCGAAGCTTCGCTTCGCCGATTTCTCGGGTCGGGCTACAGGCCCGGGCGGGAGCGCAACTCAGCAACACTGATCGCCAGACCTAAGCGGTCCAGACGATCGAGGACATCGTCGATGCTGCCTGGCGGGTTCGTCCACGAGTCGGCGATCTGTTGCACGGACGCGTAGATCACGCTTCGGTCCAGGCTGATCTGATCGCGAACTGGTTCGTCAGCCGCACCGCGTCGTCCGGTCCGCACCTTGGCTTCGGCCGTCTGCACCGACTGCTGACAGGTGCTCTCCTCAAAGTGGGCGGTCGCTTGGGAACGGCCCGCGGTGAGCGATCATGTAGGCCTCCCTCGGAGGTCCTTCGCGGGACTGATGGGTAGCAGACCGGCGGCGCGGTCACGGCCGTGCCGCCGGGCTATCCGTGACGAGGGTCAGAGCCTTGACTGGCGGCGGGCGGTTTCGGTGCCCAGGCCCAGAAGCAGGGCTGGGGGCAGAGCCGTGATGCTGAGTCCCAGAGCCAGCGCGCTGTAGCTCTGCACGCCCCAGGACATGGCGTAGCCCAGCTCGACCAGCAGGCTGTTCAGGTACAGCAGTCCGAGTGCCAGCGCGACCCGCTCGTCCACCACCAGCCAGATCAGGCCGGCGACGACCAGGGCCATCAGCAGGCCGAACCGGAGGATGCCGGAGACCTCCGGGAACGCCGAGCCCAGGAGCTGGTCGCCGAGGGCGAGCAGGAGCGGGACGATCGGTGCGTACCGAAGAAGGCCTTTGGCGGGCAGCGGTCGGCGACCGACCAGGAACCCCAGCAGGACTGCCGCCCCGAAGAAATCCCAGACGCCGGCGAAGCCGGCCGGAAGCAACACGACGGCAGCGGCCAGGTGCCACCTGCGCGCGACGAGCACCAGCGCGATCAGGCCCAGGACCGGGCCGGCCTGGGTGACCAGCCACGGCGACCAGAGGATCCAGTACTGCCCGTTGAACGCGCGGTCGACAAGAACTCCGGCGACACCGTGGACGATCAGCAGCAACGCACCGACCCGGATCGCGGTCAGCCAGCTCTGCCGGGTCGTGGCACCCGGTGGGCGGCCCGCGCGCATCCGCAGCGCGCTGACCACCAGCGCGAGCACCTCGCGGGGCGCCGGCCGGGAGCGGCCGCTGTCGTCGGCCATCTCGAGCAGCGTGTCCAGCACCTCGGCGCCGCGCTCCCGGCGGAAGTCGGCCGGATAAAGGCGCAGCAGCCGGCCGTAGGTCAACTCCAGCGGGGCGGTCACGCCGGACCGCCCGCGACACGCGGGGTGAAATCCGGGCCACCCGCGACACGCGGGGCGGAGGACGGGCCACCCGCGACGCGCAGGGACCAGGCGGTGACGACACTGGCGGCCTCGGCCAGCCGGACCGCCTCGAAGCGCAGGGCGGCCAGCCCGTCGCCGGTGAGCGCGTAGTAGCGGCGGACCCGGCCGTTCACCGTCTCCTCCTTGACCACCCGCACAAAACCCTCGCCGGAGAGGCGTTCGAGGGCGGTGTAGAGGGTCCCGGTGGCCGGCTTGACCCGGCCGTGCGACAGCTCGCCGGCCCGCTTGATGATCGCGTAGCCGTGCAGCGGCTCGTCCTGCAGCGCGGCCAGGATGAAGTACGTCGGCTCCCGCATGGGATTCGTCATGCCCGGACTCTATACGTAACTCAACTACATATGTAACCCGACTACCTATGCACCGATGTCCAGGAACACGTTGTCGATCTCGCCGGCGAACTGGTCGTTGCCGCGCGCCGGGCCCTTGCCGCCGACCCGCAGCGGTTCGGCGTTCGCGACCGACAGCGCCGGCGGCACCGTCACGGACGCCCGCGGCACCCCGTCCACCAGCATCGTCAGCCGGCTCTCGGTGCGTTTGCACTCCAAGTCGTGCCAGGTGCCGTCGGCCACGTCGATCCGCGGTTCGGCACGGTAGATGACCGCCCGCTGACCGGCGATCACGCAGCTCGGATGCCCCTGCCGGTGATCAACCTGCAGCTTGAACTGACTGACGCCGCCGACCGAGTAGCCCTTCTGCACCACGTTCGCGCCGTCCGCGAGGTCGCCCTGGGTCATCCGGACCGACGCGCCGTAGCGCAGCGTCCGGCGGCCCGGGTTGAGGCTGTCGTCGCGCTGGCCTTCGAGGATCGCCCGCGGGCAGTCCCGCTCCCGGGTCAGGGTGCACCGGTCCGGATACGCCACGGCCAGCCCGGCGCCCTGCGGCACGAGCCGGAGCGCCCCGCCGTTCTGCCCGAGCGGCCGCAGTTCGTGGCCCCCGCCGGCGTCCTCGATCGGCTTGCCGACCCCGCCGTCAAAGTCGTAGCGCAGGGTCACCGGGGCGCTGGCCGTCTGGACCCGGCTCAGATCGGCAGGTGCCGGGAACCGTGTGGTGGTGGGAAGCACACCGGCCGAGGGCGGTGGGACGAGGTGGTAGGCGGGCCGGACGTCGGTGGGTGTGCTGACGGGCCGGGGGGTCAAAAGGAACAGGCTGCCCAGAACCAGGGTCGCTGACAGGGCACCGACCGGAACGGCACGCCGCCGGGAGGGAAACATGGGGTTATTGTCCGCATTGCCAGTTCGCCCTCGTGCCGAAACTCCGGACACCGAAAAGACCACCCGTACGCGTTCGCCCGAAATGCCGAACCTGAAAGGTCCCGCCGTGATCACTCACGAATCGATGCCGCTTCAGCGCGGACGGGCCGCCACCGGGTGCGCCGCGCCGGCCGGTTCGCCGATCACGGCGTGCAGCACGTCATCCAGCGTGATCACTCCGAGCGGTCGGCGACCGTCGCTGACCAGCACGATGTGCAGCCGGTCCCGGCGCATGGTGAGCAGCAGGTCGGCCAGGCTGCGATCCGGCGACACCACGGCGAGGGGCCGGATCACCTCGGCCGGCATCGGCAGCCGGCGCTGGGCACCGGCATAACCCAGGACGTCCTTGACGTGGACGAAGCCCAGCACCCGCCGGGTGTCCCGCTGCACCACCGGGAAACGCGAGCGGCCGCTGCGGGTGGCCACCGTCTCCAGCGTCGCCGGTGACACGTCCGCGGCCACCGTGGTCACCCGCGACCAGGGCAGCAGGGTGTCGGCCGCGGTCCGGCTGTTCAGCCCGAGCGCGGCGTGGATCCGGGCGTACTGCTCCGAGCCGAGCAGGCCCTCGCTGCGCGCCTGGGTGACCATGCCGGCCAGCTCCTCGGCGGTGAAGACGGTCTTGACCGAGTCGGTCGCCTCGATCTTCCACAGCTTCAGGACCATCCGGGACGCCCAGCGCATCGCGATCAGCAGCGGCTTGGTGGCGGTGCAGAAGCCCAGCATGAACGGGCCCAGGATGAGCGCGGAGCGTTCCGGGCCGGCCAGCGTGATGTTCTTCGGCACCATCTCGCCGACCACCGTGTGCAGGAAGACCACCACGGTCAGGGCCAGGACGAACGCGACCGGGTGCACCGCGTTCTCCGGCATCCCGATCGCGTGGAACGGGTCCTCCAGCAGGTGCGCCAGGGCCGGCTCGGCGATCGCGCCGAGCGCCAGCGAGCAGATCGTGATGCCGAGCTGGGCACCGGCGATCATGAGCGGGATCTGGTTCATCGCGGAGAGCGCCCAGCGGGCCGCCTGGGACGTGGCCGCCAGCGGCTCGAGAGCCGTCCGCCGGGAGGCGATCAGCGCGAACTCACCGCCGACGAAGAGCCCGTTGCCGAGCAGCAACACCACGGTGATGATCAGGTTAGTCATCGGACGGGTCCTCCGGCGGCGCGACGACGCGGACCTGTTCGATCCGGTGCCGGTCGACCTCCATCACGGTGAAGTCCCACCCGTCTTCCTCCAGGGACTCGCCGACCACCGGAATGTGGCCGAGCCGGGCGAGCAGGAAACCGGCAAGCGTCTCGTACGGCCCCTCGGGCAGCGCGAAACCGGTCTGCTCGAGCACTTCGTCCTCCCGCAGGAGGCCGTCGACCAGGAACGTCTTCTCGCCGCCCGGTGCGGTCAGCTCGGCCGTGCCGGTCTCGTCGAGCTCGGTGTCGTACTCGTCGGCGATCTCACCGACCAGTTCCTCGATCAGGTCCTCGACGGTGACCACGCCGTCGGTGCCGCCGTACTCGTCCACCACGATCGCCAGGTCGGCGTCGGCGGCCCGGAGCGCGGCCAGCACCTTGTCCAGGCTCAGGCTCTCCGGCACCAGCACCGCCTCGCGGGCCAGCGCGGAGACCTTGGTGGTGGCCCGGCGCTCCGGCGGCACGCCGAGCGCGTCGTTGACCCCGGCCACGCCGGTCACCACGTCGAGGGTGTTCTCGTAGACCGGGAAGCGGGTGTGCCCGGTCTCCCGGGCCACCGTGATCAGGTCGGCGACGCTGGCCGTGGTCTTCAGCCCGACCACGTCGACCCGCGGGGTCATCGCCTTGGCCGCGCGCTTCTCGCCGAACCGGATGGTGCGGCGCATCAGCGTCGCGGTCTCCGACGGCAGCGCGCCGGCCCGGGCGCTGATCGCGGCCAGCAGGCCCAGCTCCTCGGGCGAGCGGGCGCTGGCCAGCTCCTCCTGCGGCTCGATGCCGATCCGGCGGACCAGCCAGTTGGCCGTCCCGTTCAGCGCGGCGATCATCCACTTGAAGAGCGTCGAGAACCCGCGCAACGGGCCCGCGGTGACCAGCGCGATGCCCATCGGCCGGGCCAGCGCCGCGTTCTTCGGCACCAGCTCGCCGAAGAGCATCGAGACCAGGGTCGCCAGCACCAGCGCCAGCACGCTCGTCACGGTCTCGGTGGCCGAACCGGCCAGCGGCTCCACCAGCGGCGTGGTGATCCGGGACAGCGCCGGCTCGGCCAGGCGGCCGGTGAGCAGCGCGGTCACGGTGATGCCGAATTGGGCGCCGGAGAGCTGGAAGGAGAGTGCGTGCAGCGCTCTGCGGACCGTGCCGGCCCGGCGGTCACCCGCGGCGGCGCGCTTGTCGATCTCCGCGCGATCGACGGTCACCAGCCCGAACTCGGCAGCCACAAAAAACGCGTTGCCCACCGTCAGCAGCGCGAAAGCCACCAGCGGGAGCACCGCGGTCAGGAGCAGGCCGTCCATGATCGCTTCACCTCGGACCTCATTCTGCCGGACCGGAACCATTCGGTACTAACCCTGTGGATGACAGCCCGAACTAACGTCGAACCATGAACCTCCTCGGAGAGCTCCTGCTCCTGGCGTACGACGACGAGGGCCGGAAGATTCACGACGGCACCCGCCTGGACTACGGGCTCGGCGGCGCGTTGTTGCTGGAACTGACGCTGAGCGGCCGGATCGACGTGGTCGGCAAGGTCGTCGTGGTGATCGACCCGAGCCCGACCGGCGACCCGCTCGTGGACGACGCGCTGGCCCGGATCCGGGACGATTCGCGCGCCCGCAAGCCCGGTTATTGGGTCGGAAAGTTCGCAAAAGGCACACGGCAACGTGTCCTGGATCACCTGGTTTCGCGGGAAATTTTGCGGGTCGAGCACGGCACTGTTCTCTGGATCTTCCCGAAGACGACATATCCCGCCGTGCACGGGGCCGAACCGCCCGCCGAGACCGACGCCCGGCAGCGGATGCGGACGGCGGTGACCACGAACGGGGCGGTCGACGCCCGTACCGCTGCTCTGTGCTCGTTGGTCTCCGCGACCGACATGAACCGCAAGGTGTTCGCGGACCTGGACCGGCGGCAGGTCACCGCGCGACTGAAAGAGATCAGCGAGGGCGACTGGGCCTCGGCCGCCGTCAAGCGGGCGATCCAGGACGTGCAGACCGCGGTGATGGCCGGCGCGATCGCCGCGACCACCGCGGCCGCGACCGGGTCCGGGTAGAAAAGCGACCGGGACCGGATAGAAAAACGGCCGGCCTCGGAAGGCCGGCCGTTCCTCACGAAGAGATCAGGCTTCCTGCTTGAGCGAGCGCAGCAGCACGGTGGCGACGTCGACCACCTCGACCTCGTCCTGCTGACCCTTACCGGTCACCCCGTCGCCGATCATCGTGTAGCAGAACGGGCAGCCCACGGCGATCGTCTTCGCGCCGGTGGCCAGGGCCTCCTCGGTGCGCTCCACGTTGATCCGCTTGCCGATCCGCTCCTCCATCCACATCCGGGCGCCACCGGCGCCGCAGCAGAAGGACCGTTCCTGGTTGCGCGGCATCTCCTGGATCTCGCCCACGATCGACGAGCCCAGCAGCTCGCGCGGCGCGTCGAAGACCCGGTTGTGCCGGCCCAGGTAGCAGGGGTCGTGGTAGGTGACGCCGCCGTCGACCGGCTGGACCGGGGTGAGCTTGCCGGTGGCGACCAGGTGCGCCAGCAGCTGGGTGTGGTGCACCACCTCGACCTCGAGGCCGAGCTGCTCGTACTCGTTGCCCAGGGTGTTGAAGCAGTGCGGGCAGGTGGCGACGATCTTCTTGGACTTCTTCTCGCCGAACGCCTCGGTCAGGGTCTCGACGTTCTGCTGGGCCAGCATCTGGAAGATGAACTCGTTGCCGATCCGCCGCGCCGGGTCACCGGTGCAGGTCTCGCCCTCGCCGAGGATCGCGTACTTGACGCCGGCCTCGTGCAGCAGCGTGGCCACCGCGCGGGTGGTCTTCTTGGCCCGGTCCTCGAACGCGCCGGCGCAACCGACCCAGAACAGGTAGTCGAAGTCCTCGACGTCGCCGACCTTGGGCACCTCGAAGTCCAGGCCCTTGGTCCAGTCCTCGCGGGTGTTCTGCGGAGCGCCCCACGGGTTGCCCTTGTTCTCCAGGTTGCGCAGCATCACGCCGGCCTCGGAGGGGAAACTCGACTCGATGAGCACCTGGTAGCGCCGCATGTCGACGATGTGGTCGATGTGCTCGATGTCGACCGGGCACTGCTCGACGCAGGCGCCGCAGGTGGTGCACGACCAGAGCACGTCCGGGTCGATGACGCCCATGTCCTCGGCGGTGCCGATCAGCGGGCGGTTGCCCTCGGCGAGCGCCAGCACGTCCATGTGCGCGAGCTGGGCCTCGGTGGCCTTCTCCTCGCCGGTCAGGTCCTTGCCGCCGCCGCCCAGCAGGTAGGGCGCCTTGGCGTACGCGTGGTCACGCAGCGACAGGATCATCAGCTTCGGGGAGAGCGGCTTGGCGGTGTTCCACGCCGGGCACTGCGACTGGCAGCGGCCGCACTCGGTGCAGGTGGAGAAGTCGAGCAGGCCCTTCCAGGTGAACTGCTCGACCTGGGCGACGCCGAAGAGGTCCTTCTCCGGGTCGGCCTCCTCGAAGTCGAGCGGCTTGCCGTTGCTCATCATCGGCTTCAGCGCGCCGAGGCCGGAACCGGCCGGCTTCTCCGGGCTGCGCTTGAAGTAGATGTTGAAGAACGCCAGGAAGCGGTGCCAGGCCACGCCCATCGTCGGGTTCAGCGAGATGGTGATCAGCCAGCCCATCGAGATGAGCAGCTTGATCAGGGCGACCCAGGTGGGGCCGTCCTCCCAGGCCGGCAGCCCGGCGCCGATGGCGTGGCTGAGCGGTGCGGCCCAGACCGGGTAGGGGAAGTGGTCGTTGGCGACCTTGAGGCCGCGGATCAGGAATCCGCAGACCAGCACGCCCACGATGATCGACTCGACGAAGTACGCCTGCCACATGGTCGATCCGAGGAACCGGCTGCGCTTCACCGCGCCCGGCTTCTGCCGCTGGCGCACGAAGATCAGGTAGACGATGCCGACCGTGCCGAGGATCCCGAACCACTCGGTGACCAGCCCGAAGATCGCCCAGTGGCCGATGATCGGCAGCTCACCCTTCGGCGTCACCACCTCGAAATACGCCTCGAGGACCAGCGACGACAGGATGATGAAGGAGAACATCACGAACCAGTGGGCCGCACCGATGGCGCTCCACTTGAGCATCCGGGTGTGCCCGACCGACTCCTTGAGCAGGGTCTTGGTCCGGGTCTTCGGCTCGGTGAACCGGGCCGGGTCGGGTTGTCCCTGGCGGATCACCGAGGTGATCGTGAGAACGGCTCGTACCGCCAGGACAACGGCCACCACCGTGACCGCCCCCGCTAAGACGGTGGCGATGATCTGCGCGTAGCCCATGTGCGTTGTGCCTCCTCGGTCGGCTGGGCGCCAGCCTATGTTACCCATGAGTAATAGGCCGGTGCGGGCCGCAGGTCAAGGACTTGCGGCCCCTCAGCCGAAAGCGCACCCCACGCAGAGCGGGGGTGCGCTTGGTTTAGACGAAGTTCCGTCTAGGCAGTAAGCGGCGACGTGCCGCCTCAGCGCCAGCGGGACAGGATGCCCAGCGAGGCCACCATGCAACCGAAACCGACCGCGAGGTTCCAATACCGCCAACTCGCTACCGGGTATGCCTGGGAGGACAGGTAGTAGATCACCAGCCAGGCGATACCGACCACGATCAGGATTACCGCGGTTGCCGGCAACCAGGTCGGACTCGGCTTCTTGGACGCTGCGGCCACCGCTGGGCGGATGTCCGACGGCGCGGTGTAGAGCTTCTTCTTACGGACCTGCGATTTGGGCACGGAACTCTCCTGAGGGCAACAAGTGGTGAACAACCACCGGTGAGCGGCTCCGGGGACTCCGAATGCTGCCCGTGGCGAATACTGTTCGCCAGCTAGCGTAATCAAGTCGGCGCACAGACAGGCACCCACCGGGTCGAGAAAAAACCCGGCGTCGGCTCCCGAGGGCGGCCGGGCGGCTTTTTGAAGGGGACGAGACGTGGTTGAAAACGGTCGCGGCGCCTCCTGGCGACTGGCTCTGCGGCGCGCCGCGGGCAGCCTTGCGCCGCATCGCGGCGGGCGCCGGACGATGTGGTCCGTCGGGGTTCCGCTCATCGCGCTGGCGGCGGGCCTGCTCTTCACCACGTCCGCGACAACCGCCGACGGTACGTCACTGCGCGACGACCGGCGGCCCCAACTGGCGCAACTGATATCGGACAAAAAGGAACGCCTCGCCACCAGCGAAAAACGTGAGGCCGCCTTGCGTGGCGAGGTCGACCAGGAGACCGCCCGACTGGCCGAGGTGGAGCCTCCGGTGAAAGCGGCACGTGAGATAGCCGACGCCGTCCGCCAGCCGGCCGGGTTCACCGCCCTGCGCGGCCCGGGCCTGACGGTCAGCCTGAACGACTCGCCGCGGCGCGGATCCGACTTCGGCGACAACGCGCCGGACAACGACGATCTGGTCGTTCACCAGGGAGATGTCCAGGCCGTGGTGAACGCGATGTGGGCCGGCGGGGCCGAAGCTATGACGATCATGGATGTCCGCGTGATCTCCACGAGCGCGGTACGCTGTGTCGGCAATACGCTGCTCCTTCACGGCCAGGTCTTCTCCCCGCCATTCAAGATCACAGCAATCGGCGAACCCACAGCGATGCATCGTGCGTTGGAGTCCGCAGAAGGAGTCACAAGGTTCCGCGAGGCCGTCGCCGACTTCGGGCTCGGTTACGCGGAGAAGATGGAAAAGGACGTGACAGTGCGGGCGTACGACGGGTCGACCGACCTCCGATCCGCGCAGGCTGCCCAGTGACGAGCACGCCCGCGGAGTTCCAGGGGAGCCCGGCCGGCCGGGGGCGGCACCGCGCCCCGGATGCCGAGGCCAACACCGCGTACATCCCCCGGGTGAGCGACGCGTCGCCGGACGGCGTGCCCGGTGGGCCGCTGACCCCGCCGGTGGGGCTGGGCACGAACGTGAGCCCGCTTCCGGCCGGTTCGGCGCGGCCACCGCGCAGTGCCGAGGCCTCTCCCGCGGCGGATACCGCGATCATCGCGCCCGACGAGTCCGCGCAGCGCCGCATCCAGGCCGCGCAGACCGCTCAGGCCGACGCGCCGGCAGCGCCCGATCTCGACGCGGTGAGCGCGGCAGCGGCCGCGGCCCGGCGCCGGGCGATGCCGTCGAGCACGCAGGCCGCCGCCGAGGGTTTCGATTTCTTCGCCGGCCTGGCCGCTGAGGGCCAGACCGGCAACCCCATTTCTTCGGTACGACCGGAAGCCCCGGCCCCCGTCCCGGTGCGGCCACCGGCGCCACCGGCAGCCGCCGACACCCAGCAGATCCCGATCAGCGGGGCACCTGCCGCCCGGCCCGTCGAGCCACCGGCTGCCGCACCGGCCATGGCTCCGAGCTGGAACGCCGAGCCCACCCGCCCGCTGAGCCCCGCCGCGGCGCCGGCCCCGGTTCCCGCTCCGGCTCCGGTTTCCACTCCGGCTCCGGTTCCCGCTCCGGCTCCGTTCGCGCTGCCGGTGAACGCTGCCTGGAACGCCGGCACGGTGCAGGCCGGCAGCCTGACCACCCCGGAAACGCCCCGGAGCGCCACGCAGACGCCCGAACCCGCCTTCCGTGCCCCCTGGGAGCCCTCCGGCAGCATCACGCGCCCGATGGCCGCTGCGGGCGGCGTACCGATGGGGTCGGCGAACACCCGCTGGGCCACCAACGAGCCCCCGGCCGAAGCGCCGGTGCTCAACCCGGACCCGTCCCGGACCCAGATCATCCGGACCGTCGACGCGCCCACCGGCATGCTCCCGACCCTGACCCCGGGTGCACCGCTGCCCGGCAAGCTGACCGCCCTGCCCCCCGGCGCGGCGGCGCAGGCGGCGCGCGACGCCGCCGGGCCGGAAGCGACCCTCGGCGCCGCCTCGGTCAGCGGCATCCCGGCCGCACCCGCCGACGCGACGGACGAGCCGGCGGACCCCGCCGAGCCGCCCAAGCGCGGTGAGAAGGTGGTCAAGCTCCGCCCGGAGCAGACCGACGAGGGCTACAAGAGCGTCTACTCCGAGCTGACCCGGCCGACCCCGGCGTCCCGGCTGCGGACCGGCATCCGCGGCGCCGGCGAGCTGATGATCACTTTCGGTCTGATCGTGCTGCTGTTCGCCGGCTACGAAGTTTTCGGCAATTCCGCCGCAGTGCAGGCCGAACAGGACAATCTGGCCTCGGAGCTGGATCAGGCGTGGGCCGATCCGACCGTCGCGCCGAGCTCGACCACGGCGAAGGGCCCGGCCGCACCCGGGGAAAACCTGGTCGGCCGCCTCTACATCCCGAAGCTCGACAAGGAGTGGGTGGTCGTCGACGGTGTCCGCCCGCAGGACATCAAGTACGCCCCCGGCCACTACCCGGAGACCGCCAAACCCGGCCAGATCGGCAACTTCTCGGTGGCCGGCCACCGGATCAAGAAGATCTTCTGGCGGATCGACGAGCTGACCGACGGCGACGTGATCGGCGTCGAGACCCGCGACAACTGGTACGTCTACCACGTCTACAACCAGCAGGTCGTGGTGCCGAACCAGGTCGAGGTGGTCGCGCCGGTGCCGAACGAGCCGGGTGCCACCCCGACCAAGGCGCTGCTCACGCTGACCACCTGCAACCCGAAGTTCAACAACTACCAGCGGCTGATCGTGCACGCGGAGCTGGTCAAGACGGTGCCGCGGGACCAGACCCAGCCGAACGCCGGCATGCCGGCCGAGATGAAGACGAAGGCATAAGCGGATGTACGCCTGGATCTGGCGCAAGCTCCCGGGTGGCCTCTGGAGCCGGCTGACCATGTCGATCGTGATGCTTGCCGCGGTCGGGTCACTGCTCTGGTACGTGATCTTCCCGTGGGCGACACCGCTGCTGCCCTTCGACGACGTGCAGGTCGGCGACACCGGGCAGATCGACCCGAACTCGGTGAACCCGAACTCCGAGGTCTCGCCCGGTACGGTGCCGTCGGCGGGGCCCGACGCATCCGCGCCCGACGCGATCCCGTACAGCACGACCTCCAACCAGCCGGACTCCGGCGGCCTAGCAGGGGACGACTGACGTGCGCATCCTCGTGATCGACAACTACGACTCGTTCGTTTTCAACCTGGTGCAGTACCTCGGCCAGCTCGGCGCGGAGTGCGAGGTGCGACGCAACGACGAGATCAGCGTCGCCGAGGTGGGCGCCATGGGCGCGGCGGGCATCCTGCTCTCGCCCGGCCCGGGTGAGCCGACCCGCGCCGGGATCATGCTCGACGTGATCAAGTCGTACGCCGGAAAGGTCCCGCTCTTCGGGGTCTGCCTGGGTCACCAGGCGATCGGCGCGGCCTTCGGCGCCACGGTGACCAGAGCGCCGGAGCTGCTGCACGGCAAGACCTCGCTGGTCCACCACAACGGCACGGGGGTGCTGGCCGGGCTGCCGGACCCGTTCACCGCGACCCGGTACCACTCGCTCACCGTGCTGGCCGAGACGCTGCCGGACGAGATCGAGGTGACCGGCCGGACCGACTCCGGCGTGGTGATGGCGATGCGGCACCGCACGCTGCCGATCGAGGGTGTGCAGTTCCACCCGGAGTCGGTGCTCACCGAGGGCGGCCACACCATGCTGGCGAACTGGCTGGCCACCTGCGGCCTGCCGTCCGCGCTGGAGAAGGCGCCCACGCTGGCCGCCGAGGTGGAGACCCGCCGCCGCTCGGCGTTCGCCACCGCCTGATCAGCCTGCCGCATTCACCTGCTGCATCCGCCTGCGAAAAGAGCCGGCCGCCCACGACGGGCGGCCGGCTCTTTCGTGAATCAGAGGGTCAGAGCCCGTCGCCGGTGCCGGTGTCGGTCGGGTCCGGCGACGGGGACTCGCTCGGGTCGACCGACGGGGCCGCGTCGACCACGCCGAAGCTGATCGTGGTGCCGGCGTCGACCTTGCTCTTGGCCTTCTTGCTCTGGCTGACCACCGTGCCGGCCGGCTTCGTGCCATCGTTCGGCACGATCTGCGCGTTGGGGTTCAGGCCGACGTTCTCCAACAGCGCCTTCGCGCCGTCCTCGGTCTGGCCGATCAGGTTCGGCACCAGGACGAGCTGGTTGTTGGAGACCGTGATGGTGATCGTCGTGTCCGGGTCGACCGTGTCGCCCTCGCTCTCGACATCGAGCACCTGGTTCTTCGGCTCAGCGCTGTCCTTGGTGTCGACAGTGAACTTCAGACCGGCTCTGGTCAGGGCCGCCTCGGCGGCCGCCCTGGTGCCGCCGACCAGGCCGGTCGGGACGGTGACCTTGTCCGGTGCGTTGCAGATCGTGTACGTGACCTGTGTGGTGACCGGGATCTGCGTGCCCTTCTCCGGGGTCTGCAGCTTCACCTCGCTGTTGCAGTCCTCGTCCTGCACCGGCTTGTTCGGCGACGAGTTGGTCAGACCGGCCTTGGCCAGCACATCCTTCGCGTCGGACTCGGTGAGGCCGGTGATGTTCGGCATCGCCACCTGCTGGGGCGCCACCGGGGTGTCGTTGCCCTTGTCCTTGTTCTTGTCCAGCGCCAGCGCGACGCCGAGCACGATCACCACCAGCACACCGAGGCCGGCCAGCGCGGCCCACACCCAGGACTGCTTGTTGTCCGGCGGCCGGCCACCGCCGCCCATGGTGTTCTGGATCGGCCGCTGCATCGTGGTGGCCGCCGCCTGCGGCTGCCACTGGCGCGGGCCGCTGGTCATCGCGACGGTCTCGGCGTCGTTCATCACCGGGGTCGCCAGGACCGGACGCCCGGAGGCCGCGCGCAACGCGTCGGCGCGCATCTCCTGCGAGCTCTGGTACCGGTTCAGCGGGTTCTTCGCCAGCGCCTTCAGCACGATCGCGTCGAGGTCCGGTGAGATCTCCCGGACGATCGAGCTCGGTGACTTGGGCTCCTCCCGGACATGCTGATATGCCACGCTCACCGGGCTGTCGCCGACGAACGGCGGGTGCCCGACGAGCAGTTCGAACAGGACACAACCGGCCGCGTACACATCGGACCGGGCGTCGACGGCCTCGCCGCGCGCCTGCTCCGGGGAAAGATACTGAGCGGTGCCGATCACCGCGCTGGTCTGCGTCATCGTGGTCGCGCCGCTGGCCAGGGCCCGGGCGATACCGAAGTCCATGACCTTGACCTGGCCGCTCTGCGTGATCATCACGTTGCCGGGCTTGATGTCCCGGTGGATGATCCCGTGCCGGTGGCTGAACTCCAGCGCGGCGCAGATGTCGGCGATGATCTCCAGCGCCCGTCGCGGCTGCAGTCGCTGCTCCTGGGCCAGCTCCTCCTTGAGGGTCTGCCCGTTGACGAACTCCATCACGATGAACGGCTGCTTCTCACCGGCCGGCGAGATCTCCTCGCCGGTGTCGTAGACGGCCACGATGGCCGGGTGGTTCAGCGCGGCCGAGTTCTGCGCCTCGCGGCGGAAGCGCTCCTGGAAGGTCGCGTCCCGGGCCAGGTCGGTACGCAACATCTTGATCGCGACATCGCGGCCGAGGCGGAGGTCACGTCCTCGGTGCACCTCTGCCATGCCGCCATATCCGAGCAGCTCGCCGACCTGGTACCTGCCACCGAGCAGTCGGGCCTGCGCCGTCATAGCGTCTGTCGTCCTTCGTTAGGTCGGATCAGGCCGAGCTGGGGATCGACCTTCAGTAGACGGTACGACGCCACCGAAACCGGGTCGGCGGCCGTGCCCATCCGGAGAATAGCCGCCGAGCTGCTGCGATCACCCAGCGCGCGTTCGGCGCCCTCTTGGCCATTGCCATGTTGATACAGGAACGAGATGACACCGGCGCAGAGCAGGACCAAGAGCGCGAGCACCACCGCGAGCACGATCAACACCTGACGGCCGAACGTGCCCTGCGGCTTGCCCATCGGCATCGGCATCGGTTGCGGCTGCTGCGGGTACCCGTTGTTGTTCGGCGGCCCGGACTGCGGCCGGTAGTGCGGCGGCATCGGCGGCGCCACCGGCGGGGCCGGCGGAGCGGACGGCACCGACGCGGCGCCCCGGTGACCCGAGCCCGAGGTCGGCCGCGGCACCGAGGCGCGAGCCTGCGGGGCCGGGCTGACCGGAGTGGCCCGGATCGGCTGGCTCACCGGCGGCTGCACCGTGGTGGTCAGCGAGGACGCGGCCTGCCGGGCCACGGCCGCCATCGCCGCGGCGCTGGGCCAGCGGGCCGCCGGGTCCTTGGCCAGCGCGCGCTCCACGATGGCGCGGACCGCGGGCGGGATGTCACCGGGCAGCGGGCGAGGCGTCTCCCGGACGTGCTTCATGGCGATCTCGATCGGGGTGGCCCCGTCGAACGGCCGGTGCCCGGAGAGGCACTGGTAGGCCACCACGCCGAGGGCGTACACATCGGAGGCCGGGGTGGCCACGTCGCCGGCGGCCTGCTCCGGCGAGATGTACGACGCGGTGCCGAGCACCGCGCCGGCCACGGTCAGCTGCCCGACCATGGCGGATCGGGCGATGCCGAAGTCGGTCAGCACGAGCGTGCCGTTCGGCCGGACCAGCAGGTTGCCGGGCTTCACGTCGCGGTGCACGATGCCGTTCGCGTGCGCGGCCTGCAGCGCGTCGGCGGCCTGGGCGACGAGCGCCATGGTCCGGGCCGGGGTGAGCCGGCCGACCCGGCTCAGCGTACGGGACAGCGCGTCGCCCTCGACGTACTCCATCACCAGGAACGCGAGCTGCTGGTCGCTGCCGTAGTCGTAGACGTCGACCACGCCGGGGTGGTTGATGGTCGCCATGGTGCGCGCCTCGCCGCGGAACCGCTCGGCGAAGCCGGGCTCGTCCAACAGCGCGGGAAGAAGAATCTTGACGGCGACGGTCCGGCCCAGCACGTTGTCCGTGCCTCGCCAGACGTCACCCATGCCACCGCCGGCGATCCGCTCTTCCAAGCGGTAGCGCCCACCGAGCGTGACCCCCGGGCGGATCATGTCAGTTCCCTCCCCCGCCGGCCGCGGCCTTCATGATCAGCCCGGCGATGCGTGCGGCCTCGGCACTCGCGTGGCCGCCGGAAACGTTCTCCAGCATGACGCAGACCGCGGAGACCGGCTCACCCTTGTCGTTGAACGCGAACCCGACGAACCACCCGTGCGGATCGGCGCCCTCGGCGTTCTGCGCGGTGCCGGTCTTGCCACCGACGGTATACCCGTCGATCTTCGCGTTCTTGCCGGTGCCGTTCTCGACGACACTGACCATCATGTCCTTGAGCTTCGCGGCGACACCACTGTCGACCGGGCTGCGCAGCTTCTGCGGCGAGGCGCTGTAGATCGTCCGGCGGTCCGGGCCGAGCAGCTTCTGCACCAGGTAGGGCCGCATCTGGTCGCCGCCGTTGGCCACCGTGGCGGCCATCAGCGCGCCCTGCATCGGCGTGATCCGCACGTCCCGCTGGCCGAGCGACGACTGGGCCAGGGCGGCCTTGTCGGTGCTGCCGTCCGGGTTCGCGATGTCGCCGGTGTGGCTGGCCGCCACCGCCAGGCCGTCGCCGCTCTCCAGGTCGCCGACCTTGAGGTCTTCCTGCTCGAAGCCGAAGTCCTGCGCGGCCTTCTTGACCTTCTCGGCGCCGAGCTTCACGCCGAGCTTGGCGTACCCGGTGTTGCAGCTCTCGGTCAGCGCTTCCTTCAGCGTGACCTGGCCGTCCGGGCACACCTCGTCCTCGGCGTTGCGGATCGTCGCGCCGCCCTCGCGGTAGACGCTGCCGGCCGGGATCTCGGTGTCGACGCCGTACCCGTTCTGCAGGGCCGCGGCCGAGACGATCACCTTGAACACCGAGCCGGGCGGCAGGGTCTGCGCCAGCGCCCGGTTCAGCAGCGGCTGGTTCTTGTCGGCGTTCAGTTCCTTGTACGCCTTGGCGGCCGCCGCCTTGTCGTGCGTGACCAGCTGGTTCGGGTCGTAGCTCGGCATCGAGACGAGCGCCTGGATCGCGCCGGTCTTCGGGTCGATCGCGACCGCCGCGCCCTTGGTCGCGCCCCGCTCGTTGTCGGTCATCTGCTTCCAGGCGACCTCTTGAGCCTTGCTCTTCAACGACAGCATCACGTTGCCGCCACCGGTGTTCTCCCCGGTGAACATGTCGCTGATCCGGTTCGCGAAGAGCTTGTCGCTCTCACCGGAGAGGAAGTCGTTCTCGCTCGCCTCCATACCGGTGGCGAGGTTGCTGACCGGCTTGTACCCGAGGACCGGAGCGTAGATCTCCTTCTTCGGGTAGACCCGGAGGTACTTGAGGGTGTCGTCGGTCGCCCGGCTCTCGGCCAGGGCGGTGCCGCTGTCGGCCTCGATCACGCCACGGGGGCGTTTGTACTCGTCGACCGTGACCCGCGGGTTCCACACGTTGGTGCGGTACTCGTTGGCCTTGTAGGCCTGCACCCAGTTCAGGTTCGCAAAGATCATCCCGAAGAGGACGAAGAGAACGACGCCGGACTTGCGAAGGGGGGCATTCACGGCTTGATCACCTCCGTCATGGCGCCGTGCAACTGGGTGGGAGCTTTCTTCGGACCGGAGCGATCCGGTCCACCGGCGCCCGTCGCCGGACCCCTCGCCGCGTTCGAGATGCGCAGCAGCATCGCGATGAGCAGCCAGTTCGCCATCAGCGAGGAGCCACCGGCGGAGAGGAACGGCGTGGTCTGACCGGTCAGCGGGATGAGACCGGTGATGCCACCGAGGATGACGAAGACCTGCAAGCCCAGCGTGAACGAGAGCCCGCCGGCGACCAGCTTGCCGAACGAGTCGCGCACACCGAGCGCCGTGCGCAGGCCGCGCATCGCGATGAGCATGTAGCAGACCAGCAGGGCGGAGAGACCGAAGAGGCCGATCTCCTCACCGAGGCCGGCGAAGATGAAGTCGTTCTGCACCTCGGGCACCGACAGCGGCGAGCCGGCACCCGGCCCGGCGCCGAACAGGCCACCGGTGCCCAGCCCGAGCAGGCCCTGCACCAGCTGGTAACTGCCGCCGAGCCGGTTGTACTGCTCCGGGTCGAACGGGCTCAGCCAGACGTCGGCGCGGTCGTAGAAGTTGGCGAACGGGCCGCCGACCGACGCGCCGAGCAGGTACGCGATGTAGACGCCGCCGAAGAACAGCAGCAAACCGATGATCAGCCAGCTGGAGCGCTCGGTGGCGACGTAGAGCGTCACGATGAACAGGCCGAAGTACAGCAGCGCGGTGCCGAGGTCCTTCTCGAAGACCAGGACCAGCAGGCTGAACAGCCACACCGTGACGACCGGGCCGAGGTCGCGGCCGCGTGGGAAGTCGATGCCGAGGAAGCGCTTGCTGGCCAGCGAGAGCACTTCCCGTTTGCGCACCAGGTAATACGCGAAGAACGTGACGAGCATCAGCTTGGCGAACTCACCCGGCTGGATCGAGACACCGGGCAACTTGATCCACAGCTTCGCGCCGTTCACCTCGGAGAGGCTGGCGGGCAGCACCGCCGGGATCATCATCAGCACGATGCCGGTCAGGCCGAGCGTGTACGCGTACTTCGAGATGTTCTTGTGGTCGCGGATCAACAGGAGCAGCACCGAGGCAAGGATCAACGAGATCAGCGTCCAGGCGAGCTGGCGGCCGCCGATCCCGGAGAAGATCCCGGGCGGGCCCTCCTTCTCGTTGAGCGCGTTGGCGATGTCGATGCGGCGCAGGAACGCCACACCGATGCCGTTGATCAGGGCCACCGTGGGCAGCAGGACGGGATCCGCGTACGGAGCCACGTACCGAACCACGATGTGCAGACCGAGGAAGAGGATGCTGAGCAGCGCGGCCGGCACCCAGAAGTTCGGCTGGAGCTCGTCGTACTTGTTCGCTTCCACGGTCGCGCCGAACGCCGCGACGAGCACCATGGCGAAAGCCAGGAGCCCGAGCTCGGCGTTGCGACGAGTCCTCAATCCCGGGATACGCGACAGCTCACCCGTGGAAGCGGGCGAAGGAGCCGGTACGGCGGGCGCGGTCAAGAAATTCCCCAGACGTTGTAGGCCGTGTTCAGTCGGCGGTCCGGCAACCGACCGTGTCGGCGGCCGAGGACGCACCCTCGGACGGTTGAACGCTCGGCGCGGTGGCCGGAGCCGAAGTCACAGTGGGCGGAACCGAAGTCGCGGTGACCGGCGCCGAAGTCGCGGTGCTCGCCGCCGGGCGAACCGGCGCCGAAGCCGACGGTGCGGCACTGGAGACGGAGCAGACCGGCTTGAGGTTGGAGCCGTCCTCGCTGGTCAGCTCGGTGAGCACGCTGCGCGCGTCATGCTGGCTCTCGGCGTGGATGCCCTGCTTGACCCGCTCCTGAGCGACCGAGGTCAGGTCGTCCAGGCGGACCGTGCTGGTCTCGCTCACCGTGGAGAGGTCGAGCCCGGCGATCTGACCCGGCACACCCTGGAAAATGGCAAGCTGACCACTATCGGTCGCGCCGACGTAATACTGGTCTTGGGTGTACTGCCAGCCGGCCCAGAGTCCGCCGCCCAGCACGCCGAGCAGCAGCAGGACCAGCAGCGTCGTGCGGACCGGATGACCGGCCGGCTCGGGCTCGCGGTCGTACCCGTCGCTCTCCGGCTGGGCCGGGCGCGGCGGTGGCTGCTTGAGCGCGGCCGCCCGGGACGCCGGGGTGGAACTGTCCGCCACGGTGGTGTTGCCCCGGTCGAGCGAGGCCGCGCCGCCGACGATCGGCGCCTGCTCGACGATGTCCGCGTCGGTCAGATCGGCGATCACCACGGTGATGTTGTCCGGTCCGCCGCCCCGCAGCGCGAGCTGGATCAGCCGCTCGACGCAGGCCTTCGGGTCGGCGATCTCCTGCATGGTCTGGCCGATCGTCTCGGCGCTGACCACGCCGGACAAGCCGTCGCTGCAGATCATGTACCGATCGCCCTTGAGCACCTGGCGGACCGAGTACTCCGGGTCGATGTCCCGGCCGTCGAGCGCCCGGGTGAGCAGCGACCGCTGCGGGTGGCTGCTCGCCTCCTCCGGGCTGACCCGGCCCTCGTCGACGAGCATCTGGACGTAGGTGTCGTCCTTGGTGATCTGCGCGAACTCGCCCTTGCGGAGCAGGTAGGCACGCGAGTCACCGATGTGCACCATGCCGAACTTGCTGCCGGTGAAGAGCACCGCGGTCAGCGTGGTGCCCATACCCTCCATCTGAGGGTTGGCGTCGACCGTGTCACGCAGCTGCTGGTTGGCGGTGCCGACGGCATGCCGCAGCGCGTCGACCAGGGCGTCACCCGGGACGTCGTCGTCGAGTGGCGCCATGGCGGCGATAACGATGTTGGAAGCGACGTCACCGGCGGCCATGCCGCCCATCCCGTCCGCGACAGCAAGAAGCCGCGGCCCGGCGTAGACGGAGTCCTGGTTCAGGTCTCGGATCAGACCGCGGTCGCTCTGAGCGGCATAGCGCAGGGTCAGGGTCATGGCCGCAACTCGAGAGAAGTGCGTCCGATACGGATCGGGACGCCAAGGGGGACGGGGGTGGGTCCGGAGACCTTACCGCGATCAAGGTAAGTGCCGTTGGTCGAGCCGAGGTCCTCTACGAACCACTGGCCGTCCCGAGGCACCAGCCGGGCATGCCGGGCCGACGCGAAGTCATCGGTGATGACCAACGTGGAATCCTCAGCGCGCCCGATCGTGATCGGAGCCTCACCGAGGGTGATCCGCGTGCCGGCCAAGTTGCCGGCGGTCACCACCAGTTGCCGTGCCGCCTTACCGCGTTTCGCCTTTGCCGGCCGACCCGGAAGCACCATGCCACCCACCCCCCGAGGGCTGGCGACGATGCTCTTCGACCGGGAACCCGCGAAGAGGTCCCGCCGGATCACCCCGACCACCGTGAACACGAAGATCCACAGGAGGATCAGGAACCCGAACCGGGCAACGGTGAGGACAAATTCGGGCAAGGCCGCTAGCCGTCCACTCGGAAGGTGAGCGTGGTCGTACCGAGCTGGATCATGTCGCCCGGGTTCAGCGCCACGGCCGAGACGCGCTGGCCGTTCACCATCGTCCCGTTCGTCGAGCCGAGGTCGGTCAGCACCACCTGGTTGCCGTCATAGTCCAGCCGGGCGTGCCGGCGCGAGATGCCGACATCCGGCAGGCGCAGGTTCGCCTGGTCGCCACGACCGATCACGGTCGAGCCCATCTGCAACGGGTAGGTCCGTCCGTCTCCGGAGACCAGGCCCACGCTGCGCGGAGCACCGTGACCGCCGCCGCCGTGCGGCGGGTAGCCGCCACCGTGCTGCTGGTCATAGGGCGAGTACTGCGGGCCGGCGTCGTACGCCGGCTGCTGCACCGGTGCGACTTCGCCGCCGGTGTAGACCTCCGCGGTGACCCGGAACATGCCGGTGTCCAGTCCGTCGCCGCGCTCGATCTCGACGATCACGTCGCCGTAGACCGTCCACGCCTGCTCGCCGATGAACTCGGCCTGCGACTGCGCCAGCTCCTGCGCCAGGGCAGCCGCGTACGGCGCCAGACGCCCGTGGTCGTAGGGCGACAGGTCGATCACGTAGCGGTTGGGCACGAGGGTGCGGCCACCGGCGAGAATGGCCTTGTGTGCCTCGGCCTCCCGCTGCATGGCATTCAGGATCTCCACTGGGTGCACGACACCCTTGAACACCTTCGCGAAGGCCCCCTCGACAAGGCCTTCCAATCGCTTCTCAAAGCGCTGCAGCACGCTCACCGGCTCCTCCTCGGGTCCCGAGGACATGATGGTATCCGGCCGCTGCTTGCGCATCTGCTGCCCAAGAGCTGCCGGCACTTCTGACCCTCGTATGGCGCTCCGCGACGCCGTGCTAATGTTTCCTCCGTCGCGGGGCGATATCAACTTGCTTGGTAGTGCCTTCGATAACTACGAGCGACAGCGTAGTCTGTTGCACGTAGTAACCTGAAGCAGGCCCGCAAGGCCGGTTTCAGCGGTCACCGGGGTCCGTTATATGATCCTAGAGACCAAGTCACATGGGGATGTGGCGGAATGGCAGACGCGCACGGTTCAGGTCCGTGTGTCCGAAAGGACGTGGGGGTTCAACTCCCCCCATCCCCACGAGTGCGAAAGGGCGGCCCATGCCTGCGGATAGCGCAGGCCGGGGTCGCCCTCGTCATATCTGCTCCGGGGGCCGAGCCCCCGGAAGCCCCGCATCACGGTGATCAACGTGGGTGGCGAGGGTCACGGTCGGCCTCGGGTCACTCGGGCTCGCCCTTCGGGCTTCGCCTTCTTCCCTTTCTCGTACGGAGTGAAGCGCGGCGCGTTTCGGGGATGCCCCGGTGTGGTCCTGCGCGGTTGGGTTGGTGGGGCGCGGCGGTAAGCTCGCCCGCCTGTGAGTGGAAGTTTCGTCTGAGCGTGGGGTGTGGTCGTGGCCGCTGTGCCTGCTGAGGTTCACCAGAAGAAGCGCAACGTGCTGGGGGTCCTGGTGGACGCGACCGACTACGCGTCGGCCACCGGGCAGATCCTGGCCGCCGCGCGGGAGGGCCGGCCCTACGCAGTCACCGCCCTGGCCGTGCACGGCGTGATGACCGGAGTCCAGGATCGGGCGCACGAGGCCCGGCTGAACTCCTTCGACCTGGTGACGCCGGACGGGCAGCCGGTGCGCTGGGCGCTCAACCTGCTGCACGGCGCCGGGCTGACCGACCGGGTCTACGGCCCGACGCTGACCCTCAAGGTGGTCGAGCAGGCCGCGGCCGAGGGGCTGCCGATCTACCTGTACGGCTCGACCCAGCCGACCCTGGACCGGCTGGTGCCGGCCTTGCTCGAGATGTTCCCGGCCCTGAAGATCGCAGGGGTGGAGGCGTCCAAGTTCCGCAGCGCGCTGCCTGGCGAGGAGCTGGAGATCGCGGAGCGGATCAAGTCGTCCGGCGCCCGGATCGTGCTCGTCGGCCTGGGCTGCCCGCGGCAGGAGGTCTTCACCTACGCGATGCGTCCGCATCTGGACATGCCGCTGCTCGCCGTCGGCGCGGCCTTCGACTACCACGCCGGCCTGCTGAAGAACCCGCCCGCGTGGATGCAGAAGTACGCGCTGGAATGGCTGTGGCGACTCGGCCTGGAGCCGAAGCGGCTGTGGAAGCGGTACATCCTGCTGAACCCGGCGTACCTGACCCGGCTGGCCGCGCAGAAGTCCGGCCTCTGGAAAGCGACCCCGGCCGTACCGACCGGCGAGACGGTGCACAGCTTCGCGGTCTGAGTTTCAGATCATCCGTGCTTTCGGGCACGGATGATCTATTCGGACGGAAGTGCCATCCGGCAACCGACAGTGGGTCGTAGGTCACACTGGGGAGCACCGGTTTGTCCACTTAGGCCGCACCACCTGGCACTCTGCGAATGTTTGTCAGAACGCAGCGTCACCGGGCTACCCCTACGGGTGGGCGCTGGGGGCAAATCCCGGTTTCCTGACGTGCGCGCAGGGTGAACGCTGTCGATGTGAACACCGCTGTGGACGTGATTCTGATCGGCACTCTCGCCGCCGTCTGGCTGACCGCCGGGCTGCTGGCCGACGGGCTCCCGACGGCCGGCACCGCGCTTCTGATGCGCCGGCGGGCTCGCCTGCTCGCCGTCCTGGTCGCTACCGGGGCGGCGGTGTTCATCGCGGTGCCGGTGGCCACCGCTCTCACCCCGGGCACCTCGTCGGCACCCCTGGCCGCGCTGCTCCCCGTCGTGCCGGCACTGATCGTGCTGACCCTGGGCGTGCGCAAGCTGGGCTGGGTGCGCCGCGGGGCGGGCGCTTTCGCGACCGCCCCTCTCGCTCCGGTGCCACCCGCCCTGCGGGCCGCCGCGGCGCATCCGCTGATCGCCGCCCCGCTGCAGATCACCGGCCTGGCCGCGATCGTCGCCCTGCCGATCGCCGCCGGAGTGGTCGACCTGCCCGGCCGCGGCGTGCCCAGCACCACCGGCTTCGCCGGCCTCGTCGCCGTGGCACTGATCCTGCTCGCCGTCGCGGTCATCGCGATCGGCATCCGCGCAGCCCTGCGCCACAGCCGGCTGGCCCCGCTGGTGATGGCCCCCCTGGACCGCGCACGCCAGCGCGTCCGCGCCGGCGTGCGGTGATGCTTGAACCGTGCCCCGCGTGCATTGCGCCCGTCGATGTCGAGAGGTCCGAAAACGACCACGCTTCGCTAGGCGTTTTCGGGCCTCGTGGCATCGACCCCTAGGGGCGCAATGCCGCCGAGCGGAGCGAGGCCATGGGCTCAGATCTGCCTCTTGGCTTCTTGAACGTAGAGAAGCTCCAGGATGGAGCGGGCGGCCTCGAACCAGCGGTCCAGCCAGTCGGACTGCGGGAGGGTGCCGCGATCCGGCAGCTCCAGGAGCAGGCCGCGCAGCAGCGGGTGGTCCGCCATCGAGAGGTTCGCCGGCGTGCCGTCGCTCCAGGCCGCGGCGGAGAAGACCGGCTCGGTCAGACCCTGCAGGTCCAGGGAGGGCAGCTTGGCCGCCCGGTCCAGAGAGCTGGTCGGGTCGATGTCGTGCAACCGCGACTCGAGACTGTGCGAGCGGGCTTCAAGACTGTGTGACCGCGACTCGAGGCTGTGTGACCGCGGCTCGGTGCTGTGCGACCGCGACTCGAGGCTGTGTGACCGCGACTCGATGCTGTGCGAGCGGGCCTCGATGCTGTGCGACCGTCCGGGCGACCGGGTCGGCAGACCCGAGCTCGCCCGCGACAGCAGCTCGCCGTCGGTGTAGTCCCCGTTCAGTGCCTCACGCCGGCCCTGCCGGTATGCGCTCACGCCCCCGCTGAACCGGTCCTGCGCCGTCGACGAACCGCTACTGAGGTTCTCCGAACCAATCGTCATCTTTATGCCTTGCCTCGTTGAAGATCCGCCCCGGCCCGATCAGCGCAGTCCGGTCCGCGCTTGGAACATTCAACGAGGCGCGTCGCACCTGGCGACGGTAAAAACGGGCAAATAGCCCCGGCCGACACGTCGGTGCAGGTCAACGCGTCGGCCCGGAAAGCACGACAAAAGATCGAACAGCGGTTCAGAGGTCGAACTCGCCGTCCTTGGCGCCGCCGACGAAGGCATCCCATTCGGCCTGAGTGAAGATCAGCGCCGGCCCGGACGTGTTCTTGGAGTCACGCACCGCGATGGCGTCACCGACGAACGCCACCTCGACACAGTTGTCGCTGTCCGCGCCGCTGCGGGCGCTCTTGAACCACTTCGCGTCGCTCAGATCGACTCGGAGACCTTTGACCTGGAATTCCACGATCGCTCCTCACCTCAGGGGTACCGATCCCGGCGGATTTCACCATGTGCCGCCGACGGATCGATGAGACCGTTCTGAATCCAGTAACGACCCTGTGTGCGACGAGTCGCGGGGGTCTTCCGTTCGGGTTAGTTCGATCGGGCAAGTTGGATCCTGGCAGCTCAGCGGCTTTTAGCCAGCGATTGTCAGCGTTTCATGGTTAATGTCCGAAATGATCTGAGGATTGTGGATCATGCGGTGATATCCGTCCAGATCGCCGTCACCTGCGTAACCTTCGTGATCACGGAGCGACGTGCCATGATCACAAAGAATCACCAAAGAAGGACATGCAACTTGCATCGACGACACTGGTGGTGCAATCTTTCCGTACGGCTTGCATCACGCAACGTTCTTAGGTGATGTGGCCAAGTCCGACGAAACACCCGAAACAAACGTCCGACATGGGGCGCCGAGCCACCAGGAGTCCCACTTGGACTTCCCCCCGAGACCTGGGTGGCGGGATCGGCGATGGTGACGTTCTGCAACCACCTTCGATGATTGGCATTGTCGAAGGCTTGCAAAGGTGCATGAGCCGGGCAGACTGGTGCATCTGTGTCACAAGTCAATCCAGCTACTCCATCAGGCAAAGAGTCTCAGGGCAGGAGATGACGTGCTTCTTCCTCGGTCCGGTGATGTCATCCACGTGACTAAGGCGGCGAGTGTCCAATTCGCATCACCGATGCTCTTCCGGGTCATCCGGGTCCATGACTGGCCGACGTACGAAGGCTGGGTCTGGCTCGACGGCTACGAGCTCAACTCGGCCGGTGACGCCGTCGAACGACGCTCCATCTTCGTACAGGTCAGCGGTCTGCGGCCGGTCGGGAAGGCTCCCGATCCACGGGCCCGCAACGCCCGTCAGCCGGCCACGCGTCCGAACGCGGCACCCGCTCGGTCGGTTCGTACCCACCGCTGAGCCAACCCGACGACGAGGGCTTTCTCAGTCCTCGCCGGGCCCGGCGGAGGCGCCACCGGCCGGCGCCGTCGTCGTCGAGGCCGGGTCGCCGGTCTGCTCGGCCGCGACGACGAGGGTGATCCGGGTGTCCGGCGGGACCAGCTGGCCCTCGACCGGATCGCTGTCGATCACGGTGCCCGGTTCCGCGTCACTGACTCGATAGATCACCCGATAGCCCAGGCCGGTGCGGTCCAGGGCGGCTTTTGCGTCGGCCAGCGGCATCCCGCGCAACGCCGGCACGGCCGCCTCGGTCGAGGTCGGTTCGGTGGTCGGCACCGTGCTGACCGGCGGTTCTGTGGTCGGCGGGGTGGTCTCCGCGGTCTGCGCCGTCGTGGTCGTGGTCTGCGCCGGAGTCGGCTGCGGTGTATCCACCTCCGCGCCGGAGTTCTGCACGATCACATAGATTCCGTACGCGAGCAGAGCCACGAGTGTCAGCCCCACGATGCCGAACACGATCGGCATCCACCAGCGGCCGGGCGGTTCCTCCTCGGGCGCGATCGTGGCCCAGTCACCACCGCTGGCCGCGGCCTGCTCCGGTCGTGGCGCGCGCACCGCCGCGCGGCCGGTCCACGCACTGTCGTCGGCGCCGCGCGGATCCGGATCCCAGTCGCCGGCCGCCGCCATCGGACGGGTCTCCGCGGCGCTGGTGTCCCCCGATCGGGGCCCGCCGGACGGTTGATTCCGCGACGCCTGCGGCACATCGGCGACGGTGTCGTCCACGGCCGGCATCGGACGGGTCTCGTCCGGCCGCGGCTCCTGGCCGTCCCGGCCCGGCTGGCGCTCGTCCGGCATCTCCGTTCCCTCCGCTCCGTGCACCCACGATCGTCGCAGCGTCAACGTATCGAATCTTGGGCCCGACCGGGGAGATCCGCACCTGAGGAGACCCGGAGGTCCGGCCCGGACGGGTATTTCGCGGACATCGGCAACGGCCAGTACAGTGCCCGGCATGGCCGAGAAGGGCTGGACAGCACAGGCCGGCGCGGCGGCCGGAATCGCCGCCGGCGCGGGCGCCGCACAACTGGGTCTCGGCTACGGCCTCGGCGTCATCGAGTGGCCGGTCACCGTGACCGCATCGGACAGCACCTGGTTGAACAGCCTCGGCTGGGCCACCTGGATCACCGCGAGCGCGACAGTGCTGGGCGCGGTGCTCGCCGGTCGGCTGCGCGACGACCGCCCCGGGCGCTGGCGTGCCCTCTGGCGGTTCGCCCTGTCCGCTTCGGCGGCGCTGGGCGCGCTGGTCTCGGTCGCGCTCGTCGCGCTGCCGGCCCGCTCCGCAGTCCGCACCGACACCCTGTCCCCGCAGCTGGTGGCCGTCGGGTACGCCCTGATCGGCCTGGTCGCCGGGGTGGTGGTGGCGTTCTGGGCGGTCTCCTCCGGCCCGGTCGCGGCGAACCTCCTCGGCACCGCCGCCTGGCTCTGGGCGCTGGCCGTCGCCGGTGTCGTCGCCGAGCTGATCAGCGGGCGTGACTTCGCGACATACCTGACCAGCTGGCAGTTCGCCGAGGCGCAGAGCCCGGTCCGGTACGGCGGGATCTACTGGCCCAGCGCCGCGCTCACCCTCGTCGCCGCGTTCGTGATCGGGCTGGCGATGGCCTGGCCGGCCGCCCGTCGTGGTCAGCTCGGGCTGGGCGCCGCGACGTCCGGTGCCGTCGGGCCGTTGCTCGTCGCGATCTCGTTCCTGTCGTTGGCGCCGCTGCTGACCGAGGCGGCCGGGCCGCTCCAGTCGGCTTATCTGATCGCGCCGTACGCGGTGCTCGCCGGCCTGGCCGGGTCGGCACTGACCGTCTCCATCGGTCAGGCGCGTCGCAAGCGCCTGGCCCGGAACTCGCCGGATGGTCCGCAGCCGGTGCCGGCCCTCGGTGCCGCACCGGCGGGTTCCGCGCCGTCTTCCGGGGCGCCGTCGGCCGAGGGCGCGCCGGGTGCCGCGGTCGGCGTGGCCAAGCCGACCGGCCGGGTCTCGCCGCGGCCGGCCACCGCGCCGGTCCCGCACACTCCGCCGGCCGGGCCGTCTCCCTCGGCACCGTCTCCCTCGTCGCCTTCTCCCTCGTCGCCTTCTCCCTCGTTGTTCGCCGCGGAAAGTTCGAAGTCGCCGGCCACCGTAGGAAGTTCCGTGTCGACGCGGAAGGCGCCGACCGTCGTGGAAAACTCGACGTCGGCCCGGAAGACGCCGACACCCGTGGACAGCTCCGCACTCGCGCGGAAGACACCACCGGTCGTGGAAAGCTCCGCGTTGTCGCGGAACATGCCGACGGCCGCCGAGAGTTCGGCGGAGACCGAGGCGGCGGGGGAGAGCTCGGTGGAAACGCCGGCACCTCGGCGGCGCTGGCTCTTCGGCCGGCGTCAGCCGGTGGAGGCCACACCGGAACCGACAGTCGAAACGACCGAGCCGGAGACTTCGGGCCGGAGCCGCAAGCCCCGGGCCAGCAAGAACGAACCCGCCGTCACAGGATCGGCCGCGACGGGATCGACCGCCACCGGATCGGCCGCCGGATCGGCCGCCGGATCGGCCGCGGAAAAGACGGCTGCAGGAAAGCCGGGCGCCGACAAGCCTGCCTCGGCGAAGCCGAGCGGCGAGCGACCGACGGCGAAACCGACCGCCCGACCAGCCGCGCGACCCGCTGACAAGCCGACCCCGCCGCCGGCCGACGAGGGCTTCGGTGACTCCGAACTCGCCGCCGCGGCCCGGCCCAGCAAGAACGCCGCCGCCAAACGGGCCGCGATCCGCAAGGACGCCGCGAACCGTTCCACGATCACCCCGCCCCCGGCCAACCCCACGGTCGCCCGGATCAACCCCAAGGACTAAGCCGGGTCGGGTGGCGCACGCCGGACCGCGGCGACCGGCTGGCACGGCCAGGTGTGCACCGGCTCGTTGAGGTGCTGCAGGTCGAGATAGCGCAGGGTCATCTCGCGCAGCGCGGTGCCCCGGTTCCGGCCTCGGTCCTCGGCTGCCCGCACCGCGGCGGTCTGCCAGGTCGACCCGTTCCGGCCGGTCCGGCAGCGGCCCTCGATGATCCCGAGCAGCCGATCACGCTCCGCCGGATGCACCCCGAACCGGTCCAGTCCCTCGTAGGCCAGCGGCAGCAGCGTCTCCTGGACCAGCTCGGTGACACCCACCTCGCCCAGCCCCGGCCAGCACATCGTGGCGTCCAGTCCGTGCCGGGCGCCGGATCGGAAGTTCGCGGCCGCGGTGGCGAACTCGAGCCGCGACCAGATCGGCCGCTCGCTCTCGGCCAGCCGGCGCACGACTCCGAAGTAGAACGCCGCGTTGGCCAGCAGATCCACCACGGTCGGCCCGGAGGGGAGCACCCGGTTCTCCACCCGCAGGTGTGGTCGCCCGTCCATCACGTCGTACACCGGGCGATTCCACCGGTAGACGGTGCCGTTGTGCAGGCACAGCTCGTGCAGCCGCGGTATGCCGCCGCCGGCACGGACGGCCACCGGATCCTCCTCGCTGAGCAACGGCAGCAGCGGCGGGAAGAACCGGACGTTCTCCTCGAACAGGTCGAAGACCGAGGTGATCCAGCGCTCGCCGAACCAGACCCGCGGGCGTACGCCCTGTGCCTTGAACTCGTCCGGGCGAGTGTCGGTGGCCTGCTCGAACAATGCGATCCGGGTCTCCGCCCAGAGCCGGCGCCCGTGCAGGAACGGCGAGTTCGCACCGAGGGCGACCTGCGCGCCGGCCACCGCCTGTGACGCGTTCCAGTACCTGGCGAACTCCTCCGGCGGCACCTGCAGGTGGAACTGGCAGCTGGTGCAGGCCGCCTCGGGCACGATCGTGCCGCTCGCGCTGCGCAACCGTTCCACGCCGCGGATGTCGACCGGGAAGTGCTCGCCCCGGGCCGCGACGATCTCGTCGTTCAGGGCACGGAACCGCTCGTTGTCCGACAGGTTCGCCAGGACCAGGTGCTCGGGTGTCAGGGTGGGCAGCATGCCGATCAGGGCGAGGCGGCTGTCGGCCTTCCCGGCGCGCTCCCCGGCCGTACGCAAAGCTTCTGAAATGTCTTTTTCGAACGCGCCAAAACCGTCCGGAGCGATCTTTCGAGGCGGCGCGTTGAACTCGATGTTGAAGCGCCCCAGCTCGGGCTGGAACCGCGAATCGCCCAGGTCGGCCAGCAGCTCGGCGTTGCGCATCACCGGCTCGGCGTCCGCGTCGACCAGGTTGATCTCGATCTCCAGCCCGGTCATACCGGTGCCGGTGTCGAACACGTCGGCATCGAGCAGCCCGTCCAGAACGTCCAGGCATCGATGCACCTTGCGCCGATAGCGGATCCGATCTTCAGGCGCGAAGACCGATTTCGCCAGATCTTTGCCCATGTGCCCTCCCATGACGGTCAGGGACGAACGGACGTCGATCACCACACTGTGAACAGACGGATACTGTCGGTCCACCTTCGCAGACCGAGACGAGTACCGCCAGACGAGTCGAGGCGCCACCGGAAACCGGTGACGCCTCGACTGTGGACTACGCGAAAGATCAGGCCTGCAGGATGGCTTCGCCCTCGATCTCGATCTTGACCTTCTTGCCGATCATCACGCCGCCGGTCTCCAGGGCCATGTTGTAGGTCAGGCCCCAGTCCTCGCGGTCGATCTCGGTGGTCGCGCTGAAACCGAAGAGGTGCTGACCATACGGGCTGGTGGTGGCGCCCTCGAACTCGACGACCAGCTCGACCGGCTTGGTCACGCCCTTGATGGTGAGCTCACCGTCGAGGACGAACTCGGTGCCGGCGTGCGACTTCACACCGGTGCTGCGGAACTCGAGGGTCGGGTACTTCTCGGCCTCGAAGAAGTCGCCGGTGCGCAGGTGGTTGTCGCGGTCGACGTTGCCGGTCGCCACGCTGGCCGTGGTGATCGACGCGGTCACCGAGGACTCCAGCGGGTTCTCCGCGACGGTGATGGTCGCGGTGGCCTCGGAGAACTGCCCGCGGACCTTGCTGACCATGAGGTGCTTCACGACGAAGCCGACCCGCTTGTGCGCCGCGTCCAGCTCGTAGGTGCCGGCGGCCGGGATCTGCAGACCTTCGAACTCACGAGTACTGACGGTCATGACTTGTCCTTTTCTCGAAGCGTGCGGTGCGGGATGCTTGTCTGACGGAGCAACTATATGCTGAGCAATATTCCCTGTGTCAAGTGCCTGTTAGAGTCGACAGGGTGAACACCGATCTGGACGACCCTCGCCTCACCGCGGTCGGCCTGCTTGCCGAGGCCTACACGGGTCTGATGAACCGTCTCGCCACACAGTTCGAACAACACCGACTCTCCTCCGTCGAGTTCGAGGTGCTGACGCGCCTCGCCCGTTCGCCCAGCGACCGGCTGCGCATGACCGATCTCGCCGGGCAGACCACCCTCTCCACCAGCGGCGTCACCCGGGTCGTCGACCGGATGGAACGCGACGGCCTGGTCCGCCGGGAGGCCTGCCCGAGCGATCGGCGCAGCTCCTACGCGGTGATCACCGAGGCCGGCCAGGACCGGCTCGCCCAGGTCCTGCCTGGTCATCTGGAGCTGGTCCAGCGCTGGTATGTCGGTCTGCTCCCGGAAGGCCGGCTCGACGACCTGCTCGACTCACTCCGGACGATCCGGGACGCGGTCAACCCGTGCGCCACGGCGGGAAGTGCAGAAACGGTCACGCAGGCCTGATCAAGGTCATCGCGATCAGGGTCGTCGCGACCGGCAGAACCACCGGCAGAACGGACGAATTCCGTGGTCGGCGGGCGACGCCGGACTACTGTGGCGGCCCAGGGGGATGCGGCGCGATCGAGGCGACGAACGGGGCTTTCGGGGGAGTCTTCGTTCGCGTCGCGTACGGGCGCGGTGTAGCTGCGACGGGCGTCGCGTGGGGGGCACGAAAGACGCCGGTTGCGCACGCCGCGCCCGACCTCCCGGCTACGGCGCCAGGTCCGGGACGACGTGGTCGGCCAGGTGATCGGCGACGTCGAGGAGCAGGCGGTCATACCGCTTCCGGGCATCCTCCCACTCTCCCGCAGCGGCGGCCTCTCCGGTGGCAAAATCGCGGACTGCGGCGGGCAGCCGGAACCGGACCACGTCGTCGCCACTCACGGTGAGCAGGCCCAACGCGATCAGCCGGTCCAACATGTGCACCACGTCGACGCGATCGTCGTCCGATGTGTCCAGCAGCGCCTCGCCGAGCCCTCGCGACCAGCGGTGCCGGAACACCGACCACACGCGCAACGCCCGCTGCTCGACGGGCGACAACAGCCGGTAGCTCTCGGCCACCACGGCACGCAGCGGCGCCACCGGCTCGGCGTAGTAGGTAAGGATCTCCGACACGGACAGCACCCGGCCGCGGGCCGCGGCCAGCTCGATCGCCAGCGGAAGGCCGCCGAGCCGACGGACCAGCGCCGCGAGCGGCGCGATCTCATGCGGTGCCAGGCGGGTGCGGCGCACACGGCCCAGCCGCTCCAGGAAGAGACCCACTGCGGGGTACGGGATCAGCTCGTCGACCGTTTCCGCCTGCGACATCGGCGGCGGGGCGGCCAGCGGAGCGACCGGTTGAATCAGTTCGCCGCGCTCACCGGTGAGCACGGTGGCCGGCTCACGTGCTCGGCGGGCGGTGGCCAGGAAGCGCAGCCGGGGTATCTGCTCCAGCAACGTCGCGAGCACCTCGGCGACGACCTCCGGCGCCCGGTCCACCCCGTCCACGAGCAGCAGCGCGGGCCGATCGCCGAGATGACCGGCCAGCAGCCCGGGAGCGGTCGCGCCGAAGCCGATCGCCACCCCGTCCAGCAGCTCGCCGGCCGTGGCGTCGTCGGGGACCACAACCGCGGCCACCCCGCCCGGATACCCGCCGGCCAGCCGGTGCGTGGCGGCCATCGCGAGACTGCTCTTGCCCACCCCGGCAACACCGACCAGGGTCACCCCGCGTGGCCCGCCGTCGGTGGCGTTCGACCCGCCGTCGGCAGAAAGCCGGGCGAGGATCCCGGCAAGATCAGCGTCCCGGCCGATCAGCTCGTCGGTGGGCGGTGTCCGCAGGAACGGGGTCGGCGCGGAATGCCCGGACACACCGGTCAGCGCGGAGTCCACCAGCACCTCGTCGGCCGGGCGGCCCCGAGCTGCGGCCAGGAAAGCGGCCTGGTCAGAACCGGACAGACCCAACGCCTGAGCCAGCAGCTCGGCGGTCGTTCGCTGCGGCCGGGAAGCACGGCCGTGCTCCAGGTCACGGACCGTGCGGACGCCGATCGCGGCGCGGGCGGCCAACTCCTCCTGGGTCAGGCCGGCCCGTCGCCGGTGATCGCGCAGCACGGCGCCGAACCCGTGCCGGGGACGCTGATCGGACGCCATGCTGCGAAACTAGGCACACTGATCGATCCGAGTGAACCCGGAAGCCCGTTTTGTCGACAAGCGGACTCCGAGTATCAACCGTCGATCTACAGCCCGAGACCGCGAGCGATCAGCATCCGCTGCACCTCGGACGTACCCTCGCCGACCTCGAGGATCTTGGCGTCGCGGTAGAAGCGGCCGACTGCCGACTCGTTCATGAAGCCGTACCCGCCGTGCACCTGGGTGGCGTACCGGCTGTTCTCCATGGCGGCATTGCTGGCGTTCAGCTTGGCGATCGCGGCGTACCGCTTGAAGTCGTCGCCGGCCAGCATCCGGGCGGCCGCGTCGTAATAGCCGAGGCGGGCCACGTGCGCGCGCAGGTCCATGTCCGCGATCAGGAACTGGACGGCCTGGTTGTCGCCGATCGGGTGGCCGAACGCGGTGCGCTGCTTCGCGTACGACACCGACTCGTCGACACAGCCCTGCGCCAGGCCGACGGAGAGCGCGGCGATCGCGATCCGGCCCTCGTCGAGGATCCGCAGGAACTGGGCGAACCCACGGCCCCGCTCACCGAGCAGGTTCTCGGCCGGGACCCGGACGTCGTCGAACGAGAGCTCGTGGGTGTCCGACGCGCACCAGCCGACCTTGGAGTAGCCCGGCGCCACCGTGAAGCCGGGTGTACCGGACGGCACGATGATCGTGGAGAGCTCCTTGCTGCCGTCCGGCTTGATCCCGGTGACCGCGGTGACCGTGACCAGCACCGTGATGTCGGTGCCGGAGTTGGTGATGAACGCCTTGGTCCCATTGATCACCCACTCGCCGGTCGACTCGTCGAGCACCGCGCGGGTGGTGGTGCCGGCCGCGTCCGAGCCACAGCCGGGCTCGGTGAGACCGAAAGCGGCAAGCGCCTCACCACTGAGCAGCTGCGGGAGCCACTGCTTGCGCTGGGCCTCGGTGCCGTACCGGAAGATCGGCATGGCGCCGAGGGAGACCGCCGCCTCCAGTGTGATGGCGACCGAACTGTCCACTCTGGCCAGCTCTTCCAGGACGAGACAGAGCGCGAAGTAGTCGCCGCCCATGCCGCCGTACTCCTCCGGGAAGGGCAGGCCGAACAGGCCCATGGCGCCCATCTGACGGATCACATCGTACGGAAAAGTCTTGTTTTCATAATGTTCGGCGATCACCGGCGCCACCTGCTCGCGAGCGAACTGCCGAACGCTGTCCCGAAGGTCTGTCAGCTCGTCGCCGAGCCGGAAATCCACCATTACCGGACACCTGTCCCTAGACCGGAGTGACGCCGTGGCGGCGACGGGAGAACGAGCGGTCCTTGCCACGCGCGGCGGAGAAGCGCCGGATCAGCTCGGCCCGCAGATCGCCCGGTTCCACCACGGCGTCCACGACGAGTTCGCTGGCCAGGCGCATGATGTCGATGTCGCGCTCATACTCGGCGCGGCGCTCGGCGACGAAGGCGGCCCGGGCATCCGGGTCCTCGATCGCCGCGATCTTGTTGGCGTACACCGCGTTGACCGCGGCTTCGGCGCCCATTACCGCGATCTTCGCGGTGGGCAGGGCGATGGTGGCGTCCGGCTCAAATCCCGGACCGGCCATCGCGTAGAGCCCGGCGCCGTACGCCTTACGCACCACCACGCAGATCTTCGGCACTGTGGCCTCGGAGATCGCGGTGATCATTTTTGCGCCGTGCCGGATGATGCCCTGCTTCTCCACCGCGGAACCGACCATGAAACCGGGCACGTCGGTGAGGAACAGCAGCGGGATGTTGAAGGCGTCGCAGAGCTGCACGAACCGGCTCGCCTTGTCGGCCGAGTCGACGAAGAGCACGCCGCCCTTGAACATCGAGTTGTTGCCGAGGACGCCGACCACCTCGCCGTCCAGCCGGGCGAAGCCGACGGTCAGCTCGCGCGCCCAGAGCGCCTGGATCTCGAAGAACGAGTTCTCGTCGACCAGGCCCTTGACGTACTTCCGCATGTCGAACGCCTGGCGCTCGCTGGCCGGGACCAGCGCCGCGAGGTCGGCGCCGGACGGACCGGCGACCGCCGCCGCGGGCGGCTGCTGCGTCCAGTTGGACGGAACGTACGACAGGTAGGTGCGCACCACGTCGAGCGCCTCGCGCTCGGTCTTGCACAGGAAGTGCCCGACGCCCGACTCGGCGCAGTGCACCCGGGCACCGCCCATCGCCTCGAGCGTGGTCTTCTCCCCGGTGACCATCTCGACCATGCGGTCGGATCCCAGGTACATGCTGGCGTTGCCCTCGACCATGGCGACCACGTCGCAGAAGGCCGGGATGTAGGCGCCACCCGCGGCGGACGGCCCGAACAGCGCGCAGATCTGCGGAATGGCGCCGGAGGCACGGACCTGGGTGTGGAAGATCTTGCCGGCGCCGCGACGGCCGGGGAAGAGGTCGACCTGGTCGGTGATCCGCGCGCCGGCCGAGTCGACCAGGTAGATCATCGGGATGCTGAGCTGGTACGCCCGCTCGATGATCCGGACGATTTTCTCCACCGTGCGGGCGCCCCAGGAGCCGGCCTTGACCGTGGAGTCGTTCGCCATCACGCACACGTCGCGGCCGTCGATCCGGGCGACTCCGGTGATCACACCATCGGCGGGCAGTCCGTCGGCCAGACTGTTGGCGTAGATCCCGTCCTCGACGAACGAACCCTCGTCGGCCAGGAGCGCGATCCGTTCACGGGCGAAGAGCTTGCCTTTCGCCGCGTTAGCGGCGTGGTACCGCTCCGCGCCACCGGCCAGCACACGCTTGCGGACCTGCGCCAGCGCGTCACTGTCCATGGATGCACTCCCCGCTCGAGACCCTTGACGACCGTCAGGGTTAACGATCGTTAGGCTATCCCAGAACGTGGACCGGCGGCAACGACGAACGGGAGCCCCGCCGATGCTGGGGCTCCCGTTCACGCGTCACCGCGCCGAAGGATCAGTGTCAGCGCAGGCTGTCGAGCAGGTCGAGACCGCCCAGGCTGCCGGTCAGGTTGCTGACCGACGCCGACTCGACGGTCTTGCGGCCACCGGTCTTGTCGCCGTACTTGTCGTCCTTGACGTCGCCGTAGCCCTTGTCACCCTTGTCGCCCTTGACGTCGCCGGTGTCGGTGTCGTCAACGTCGTCGTCCTGGACGTCGCCGTAGCCGTTGTCGTCGTCGTTCACGTCGACCGGGGTCTTGTTGCTGTAACCCTTGTCGTCGTTGACGGCGGCCGGCTTGTCACCCTTGTAGCCGTTGTCGCCGCGGACGCCGCCCTTGTCGCCCTTGTCCTTGCAGGTGCAGTTCTTGTCGCCCTTGACGTGGCCGTGGCCGTGACCCTTGGCCGGCTTGACCCAGTGGCCGCCGTCGTCACCGATGCGGTTCACGCAGACCGCCGACGCGCTGGACGCGCCGAACAGGCCACCGAACGAGTTGCCGCAGACGTTGATCGGGGCGATGATCGGCGCCGCGTACTGCGTGCCGTTCAGGAACCCGATGTTGCCGAAGCTGCTCTGGTTGATGCCGCTGTCCCAGCCGTGGCCCCACGGGTCCCGGCCGGCACCGTGGCCCCACGGACCGCGGTCGTTGCCGTGGCCCCAGTGGTTGCCGTTGTCGTTGCCGTGACCCCAGCCGCCCTGGCTGCCGCCGTTGCCCTGGCCACTGTGGCCGCTCTGGCCGCCGCTGACCTGCGCCATCCGGCCGGTGGCACCGATGAAGTTGCCACAGGTGGCCTGCGCCGAGGAGATCCCGAAGATCGAGGTCGAGTTGCCGCACTGGTTGATCGGGATGGTGATCGGCACGGCGATCTGGTTGCCGTTCAGGAAGCCGACGTTGCCGCCGGACGACTGGCTGATCCCGCCGCCGTGGCCACCCTGGGCGACCTGGCCACCCTCGATCCGGTTGACCCCGCCACCCTGGGCCGAGCTGATCCCGAACAGGCTGTCCGCGTTGCCGTTCATGTTCACCGGCACGGTGACCGGCACGGCGATCTGGGTGCCGTTCAGGAAGCCGACGTTGCCGCCGGAAGCCTGGTTGATCCCGCTGCCGCCCTTGCGGTACGAGCCCTCGGCGACCCGGTTGACGCCGGCGCCGGAGGCCTTCGAGATGCCGCCCAGCGCGAGGGCGTTGCCGTTCATGTTCATCGGGGCGTTGACCGGCATCGCGAACTGCGTGCCGTTCAGCGCGCCGAGGTTGGTGGACGTGATCTGGGTGATCCCGTCCTGGCCGGCGCCGGACGAGCCGAGACCGGCCTGTGCGGCGGCCGGGGCGAGCAGCAGGGCACCGGCAGCCATGATCCCGACGCTCAACGTCTTACGAACCCACGTCTTCTTCATGAGAAAAGTGATGCCTTTCAAAAATGGTCAGCAAGGGTTTTCCACGTATTCAATTAGCTGGTTCCAGAACATCGATTTTGGGCGCAGCGGTGCCCTGGCTCGATTTCTCCGGCCTCCTCTGGAGGCGTGACGGCGCGGTGCCGTGATGGTCGCTCCTCAGGCCCCACACGATTCGCCGCTTGTACGCAAACGGTTCGGGAATCGTCGGGCCCGGTCGAGACGGCTGCGTGAGACGCACCGCCGAGGCCATCACTGGTCAGGTGGCGCTAGTCAGGTGAGACGGTCGGCGCCTCGGCGTCATGCCGCCGGGCGTCGACATCGGGTGCGACCGGACAGCGGTGGCAGGCCACCGGGCCGTTCACGATCCCGCCCGGAAGAACGGCTGACGAGCCGCTCTCCGTGGATGCTCCCGGCCCACCGGCCGGGACACCGCTGACTGCCCCGAGGTTCATCCGCGCAGGCGCGGGTCCGTCGCCGTCGGGCACGGTCTCCCGGATCGCCACCGACGCAACCGGCCGGGCGGCCGGGGCATGCCGATGGACGTGTGACCGGGAGTGGGCCTTGGCGCGCCGGGCCGGTGAATGACCGGCCGGGGCGCGCGAGACCCGGATGCTGCTGCGTGCCGCCGCACCGCCGGTACCGCTCGCAGCCGGGTGTTCCGGCAGCTCAGCAGCGGTCCGTTCGGTCACGGCGTCGGCCACCAGGGCCTTCGGTACGCCGGCCGGCACAACCATCACCGGCACGGCATCAGCCGTGTCGCTCCCCGGCTCGGCCCGTTCCTGGTCGTCCGCATCTCCGCCACTGGTACGCAGCGGCGCGGTCGCCGGTCGCCGGACCTCGTCGAAGAGCTCCACGTCGATCGCGGGCTCGTCCTCGTCCACCGTCTCGGACGGCACTCCGTCCGAGCCGGTCGGGAAGGTGAGAACGCGATGGGTCTCAGGTACGGACTCCAACGGCTGGACGGCCGCCTTCAGGAGTTCGCTCACCACGTATTCGTTTCCGGTCGCCGGCTCCGCATCGTCCGACATGGTCCCGAGCTGGAAGCCGGAGTCCGGCTCACTGTCGGTTCCCGCGGCGTGTGCGGCGGCGCCGGTGAGCAGCCAGGCCGCCCCGGCCAGGCCACTGATGACGAGTGCACGCAGGGCCCACCGGGATCCGGTGCGTCCGGCGCGGCGCTCCGTCCGCCGCTCCGCCCCCTGGCTGTGGGGCGGCATGAGCGGGGAGCTGCCGGGGGCGTCCGGCACGAACCGGGACGCCGTGCGCGGCTTGCGCTCGACCCTCCAGCCCGGCATCGGATCCACCCCTCGTCGTCGGCCTTGCGGCGCTATCAGATCCATTTAGTACGGATCAGTTCCTCTTAGTGAGGAACAGGCGATATCGGCCACTCGGTATTGGTAACGACGTGAGCTCGCGGAAAGTCACGCGACCAAATCAGAAATATGATCGCGGGAACGGGCCGAAGAATCACACGAGACGGGTACGCGGTCCGGCCCGGAGGACCCCGGACGTAAGGCGACGGCCGACCAGACGTTCGGCCAGTTCGGCGGTCGCTATCAACCGATCCAGATCTATTCCGGTGTCGTAGCCCATGTCGTGCAGCATGTGCACCACCTCTTCGGTGGCCACGTTGCCGGACGCTCCGGGCGCGTACGGACACCCGCCCAGCCCGCCGGCACTGGCGTCGAACTCGACGATCCCGAGCTCCAGCGCGGTCACGATGTTGGCCAGCCCGGTACCCCGGGTGTCGTGGAAGTGCAGCAGGTCCGGTCGTACCTCGGAGAGCAGGTCGCGGACCCGGCGCGGTGTCGCCATCCCGGTGGTGTCGCCGAACGCGATGCGGTCCGCGCCGTCGGCGCGGACCCGGGCCACGATCTCCGCCACCCGCGTCGGCGCGATGTCCCCCTCGAACGGACAGCCGAAGCTCGTCGCGACGATCACCTCGAGCGTCGCGCCGGCCGCGTGCACCAGCGGGATCAGCCCGGCGATGTCGTCGAGCGAGTCGTCGGTGGTCCGGTTGAGGTTGCGCCGGTTGTGGGTGTCGCTGGCCGAGACCACCACCTCGATCTCCCGCAGCCCGGCGGCCAGGGCCCGCTGCGCGCCCCGGGTGTTCGGGATCAGCGCGGAGTACCGCACGTCCGGGTTCCGGGTGATCCGCGACCAGACCTCGTCCGCGTCGGCCATCTGCGGGATCGCCTTGGGGTGCACGAACGAGACCGCCTCGATCCGCCGCACACCGGTGCCGCTCAGCGCGTCGATCAGCTCGACCTTGCCGTCGGCCGGGATCGGGTCCTCGTTCTGCAGGCCGTCGCGCGGCGCGACCTCACGAATGCTGATGAACGTCACGGCTCACCTCACACCCTTACGCATCCGGGAGACGATCGCGGTGTCGTAGTCGCCGGAGCGGAACTCGTCGTTCTCCAGCAGCTCGGCGAAGAACGGCAGGTTGTTCTTCGGTCCGACGATCTCGAAACCGGCCACCGCGGCACGGGCCTTGGCCAGCGCATCCTCGCGGTCCGTACCGAAAATGATCAGCTTGGCCATCAGCGAGTCGTAGTGCGGAGTGACAGTGGTGCCCTCGGCATAGCCGGAGTCCACCCGGACGCCTTCGCCGGCCGGTTCCACCCACGTCGCGACCTTGCCGGGGCCGGGGAGGAAGCGCTTCGGGTCCTCGGCGTTGATCCGCAGCTCGATCGCGTGGCCCGATTTGTCGTTACTGACGACCACGTCCTCGCCACTGGCGATCCGCAGTTGCAGCTCGACCAGGTCGATGCCGTGGATCAGCTCGGTGATCGGGTGCTCGACCTGCAGCCGGGTGTTCATCTCCAGGAAGAAGAACTCGCCGGTGGCCGGGTCGAGCAGGCACTCGACGGTGCCCGCGTTGCGGTAGCCGACCGCCTCGCCGGCCTTGACCGCGGCGCTCAGGATCCGCTCGCGCAACTCCGGGCCGACCGCCGGGGACGGTGCCTCCTCGACCAGCTTCTGGTTGCGGCGCTGCACCGAGCACTCCCGTTCGGACAGTGCGATCACCCGGCCGTCGGCCAGGCCGAGGATCTGCACCTCGACGTGCCGCACTCGGGGGAAATACCGCTCCAGCAGCACCGATCCGTCGCCGAACATCCGCTCGGCGAACGCCTGCACCTTGCCGAACTCGGTACGCAGGGCGGCCTCGTCGGCGGCGACACCCATACCCATCCCGCCACCGCCGGCCGCCGCCTTCACCATCACCGGGTAACCGATCTCCCCGACCGCCGCGACCGCGGCGTCGACGTCGGCCACCGGCTCGGCCGTGCCGGGCGCGACCGGCACGCCGGCCGCCGCCATCAGGTTGCGAGCATTGATCTTGTCGCCCATCGCGGTGATCGCGTCAGCGCCGGGTCCGACCCACACCAGGCCGCTTGATGCGACGGTACGGGCGAAAGCCGCGTTCTCACTCAGGAAGCCGTAGCCGGGATGGATCGCCTGCGCACCGGTCGCCTTGGCGGCAGCCAGCACGGCCTCGACGTTGCGATAACTCTGCGCCGGGTTGGCCGGGCCGATGCAGACGGCTTCGTCGGCCTCGGTGACGAACGGCAGGTCGGCGTCGACGTCGGAGTGCACCGCGATGGTGCGGATGTTCAGGCGTTTCGCCGTGCGGATGATCCGGCGGGCGATCTCGCCACGGTTGGCAACGAGCAGCGACTCGATCATGAGGCTCCCTGGATGGCGGTTTGCCGACCTGCCCTGTGGGGCTGGTCGGTGTTCCGTGGCCGGCAGGGTGACCGGTGGGCCTCCCGCAGGCCGGTGTCGTTCCTATCCTCTGTTCTACCTGCAGTTCTTGCTGCGTTTTACCGCGGACCGCAGGCTTGGTTCTGCCGCCGGCCGCGGGCTAGGTCTCGCCGCCGGCCGTCGGTTTTCAGCGGCCGGTCAGGGCGTGCAGGGTGGCGTCGCGCAGCAGGTCGGCCCGCCGGCGGCGCTCCACCTCGCCGCCCAGGAACGGCGTCGAGTTCATCAGGCCGAACGCGGCGTGCGCCAGCACCCGCGCCTCGGCCGCCTCCAGCTCCGGGCGCAGCAGGGTGAGCACACCCACCCACTCCTCCACATAGAGCCGCTGCAACCGGCGGATCTGCCGGCGTGGCTCCTCCGGCAACCGGTCCAGCTCGTGCAGGTGCAGGGCGATCACGGCCGGGTTGGCCAGCGCGAACTCGACGTGGAAGTCGATGAGGTCGGCGAGCGCCGCCTCGGCCTCGGCCGGATGGCGGGCGACGCGTTCCCGGCCGCCCTCCAGCAGGCTGTCGCTGACCGGGATCAGCGCGGCGACCAGCATCGCCTCCTTGCCGGCGAAGTGGTGATACAACGCCGGGCCGGTGACGCCGGCCGCCGAGCCGATGTCGTCCATGGAGACCCCGTGATAGCCGCGGGACGCGAAGAGTCCGACCGCGATCTCGAGGATTTCATCGCGGCGCGACCGCCGCCGAGGCGCCGGCGGGGTCGTCCGGTTCCGCTGATCTACCGTCGTCACGACGCAACTCTAACCCGCTGTCAAGGGTTCGCTTAACGGTCGTTCAGCCGATCGACTTCTGCCCGGGCCTCGTCGTACAACTCCTCGGCGTCCGCATCCTCCGGATTCCGGGCCCGGACCGGCGACAACAGGGCCACCGCGCCGGCCGCGTCCCCGCCGGCGAGCAGGGCCCGTGCCTGCAGGGTGGTCACCCGATCGGCGTCGTCGTCCGCACCGATCAGGCGCAACCGTTCGGGGGCGCCGGCCAGATGCGTGGTGGCGTCGGCGTGCCGGCCGCGCCGCAGGAACATGCTGCCCACCTCGAACGCGAAGATAGACCGACCCCACTGCACGGCGGGCTCGTCCGCGAGCTCCACCGGGAGTTCCGCGTACCGGCGGGCCACCAGGCCGATCAGCTCCTCCGCCTCGGCGACCTGATCGGCGTAGTTCAGCGCCATCAGCCGGCGGCGCAGCACCCGCAGCTCGCCGGCCGGATCGCCGGCCTCGCGCAGCGACGCGGCCGCGGCCCGGAAGGTTCCCGCCGCCTCGGCGTCCCGGTCCAGCTTGTAGAGCAGGTCACCGGCCTCCTCAGCGATCTGACCCCGCCCGGCCGGGTTGTCGGCCAGCAGCTCGATCAGCTCCCGGTACAGCTCCAGGGCACGGCCGGTGTCGTCAAGATCACGGTAGATCCCGGCCAGCAGGAACCGGGTGTCGTTGGCCGGCTCGGCGAGGCCCAGCCGCTCGAACCCGAGCAGCGCCTCCTCGGCCACCTCGGCCGCCTCCGGCAGCCGCTCGGCCAGCCGGTACGCCTGCGCCAGATCCTGCCGGGCGAACGTGCCGGGCTGGTCCAGCTCCTGCTCGGCGCAGACCGCGACCGCCTCGACCAGGTCGTCGATCGCGTCACCGGGCCGGGCGAGGGCCATCAGCGCCCGCCCGCGCAGCATGTGACCGACCAGCTCGGCGCCGGGCACCCCGGTCGTCAGCGACTCGGTCATCGCGGTCACCACCTCGGCCGGGTCCTCGGCGAGCTGGCCGTAGAACGTCGCCGCCTCGGCGCTGGACCGGGCCGGGCCGTGCTCCCGGTAGAAGTCCCAGGCCTCCCGGGCCGCCGCGCGGGCCTCATCGGTGCGCTGCGCCGCGCCCCGGTTACGCGCCCGGAGCAGGGCGTGGTGCGCCAACCGGCGGGGCTCACCGTGCGCGACGGCGTGCTGGTCGGCCCGGTCGCCGGCGTCGTTCGCCTCGGTCAGCAGATCCAGCGCGAAATACATCGTGGACATCCGCAGCCAGGCGGTCGCCCGGTCCCGGTCCGTGCCGTGCGCGTCCTGGTGCGCGACGTCGGCGCGGATCACGGCCAGCACCTCGTCGGGGTCACCGAGCCCGGCCCGGCTGCGCTCCATCGCGATCCGGGCCCGCAGGCCGCTGACCTTGCCGGGCTCGCCGGTCTGCTCGAACGCCGCGGCCGCCTTCTCCCAGGCCGCGATGGTGTCCGCGTGCTCGTCGCCGGGAAGCTGGATGCCGCGGAACGTCCAGAACCGGCCGGCCAGCCGCGGGTCGGCGGGCTCCGGGAAACGGGCCCGGTACGCGTCGAGCACCAGCCCGAACGCGACCTGGTCGTCCTGCTCAAGGTGCTTCTCGGCCAGGTCGAGCAGCTCGGGCTCGGTGCCCTCGGCGGGGATCTCCACCGGCGGCTCGGCGGGCTGCGGCTGCTTCGCCACGACGGCGGGGGAGCGGCGGGCCGAGGGGGACAGCGGCACGTCGACGCCGTACGGCTGCTCGGCCATCAACGCGGTGATCATCTCGCTCTGGTGGGTGGTGCCGTTGCGGGTGTCGAACCGGGCGGCCAACTCGGTCGCGAACGTGGTCAGCTCGCCGGCCAGTGCCTCCGCGGTGACGTCGGGTCGCCCGCTGCGGCGAATCAGGGTGTCCCCGTGACCGATAACGGTCACCCGGCGCAGCAGCGTGACGGCGGCCGCCGCGAAGTTCATCCCGGCGGCCGGCGACGGCGCCCGGTCCAGCCAGTCGATGTGCCGTTGCAGGATCTCCAGGCCGCGGGCCTCGTTGCCGGTGCGGGCACAGAACCGGATGTGCTCGCCGATCGCCCACAGGTCGGCCAGGTTTCCGCGCTGACCCAGGTAGGAGCGGCGGTGCGCGTCCGCCGCGTCGTCCGGGCGGCCGGCTTTCAGGTACGACACCATCAGCTCGCCGAGGATGCCGTGCGGTTGCTCGACACAGGACAGATGCCCGGTCAGCACCGGGGCGGCCAGCTCCACCGCGTCGGCGTGCCGGCCGCGCTGGTTCAGGTACTCCACCTGGGTGTTCGGGTCACAGCCGGCGCAGTCGGAGAGCGAGTTGCGGGGCGCGGCCTTCCACTTCTCGTACCACTCGTCAGCGGCGGCCGCGTCGCCGATGTGGTTGGCGACGATGTAGCGGTGCTTGTAGACGGGCTGCAGGCCATGGCCGCTCTCGCGGTACCGCCGCTCCATGTCCTCGAGCACCGAATACGTCCGGGCCAGCGGCACCTCGGGAAACTCGGTGAGCGCGTTGACCATCGTCTTGAACAGCCACAACAGGTTGTGCGACCAGTTCCGGTGGTAGTCCTGCGGGTTCCGGTCGAAGTCGCTGACACACCAGGAGAAGGTGGCGAACGCCTTCACCGACTCGCCGCCGTAGATGTACGCGTTCGTCGCGAACAACCGGGTGTAGAACGCCAGTGCCGGGTCACCGGCACCGTCGACCTGCCGCAGCACCTGCTCGGCCAGCGCGATCTGCGCCGCGCCGTACGGAAGGTCCTCGGCCTCGCTCAGCACCGCCCACAGCTCGTCGGACGTCTTCACCGGGTCTCCTCCTCGGGAACGGCCCGGTCCAGCAGGCCCAGGAACGATGTGGTCAGCAGGGCCGCGTCGGCCGGCCGGATCGGGTGGTGGCCGAGCAACAGGGCCTGGCCGTAGAGCGACTCGACGGCGAGGGCGGCGAGCTCGGGGTCGCCGATCGCGGCCACCCGGCGGATCAGCGGGTTGCGGTGGTTCAGGACCAGCTGCGGCCGGTCGTTCGGCACGGTCTGCGCGAGCGCGTCGAGCACCCCGCCCCACAGGTCGTCGGCCTGGTCACGGCTGGTGGTGAACTCGTCGTGGAACGCCGCGGCGCGGCTCACCAGATAGAGCGCGGGGAGGGTGACCGGGTCGAAGACGCGGACCACCACCTCGCAGCCGAGCCGGTCCAGGCGGCGCTGGGCGGTCGACAGGAACGGGCGCAGGCGCAGCTCGGTCGCCGCGTCGACGGCGGTGAACCGGGTGGTCAGATCGGTCGGGTCGAGGCGCTCGACGCGGATCTCCGGGTCGCTGGCGGCCAGGCGCTCGATCAGGTCGGCGTCGTAGACGTACCCGCCGTTGATCAGGCCGATGTCCTGGGCGGCGGCGACCGCGGCGAGCTGGCGGAACTCGTCGGCGGTGGCGGCGTACCGGAGCACACCGAACCGGGCCCGGAAGTCGGCGAGGGTCAGCTCGCCCATGTTGGTCTGCATCGGGTACCACTGCTCGACCAGGCGCAGCATCTCGTCGTCGTGCAGGGCCAGCGCCTTCACACCCAGGTGATGGATCTGCAGGAACTGGGCGAGCCGGTGCGGGTCGGTCGTGGCGAGCCGGACCAGCCAGCCGCGCAGCTGGTCGGCGATCGCGTCGCGGGTCTCGGCCAGCATGCCGTCGTCGTAGAGCGCCTCACGGCTCGCGGTCGGGCGCAGCTCGGTGCTGTCCACGACACAGCGGGCGAAGAACGCCCAGTCCGGGAGCAGACCCTCCACGTTCTCGGAGAGCAGCATGCGCTTGAGGTAGACCCGGTGGCCGCCTCGGCTGGCCGGGTTGACCGGGGTGGGCAGCACAAACGCGGCGCCGGTCAGGCCGGAGCCGGGCACGTTCAGCTCGATCACGTCGAACGGGCGGAAACCGAGCGTGGCCTGCGAATATTCACTCCGCTCCTGGGGCGCGAGGGCCCAGGGGAGTGCGCCGGTGGTGACCCGGCGGCCGTCGACGGTCACCTCGACCGGCAGCAGCGAGCCGTAGAGCTCGGCGAGCTCGGTCACTGTCGCGCCGGTCAGGTAGTGCTCGGCGCCGCGGCGCGGGGTCAGGGTGACAGTGGTGCCCGGCTCCCGCTCGGCACCGGGTCGCACGTCGTAACGCCCGTCGGAATACCCGGTCCAGAGCACCGGGGCGGACCCCTCGCGCCGGGTGTGCACCACGATCTCGTCGGCGACCAGGAAGCAGGAGAGCAGTCCGATGCCGAACTGGCCGAGGAACTCATGGCGGGCGAACCCCAGCTCGTCGCGTTTCGAGCTGCGGCCGATGGTGGCGAGCAACTCGTGCACCTGCGCCTCGGTCAGCCCGATGCCGTTATCGGTGATCCGCAGCGTCGCACCGGTGACGATCTCGACCCGGCCGGCGTGCCCGGCCCCGACCGCGGTGATCGCATCGACGGCGTTCTGCAGCAGCTCGCGGACGTAGACGCGGGGGCTCGCGTAGAGGTGGTGGCTGAGCAGGTCGACGATGCCCCGTAGATCGACCTGGAAGGTGTTGCTCACGGCGTCGCACGGTACCGGGTCCGTCCGACAAAAACGGGTCTTTATCGAGGTTCCGCAACGTTGCGCTCCCGGTCGCCGGCCAATCCCGGCCCCGAGGTCGCTCTCACCCGGCCACCCGCCACACCCGGCGACTTCCTGATCCGGCCGCTTCGCGGGGCGCGAGGCAGGCGCGGGCGCGAGGCGCAGAGGGCCCCGCCGACCATCTGGTGGGGACCGCGGCGACCCCCGTTTGATCCGGCTGGATCTGCCGCCGCGGTCACCGTGAGCTGGTTCGCACCACCTCCCGGTTGGCTGTCAGGAGCACGGCCAGCAGCAGCACGAACGCCACCGGCCAGGCTCGCTGGGCGACGGTCCAGCCGGCCGCCGCCGGAACCGTCCACGGCGAGCTCCGATCGCTCAGGAACAGCGAGCCGACCAGCACCACCCCTTGCGTCACCGGGCCGGTCAGCGCGGCCACCGCGGTATCCCGATACCGCGCCCCGAGCGCCGCGAACGCCACCGGCAGCAGCCCGCAGACCGTCGCCTGCAGGACCACGAACCCGTCCGGCCAGACCATCTCCGGGCGGACCAGCCCACGCACAACGAGATAAAGGCCCGCCCACAGCACCACGGCCGGAAGTAGCGGCAAGGCGATCCGCAACCACTGCCGCCGCCAGCGCGGCGCCGGAGTGATCACTGTGGACGCCATCAGGTCCGGCAGCGCGAACCCGGCCGCCGCGCCGAGAGCCGCGGCCGCGATCCGCAGCCCGAACAGCACCGAAGTCGGCGCCGGATCGTCGCGCAGCAGGGTCGGTAGTTGCGCGACCGCGGCGAGCAGGACGGCCGCCGCGAACGGTGACCACGGGACGGCTCGGGCCAGATGGGGGAGCAGCAATCGGGTCATCGGCAGACCCCGGCATCCTCGCTCGGTGGGGCGGAATCGGGCTCGACGATCGGCGCTGCCGGGATCGGCGGCGGGGTGGTCGTCACGCCGAGACCGGCCAGCGCAGTGCCGGCCGGATCGAGCACCTGCGGCCAGTGCGCCTGCAGATATGCGGTGACCTCGGCGGTCGGCACGGCCAGCAAAGTCGCCACGGCCTGCAGGTCTGCGGGCCCCTGCCGGACGTGGGGGAGTCGCAACTCGCCGCGGGCGACACGAGCCGGCCCGTCCGGCTGGGTCAGGGCGAGCAGCCACAACCCCACAACCGTGCGATGCTGGCCCGCGCCGTCACAGCTCTGCCACGACATGGGGTCACGTTTGGCCAGACCGACCGCGGCGGCCGACCAGGCCCGAGCCATCTCGAGCCGCGAGTTCTCCGCCCAGCGCCCGAACCGGCCCCAGGATGTCGACGTGACGATCTCCGGCTGGCCGGGCGTAATCGGCTCGAAGTCGTCCGAGCCCCCGATCTGCCGAACCGCCGGTTTCGCCGCGGCGACCGGGAGCAGCGCCGCGACGGGTTCGACAGCCGCCCGCCACTGACGGGCCCAGTTTGCGAACTCGGGCAGTGCGCAGTACCGAACCTCGAGATATGTCCGGCAGTCCAGCACGGCAACGCCGGTGAGTGCCTCGGTCTGGTCCGGGTAGATGACCTCGCTGAGGTCCTCCGCGTCCTGCCGCTGCACCGCGAATCCGGCAACCAGCAGGGCCACGACCAACACCATCACCGACGACGTCGCCCCGAATCGCCAGGCTGTCCCGGACCACGACCGCCATCCCGTCCCAGGGTGCCAGGAGATCAACGCGACGACCCCGACCAAGAGGGCGCACAGGTAGATCAGGTGCCAGCCGGTGGGCCGGTCCGCGCCGACCTCCCAGGGCTGCTCCGGCACTGGCCAGATCTGGTCGGCGGGCCCGCCCGGTCCGGTCGAGAGGGCGAGCAGCAGGAAGAGGACAACGACGAGCGCCACGACGGTAAGCGGCCCAGCCGCCGCGCTCGGCAGCGCCCGGCCGACCAGAACGCCGATGGCAGCGCCGATCGGCGGCAGGACCACCACGACCAGACCGGCCCAGGGATCGAAGTGCCCCACCGGCCAGGCCGGAAGCAGGATCGCCAGCTCCAGGGCGTAGACGACCGCTCCGGCCAGCGCAGCGATCGGCACCGCCACCAGCAGCCCGACTCCCCGCCGAGCCGCGGTGGCCGGCATGCTCCTGGTGCTCTCGTCCGCCCTGGCCCGCCGGTCCCGTCCCGCGGCGAGATGTCCGGCCAGAAGCAGCGCGGCACCCAGCACCAGCGCGCTCATCCCGGCGTTCTGCTGGAAGGAATCCCAGGTCGGCATCCTGGTCCAGGACCAGGCGACGCCCAGTCCGACGGCGAGCACCACACCACCCCAGACGAACGGGCTGCGCAGGAAGTGCCGCGCCTCCACCCGAGCCAAGGCGGCCACCGCCACCCGGCCGGATGGCACGGCCCGGAGAAGCGGCTCATCGATCGTCACGGTCATCGGATCACCCCGGGAGCCGTCGTCGCTCCGGCCGCATCGGGTGCGGCCGTGCCGGCCGTCGTCACCGCGCCTGTCGCCGCTCCGGCCGTCGGCGCCACGCCTGTCGCCGCCCCGGCCGTCGGCGCCACGCCTGTCGCCGCCCCGGCCGTCGTCGCTTCCGAGTCCAGGAGCAGCAGATATCCGTCCTCGATGGAGGGTCTAGCCGCCTCACCGCCTGCCGGCCGCGCACCGAGGGTTCGGTACAGTCCGTCGGCATTTCGCCAATACGCCGCATTTCCCTGCGGCGGCTCCGCCGAGAGCCACACCTGTCCCTCGGCCACGCCGGCCAGCTCCCGCGGGCTGCCGTCGAAGATCACCCGGCCGCCCCGCATCACCACCACCCGCTCGCACAGCGCGCCGACATCCTCGGTCTGGTGGGTGGAGAGCAGCACCGTCCGATGCTCACCGATCCGGGAGACCAGTGCCCGGAACAGCATCCGCTGCTCGGGGTCGAGCCCCACCGTCGGCTCGTCCAGGATCACCAGCTCGGGCTCGCCGAGCAGCGCCTGTGCCAGGCCGAGCCGCTGCCGCATGCCGCCGGAGAGCTTGCGCACCTTGGTCTTCGCCCGGTCGGTCAGCTCGACCTCCTCGAGCACCCGCCGCACTTCGGCCCGGCGCGCACCGGTGTCGGTGATCTCCTTCAGCACCGCGACGTAGTCCAGCAGGTCGTACGCCGTGAAGTTCGGATACAGCCCCGGGTTCTGCGGGAGGTAGCCGATCCGGCGGCGCACCTCGACCCGCTCGTGTTGCACCGCGGGGTCGAACCCGTGCACCCGCAGCGAGCCGGTGTCCGGCGCGAGCGCGGTGGCAAGGCAGCGCAGCAGCGTGCTCTTGCCGGCCCCGTTCGGCCCTAGCAGTCCGGTCACCCCGGTGCCGATCTCCAGGTCGACGGCGTCGAGGGCGGTCGTGGCTCCGTAGCGCTTGCCAAGTCTGCGGATGCTGACGGTGGTCATCGGCTCTCTCCCGGGTCGAACCGGCGGCGACGCCGGATCAGGACGATGGCGGCCAGCGCCGCGGCCAGCGAATAGCTGAGCTGGGCGGCGGGGCCGAAGACGAGTGGCACGGCGGGCTCGTGCCGGAACCCGGTCACGCCGAGCACCCCGGCGAGCCAGAGCCCGCCGAGCGTGCCGGCCGCGAGCGGCAGCGGGACGGAGGTGGCCAGTGCCAGCGTCCCGGTGCAGAGCAGCAGGGCGGGCAGCAGCCAGGCCGCCGCATACCACCCGGCGGCGGGCAGCAGCAGCGCGGCGAACCCGGCCGTCGCCACGGCGGCGCCGATGACCGCGGTGGCCCGCCAGAGCACCAGTGCCGGTCCGGCCGCCGGCGCGGTCCCGGTGATCTCGTACATCGGGTCGGCGGGCGGACCATAGGCCCCGGAGACCGCGACGACCGGCAGGATCGGCGCGACGACCAGGAAGAGCAGACCGGCCCGATCGGTGCCGTCCCGGCTGAACACGGCGGCGAGCACCGCGAGGCCGAGGACCGCCGCGGTCGCGAGCAGCCATGACCAGCGCAGCGCCGGGGTGGCGGTGAGCAGCCGGACCCGGTGCTCGGGCAGGCCGAGCCGGGTCAGCAGCCGCTGCGCCGGGCCGACCCGGGGTGCGTGGACGGCGTCGTAGACGATCGCCCAGTTGCCGGTCGTCCAGGCCACGTCGACGTGCACCCGGAAGCGGCAGTGCGGACAGGCCAGCATGTGCGCCTCCACCGCCATCACCCGGCCGGTGTCGAGGTCACCGCGGTCGTATCGATCGAGCAGGTCCTGGTCGAGATGCCAGTCGGTCATGTCAGCAGCTCCCTCAACCGCGCACGGGCGCGCATCAGCCGGGTCTTCGCGGTGCCCTCCGGAATGCCGAGGAGCGCGGCCGCCTCGCGGACGGTCAGCCCGTCGAGCGCGGTCGCCTCGATCAGGCTGCGCAGCTCGGGGGAGAGGCGGTTGAGCGCCGGGCCCAGGGCGCCGTGCTCGACGCCGAGCAGCACCAGCTCCTCGGCGGACGGGGTGACCAGGACGTCGTCCGGCGACTCCTCGGCGGGACCACTCAGCCAGCGGTGGGCCGGGCCGCGCAGGGCGGAGACCAGGCGGCGGATCGCGATGGTCCAGATCCAGGCCGCGGCGTCCGAGCCGGTCGCGGTGTATCGCCGGGCGTCGCGCCAGACGGCGACGAAGGTGTCCTGGATCGCGGCGTCGACCACGTCGGGGTCGGCGCAGCGCCGGCGCAGGCGGGCCCGGAGCCACGGCGCGTGCCGGTGATGCAGCAGCCGCAGCGCGGCGGTCTGCCCGGCCGCGACGGCGCGCAGCAGCTCGGCGTCGCTGCTCTGCTCACCGACCGGGTCCACCGGAGGGTGTGGTTTCCTTCGCACTTCTGGACTATCGCCGACGGTGCCGGATTCGGTTCATCGAAAAAACGGCGCGACCCGATGGGCCGCGCCGTTCTTCCACAACCGCCGGTCAGTGCAGCCCGCCGGGCTCCGTTCCGGTGGCGATCGGTGCCCGGACCAGGTTGCCCCACTCGGTCCAGGAGCCGTCGTAGTTGCGGACCTGCGGGTAGCCCAGCAGGTGGTGCAGCACGAACCAGGTGTGACTGGACCGCTCACCGATCCGGCAGTACGCGACGATGTCGTCGGCCGGCTCGAGGCCCAGCTCGTCCCGATAGATCTTGATCAGGTCGTCGTGCGCCTTGAAGGTGCCGTCGTCGTTCGCCGCGGACTTCCACGGCTTGCTGACCGCGCCCGGGATGTGCCCGCCGCGCAGCGCGCCCTCCTGCGGGTACGCCGCCATGTGCGTCAGCTCGCCGGAGTACTCCTGCGGCGAGCGTACGTCGACGAGCGGACGCCCGCTGGCGATGTGACCCATCACCTGGTCGCGGAACGCCCGGATCTCCGCGTCGTTGCGGACCGGCACCTGGTATTCCGCCGGGGCGCGGCTGGTCTTGTCCCGGGTCACCGCGCGTCCCTCGGCCACCCACTTCTGCCGGCCGCCGTCGAGCAACCGCACGTCGCGGTGCCCGAAGAGACTGAAGACCCAGAGTGCGTACGCCGCCCACCAGTTGAAGTTGTCGCCGTAGAACACGATCGTGTCGTCGCGGCCGATGCCCTTCGCCTCGCACAGCGCGGCGAACGCGGCCGGATCCAGATAATCCCGGGTGACCTGGTCGTTCAGCTCGAGATGCCAGTCGACCTTGACCGCGCCGGGAATGTGGCCGGTGTCGTAGAGCAGCACGTCCTCGTCCGACTCGACGACCACCAGGCCGGGGGTGTCCAGATTCGCGGCGAGCCACTCGGTGGTGACCAGTTTGTCGGGGTGCGCATACGCCTGCAGCGCCTGCGCCGGATCGTTCGGAACGGACATGGTTGTCACGCTAGCCGTTTCTAGTCCTTGATCGGTGCCAGTGCCGGTCGCTTCGGCGTGACCAGGTCACCGGCCGAGCGTCCGCGCAGGTGCCGCCCCACCCACGGGGCGAGGTGCTCGCGGGCCCAGCGCAGATCCGCGCTGAGGGCCAGCCGCCACGGTGTCGGCTGCGGCGTCGGCGGTACGAGCATCCACTCCTCCTCGACACCGACCCCGAGCGCGTTCAGCACGTGCCCGGCGACCCGCCGGTGCCCGGACTCGGAGAGGTGCAGCCGGTCGTCACTCCACAGGCTGCGGTGCAGGTACGCGTGGTCGGCGAAGAGGTCGATCAGGTGCGCACCGTGCCGTTCGGCGATCTCCCGCGTCCCGTCGTTGAGCGCCGCCGCCCGCCCGCCGATCATCCGTTGCCCGCCCGGGACGTGCACCGCGATGTCGGCGAACCGGAACATGATCACGTCGGCGCCGGTCGCCCGGATCCGGCCGATCGCCACGTCGATCTTGTCGAGCAGGCTCTGCGGATCCACCCGTGGCCGCAGGATGTCGTTGCCGCCGGCCGCGAAACTGACCAGATCAGGCCGCATCGCGAGGGTCGGCTCGAGTTGCTCGGCGAGCACTTGGTCCAGCAGCCGGCCGCGGATCGCCAGGTTGGCATACCCGAAGTCGGGACCGGAATCGATCGCGAGGCGGGTGGCGACCAGGTCGGCCCAGCCTCGATACGAACCATCCGGATATTCGTCGCACATGCCCTCGGTGAAACTGTCACCCATTGCCACGAAGCTGCGCCAGGCCATCGATAGCCCCCTAACGTCTGTTCAGCTTTGGTTGCCGGATCAGTTTTCCACCGGACAGCTAAAAGCGGGACGTGACGCTGGCGACACTTAGATAAGCAGGTGATTTATTCCTACACCGTACCTAAGCTCGATGTCCATGTTGCTGCGGATGTCCACCCTGCTCCTCAAGACCCTGCGTGAGGAGCCGGCGGACGCGGAGGTGCCGAGTCATCGGCTCCTGGTGCGCGCCGGCTTCGTCCGCCGCGCTGCCCCGGGCGGCTACACCTGGCTGCCGCTCGGCAAGCTCGTGCTCGACCGGGTCACCGAGGTGGTCCGGGACGAGATGGCCGCCGCCGGTGGCCAGGAGGTCTCGTTCCCCGCCCTGCTGCCGCGCGAGCCGTTTGACACGAGTGGCCGCTGGACCGAATACGGCGATCTGCTTCTCACCCTGCAGGACCGGCGCGGCGCGGACTATCTGCTGGCGCCCACCCACGAGGAGATGTTCACCCTCCTCGTCCAGGACATGACCAGTTCGTACCGGGATCTGCCGCTCTTGCTCTTCCAGGTGCAGACCAAGTTCCGCGACGAGGCACGGCCGCGGGGCGGCCTGCTCCGCGGCCGCGAGTTCCTGATGAAGGACGCCTACTCCTTCGACCTGGACGACGCCGGGCTGACTTCGGCGTACGACCGGATGCGCACCGCCTACCAGCAGATCTTCCGGCGCCTCGGGGTGGAGCACACCATCGTCGCGGCGGTCTCCGGCGCGATGGGCGGGTCGGCCTCCGAGGAGTTCCTGGCGCCCGCCGAGGTCGGCGAGGACACCTTCGTCGGCTGCACCGCCTGCGACTACGCCGCGAACACCGAGGCCGTGGTGACCCCCGCGCCGCCCGCCCGGCCGGTCACCGCGCCCGCGGCGGCCGTGCACGACACCCCGGGCACCCCGACCATCGCCACGCTTGTCGAGCTGGCCAACGAGCGCCGGCTCGGCGGCCGCGACGACTGGGCCGCATCGGACACGCTGAAGAACGTCGTGGTGGTCGTGCACCACCCCGGTCGTACCGATGAGATCGTCGCGATCGGCGTGCCCGGCGACCGCGAGGTCGACCTCAAGCGGCTGGACGCCGCGCTCGCCCCGGCCACGGCCACCCTGTTCGACGATTTCGCGGTCCGCCCCGACCTGGTCAAGGGCTACCTCGGCCCGCAGGGCCTGCCGATCCGCTACCTGGCCGATCCCCGGGTGGCGCCCGGCACCGCCTGGCTGACCGGCGCCAACCAGGCCGGTCGGCACGCCACCGACGTGGTGGCCGGGCGCGACTTCGTGCCGGACGGCGCCATCGAGGCGGCCGAGGTCCGGGCCGGCGACACCTGCCCGGCCTGTGGCGGTGGCACGCTGACCATTCGACGGGGCATCGAAATCGGACACATCTTCCAGCTGGGCCGCCGCTACACGGACGCGTTCCGGGTGGACGTGCTCGGCGCCGACGGCAAACCGGTCCGTCCGACGATGGGCAGCTACGGCATCGGCCTGACCCGGGCCGTCGCGGTGATCGCCGAGCAACACCACGACGAACGCGGGCTGATCTGGCCGGACGCGGTCGCGCCGGCCGACGTGCACATCGTGGCGGCCGGCCGGGACGGTCAGATCGAGGCCGCGCTGTCGCTGGGCGCGACACTGGTCCGGGCCGGGGTCCGGGTCCTGGTCGACGACCGGCCGAACGTCTCGGCCGGGGTCAAATTCACCGACTCCGAGTTGATCGGCATCCCGCGGTCCGTCGTGGTCGGCCGCCGCTTGATGGAGGGGTACGCCGAACTGCGCAACCGGCGCACCGGCGACCGGCAGGAGCTGCCCCTTGTGGACATACCCGGGGTAATCATGGGAAGACTGGGGTAAGCGGACGTTCAACGGGGTGGAGGCACGAACATGGCCAGACTGGTGGCTGACGCGATGACCCGGCGGGTGGTCTACCTGCCGGAGGACACCTGTCTCGACGAGGCCGCACAGGCCATGCGCGATCAGGGCATCGGCGACGTGGTGGTGACGCACGGCCCGACCATGGCCGGCATCGTCACCGACCGGGACATCGTGGTTCGGGCGATCGCCGAGGGCCTGCCCCCGGCGACCACGACACTCGGCGCGATCGCCTCCCGCGAACTCATCATGATCGAGCAGAGCGCCCGGGTGGAGGAGGCGGTCCAGGCCATGCGCAGCCGGTCGGTCCGCCGCCTCCTGGTGTGCGACGCCGACCGCAAGGTGGTCGGCCTGATCAGCCTGAGTGACGTGGCCCTCCTGCCGGCCTCGACCTCCGCCTGACCGTGGGCCGGGCCGCAGCCGGGCCACCGGGCGGCGGCCCGGCTGCCCCGTTCTGCCTGCGGCTGCGCGCCCGGCGCGGGCTAAGTTGGTCTTCGTGACTGAGATGCCGCCGAAGCTCGCCGAGATCGTCGAGGATTTCGCCTCCGCGCCCCGTGAGGTGGTCCTGGAGATGCTGCTGGAATTCTCCGACGCCGTGCCGCCGCTGCCCGCCGCACTGGCCGGGCACGACGGCATGGAGCAGGTCCCGGAGTGCCAGACCCAGTTCTTCCTCAAAGCCGAGGTGCAGCCGGACGCCACCGTGCAGACGTGGTTCGACTGCCCGCCGGAGGCGCCGACCACCCGGGCCTTCGCCGGCATCCTGGCCGAGGGCCTGGCCGGGTCGTCGGCCACCGAGATCCTGGCCGTGCCGGACGACCTCTACGCCCGGATGGGGCTGGCGCAGGCGATCAGCCCGCTGCGTATCCGGGGCGGGACGGCGATCCTGGGCCGGCTCAAGCGCCAGATCGCCGAGCAGATCGCCTGACCCCCGAACTCGCCTGCTCCCCGAACTTTCTGCACCGGAACGGAGAAGTGTGGATATCCAGGTCTGGTCCGACGTCGTCTGCCCGTGGTGCTATCTCGGGCGGCGGAGGCTCGAGAGCGCGCTGGCCGCGTTCGGCGAGGACGTGACGGTCACCTATCGCGCCTTCCAGTTGGACCCGTCGCCGGTGCCGCAGCCGATGCCGCTCAAGCAGGTGATGGCCGAGCAGTTCGGCGGCGACGAGCGGGCCGAGCAGATGTTCGCCCAGGCGGCCGACATCGGCGCCAGGGAGGGCCTGATCCTGGACTTCGACCGGGCGCTCGCGGCCAACACGTTCGCGGCGCACCGGCTGATCGCCTGGGCCGCCGGGCAGGAGCGCCAGGCCGACATGCTCGACGCGCTGCAGCGGGCACACTTCGCCGACGGCATAGACGTCGGATCCCGTGCGGCCCTGGCCGGCGTGGCCGGCTCGATCGGGCTGGACGCCGCGGCGGCATTCGCCTACCTGGAGTCCGAGGCCGGCACCGGCGCCGTCGAGGCCGACCTGACCGAGGCGGGGGAGCTGGGCGTCACCAGCGTCCCCTACTTCCTCGTCGACGGGAAGTTCGTCATCCAGGGCGCCCAGGACTCATCGACGCTGCTCGCCGCGTTCGAGGAGATCACCCGCCGGGAAGCCGTCGAGGCCGGTCGATAACGTTTCACGTGAAACGACATTTACCACCATCGTTGTCTGACCCTTCGATGGGCTAGCCGACCTCTTTCGCCAGGCCCTCGATCACCTGCGCGCCCGGCAGGGCACCCAGGGCCGGCCCGGGCACGGCGATCTTGCTGTGCCGGACGCCGGACCCGATGATCACGTGCGGCGCGGCGATCACCCGGGAGTCCACCAGAATCGGCCAGTCCGCGGGTAGTCCGATCGGGGTGATCCCGCCGAACTCCATCCCGGTCAGCGACACCGCCTCGTCCATCGGCGCGAAGCTGCACTTGCGGACGTCAAGGAGCCGCCGGACCATCCCGTTCACGTCGGCCCGGGTGGTGGCCAAAACGATGCACGCGGCGTATTTCGTCACCTCGCCCCGGCGGCCCGCCACGATCACGCAGTTGGCGGACTCGGCCAGGGTCACCCCATACGCCTCGCAGAACGCCGCGGTGTCGGCCAGGGTCGGATCGATCGGCGCCACCAGCACCTGATCGACGTCGACCGGCGCGTCCGCCGGCCACACGGCGAGCGCTTTCGCCACCGGCACGGCGAGCAGGTCAGATCGGGACTGGGCGGATTCGGTCTGCAGGCTTCCCATCACGCCCGCCATCATGACCCCAAACCCGCCCCGCAACCACAAGACACGACCCGACCGACGCCGGCACGAAGCGCTGCGTGGGGACTTTCGGTGCGGAGCGCG
>NZ_BOMS01000039.1 GCF_016862315.1 Actinoplanes palleronii | reverse complement strand
GACGATCTGAACCCCGGCGGACGCACGACATCAAGATTTTGATCTTCGGCTCTGGCCGAAAATGACCACCATCCACTGACGACCTCCTCATCGACCGGCACCCCCGGGCTACTCAGATTCAGGCGGATCATGCCGAATGTCTGTGGTTGTGGAGGAGGGGTTCATTCCGGAGCGTCGTAAGGCTCGTACCGGCACTGTCAGCGGCCTTGCGCTGATGACCGGCGCCACCGCCATGGCCGCGGTCGGCGGCGGACACCACTCGGTGTTCGCCACCATCCTGCTCGCCCTCCTGGCGCTCGGCATGGCGCACGCCTTCACCGTCGAGATCCAGCGCCAGGCACACCGGCGCACCGGCCGCTGGGACCGGCACGACGTGATCAACATTGCGCTGCTCGCCGGCTGGGCGTTCGTAGCTCTGGCGATCGCCGCCCTGCCCTACCCGTCCTTCTCGGTCCGGGTCCTGAGCCTGCTGCTGACGTTCAGCTACACCGCGGCCTGCGCCTACTTCGTCGCGGAGCGCCGGCGGGCCATCGCCGGCGCGGTCCCGGCACCATCGGCTTCGGTGATGTCGGAGTCGTCGCCGGTCTGACGGTCGGCCCGCGCGGAGACCGGTGGCGTGACCGAAACCGATGAGGCGGCCGGTGCCATCGTCGGCAGCACCACCATCAGCGGTGGGACCGGCACCCCACTCGTCTCGATCGGGAGCTCCGGCACCGGCAGCCAGTCCAGGCCGAGCGGTTCCGGGCCCTTGCCGTCGTCGTGCCCGGCACGTGGCTCGCCGTCGGCCACCGACACCGCGAAGACCGATGTCATGCCGGACGGATACGGCATCTCCAGCACATACCGCAGGTCGCTGACGATCAGCCCGGTCTCCTCGAAGACCTCGCGCCGCACGGCCTCCTCGGCCGTCTCGCCGGGCTCCAGCCCGCCACCGGGCAGAGTCCACCACTCGCCGCCACCGGATCGCCGGCTTCGCTCGTGCACCATCAGCACACGGCCGTCCCGCACGATCACAGCGGCTGCCCGTCTTCGTTCGCTCACGAGTCGCAGGCTAACCGGCGCCATCATCTCGCGCAGTCTTCTTCATTCCTCTGTGGATAACTGGCAGCACGCAGATCGGGCATATGCGTTGCTACACCTTCGGAACGGTGACCAGCAGATATCTCTTCGACTCCAGCAATGCCCCGGTCAGCTCGAAACCGATCTGTGATTCGACGAACGTGATGGTCGCCTCGGTGGGATCCGTCACGTCTGCGCCCTGTTCGGCGGTGTTCTGGTCCAGTTCGATCCGGCCGTCGCGATATATCCGAGTGTGCGCATGCCGGTCGGCACCGCACTGGTACGCCACCACCTCGGTCCCGGCCGACAGCGGGCCGGCGATCAGGCCGTCCATCCCGAGCCCGCCCCGGTCCTCCAGGATCACCGTCCAGTCGCCCAGGTACGCGATCCCGGCGAAGTACCGCGACCCACCCTCTTCGCCGTCTCCCGGCCCGACCAGCTGGGCCCAGTCGACCCATTCGAAGCTCTTCCCGCCGATCACCGGGACCACCTGGCTCGGCCGGCGACCTCGGACCAGGGTGAGGCAGAATCCGCGCCCCAGCGGCCCGCTGGGGCTGGCCCAGCGGTATCCGTCGTCGTCATCCCGCAGGGGCAGCGCCGCTTCGGATGGTGCACACCCCGACACGGGCGCCAGCAGAGCCAGCGCCGCCAGAAGAACCCGCCGTTTCACCGCGCCAGTAGATCAAAAAAAGCCGCCCGCGGGTGCGGACGGCTAAGAGAGAACCTTGGTGGAGCCCAGGGGAATCGAACCCCTAACCCCCGCCTTGCAAAGGCGGTGCTCTGCCAATTGAGCTAGGGCCCCGGCTAGCGCCTCAGCGCAGGTCGGGCGCGGTGGTCGCCTCGTGCCACAGCGCACGCTCGTCGCTGGACGCCTTGACCTTCTTGACCACCAGCGCGGCAGCACCGACCACGGCTGCCACGATCAGAAGCTTCTTCAGCATCAACTACCCCCAAAGGCCGGGAACCGCGACAGAAGCAATGAAACACCGTCAGAGAGAAACGGGCGACCCTTAATCCGCAACATGTACGGATGGGGATCGCCCGATTCGCTCGTGGGGCTAGATGGAATCGAACCATCGACCTCAGAGTTATCAGCTCTGCGCTCTAACCGACTGAGCTATAGCCCCTCACCTGCGAGACAGAACTTTACCGCATCGGGTTGTGAGCCTCCAAAACGGGGGTGGCTCACAACCCGATCAGGTCGTCAGTCCCGCTCGGCGAGCGTCAGCTCGATGCCACCGACCAGGTCGGCACACACGTTGTAGACGAAAGCGCCGAGCGTGGCCAGCGCCGTGAACAGCACGACGTTGACCGCGCCGATCAGCATCGAGGTGCCGATCACGCCCCACGCGGTGATCCGGAAACCGGACGAGGTGTCCGCGCCACCGCTCGCGTTGACCAGGTCCTTGAGGCTGTCGTTGATCGAGCTCCAAACACCCATGGTGTCCAGCGCGAGGTAGAGCACCGAGGTCGCGACGACCACCACGATGAAGAGCACGATCGAGACCGCGAACGCGAACTTCATGACGGACCAGGGATCGATCCGCTTGAGGTTGAGCCGGGCCCGCCGCGGACCGCGCGCCGCGGCCGAGGAGACCGTGGAGCGGGCCGAGCGGACCGCTTCGGAGACTCGGGCTGCCCCGACCGCCGACGTGCCACCGGGACCGGCCGGAGCCGCCGGCGGCGCGGTGCGCTGCTTGGCGGCGCCGGGTGGGGTCACCGTGGGCACACTGCCCGCCGGGCGTGCGGAACCCGTGACCGTGCCGGGCGCACCACCGGGGCGCACCGAAGCGACCCCGGGCGCAGCGCCCTTACCCTTGGTCACGACCGGCACCGCAGCCGACGCCTTGGCCACGGCGGGTGCGCCTGGCCGTTTCGGGTCAGCGGCATCCGGCCCGGCAGCGGGCTCACCGGGCGGCGGGGCCATGCCCGGCGCCCTGGTGAACTTCGGCGGGGACGGGGCTTCGGCGGGGACAGCGGCGCGCCCAGCGGTCTCGCGTCCGGGCGTTGCGGCGCCGTCGTTCTTCGCCGCATCGCCCGGTGCCGCTGAGCTCCCGGGGCCCCCCGACTTCGCCTGTGTCTCCGGCATCAACTAGTCCTGTTCGTCAGGCTCGTCGGCATTGCGAGCAAGCGCCACGATGGTTACACCTTCAGGGAGGTCCATCAGCTTGACCCCCATTGTGTTCCGATCCCGTGTGCGCCGTACAGGCTTCACGGGAGTCCGGATGACACCACCATTGCTGGTGATGGCAAACAGTTCATCCTCCGGGCTGATCACCAGAGCGCCGACAAGTCCACCACGACGTTCAGTGATCTTCGCGGTGAGTACCCCCTTGCCGCCGCGCCCCTGTACCGGATACTCCTCGATCGGTGTCCGTTTGGCATACCCACCGTCGGTGGCAACCAACACATCCAGACCCTCGCGGACGACCTCCATGGCCAGGAGCTCGTCGTTGTCGCCGAAGCGCATGCCGATCACGCCCGACGTCGCTCGTCCCATCGGACGGAGCGCCTCGTCGGTCGCGTTGAAGCGAATGGCCTGGGCTTTCTTGGACACCAGCAACAGATCGTCCTCAGAAGCCGCCAGGGCCGCGCCAACCAACTCGTCATCCTCCCGCAGGTTGATGGCGATGATGCCACCGCTGCGGTTGGAGTCAAACTCGTCGAGTCGGGTCTTCTTCACGAGACCATTCTTAGTGGCGAGCACAAGGTACGGCGCGACCTGGTAGTTCGGGATCTGGATGACCTGCGCGATGTGCTCGTCCGGCAGGAAGGCCAGCAGGTTCGCGACGTGCTGTCCCTTGGCGGTTCGGCTGGCTTCGGGCAGTTCGTACGCCTTAGCCCGATAAACCCGGCCCTTGTTCGTGAAGAACAGCATCCAGTCGTGCGTAGAGATCACGTAGAAGTGCGACACGATGTCGTCCTGGCGCAGGGTCGCGCCGCTCACGCCCTTGCCGCCGCGGTGCTGCGATCGATACATGTCGACCTTGGTGCGCTTCGCGTAACCAGTTCGTGTGATGGTCACCACAACGTCCTCGCGCGCGATGAGGTCCTCCATGGAGACCTCGCCGTCGAACGGGATGATCTGGGTGCGCCGGTCGTCCCCGAACTTCTGCACGATCTCGCCGAGTTCCTCGGAGATGATCGCCCGCTGCCGCTCCGGCTTCGCGAGGATGTCCTTGAAGTCGGTGATCTCGAGCTCGATCTTCACGAGCTCGTCGATGATCCGCTGCCGCTCCAGGGCGGCCAGGCGGCGCAGCTGCATGTCGAGGATCGCGGTGGCCTGGATCTCGTCGACGTCGAGCAGCGACATCAGGCCCTGGCGCGAGTCCTCCACCGTGGGCGAGCGCCGGATCAGGGCGATGACCTCGTCGAGCATGTCCAGGGCCTTGCCCAGACCGCGCAGGATGTGCGCGCGCTCCTCGGCCTTGCGCAGGCGGTAGGCGGTCCGCCGGCGGATGACCTCGATCTGGTGCTCGACGTAGTACCTGATGAACTGGGCCAGGTTCAGCGTGCGCGGCACGCCGTCCACCAGCGCCAGCATGTTGGCGCCGAACGTCTCCTGCAGCTGGGTGTGCTTGTAGAGGTTGTTCAGCACCACCTTGGCGACCGCGTCGCGCTTGAGCACCAGGATCAACCGCATACCGGTACGACCGGACGACTCGTCCCGGATGTCGGCGATCCCGGTGAGCTTGCCCTCCTTGACCAGCTCCGCGACCCGCTCGGCCAGGTTGTCCGGGTTCACCTGGTACGGCAGCTCGGTGACGACCAGACACGGCCGGCCGCGCGAGTCCTCCTCGACCTCGACCACCGCGCGCATCCGGATCGAGCCACGCCCGGTCCGGTACGCGTCCTGGATGGCCTGCTGGCCCACGATCAGGCCGTAGGTCGGGAAGTCCGGGCCCTTGACGATCTCGAGCAGCGCCTCGAGCGTGGTCGGCTCGTCCGCGTCGATGTTGTCCAGACACCACTGGACGGCGGCGGCGATCTCCCGCAGGTTGTGCGGCGGAATCTTGGTCGCCATGCCGACCGCGATGCCCTCGGACCCGTTCACCAGCAGGTTCGGGAAGCGAGCCGGCAGGATCGTCGGCTCCCGGGTGCGGCCGTCGTAGTTGTCCTGCATGTCGACGGTGTCCTCGTCGATGTCCCGCAGCATCTCCATCGCCAGCGGGGACAGCTTCGCCTCGGTGTACCGCATGGCGGCCGGCGGGTCGTTGCCCGGCGAGCCGAAGTTGCCGTTGCCGTCGATCAGCCGGTACCGCAGCGACCACGGCTGGCCCATCCGGACCAGCGCGTCGTAGATCGACGAGTCGCCGTGCGGGTGGTAGTTGCCCATCACGTCGCCGACGACGCGCGCGCACTTCACGTACCCGCGGTCGGGGCGGAAGCCGGCGTCGTACATCGCGTACAGAATCTTGCGGTGCACCGGCTTGAGACCGTCCCGCACGTCGGGCAGGGCGCGGCCGACGATGACGCTCATCGCGTAGTCGAGGTACGAGCGCTGCATCTCGACTTCGAGGCCGACGGGCTCGACGCGCTGGCTCACACCGCCGCCGGTCTCGTCCTGGGGAACGTCGCCGTCAGGCGGTTCGGGAATGTCAGTCACTGTTAACCCTTACTCAAGGTGAAGCCAGACAAATTCGGCCAAAGCCCGCAAATCGCTGTGGATAACACTGTGGAAAGGTGCCCTACGCTGTGGACACGTGACCAGCGGCGCGCCCGCCGAGGGTCAGATGTCGAGGAACCTGACGTCCTTCGCGTTGCGCTGGATGAAGGACCGCCGCGCCTCGACGTCCTCACCCATCAGCACGCTGAACAACTCGTCGGCGACCGCGGCGTCGTCCAGGGTCACCTGACGCAGGGTCCGGGTGTCCGGGTCCATAGTGGTGTCCCACAGCTCCTGGAAGTTCATCTCGCCGAGACCCTTGAACCGCTGGATGTCGTCCGGCTTCGCGTTCGCCTTCTTCTGCTGACGCAACGCGATCAGGCCGTCACGCTCGCGGTCCGAGTACGCGTACTGCGCGTCATCGCCCCGCTTGTTCCACTTGAGCTTGTAGAGCGGCGGCGAGGCCAGGTAGACGTGCCCCTGCTCGACCAGCGGCCGCATGAAGCGGAACAGCAGGGTGAGCAGCAGCGTCTGGATGTGCTGGCCGTCGACGTCGGCGTCGGCCATCAGGATGATCTTGTGGTAGCGCAGCTTGCCGATGTCGAACTCGTCGTGGATGCCGGTGCCCAGCGCGGTGATCAGCGCCTGGACCTCGTTGTTCTTCAGCACCCGGTCGATCCGGGCCTTCTCCACGTTCAGGATCTTGCCGCGGATCGGCAGGATCGCCTGGTACTTGCTGGACCGGCCCTGCTTGGCCGAACCGCCGGCCGAGTCGCCCTCGACGATGAACAGCTCGGTCTCGCGCGGGTCGGTGGACTGGCAGTCGGCCAGCTTGCCCGGCATCGAACCGGACTCCAGCAGCGACTTGCGGCGGGCCAGCTTGCGGGCCTGCTGCGCGGCGATCCGGGCGCGGGACGCCTGCGACGCCTTCGTGATGATCTGCTTGGCGTCGGCCGGGTTGCGGTCGAACCAGTCGGCGATCTGCTCGTTCGCGACCTTCTGCACGAAGCTCTTCATGTCGGTGTTGCCGAGCTTCGTCTTGGTCTGACCCTCGAACTGCGGGTTGGTCAGCGTCACCGAGATGATCGCGGCGAGGCCCTCCCGGATGTCCTCACCGGACAGTTTCTCGTCGCCGCGGAGGAACTTCTTCTCGGCGCCGTACCGGTTCACGATGCCGGTCAGAGCGGCCCGGAAGCCCTCCTCGTGGGTGCCACCCTCGTGGGTGTTGATCCGGTTGGCGAACGTGTAGATCGACTCGCCGTAGGACTCGTTCCACTGCATCGCGATCTCGACGGCCATGCCGGCCTCGGAGTCCTCGGTGCCGAACTCGATCACGGTCTTGTGGATCGCGCTCTTGGTGGCATTCAGGTGCCGGACGAAGTCCGCGATACCGCCCTCGTAGAGGAACTCGACCCGGCGCGGCTCACCCTTCTCGTCGAGCGAATCGGTGCGCTCGTCGGTGAAGTTGATCGCCAGGTTGCGGTTCAGGAAGGCCATCTCCTGGAGCCGGCGGTAGATCGTCTGGAAGTCGAACTCGGTGGTCTCGAAGATCGCCGGGTCCGGCCAGAACTGCACCGTCGACCCGGTCCCCTCGGTGGGCTCACCCTTGATCAGCTCTTCCGGCTTCGAGGCGTTGTACTTCTGCCGCCAGACGAAGCCGTCCTTGTGGATGACCACGGCCATCCGGATGGAGAGCGCGTTCACCACGGACACGCCGACGCCGTGCAGACCGCCGGAGACCGCGTAGGCCTTGCCGTCGAACTTGCCGCCGGCGTGCAGCACGGTCAGTGCCACCTCGACGCCCGGCTTCTTCAGCTGGGGGTGCATGTCGACCGGGAAACCACGGCCGTTGTCGGTGACCGAGACACCGCCGTCGGCGAGCAGGACCACGTCGATGGTGTCGCAGTACCCCGCGAGCGCCTCGTCGACCGCGTTGTCCACAACCTCCCAGACCAGGTGGTGCAGACCCCGCTCGCCGGTGGACCCGATGTACATACCGGGGCGCTTCCGGACCGCCTCAAGGCCTTCGAGCACGGTGATCGAATCGGCACCATACTGCTGATTGTTCTCTGACACCCTCGGCCGCTTTCTCGCACGGGACCCCAGGTGGAGCCCCACACGGGGGTTGGCGGGTGACCAGCGGCTGTGAGCGCGCACGAAGCACCACAGATGACACCGCGAGAGGAGCGGACCACCGGTGGAACCGTGCTCGCCGGCCGCCGCGGACAACCCGCGGATCGTGATCGGCTGGAAAAACCGCGTAGCGTGACGAAAGTGGCTGCGTGTGACCGCGCCACCACCGACAAGCACAGTTTTCCCGGTCACCGTCGATTCTACTCCGCCGAGGCGAGTTGGCGAGGGTCCGGCACCCCTTCCGGGTGCCTGAGAGTCCCGTAGCGCGATTCAGGATGCCTCCCGCGTCTCCCCCTACACGGCACAGCCCCTCCACACAATGGCAAACGCTCGGGCCGGGCGCGCCTGCCGCCCCCGGCTGACCCTCGCTGCGACACTGCCTGTCAGCGGCAGGCGGTGGTGTCGTAACCTCGCCCGCGCGGGCCGTGCATGGCCCAACGGACCGCTTGGACAGGTCGAGGAAGGGTTGCCCCGATGGCGCACGACAAGGGCCTGGACAACGTCGCGGTGCACTGGCCGCGGACGAACCAGTACTACGACCCGGTGGCTCCCGCCGAGTTCGTCGACTTCGGCGCGATCGCCGACGCTCCGGAGATCGCCGCGCCCACCGGCGCGCTCGCACTGCACGTCGCCAAGACCGGCACGGTGCGAGCGACCGCGTACACGGAGTTGGTCGACCTGCTGCTCGGGTTGGAAGGTGTGCTCTACGCGACCGACGCGGCCGCCGAGGACGAGGACCCGGTGATCGACCCGGACGGTTGCGCCTGGATCGCCGGCGGTCTGGAGCGGTTCGTCGAGGGCCACGACAAGTTCGGTGACCTGGTCACCTTCGACACCGTCGCCGAGGTGATGCGCACCGCGATCGCCAACGGGCGGCTCGCCGACCAGCAGTTGCGCTGGCTGGACCAGCGGCTCGCGGCGCTCCGCGACGAGGCCGGCAACGCGCCGCACTGGAGCTTCGCCCGCACCGAACTGGCCGTCCTGGCCGGTTTCTACCGCCGCTGCGCGGAGCGCGGGTTCGCGGTCTTCGCGGATTACTGAGCGGTCACTGCTGCTGCTCTTTTAAAAGATCAAAAGCCTTTTGTCCCATGTGGCTGCCGGGTTCGGATCGCCGCTCCCGCGGGGGCCGGGCACGGCGATCTGGCCGCTGGCGCGTCCAGAACGATCGCCGCACCCTTCATTGCCCGTGGGTGGTCGCGGTCACCCACAAGACCTGTGGACAACCAGCCGGTCAGACCCGGCTGCTCACCCGCTGGGTCACCTCGGACTCGGAGCCGGCCACCATCGGGGCCGGCTCCGGCCGCCGGGACAGCCACCACATCTCGCCACCGATCACCAGCAGCAGCACCGCCGACGCGGCCGCCAGGATCATCGGCCACCGCAGCCCGCTGGGCACCTCCTCGGCAAACGCCAAAGCCTCGCCGGGCCCCGCACTCGCCCAGGCCGGAGCCGCCGCAGGCGGGAACACACCGAGGGTGCCGAGAACGAGAACGAGCAGAACCAGCGAGCGACGCAGCAGGGCCATACTGATAAGGACGCACGAAACCCGAAACAGGTTCCCTCCGTCGCCCAGCCGCGCGATCGAAGCAGCGATCCGGGCAGCGATCCGGGCAGCTCAGCCGTAGGTGTCGCGGGGTCCACGGCCCTGCACCCGGCGCGGTCCCCGGTTCCACGACGGCGCGGCCGGACCGTGGATGTTCAGCCTGATCACGACGTTGTGGCCGATCTCGCCGGCGATCTGCTTCAGCAGCCGGCCGGTCAGCATCCGCAGCTGGGTGGCCCAGGCGGTCGACTCGGCCTCCACGGTCAGCACCCCGGCGTCGAGTTTCACCGGTTTGCTGTGCGCGGCGATGTCCGCGCCGACCACTTTCTCCCAGGATCCGAACACGGTGGCCTCGGCCTTCGGCCGTTCCCACCCGCGCGCCTTCATCAGCCGCTCGAGCATCGAGCCGAACAGCTGCGGATCCCGCGGATCCACACCCGGCCCGGAATACCCGCGCAACCGCTTCTCACCGGTCGCGCCGATCCGTTTGCGGGGCTGCCGGGCCGCCTCGCGCCGTTTCGTCAGCGCCGCGTCCAGCACCGCCCGGGCCAGCTCCGGGCCGGCCTTCCCGTCATCCCAGCCGTCCGGCGCGGCCGGTTGACCACTCGCGGGCTGACCCGCGGCCGGCTGACCCGCGGCCGGTTGACCACCTGCGGGCTGACCCGCGGCCGGACCGCCCGCGGGCTGACGCGCCGACGGTCGCTTCGCCGCCGCCCCGCCGTTCGCCCTGCTCGCCTCACGCGGCACCGCGACACCCCCTGTGGATAACCGTTGTCCGCGTCAGTGGCCGACGACCCGCCGACAACCGCGCCAACCCCCGCAGCACTGTCGACCCGAACCCGACCCACCGTCAAGCCCGCGGGCGCGCTCCACGGCCCGCTGAGGCCCCGGGACGGTGACGAGATCGACGCCGGGGCACCGGGTCAGCCGGCACGCGTCACCGAGCCGGTGGTCACGTCGTACCGGGCGCCGCGCAGCGCGGCCGGCACGTCCTCCGGCACCGCGCACGTGACGAGCAGCTGAGCGGCGTCCGAGACCAGGGCCGCCAGCCGGTCGCGCCGGCCGGCGTCCAGCTCGGCGAAGACGTCGTCGAGCACCAGGATCGGCTCGATCCCGTCCGCGCGCAGCAGGTCGTACGCCGCCAGGCGCAGCGCCAGCGCGAACGACCAGGACTCGCCGTGGCTGGCGTAGCCCTTGACCGGCAGCTCGCCCAGCGACAACTGGAGGTCGTCGCGGTGCGGGCCGACAAGCGTTGTGCCCCGCTCGACCTCGGCCGGGCGCCGCTCCCGCATCCGTTCGAGCAGCGCGGCCTCCAGGACCGCGCGGTCGGTGGTCAGATCCTCGCCGAGCCGGGACGAATACCCGATCGTGGCCGACGACCGGCCGGCCGCCACCGCGTCGTACGCCTTGGTCAGGTGCGGGCCGAGCGCCGCCGCCAGCTCCAACCGGCCGGCCAGCAGCTCCGCGCCGTGGTGGGCGAGATGCTGGTCCCAGACCGCGAGCGTCGACAGGTCCTGACCGCGGGTGCCGCCCACCTTGCGGGTCAGATACGCGGTGCGCAGCAGGGCGTTGCGCTGCTTGACCACCCGGTCGTAGTCGGCGCGCACCCCGGCGTAGCGGGGCTGCCGGGCGACGAGCAGGTCGTCGAGGTAGCGGCGGCGCTCGGACGGGTCACCGCGGACCAGCTCGAGGTCCTCCGGTGCGAACAGCACCATCCGCAGGGCGCCGAGCACTTCGCGGGGCCGGCGCACCGGGGACCGGTTGAGCCGGGCCCGGTTCGCCTTGCCCGGCACGATCTCCAGCTCGACCAGGAGCTCCCGGCCGTCGTGCACGATCGCGCAGCGGATCACCGCCGAGGTGGCGCCGAAGCGGACCAGCGGCGCATCGGTGGCCACCCGATGACTGTCCAGGGTGGCCACGTACCCGAGCGCTTCGATCAGGTTGGTCTTGCCCATGCCGTTCTGGCCGACCAGCACGGTCACGCCGGAATCGAGGTCGACGGCCACCCGCTCGTAGGAACGGAAGTCGACGAGCTCGACCCGGCGTACGTGCATGGGTCAGCGCTTGACGGCGTGGCCGCCGAACTGCTGACGCAGTGCGGCGACGGCCTTCATCGCCGGCGAGTCGTCCTGACGCGACTCGAAGCGCGTGAAGATCGAAGCAGCCAGGACGTGGGCGGGAACGGAGAGACGGACCGCCTCGTCGACGGTCCAGCGGCCCTCGCCGGTGTCCTCGACGTAGCCCTTGAGGTTCTCCAGCGTCGGGTCCTCGTCGAGCGCCCGGTCGAGCAGGTCGAGCAGCCAGGACTTGACGACGCTGCCCTCGCGCCAGCTCTTGATGACCGCCGGCACGTTGTGGACCAGCTCGGACGCCAGGAGGATCTCGTACCCCTCGCCGTACGCCTGCATCATCCCGTACTCGATGCCGTTGTGGATCATCTTCGCGTAGTGGCCGGCACCGGCCGGTCCGGCGTGCGCGAAACCGAACTCACCGGCCGGCTTGAGCGCCTCGAAGATCGGCTTGCAGTGCTCGACGATCTCGGCGTCGCCGCCCACCATCAGCGCGTACCCGTTGGTGATGCCCCAGACACCACCGGAGACGCCGACATCCAGGTAGTGGATGCCCTTCGGCTTGAGCCGCTCGGCCCGGGGACCGTCGTCGGTGAACTTGGAGTTCCCGCCGTCGATGATGATGTCGCCCTCGGAGAGCAGCCCCGCGAGCTCGTTGATGGTGTCTTCAGTGATCTTGCCGGCCGGCACCATGGTCCAGACGACGCGCGGCGTCGCCAGTTTCTCCACCAGCTCGGCCAGGTTACCAACGTCGGACTTGTCCGCGTTGTGGTCGAATCCGACAACTTCGTGCCCGGCAGCGCGGATACGTTCCCGCATGTTGCCGCCCATCCGGCCGAGACCGATCAGGCCGAGTTGCATGGTCTTCCCCCTAGAAGTGCGAATGTTCCTCGCTCAGTATCAGCGGGTTACCCGGATCGGCATGATCAGATAGCGGTATCCCGGGATGATTTCAGCGCTTTCGGCAGCGGGGGAGATCACAGCTGGCTTGAACGCGTCGACGAACGAGAAGACCGCGGTGGGTGCGCCGAGGTTCTGCAGCCCGTCGATCAGGTACTGCGGATTGAAGCCGATGGTCAGCGCCTCACCGGTGAACTCGGCCTCCATGGCCTCGCTGGCGCGCGCCTCCTCGGTGGTACCGGCCTCGACCACCAGGCCGTCCTCGCTGAAGCTGAGCAGCACCGGCGTGGTGCGCTCGGCCACCAGCGCGACGCGGCGGACCACCTCGACCAGCGCGGAGACAGCGATCCGGGCCTCGGCGTTGTGCGAGGTCGGGAACAGCGAGCGCACCGGCGGGTAGTTCGCACCGTCGAGCAGGCGGCTGGTGGTGCGCCGGGTGCCACCGGCAAAGCCGATCATGCCCTCGCCGGCGTTGCCCTGCGCCAGGGCGAGGGTGACCGAGCCGCCGAGCGGGCCGAGCGCCTTCGCCGTGTCGTTCAGGGTCTTCGCCGGGACCAGAGCGTTCAGGCTGATCTCCGGGTCGTCCGGGTTCCACTCGATCTCGCGCATCGCCAGCCGGTACCGGTCGGTGGCGAGCATCGCCATCGTGGTGCCGTTCAGCTCGAGGCGCACACCGGTCATCATCGGCAGCGTCTCGTCCCGGCCCGCGGCGATGGCGACCTGGGAAACCGCTGAGGCGAACGTAGCGGCGTCGACGGTGCCCGCGCTGGACGGCATATCCGGAAGGGTCGGATAGTCCTCCACCGGCATCGTGGGGAGGGTGAAACGCGCACTGCCGCAGACCAGCTCGAGGTGTGAACCCACCGCGGCGATGTCCACCGGCTTGCCGGGCAGTGCCTTGGTGATCTCGGCGAGCAGCCGGCCGGAGACCAGCGCGGCGCCGTCCGCGTCCGCCTGCACCTCGACCGAGACCTGGCTGGAGACCTCGTAGTCGAAGCCGGAGACCTGCAAGCGGCCGTCGGTGACTCGCAGCAGGACACCGGCGAGCACCGGCACTGACGGCCGGCTGGGCAGGCTCTTGGCTGTCCAGGCCACGGCGTCGGCGAGCGCGTCTCGCTCCACCCGGAACTTCATGCTGTCCTCCGCGATGCTTCCTCTACGGGGTGTCGACCCCACCGAAACTCTATGGCGCTGCTGGTGCTCACGTGTGCCCGACCCCGGGTGATCCGGGCCGGGCCCGCGGGTGGGGTCCGATCCGGATGGCCGGGACGAGGTGGATCCCGGTCGGCTTCGCGGCTCGGACGCATCATCGGCAGGCGCCACCGGGAGCGAAGCGCCAACCGAATCACCGGCCGATCACCAACGGCTCAACGAGCCGCATCACCGGGGCGAGGCGGATCCAGCTCAGCTTTCCGGTTCGATGCCTCCGCGGTCCAGTCCGGCGACCGCTGAACCATGCCCGGACGTGAGCGCGGAGGCAAGCCGGTGACTCAGGTTCGGTTCCCGGTTCAGCCCTCAGGGGCGCCGAGCCTGCGATGGCTCCTCGGGTCGTTCCGAGCCTTGCTTCTGGTGCCTGCTCTTGCCGTGCCCCTCTGCCCTCCCGGAGCGAAGCGGCAGACCTTCCACACCCTGATGATTGTTCTTTTCTCTCTTAAAGAGATAACTAGTCGTCTTCATAGCACCTGTGCATACTGTGGAAAACCAACGTTTCCGCAGGTCACAGGGTTATCCACCGGTGATTCACATGTGGGAAACCGGGGTATAAACCGGGGTCTGCGTCCACAGTCTCGGAGTTCGCAGCGGTTGTCCACCGTTGTCCACCGGATATCCACCGGTTGTCCACCGGGTTTGTCCCCCGACCTGTGGACAACCGGCGGAGGCCTGGGGCCCGTCATCCCCAGAACCTTCAACAGGTAATCCACAGGCGTCCACAGGCAGCTGACTAATGGGTTCACTCTCCGTGTCTGTCCACATCGATATCCCCAGGAGTTGTCCACATCTGTGGTGTACGGGGCAAAAGTTATCCACTGTCTGGGGAAAGAGCCTGTGGATGCCTGTGGACGAGTGTGGACAACGTTGGCACGAAACTGACCCGTCCCGACGTTGACAACTTTTGGTTTTCCGCCCTAAAAAGTTGACATCGGGTCTCGTCGATTTATGCAGGTCAGCCGCGAATCTGGGGGTAAGTCTGTGGACAACCCCGTGTAAAAGCAGTGGATAACGTGTGTGGATCCCGCGTTGTCCCAGTTCAATGCCCTTGTCACCTGCCTGTGAGGAAACTCGGCCAACCTGTGGGTAACGCGAAAATCGTCCCGTTGCGCCGCCGAGCCCGGACCCGCGCCGAGCCGCCCGTCTGACCTTCCCGGCCCAGCACTGGGGATAACTCGGTGCTGGGCGGCATGTGAGCTGTTCAGAGGGGGTGCCGTGGCCTGTGTGGTTCGGTTCAGGCGGCGTGACTGGTCGGCGGGCCCGCGCGTGGCCGATGCGGACCACAGTCGAGTGGGGGCCACAGCCAGCGGGAGCCACGGCTGGCGGGGAAGCTCGCTGTCGATGCGGGCCACGGCCGGCGGGGGAGCCCGCTGCCGATGCGCGGCGTTGTCCGGATGAGCGGGTGACCGCTAGAGCATCTGGCGGGGCGGCGAGGTCACGCGTGTTGTGGGCCGCGGCTCCGGCGGAGGCCGGCGTGCCGGGTGGGCGCGGAGCGGCTGGTGGCCGGGGTGGGAGCGCCTGCCGGGAGTGGGGATACACCCCGGCGGCCGGAAGCGGTCTTGCGCACCGCCGGCGTCAGGTGTGCTCGGCGGTGCGGGGGCGTTGCGGTTGGTGCAGGCGTAGGTCGTACGAAATCAGGTGTTTTGTTTGATGCGGTTGGTGAGTTCGGCGATCTGGTTGTAGAGCGAGCGTCGCTCCGCCATGTGCTGGCGGATCTTGCGGTCGGCGTGCATGACCGTGGTGTGGTCGCGGCCGCCGAAGGCCTGACCGATTCTGGGCAGGGAGAGATCGGTGAGTTCGCGGCACAGGTACATGGCGACCTGGCGGGCGTTGACGAGCACCCGGCTGCGGGAATGTCCGCGCAGGTCTTCGAGGGAGACGCCGAAATAGTCCGCGGTGGAGACCATGATCTGGTCGGCGGTGATCTCCGGGCCGGCGCCGTCCGGCATGAAGTCGCGCAGGACCTCCTCGGCCAGGGACAGCTGGACCGTGGCGCGGGTGAGGCTGGCGAAAGCAGTCACCCGGATGAGGGCGCCCTCGAGCTCGCGGATCGAGTTGGAGACCCGGGACGCGATGAACTCGAGTACGTCGGCGGGGGCGTACATGCGTTCCTGCGCGGCCTTCTTCTGCAGGATCGCGATCCGCGTCTCGAGGTCCGGCGGCTGGATGTCGGCGAGCAGGCCCCACTCGAAGCGGGTGCGCATCCGGTCTTCCAGCGTGGCGAGCTGACGTGGCGAGCGGTCGGAACTGATCACGATCTGCTTGTTCGCGTTGTGCAGCGTGTTGAACGTGTGGAAGAACTCCTCCTGGGTCCGCTCGCGGTTCTCCAGGAACTGGATGTCGTCGATCAGCAGGATGTCGACGTCCCGGTAGCGGCGCTGGAACGCCTGCGTCTTGTCGTCCCGCAGGCTGTTGATGAAATCGTTGGTGAACTCCTCGGTCGACACGTAGCGGACCGAGCGCGCGTGCCCCAGGGTGGTGGCGTAGTGACCGATCGCGTGCAGGAGGTGCGTCTTGCCCAACCCGGAGCTGCCGTAGATGAACAGTGGGTTGTACGCCTTCGCCGGTGACTCGGCGACCGCGACCGACGCGGCGTGCGCGAAGCGGTTGGACGAGCCGATGACAAACGTCTCGAACATGTACTTCGGATTGAGCCGGTTGCCGTCGTTGCCGCCCGGCCGCGGTGACGAACCGGGACCGCGCAGGTCGACCTGAGGGCGGCCGGGACCGTTGTCACCGGGGCGCATCGGCATCGAGTCGTCGCGGCGGTCGTCCTGACGGCGCTGGTTGTCGCGCATCTGGGACTGGTCGGCCGGCATCCGGTGCACGGCGGCCTCGTTCGGTGCCGAGGGGGCGTCGCGCTCCGGACCCTTGTCCGTGCGGTTCGCGGCCGAGCGGTTGGCCTGCGGCGGCATCGGGTCGGCGAAGAGCGCTTCCTGGCCGGCCCGGGACGCGGACCCGTCGCGGATGTACGACGGGGGCGGCCCGGAATGCTGCGCGGAACCCGTCGGGTACGGCTCGGGAGCGCGGTCCGGCGGCCCGAACGCGGGCTGCTGATACTGCTGCTGCTCGGGCTGGTAGGCCGGGAGCTCCGGCTGGTACGGCCGGGGATCCGGGTTGCGCGGCGGTTCCGCGTAGTGCAGCGGCTGCGGCTCGGCATGCGGCGCCGTGTCGGACTCGACCGGGGTGCCGTAGACGGTGCCGGGCATGCCGGAGCCGTCCTCCGGCGGGCGGACCGTGACAGCGACCTGTATCGGCCGGTTGAGCCGTCGGGTGAGTGCCTCGGTGATCGCCGGCCGCAGGCGCAGCTCGATCACGTCCCGGGTATAGGCGTCTGGAACCGACAGCAGAGCAGTGTCCTCGACGATCGCCCGCAAGCGGGTGAAACGGAGATAGGCACGCTGCTGCCGGGAAGCGATCTCCTCGGACAACTCGCTGAGCGTGTCCTGCCACAGCAAGCCCAGGTCGACCTGATCGGCCACCGCCGTGCCACCCCCATCGCCACCGACCCCCGGTGGACCTTGTGTCCGGCCTTCCGTCTGTGCCCGTCGGCGCCTGTACCAGGCGTCCGAGCGGCTCCCCCAACCCAGCACAGTTAACGCGCTGAACACGCACGGCGCCACCGGCTATCCACAGGTTATCCACAACCCATGACGAGACCGATGGCGCTCCCGGCCGGATGGACGGCAGACTCACCGGAGCCTGTAGCGGCGCGGGCTTGAAACAGGCTCACCGAGGCGAACGATCCACCTGCTTGTCCGGTTTTGGCCGCTGCTTCGCGGTAAATGAACGACCAGGTAGGACCGGCAACCGCGCACGCTAACAGCGCCTGCCGGGGGACTACAACCGCTGCCCGCGCCATCCCCTGCTCGTCCGCAGGAAAAGATTCACTTTGTGCGTGGAAAGACCAGGTGGTTGTAGGGGGGTTCCTCCATGTCGGCGTGCCGACCCAGGATATGGTTGACCGCTGCAACCGCCCTGCGTAGGGTTGAGCGGTTGCTCCGCCGCACTCTGATAAAGTGGCGTCTTGCAGCTGGATGCCCCCTGACGTAGTTGAAGACGGAGTTCTGACGTGAGCAAGCGCACCTATCAGCCGAACAACCGCCGGCGCGCCAAGACCCACGGCTTCCGGCTGCGGATGCGCACCCGTGCCGGGCGCGCCATCCTTTCTTCCCGCCGGGCCAAGGGCCGCGGCACGCTGTCGGCCTGAGCCGACACTTAGCCCGGTAAGAATGTCCAGGTAGCCGTGCTGGCCGCGACGCAACGAGTGCGGCGTAGTTCGGACTTCGCCGCAGCGATCCGTGGTGGCCGTCGTGCCGGCCGCGGAACTCTGGTCGTTCACCTGCTTATCGAGGAGCCGGCGCACGCCTCCACGGCGCGCGCCGGCTTCGTCGTATCCAAAGCCGTGGGCAACGCGGTGGTCCGGAACAAGGTTCGACGCCGATTGCGTGACCTCGTCCGGCCGTTGCTCGCTGATCTTCCCCAGGGAGCCTCTCTGGTGGTGCGGGCTCTGCCGCCGGCCGCTCAGGCCGGATATGCAGATCTCGCGACCGATTTGGAGGGCGCGATCGCATCCGCCCGCCGTCCTCGGCGGCCGCGATGAGCCTGGCTGCCCGGCTCCTGACGGCCGTGGTCGTCGCGTACCGTCGATACTTGAGTCCGGCGCTGCCGGCCCGCTGTCGGTTCTACCCCTCGTGCAGCGCGTACGCCCAGGAGGCACTGGCGCGGCACGGCGCCTTGCGAGGGACGGGCCTGGCGATCTGGCGGCTCCTGCGTTGTCATCCCTTCCACCCTGGCGGGTACGACCCGGTGCCTAACCCGATCCGTCACCGTCCTGCCGATGTGACTGGAGCTTAGATTGAGTCTCGACTGGATCTACTACGCCATTTCGTGGATCCTCCTTCGCTGGCATGCCCTCTGGGACGCGATCGGGGTTCCCGACGGTCGCGTGCTCGGGACGAACTGGGCCTGGGTCCTCTCGATCTTCTTCCTGGTGGTGACGCTGCGCGTCATCCTCTTCCCGGTCTTCGTCAAGCAGATCAAGAGCCAGCGCGCCATGCAGGCGCTGCAGCCCAAGGTCAAGGCGCTGCAGGAGAAGCACAAGGGTGACCGGGAGACGCTCCAGAAAGAAATGATGGAGCTGTACAAGGTCGAGAAGGCCAACCCGCTGATGGGCTGCCTTCCGATGGTGCTGCAGATCCCGGTCTTCCTGGGGCTCTTCCACGTGCTGCGCCACCTGCAGCCCGACCTGCCGGAGCGACTCAAGACCATCTACGGCTGGTCGCTCGAGCAGTTCACCAGCGCGTCCGGTGCGCACCTGTTCAACGCCCCGATCAGCGCCAAGTTCGGCTCGACCGACGCGGAGCTGGCCGTTCTCGGCGCGGACGGCACCACGGTCAAGATCCTGGCCGGCGTCCTGGTCCTGGTCATGATGGGCACGACGTTCCTGACCAGCCGCCAGATGATCCTGAAGACCGGCTGGGCCGAGGACCCGCAGCAGAAGATGATCCAGCGGCTGATGCTCTACGGCATCCCGTTCTCGCTGCTGATCTCCGGCTCGCTGTTCCCGATCGGTGTGGTCATCTACTGGGTGACGAACAACCTGTTCACCCTGGGCCAACAGCAGTGGGTGCTGCGGAAGTTCCCGCCGCCGCCGATGGCCGGCAACAAGAGCACCTCGGCCACCCGCGCGGCGAACGCGACCTCGAGTGACCTGAAGAACCCGGTGCAGCCGGGCCGTACCGGTGGCCTGTTCGGCCGCAAGAGTGCCGCTCCGGAGCCGGTCACCCCGGTGGTCGACACGAAGGCGCTCGCCCCGAAGCCCGGTGCCAAACCGGTGAATCCGAAGAAGGGCGCCCGGCCGGCGAACAAACCCAAGGGATGATCGCGGCGCGGGGCCGGGTCACCCGGCTCCGCGCGCTCCCCTTGCTACAGACCTCCCCGCGACACGTGCGCACCTTGCTGGCGCGGGAAACAGCGGACCGATTCGGTTCGGCCCGAGTGACAACGGAGATGAGACCGTGACCGACACCAGTACTCCCCCTGTTTCCGACGCATCCGCGGAGGCCCCTGCCGCTGTCGCCGAGTCGGTGGCCCCCGAGGCTGCCGTTTCGTTGACCGCGGACGTCGAGGCCGGCGCTGCCGCTTCCGAGCCGGCTGCGGAGACGAAGAAGTCGGAGAGCGTCACCACGGACAGCGACCTGTTCCGGCAGAGCGAGATCGCCGCGGACTACATCGAGGGTCTGCTCGACATCCTCGACTACGACGGTGACATCGACGAGCTGGTCTCCGCGGGCCGTCCGATGGTCGAGGTGGTCGGCGGGCGGCTGCAGCCGCTGGTCGGTCAGCGCGGCGCCACCCTGGAGGCGCTGCAGGAGCTGACCCGCCTGGCGATCTTCCGGGCCACCGGGTCGCCGAGCCGGCTGCTGCTGGACATCGGCGGGTACCGCGCGTCGCGGCGCAAGGAACTGGCCGCGGTGGCGCGCAACGCCGTTGAGAAGGTCAAGGAGCACGGCGAGCCGGTCCGCCTGGAGCCGATGTCGGCCTTCGAGCGCAAGTGCGTGCACGACGTGGTGAACGCGATCGCGGGCGTGCAGAGCGAGTCCGAGGGTGTGGAGCCGAGCCGGCGCATCGTGGTTCGCGTGGCCGACTGACATGACAGACCCACGCTTCGGCGCGGGTGACCTCGGCCCGGGCGTTGTGACGCCCGGGCCGTCGTCTTTCCCCGCCCCTGATTCGCCTGCCGCCCCTGTTTTTTCTGCCGGCTCTGTTTTTTCGGCCGGCCCTGTCGGCTCTGCCGGTTCTCGTTCCTCTGTCGGTTCTCACCCGGAGCACAGCTTGAGTTCTTCCTCGCCCGTTTCTGATCCGTCACCGGTGGATCCGTCACCGGTGGATTCGTCACCGGTGGTGGAGGACGTCTCCCGGCCGCCGGAGGAGTTCGCCGCGGTGGCGACCGAGGTTTTCGGGGACCGTCTCGGCGTGATGGGGCGGTTCGCCGAGCTGCTCGCCACCGACGGGGTGGTGCGGGGGCTGATCGGACCGAGAGAGACGCCCCGGCTCTGGGAACGTCACCTGATCAACTGTGGGGTTGTGTCCCACTTATTCCCTATCGGCGCTTCGGTGGTTGACGTGGGCTCTGGTGCCGGTTTGCCCGGTATCGTGCTCGCAGTGGCACGACCGGATCTCCGCATCACTCTCGTCGAAGCGCTGGCCCGGCGTACCGCGTTCCTGGACGAGGTGGTCGCCGAGCTCAGCCTGGACAACGTCACGGTGCTGCGCGGCCGGGCCGAGGACGTGGTGGGGGAGGCCGGCGGTGCGGACATCGTCACCGCTCGGGCGGTGGCGTCGCTGGACAAGCTGGCCGGGTGGTGTCTGCCGCTGGCCAAGGTCGGGGGCAGGTTGCTGGCGCTCAAGGGGGCGTTGGCGGCCGAGGAGGTCGAAGAGCATCGAGCCGCGATCACGCGGGCCGGTGGCGGGGAGCCGGAGGTCCGGCTGTGCGGGGTAGGCCTGATCGACCCGCCCGCGAGGGTGGTGGAGATCGTCAAGGAGCGGGAGTTGAAGGCTCCGAAGAAGACGGGTCGTAAATCCGGTGATGCGCGATCCCGGGACCGTGATCGCGGGCGGGGGACTACACGGAGGGGTTAGATGGCCAGACGGGGTGCTGCGAAGAAGCGGAATGCGCGCAAGGCGCACCCCGTGGCGTCAGAAACCTTTGAGGTACGACGGGAGCCGGCGGCTGGGGAGTCCCCGCCGTCGGCCGGCGAACGGCCGCTGTCGGCCGGGCTTGCCGCGGCTCGGAATGCGTGGCGTGCTGTCACGGCGGAGTCGTCTCGGAACGTTCCGGACGAGGACCAGTTTGCCGATAGAAGTGGGCGCCGGGGGAACTCCGGTTTGCACACTCCTGTGGCGGCGTTGTCCCTCGAACCGGTGTTGTCGGCGGGTGATGTTTCACGGGAAACCACGGCTGAGACCGTCGATACGACCGGATTAGTGCCGTCCGGTGCGGGCGATGGTCGTACCGGAAAGGGTTTTTCGGAGACGGACAGTGACGGGTGGGACGGCCCTGACCCCGATGCAGTCGGCGGGTATGGCGGCACTTTGCGCCTTGTGTCAGGCGTAATGGTTTTTGTGGGGTCGGCGGACGATGACGATGCGGCGTTGCGCACAACTCATCCTGTGCACGGGAATGGCGACGGTCGCCCGACGGCCGTAGGCTGGCCAGGCGTCGATAGTGTGGACCGGATTCCTCCCGCCGGAACACACGTTTCGCCGGCCGACCCGTTCCTAGCCAACAGGGATAAAGCGGTGCATGAGTACGGTGTTTCACGTGAAACCGAGTCGCCTCTCGACCGGTCGTCGGGAGTGAACGCTGGCGGCCCGAACCTCGGTGAGCAGGGCGTTCCTTTGCCCCGGCCGGGCGGTTACGGTCCAGCAGCATCCGGCAACTATGGCTACGGCACGCCAGTGCCACCCCGATCGGACGATTTCCGTGGTCCCGCGCCAGCACCCCGGTCGGGTCCCCCAGTCGGGTCTGCGGGGCCACTTTCGGCCGCCGCGGGCCCTGGCGCACCCACTTCCGGTGCATCAGTACAGCCCGACGAGCATGTTTCACGTGAAACGCCGAGCGGGGATGAGGACGATCCGCCCTTGGCCATGGAAGCGTTGCGAGCTGTGCAGATCCTCAACCCGAGCGGCGAGATCATCATGCCGCGCCCGGACCACCCACGGGTGATTTGCGTCGCCAACCAGAAGGGTGGCGTCGGCAAGACGACCACCACGGTGAACCTCGCGGTGGCGCTCGCGCTTCACGGCAATCGGGTGCTGGTTGTCGACCTGGACCCGCAGGGCAACGCCTCGACCGGCCTCAACGTGCCACACCACGCCGGCGTCCCGGATGTGTACGACTGCTTGATCGAGAACGTGCCGCTGGCCGAGGTGGCCCAGCAGGTTGAGGGCATCCCCAATCTGTACTGCGTGCCGGCCACGATCGACCTGGCCGGCGCCGAGATCGAGCTGGTCTCGGTGGTGGCCCGGGAGTCCCGGCTGCAGCGCGCGATCAGTGGCCACCCGGAGAAGTTCGACTACGTCTTCATCGACTGCCCGCCGTCGCTCGGTCTGCTGACCGTCAACGCGCTCTGCGCGGCGCAGGAGGTGCTGATTCCGATCCAGTGCGAGTACTACGCGCTGGAAGGCCTCAACCAGCTGATCAACAACATCAATCTGGTACGGCAGCACCTGAACCCGACCCTCGACGTCTCCACCATCCTGCTCACCATGTACGACCGGCGTACCCGCCTGGCCGACGCGGTGGAGCAGGACGTGCGGAACCACTTCGGAACCAAGGTTCTGAACGCGGTCATTCCCCGGAACGTGCGAGTCTCGGAGGCTCCGAGCTACGGCCAGTCGGTGATGACCTACGATCCGGGATCACGGGGCGCCACCAGCTATTTCGAGGCGGCGCTGGAGATCGCGGTGCGCGGGGTCAACACAGGAGGAACGGCATGAAGAACCGTCCGCGGGGTGGCTTGGGCCGCGGCCTAGGCGCGTTGATCCCCACGGCGCCTGCCGCTGAGCCGATCGAGAACGGCTCGGACGGTGCTTCCGTGGCTGTCGCCTCGGCACCCACTGCAGCGGTTGTAGTGGCCCCTGACGGCCTGCCGGCGGCTGCCTCACCGTCGCCGGTGGCCCTGGTGCCCGCACCCGCGCCGGCGGCTGTCGCGCCTCTCGCGCCTCTCGGCGAGAACGAGTTCGCGCCGGTTCCGGGGGCGTATTTCGCCGAGCTGCCGGTGTCGTCGATCGAGCCGAACGCCAAGCAGCCACGGCACGTCTTCGACGAAGAGGCCCTGGAGGAGCTGAAGACCTCGATCCAGGAGGTCGGCTTCCTGCAGCCGATCGTGGTCCGCGAGCTCGGCGACGGCCGGTACGAGCTGGTCATGGGCGAGCGCCGGTGGCGGGCCGCGCAGGCGGTGGGTAAGGAGACGATCCCGGCGATCGTCCGGAACACGCCCGATGACGCCATGCTGCGGGACGCGCTGCTCGAGAACATCCACCGGGCAAACCTGAACCCGCTGGAAGAGGCGGCGGCGTATTCGCAGCTGCTCGAGGAGTTCGGGGTCTCGCACGAGGAGCTCGCCCGGCGCATCGGTCGCAGCCGGCCGCAGATCTCCAACACGATCCGGCTGATGAACCTGCCGGCGACGGTGCAGCGGAAGGTCGCGGCCGGAGTCATCTCCGCGGGGCATGCTCGCGCGTTGCTCGGTCTCGAGGGCGCCCAGGCCCAGGAGGATCTGGCGATCCGGATCGTCAAGGAAGGGCTGTCGGTTCGGTCGACCGAAGAGATCGTCAAGATGGCCGAGCTTGACGGGCCGGCCAAGACGACCACGCCGCCGACGCGGCGGGCCAAGGTGCATGCTCCGGCGCTGAGCGACTTGGCGGAGCGGTTGTCGGATCGATTCGACACTCGAGTGAAGGTCGACATCGGCCGGAACAAAGGCAAGATCACGATCGAGTTCGCGACCGTTGATGATCTTGAGCGGATAGTGGGCATGATCGGGGTTGAGGAGGAGGGGGCTCGGTCGGATACTGCGGAGGAGTAGGGGTTCCTACTTTTTCGGGGTGGACCGGGTTTTCGGCTCTTCGGGTCTTCGGGTTGGGCTTGGGTCCTGGCTTTTGGTCGGGATGAGAAAGGCACGCGTTTTGGCGCGTGCCTTTTTGCTTTTTCGGGTTCTGTGAGAGCCATTCTCCTGGGGTTTTGCGTGGGGGCGCGTGTTGGGGGAGGCGGGTTTAGGATGGGAGGTTTTATCGCTTTTGAGGGGTTGGAGGTGAGTCGCTCTTCATAGCGTTGCTTTTGGGGGTCGGTGGCCCTCGACGGATCGGCTCGGTGGTCCCGCGACGGCTGCGGGGGCATGGTGTCCGTCGAGTGGTGTCCGTCGAGTGGTGGACAGGTGGTCTCGGTGGGTTGGTCGTCCCGGGGATGACGTCCTGGCGGCGAGGATCGATGTATCGCCGCCGATGAGGAGCGGCCGCTTCAGAGGAGTTCTGCGATGCGACTCGATTCCGGCATGGGCGCCATGGTCCGCTCGATGGCTGCCGACCTCGGTCTTCCGCTGATCACGTTTTACGGTCTGCACGCGTTGGGGGCGGACGACACCACCGCGCTTCTGGCGGGCACGGTGGCTGCCGGCGCCCGGATCGTCTGGGTCGCTGTTCGGAGCCGGGCACTCAGCCACTTCGCGATGGTCATGGGAGCGGTCTTCGGGGTGGGGCTTCTCTTCACCCTGCTGACGGGGGACCCGAGATTCTTGCTGATCAAGCATTCGGCCATGGCCGCGGTGGTCGGGGTGCTGTTCCTGGTGACTGCGTTCCGGGGGACCAAGCCGTTGACTTTGTCGGCGCAGCAGAGCTTCATGCCGGCGAAGGCGGAGGAGCTTGCCGCTGCGTATGCGAGCAGTGCGGACGTCCGGCGGGGGCACCGGGTGGCTTCGGTGGTTTGGGGTGGTGGGTTGCTGGCTGAGGCCGTACTCCGGGTTGTTCTTGTTTTTCTTCTTCCGGTTGACGTGATGGTCGGTCTTTCCACGGGGTTGACTGTCGTCACGTTCGGGTTGTTGATTGCTTGGAACGGTCGCTACGTTGCCCGGCGCGAGCGGGCTGCGGGGAGCGCTCTTGTCAGTGCTTGATCGGTTGGTGCTTGCCATCTGCCGAGTTGGTACGCCAGTCGGATCTCGGCGGCCTGTGCGGGGTGTGGGTCTGGGGTCGTGTTGATTGTTTAGCGCTTGGTGGGCGGGCTTTTTGCCCGCCCTTTCTTTATCCGGCGCCCCTATGTGCGGTGGCGTCCGAGCCTGCGGATGATCTGCGGTTGGCGTGCTTTGCTTGGCGGGGTTCGAGTTTTTGATGGTTGCCTGCCCGGCGAGGTGTTTGTTTTGGTCGCGGTTGGACCTAGGTCTTCGCTTTGGGCACTGGGGAGATCAGGCCGGCTTGGGGCCCGGTGCTCGGTGTCCCGGCATCCGTCTCAGGCGCTTGGGCCTTCGGGCTTTCGGGCCTCGGGCCTTCGGGCGTTCAGGTCTCGGGCTTCGGGTCTTCGGGCCTTCAGGTCTTGGGCTTCAGGCTTCGGCCTTAGGGCTTCGGCATCCCGGCGTCTCGGCATCCCGGCGTCTCGGCATCCCGGCGTCTCGGTGTCCCGGCGTCTCGGTGTCCCGGTGTCCCGGTGTCCCGGTGTCCCAGCGCCGTCGAGCGTCGAGCGTCGAGCGTCGAGCAGCTTTGCCGATCCGGGCCGCCAACAGCGCTGCATTCTTGACCCAAATCGGCCTCGGTGCTCAAGCCGGCAACCCGCAGCAACCGTTGCGGCAAATCGCGTCACCGCGTTCGATAGCTCAGTCAGAAGCTCTGCGGCAGCAAGGCTCGCACCTGGCTGCTGGCTGGACCGCGAGGTGTGCAGACCGTTGGTAGGGCGGTTGACCGGGGCGACTGCCGGCCCGCACGCGCGAGGCATGCTGGCTGACGCACTTGGATCGCCGACCGCTGGATCTGTTGGCTGGCCGAATCTGCGGACGCCGTTCCATCGGCGTTCGGGGCTCGCCGATGGAAGGGAGTCGCGTTGGGGTCAGCGAGCGGTGGGCTCGCTGCCGGTCTCTACCCAAGGCGATCCGTCAGAGATGGTTTTAGTTGTTACTGCCCGCCGCCCGCCGCTCGCCGCCGCCCGCCGCTCGCCGCCGCCCGCCGCTCGCAGCCGCTCGCAGCCCGCCCGCCCGCCGCCGCCCGCCCGCCCGCCGCTCGCAGCCCGCCCGCCCACCGCCGCCCGCCGCCGCATGTCGCCCGTGGCGCACCGCCCGCTGCTCGTCACCCGTCGCCCGTCGCGTGCCGTTCCTGCCGGCGGCCGCGGCTGACGTATCTGCGTTTGGCTGGTGACCGGTTCGGTGGTCAGGTCGGAGAAACGACTGGCGGTGTGTCCCTGGTTGAAGGGCACATGCCGAGCGAGGCGTAGTGCGTCTCGGTCTGACGGTGCCGGCGTCTTTGACGGCTTGTCCGGACACCCGGTCGGAGGATCCTCCGGCGATGTTTCACGTGAAACGGGTCGTACCCGTTCCGACGCTGGCGTTGGCCTCTGCCCGAGACTGCTCTCCAGATGTTGTTTGGAGACCCAGCTGACGCATGGCGGTTCTCGGGCAGCAATATTCTGCCCGGTGCCCGGTGCCCGGTGCCCGGTGCCCGGTGCCCGGTGCCCGGTGCCCGGTGCCCTGGAGGCGAGCGCGATCTTGTTAGGGATTTGACCGTGTGCTGACTCCTGCATTTGGCGGGGTGTCGGCTGGCGTGCGGCCGGCTCTGTTGTTGATGTCTTGATCCTGCTGGGGGTTGTCGCCTGGATGATGTTCGCGCATTCCGCGTGAGGCCTTCCGGCGAGCTGCATTTGCGGTTCACAGATGTGCGAACCGGGCCTGCGGGGAGTTGATGGATGCGGCGGGCTAGGCAGCCCGCGCGGTGTCGGCGTGGCTTGGTGCGTGCGGAAGGCACATGTCGTCCGGGGCGGCCTGGGCCGGCGTGATGCCCGTTGGTGGCCGACGGTTGAAGAGGCTTTCGTCGAGTTCCGAGTTCCGAGTTCCGAGTTCCGAGCGATCAGTTGGCTTGGCATGGTCCGCAGCCGGTCGGCGCAGGTTCGGTGTCGGTCGTTTCGTCGTGGAGTGCTGAACGCCCGTCGGGCCGGTGTTTCACGTGAAACGGCGTGCCCGGATTTTAGGGACCGGCGGGCGCAGATTTCGGCCTTCTTGGGAGCAGAGTGGCTCGGCGAACCTATTTGCGGGAGTGGAGGCGGGAGTGCCGTTGCGCCCGATGCGAACCCGCCGGCTCAATCGCCCAACCCAGGCTTGTGGGATAGGTCGGCGCTAGTGAGGTATCCCTACCAGTCGTCGTCGACGTTGTATGCCCGCGGTCGACTCGCACGGGCTCTGCCTGCTCCGAGCGCCTTCCCTTTCCGGTGCAAGGACAGTCCGCCCGCGGGATAGGGCGTGGTGCCCTGCTCCTCCAAGGCTGCTGTCCGAGGGAGTCAGAACCCCTCCGGCCGCGAGTTGGCTAGTGCGAACCGTGCGTCCGGCTCGGCATCAGTTCGCCTCTCTGTTGTTGTGCTGGAGGGCGAAGCCGGCTGAGTGGGGGTCGTCGACCACCGTTGAGATCAAGGTCTTTGGCCGGCTCGATCCTTACGGAAGGCGTATTCGACTCTGGAACCCAGCCCCGGGTCTAGTGAGCTCAGGTCGTTTCGGTCCGCGGTGAGTGGCTGCAGTTCGTTGAGTAGAGCCTTGTTTGGTGGGTTGAACCATGAGGGCCCTCGCGCAACCGCCCCTCGACGGCGGGCGCCGACAACTCCCGCATCCGTCTGAGAGTCCTGGGGGACGGCTGGTATCCGTGGCCTCGGGTAGCCGGTCGTCTGTCGTAGATCGTGGCCGCCGCTCAACCTCCTTGGCAGTGGCCCGGCTGTTGTGCAGCGATGAGTCAGTGAGCAAGGCGCGGCAAAGTCGGTGGAATGCGGCTCGGTGATTTCGCCCGTGCTGCAGCCTGAATTTTCGCGTCGCAGGATGGGTCTCTCGCCCGCATGCCCGCGACTGCCCGCCGCCCGACTGCCCGCTCCGGCTGCCCGCTGCTTGGCTGCCGGCTCCCGACTGCTCGGCTCCCGGCTTGCTCGGTCCCCGGTTTGCTCGGCTTGCTTGGCGAGCGAAGAAGCTGTCTGGCTCGGCCGTGTTTGGTCTGGGGTCTCGCGCGCCTTGGCCCGACTTTGTTCGTCTGGGGCGGGTTCAGTTTGGGTCGGTCACGGTGGCTAGTTCGGCCTGGCCCCGATACGAGTACATCTGAGAATCCAGATCTGGGAGCGCTGTGCTGAAACGGTTTGTGTACTCGACCACGTGGTTGGTGCGTGATCCAGCTGGCAGGTGCCTGGGTCCGAAGGGGGGTTCGTTCTTGCCGAGTTGGCGACGGTCTGAAGACAGGCGCGAGCATAGGAAATACAGCGCTCCATCAGGCGGCCCTACGTGCGAGCGCATAGCGAGGACGCCAGAAGGAGGCGGTCGGGCGCGGTGCAACTTGTATCGCGCGGGATCGGATTTCTCCGTGGAGACGACAAGAGGGTTCGTTCGACAGCTGATGGCTAGGGGGCCCTGGTTTGGTCTGCAGAGGATGGCCTAGGTGCGAGCCGGGGTCGCCTGCGGTGGGGTCGAGCGAAGGGGACGGAGTTGAACTTCCCTTCGGGATCAGTGACTGGCATCACGATGGTGTTTCACGTGAAACGGGCGCCTTCCGGCTCCAGGGTCCGGACTGCGCCGGAAGCTGAGGCTGGTGCCCCTTCTGGCTTTTTGAGTGTCAGCGTTTTCGGACACGAGCTCGCGCTGCTCGCTTGCCTGCTGTGTTCATTGTTCGCGGCAGGGGGTGGTGCCCTTCGCCGAGACGGCTGGTGTCCCGGTTGTGGCTTGGCGGGTTTACCTCAGCGAGCGAGTGGAGGTCTGAGTTGAATCAAGGGGGAGCGCTCCTGGAGGGCTGCGCGTGGCCTTCGCTGCAGGGTCGAGATAGCCGGCGGGGGAAGGTCGTCGGAGTGGCTGCTGATCCTTCCGCGGAGCGGGGAGCGGGGAGCGGGGAGCGGGGAGCGGGGAGCGGGGAGCGGGGAGCGGGGAGCGGGGAGCGGGGAGCGGGG
>NZ_BOMS01000038.1 GCF_016862315.1 Actinoplanes palleronii | reverse complement strand
CGGGGAGCGGGGAGCGGGGAGCGGGGAGCGGGGAGCGGGGAGCGGGGAGCGGGGAGCGGGGAGCGGGGAGCGGGGAGCGGGGAGCGGGACTTCCTGGAACTGTCTCTGGTCTAGCCCTTTGGCTCAGGGCAGCGGAGGGGTCTTGGGAATTGCTGGTACTGGCGGTCACGGTGCGGCCGCCGAGGCTCTATTGGCTGGAGGGTCGCCAGCACGCTGAGCGCGATGATGGGTTTGGCCGCCTGGTCTCTGTTGTGGCGGCTGGTCCGAAGACGCAATTTTGGTTCCGTGTTGCGGCGGTGGATCCGACTTGGGTTCTAGCTGACGGCTGGTGATGGCTGCCTCGGACCATGGACCTCGGACTGAGGAGCGGCGGTAGTCCGGTGGCATTGCGCCGGAAGACGACTGCGTAAGAAAGAGCCAAAGCTGAACTTCAGCCTGGGTGAAACCGAGCGGGCCCGGGCCAAACTCGAGACCACGCAAGCCAGGACGAGCCAGGACCATGCCGTCGAGCCGAGTCGAGCCGAGCCGAGCCGAGCCGAGCCGAGCCGAGCCGAGCCGAGCCAAGCCGAGCCAAGCCGAGCCGAGCCGAGGTCTGG
>NZ_BOMS01000037.1 GCF_016862315.1 Actinoplanes palleronii | reverse complement strand
GAGCCGAGCCGAGCCGAGCCGAGCCGAGCCGAGCCGAGCCAAGCCGAGCCAAGCCGAGCCGAGCCGAGGTCTGGGCTGAATAGGGGAAGAGCTCAGGACCGCTCGGGACCTGATTTGAGGAGCTGGGCTCAGCTGGGGTCGGTCGGGGCTTTGGTCAACCCGAGCCGAGGTTGAGCAGGGGGATGCCCGGCATGACCGAATTGGATCCGAGGTGGGGACGCCGCGGTACTGGCAACCGATTTATATGGGCCGGGAGCTGAGAGCAGGTGTCTCACGGATGCTTCTGGATCTCGACACGAACGTCGGCGGGGGACAGCGGCTTGTGCCGGCCGGCCCGAGGTCTTTGCCACTCCAGCTTCGGCCTTTGCCTGCTTCAAATTCGGCCCCGGAAACGCATCCAGGTCGCGCGCGAATCGGGCATAGGACTAGCCCTGATTCCTTGGCCTTCGCTCCGAGTGCGGTCGTCTGATGTTGGGCCGGCTGCCTTTGCTTCCTGGCGGGGCCACTCTTGGTGGCCAGGTTTCCGACCGACTGGTTGGTCGCCTGCAGCGCGGGCAGCCTCGGGGCGAGGGGGTGGCTGTCTGTGGAGAGGGGGAGTGCCGGCGACAGTGGATAGGAGGCGGGGCCCGCGAGCGGCGGTCTACCCGGGCGGTTCGATTCCGGCAGGCTGTTGAAGTTTGGGCTGTCTGACTTAGCCCGGTGTGCTGCGGGCTACTGGGCTGCAGGCTACTGAGAGGCTCCGTGCGCGGCGGGCCTACTGTGCCCGCCTGCAACGGCTTCGAACCGAACTGCGACGCCTGATACACCTGGGTGGGGCAACACGCTCGGCCCACGGCTGAGCTTCCCGGGTTGGGCTTCCTGGCCCGCCGGATTTCAGGGGCCGGCGTGGTGCCCTTCCTCGCCTGCACCTAGCGAGCCCGGTTGGCGCAGGCCTCCGCGCCTGGGTCCAAGCTGACCTTGAACTGAACGTGGTTCAGTACTGATTCTCGCGTGCTGGACCGGCCACGAGCGCCCGGCAGCGGTCAGCCAGACGCCTGGCAGCGGTCAGCCAGACGCCCGGCAGCGGGCTAGCCAGAAGTGTCGAAGGTTGCCGGTCCTATGAGGACCGTCGATGGGCCTGGTCCTCGAGCCCCAGACGCTGGGCTTCCCCCAGCTTCGAAACTGGCTGGGCCCACGCGCCCCGAAGAACGGCCCGGCCTGCCTCCTTGGAAGATTGGCCCGCCCGCGTTTGGAGGGTGAGTCGGCCCGCGCTTGGAGGGTGAGTCGGCCCGCGCTTGGAGGGTAAGCGTGCGGTCGGCGTCCAAGAGGTTGGGTCGACCTGGGCCCGGAGGTTGAGCCAGCGCCGAGCTTCTGCTGTTCAACCGACCCCGGGGCCCGGAGCCCCAGAGCCCGGACTTCGGGGGTCGGCCCTGTGCCCTGTGCCCTGTGCCCTGTGCCCTGTGCCCTGAGCCCCGAGCCCGGACTTCGGGGATCGGCCCTGAGTCCAAAGCAGGAGCCGACCCCAGGCTGGCCCGCGGCGCAGGGCCCGCACCGAGCTCCCGACGACGAGGCCAATAGCGAAAGACATTCAGGTCGGGCGTGGAAGGGCATGTGGGCGAGCCGCAAGCAACCTCTGAGCCCAGCCGTGAGCCCAGCCGCGAGCGCCCGGCCCTGCGTCGTTCTACCGCGGCTCCGAACACTGCCCCAGCCTCCCCGAGGCGCCGCGCACTAAGCCCCCGCTAAGCCCCGACCTCGGGCCCAGAGTGATGACCACCCGATACCCCGCCAGCCGCGAACACCGAACGCGAACCCGTGAACGCTGTGGGCCCAACCCCGCGAATCCCGCTGGTTTCACGTGAATCCGCCAGCCGGCGATCGCCTGGACCTGGCGCGGTCAGGCTCCGCCGAAACCACCTCCCACCGACCCCCGAACAGGCCCACCTCAAGGCCACATGCGCATGGGTGGACGCCACTATCCACAACCTGTGTGTGACGCCTGTTGAAGATGGGGAAGGACCCGTTTCACGTGAAACGATGCCGATGCGCTGCGCTTCGTCCACTGCGCTATCCACAGGGGGTGTAGGCGTTCTACGTCGAGTTTCACGTGAAACGGGAGTGCCTGTGGATAACTTCTGTGGATAACTTTGGGTCAAGTGTGTGGAGAGTCGCAGGCTCACTGTCGTCGACGTTTTGGGCCCGGAAAGTGTGCTGTGGACCCGGGTGCGCGGAGCCCCCCGCAGGGCGTCCACGATCGTGCGAAATTGGGTCGGGACAGCCCGTCCTGACCTGGGCTAAGGTCACGTCGTGCCCGAGAACCCCGCGCCTCTGCCCGACTTCACTCGCTGGCCGTCGTTTCCGTTCGAGGGCGACATGCGGGTCAAGAAGCTTGCGCCGCCGGTGGATGTCGAGCCGCCGCGGAGTGGTGAGGACGGGCTCGACTGTGTGGCCTGCGCTACACCCGACGACGCGTACATCTGGGTTTCCGAGCGGTGGCGGGTGCGGGCGATGGACCGCCCGACCGGCCTGCCGATGGTGTTGATCCTGGAGTGCCGGTCACACCTCGACATGGGTGACCTGCCCAACCTCCTGGCCGCCGAGCTCGGTGTGATGACGGTCCGGCTGGAACGCGCGATCCGTTCACTTGACGGCGTGGCGCGGGTGCACGTCAACCGGTGGGGCGATGGTTCGGCGCACCTGCACATGTGGTTCCTGGCGCGGCCCTACGGCCGGCTGCAGCTCCGCGGGACGTTCCTCTCGCTCTGGGACGACATCCTCCCCGTCATCCCCGAGCCCCAGTGGCGGGAAAATCTGGCACTCGTGGCCGCCTGGCTGGCCGATTTCGGCGGCCAAGCCAATGCGGAGCCCGCCCACATCCAGTGGGAGTCACCGTCGACTTTTGTGGTCCCGCCGACCGGCACGGAAGAAGACCGCGATGAGGCCCGTCGTCCGACGACGCTGGGCGACGTCCAGGCCGCTTCGCCTCCGGCGGATTCGTGGGTACGACACAGCGACGCACCCACGGCCGGCAGCCTGCCCGGCACAGCCGCCCCGGGGGACACCGCCCACGAGTTCTCCTCGCCGTCCGAAAGCGCCCCGGCATCCAGCCTCGTAGCGGATGCGGCAGCCCCAGGGTCGGGTTTCTTCGGAGGATCCCCCGATCCGGGGAACTCCAGCGTGGCGCCAACGAGCACGGTGACGCCAACGAGCAGCACCGACCCCATGGACGGCACCGATCCGGCGGCCACCAGCACCGCCTCAGACGGAAAAGACCACACTGTGCAGACGGCTGAAGGCCGCCCCGGCTACGTCGGCACCGGAGTGCTCAGCACAGGTGCGGGCAGCGCCGCAGCCGGCTCCGGAAGCACCGACCTGTAGCCCGAACCCGTCGCACCCCGAAGCCGATACAACGCGTCGGGCGCCCGAGAACCCCCTCCGGCGGCCGCGCCGTTTCACGTGAAACGAAACGGCAAACCCGCAACCGGCCCGCCCGACACGGCACGGCACGAGCAAGCGACCCGAGCACCAGCAAGCCGCGCGCGCGAGCAAACCACGCACGAGCAATTGGGCACGAGCAACCGGGCACCAGTTAACCGGCCACGAGCAACCCGCGCACGAGCAGAGCAGACCGACTCAAACAAGCCGACTCAAAACAACCCGACTCAAATGAGCCAGCTCAAGCGAGCCGTTCGACCCACCGGCACACCGCCCCCGGCCCCCAGCGCCGCCCGCGATCAGAAGAAGCGCAAAACAAAAGGGCACGGATCCCGAAGAATCCGTGCCCCAAGCCAAACCCGCTCCTACCGAGCCACCGCCCGCTCCACCAACGCCCCCAGCACCGCCCCGAGATCCACCCCAGCGGCCTGCACCGCCAACGGCAGCAACGACGTCTCCGTCATCCCCGGTGACACGTTGCACCCGAGCACCTGTGGCTCCCCGTCCTCCGCCACGATCACGTCGATCCGCGACAGGTCCCGCAGCCCCAGAGCCCGATACGCCGCCAACGCCGTCGCAGTCACCTTCGAGGCCACCGCATCCTCCAGGCGAGCCGGCACGTGCCACGTGGTCAGACCAGCCGTATACCGAGCCGCGTAGTCATACACGCCGTCCCGCGGGACGATCTCCACGATCGGCAGCGCTTCCGGCCCCGTCCCCAGGTCGATGATCGAGACGGCCAGGCGGGTGCCCGCGACGTACTGCTCGACCAGGGCCGTGGAGTCGTACGCGAAGCAACCCACCATCGCGGCCGGGAGATCCGCGGCCTCCTGGACCACGGCGGCGCCCAGCCCCGACCCGCCCTGCGCGGGCTTGACCATCAGCGGCAGGCCGAGCCGCGACACGATCCGGTCCAGCACCGCCACCGCGCCCAGCTCGGAGAACCGGTCGTGCGGCAGCGCCACCCAGTCCGGAGTCGGGATGCCGGCCTCGCGCAGCCGGGACTTGGCGGACGGCTTGTCCCAGGCCATCCGGGCGGTCCGCGCGTCGGCGCCGACGTACGGCACGCCGCACAGGTCGAGCACCCCGCGCAGCGAACCGTCCTCACCCGTCGCCCCGTGCAGAGCGATCACCACCGCGTTCGGCGGGTCCGCCTGCAGCGCGGGCAGCAGTGCAACGTCGGCGTCATGCAGTTCGGCGGTCATGCCGGTGGACCGGAGAGCGTCCAACACACGGCGGCCGGACCGCAGGGAGACGTCTCGTTCGTACGAAAGTCCGCCCGCCAGCACCAGCACTCGCAACTCGTCACGCGTACCCATGTGGTTGATCATGCCAAGTCGGGGCCGGGAGTGTCGCCGGCGGCCGGACCACGGCGGCGCTGGGACGAGATGGCGGCGGAGCCGCCGAAGACAGCGCGCATGGCGAGATCCTGTTCCATCACCCCGGCCAGCCGCCGCACGCCCTCACGCAGCCGGTCCGGCGCGGAGAACGAGAAGTTGAGGCGCATGTTGCCCCGCCCGGTCCCGTCGGCGTAGAAGCCCGTTCCCGGCACGTAGGCGACCCGCGCCGCGATGGCCCGCGGCATCATCGCCTTGGAGTCCAGCCCCTCGGGCAGGGTGGCCCAGACGAACAGGCCACCGGCCGGCCGGGTCCACGTGGTGCCGGCCGGCATCAGGTCGGTCAGCGCGCTCAGCAGGGCGTCCCGGCGCTCGCGGTAGACCTCGCGGTAGACCTTGATCTGCTCCTGCCACGGCATCGTCGTCAGGTACTGGGTGACCGCGCCCTGCGCGAACGCGCTCGGGCACAGGATGTTGGCTTCGCTCGCCATCACGAGCTTTTCCCGTACGGCGTGCGGCGCCAGGATCCAGCCGACCCGCAGCCCCGGCGCGAAGGTCTTGGAGAACGTGCTGCAGTAGAACACCCCGTCCCGGCGCCGGGCTCGCAGCGGCAGCGGGGCCTCGCCCTCGAAGGACAACATTCCGTACGGGTCGTCCTCGACCACCAGCAGCCCGGCCCGCTCGCAGATGTCCAGCACCCGCTCGCGACGCTCCTCGGACAGCGTGACGCCGGCCGGGTTCTGGTACGTCGGGATCGTGTAAAGGAACTTCACACGGCGTCCAGCGAGCGCCAGCGACGCGATCGCCTCCTCGAGTGCCTCCGGGATCAGGCCGTCCGCGTCCATGGCCACGTGGTGCACCTGTGCCTGGGCAGCCTGGAAAACGCCGAGTGCGCCGACGTAGGTCGGCCCCTCGGCGAGCACCACGTCACCCGGGTCCAGGAACAGCCGGGCCAGCAGATCGATGGCCTGCTGCCCGCCCACCGTGACGACCACGTCGTCGGGGGAGGCATTGGTGATGCCGGAGAGGGCCATCACCTCGCAGATGCGCTCACGGAGCTCGACGGTGCCCTGGCCGATGCCGTACTGGAGGCTCGTGGTGCCCTGCTGGGCGGCGAGCTTCTGCATCATCTCGCCGACCGCGTCCAGTGGCAGCGCGGCGATGTACGGCGACCCGCCGGCCAGCGACACCACCTCGGGGCGGCTGGCGACGGCGAACAGGGCCCGGATCTCGGACGTGGTCATCCCGCTCACCCGGCGCGCGTACCGATCGGTGTAATCGTCCTGGGTAGTACCGGTCATTCGGCTCTCACCTCACTACGAAACGGCTGATCTCTGCGACCAGCTCGGGACCAGCCTAAACGGCGCGGACATCGGCGGAACCCGTCCGTACGGGTCAGCTGTTGTCCGACCTGCTCCCGTTCATGGGGGTTGCGACGTACGATTTCCCAGGGCGCGGACGAGCGACCGTGCTTACCCACCGGTCCGCTCCGAGTCCAGCGCAAGGGGTTCGCCATGTCGCGCCGCCTGGTCAATCTCACCCTCGACACCCTCGAGGACCTCCCTCGCCCGTGCCGCCAGTGTGTCTACTGGGAGCTTGATCCGGTCTCCGCCGAGCGCGCCTGCGCCAGCGGTGACCCGGGTCTGGACAAGGAGGCCTGGGTGTCACAGACCCTCCTGGAGTGGGGTTCCTGCGGCAAGCTGGTCTACGTCGACGGCATGCCGGCCGGGTTCGTGATGTTCGCCCCGCCGGCCTACGTCCCCCGGTCGATGGCGTTCCCCACCTCACCGGTCAGCGCCGACGCCGCGATTCTGACCACGGCCAAGGTGGTGCCCGCGTTCGCCGGTGGCGGCCTGGGCCGGATGCTGGTGCAGGGCGTGGCCCGCGACCTGACGAAGCGCGGTGTGAAGGCGATCGAGGCGTTCGGTGATGCCAAACCCGACGAGGACTCCGAGGGTGGCTGTGTCGCCCCGGTCGACTTCTTCCTGTCGGTGGGCTTCAAGACCGTCCGGCCGCACCCGCGCTATCCGCGACTGCGGCTCGAGCTGCGCACCGCGCTGTCCTGGAAGTCGGACGTGGAATACGCGCTGGAGAAGCTCCTCGGCTCGATGAGCCCGGAGAAGCTCCTCCGCCCGATGCCCGCGACCAGCTCGATGGAGAACTGAGCGGGCAGTTCGAAGCCGCGCCGCCCAAGAGTTCGAAACCGCGCCGCCTGAGAGGCTGCCCGAGAGCCGAAGATCAGGCCCGCTCGGCCAGCGCCATCCGGAGCTGCCGCACGTCGATCGACCCGGTCGGCACGTCCCGCTCGACCGGGAAGTACATCCGCTGCACCGCGGCCAGGATCGCCTCGACGATCTGCTCCCGGAACAACGGGTTGATCAGCCGCTCGCGGTCGGCCGGCGAGGTCAGGTAACCGAGGTCGACCCGGACCGTCGGCATCCGGGTCAGCCGCAGCAGCTCCCAGGTCTTGGCGTGGGTGCGGCAGTCGTGCATGCCGGTGCGCACCACGATCTCGCGCTGCACCAGCGCCGCCAGCCGCTCGCCGACCGTGCTGCTCAGCCCGTTGCCGGTGCCGTAGTGGTACGTCGCCACACCCTCGGCGGCGTCGGTCGGGTGCCCGTCCAGGTGCAGCGAGATCAGCAGGTCGGCGCCGAGGCTGTTGGCCAGGGCGGCGCGGTCGGCGCCGCTCATCGGCGCGGCCGGCTGCGGGCCGCGGGTCAGGTGCACCCGCATGCCGGCCGCGGCCAGCCGGCCCTCCAGCCGGGCGGCCAGGTCGAACACCAGGTCGGCCTCGGTCCAGCGCAGCGGCCCGTCGGGCACCACCACACCGGTGTCGTCACCGCCGCCGTGGCCGGGATCGATCACGATGGTCTTGCCCACCAGGTTCGGACCGGACTGCCGGAACGCCTCGGCCTCACGCAGCCACTGCGGGCGGCCACCGACCACCTTGCGGCCCAGCCGGCGCAGCGCCTTCATGGTCTGCGGACCATAGGACCCGTCCGGCGCCAGGCCGACCTCACGCTGGAACTGGGCGAGCGCGCGAGCGGTCCGGGCGCCATAGATGGAGTCGGCGCGGCCGGTGTCGTAGCCCATCTCCAGCAGACGCTCCTGCAGGGCGTGGACATCCTCACCGACCAGTGCGTCCGGCACCGAGTGGAAGAGGGCACGGGAGCCGAGCCGCCAGCGGGCGCCGTCCAGCGCCCCCCAGGTCTCGTCGCCGACCATGCCGTCCACGCCGAGCCCACGGCTCTGCTGGAAGGCACGGACCGCGTTCTCCACGGCTTCGTCGAAGAGGTCCGGCTCGCGGTCGGCGAGCAACTCCAGACCGGCCAGAATTGACCGGATCTCGGAAACGGCAGGACCGGTGTCTCCGCGTCGAATGGACCGCACTCACGACTCCCTGGGGGCGAGAAAGGGACGACCTCCCGGAGCGTACTCCGGCGGACAAACAGAGCCCCGCGTCCCGGTGGGGACGCGGGGCCTGCGAAAGACGACGAAAACGATCAGAGCGCGGACTCGATGAAGTTGACCAGGAAGCTCTTGGGCTTGGCGCCGGCCACCGAGTTGACCCGCTCGCCGTCCTTGAAGATGGTCAGGGTGGGCACGGACATCACCTGGTAGGCGAGCGCGGTCTGCGGGTTCTCGTCAATGTTGACCTTGACGATTTCCACCTGCTCACCCAGTTCGGAGTTGGCGATCTCGGCCAGCAGCGGGTCGACCTTCTTGCACGGCACGCACCACTCGGCCCAGAAATCCACCAGCACCGGCTTCTTGGACTGCAGCACGTCACTGGCGAAGGTGGCGTCGGTGACCACCTTGGTTGCTCCCACGACAGGTCCTCCCGGTCTTACAGCTCGACGAATGAAGCGATGAAGCGCTCGGCGTCCAGCGCCGCGGCACAACCGGTGCCGGAAGCGGTGATGGCCTGCCGGTAGGTGTGGTCGACCAGGTCACCGGCGGCGAACACGCCGGAGAGGTTGGTCCGGGTGCTGGGCGACTGCACCTTCACGTAGCCCTCGTCGTCCAGCTCGACCTGGCCCTTGAAGAGCTCGCTGCGCGGGTCGTGGCCGATTGCCACGAACACGCCGGTCACGTCGAGAACCTTGGTTTCCCCAGAAACCACGTTCTTCAATCGGACGCCGACGACCTTGCCGTCGTCGCCGAGGACCTCCTCGACGACCGAGTTCCACTCGACCTTGATCTTCTCGTTGTCGAGCGCGCGCTTCTGCATGACCTTGCTGGCCCGGAACGAGTCCCGCCGGTGCACGATCGTCACGGTCTCGGCGAACCGGGTGAGGAACGTGGCCTCCTCCATGGCCGAGTCGCCGCCGCCGACCACCACGATGTGCTGGTTGCGGAAGAAGAAGCCGTCACAGGTGGCACACGCCGACACGCCGTGGCCGAGCAGCTCCTGCTCACCGGGCACGCCGATCGGGCGCCACGCGGAACCGGTCGACAGGATCACGGCGCGGGCGAAGTACTGCTGGTCGCCGACCCAGACCGTCTTGAGGCCCTCGGTGCCGGCCTCGGTCGGCTTGTCGGACAGCTCGACGCGGGTGACGTCGTCGGTGATGAACTCGGCGCCGAACTTCTCGGCCTGCGCCCGCATGTTGTCCATGAGCTCCGGGCCCATGATCCCGTCCCGGTGGCCGGGGAAGTTCTCCACCTCGGTGGTCGTCATCAGCGCACCGCCGGACTGCACGCCCTCGATCACCAGGGGCTTCAGCTCGGCACGAGCGGCATAGAGCGCCGCCGTGTAGCCGGACGGCCCCGAACCGATGATGATCAGATTGCGGACCTCGTCCACTGCCGACTCCTCAAGTCTGTTTGCACGCCGGTTGGGCACGGCGACGTCGCACGCTAGAACGTCATGCTAGGCATTCACCATTCCCCCCGGTCCGGCTCGTGTCCGACCTCACGCCAGGGGGCGTCCGTCAGCGTACCGGGACTTGGCCGAGGGTGTCCGCGCCGACACCGGGCAATCCGCAGTCGGCGCCGCTCGCCCAGACCCACTCGCCGTTGTCCGCGCTGAACTGCACCACGAGGGCCGGCGCGCCGTCGAACCGGGCGTAATCCACCGAGTGGGCGGTCAGGGTGCCACCGCTGTTCTCCTGGGCGATCGCGCTGAGGCAGTTCAGCAGCGCGGCCGGCAGTCGCAGCCGGGCCAGCACGTCCAGCTCCTGGACACCGGCGATGTCCGGGGAGACCTGCGGGACATCCGCGGAGGCGCTCAGCGGGGCGTCAGCGGTGCGTTTCAGGCTCTGGGTCAGGGTGCCCAGGGTGTAGTCGGTGCCGCTGTCCAGCGTCGTCTCCGGGGTCCCGGCCACCATCACGCCACCGGCCGCGGGTGCCGCTGCCGAGTCGGCTGAGCCGCTGTCGTCGTTCGCGCTCCGCGGGGCGGTCAGGGCGTACCCGAAAAAGCCGATCGCGCCCGCGGCGATGCCGATCGGCGCGGCGAAGCGCAACCAGCGGCGGTCGCCGCGCCTACGGCGGTGTTTTTCAAGATCCAAAACCGTTTTGGGTACGTCCGGAGCGGTCCCGACGTGCTCGCCGCCGTCGTCCGGCGCGATGCCGAGAGCGGTTCCGGACGGGGCCAGAGCGGCGAACGCGGAGTCCAGCCTGGCCACGACGTCGTCCGGCATCGGCTCGCCCGGCAGGTCGCCGAGCAGCGCGCCGACCGTGGCCATCTCCGGCGCGAGCAGCGAAAACGCCTCCTGCCAGGCGGGCTCGGCGGCGATCAGGGCGGCCACCCGATCGGCCTCGGGGGTGCCGTCCAGCGCGCCGCCGATGTAGTCGGCCAGCAGGTCGATGTCGATCCCGTGGAACTCGGCGCCGGTCACCGTTGTTCCCTCCGTTCACGCCCGGTCGGCAGCGGCGTGACCGCGCGCGACCTGGATGAGACGTCGCCGCCGTCGCTCCGGTTCCCACCGTGCCCGGGGTCACTCGGCGCGCCGGTGACCTCGCCGCGCACGTCCCGCAGGGCGAGGGCCATCCGGGCCCGGCCACGCGCGCAGCGGCTCTTCACGGTGCCCTCGGCGATACCGAGCATCTCGGCCGCCTCGGCCACCGGATACCCCTGCACGTCGACCAGCACGATCGCGGACCGCTGCTCGACCGGCAGCGCCGCGAGGGCGTCCCGGACCAGCAGCACGGTGTCCTGATCCGGTGCGGGAGCGGCCGGCTCCGGACCGGACGACCGGTCGTCGTCGAACCGGGAGCCGTCCGGCAGCGGCACGGTCGGGTGCGCCTGCCGCCGGCGGATCCGGTCCAGGCACGCGTTCACCACGATCCGGTGCAGCCAGGTGGTGACCGCCGAGTCGCCGCGGAACTTCGCCGCCGCGCGGTGCGCCGACAGCAGCGCGTCCTGCACCGCGTCGGCGGCCTCCTCGCGGTCCCCGATGGTGCGCAGCGCGACCGCCCAGAGCCGGTCCCGATGCCGCCGGACCAGCTCGTTGAACGCCTGCGGATCACCCTCGACGTGGGCACGCACCAGCTCGGCGTCGCTCGGCACATCCGCGCCGGTCCCGCCGGGCGGTACGTCCCGGAAAGTCACGCCAGCAATGTATGCCATGCGGGCGCGGCCCGTGGTGGTCAGGCCTGGGCCAAGAAAACAGGGCCGCCCTTGTCGCCGGGCGGCCCTGTTCTTCTTTCTGGCTGGTGTCTCAGTACCCGTACAGCTCGATCTCGTTGACGTTGACCTTGAAGCCCTGGCCGTCCTCGTTCGGCGGCAGCTTGGTCAGGAAGACCAGCACGTACTGGTACTGCTTGTCCGGGTCGAAACCGGACAGGTTCACCTTGGTGCCCGGGTTCGCCTCGGTGTCGGCGTCGCTGAGCTTGGTGTAGGTCTTGACGATCTGCTTGTCGCCGTTGGAGGTGTCACCGGGGTCGGTGGTGCCGGTCCGGATGTCGATGGCCGCGCCGGGGGTGGAGACGTCGACGCTGACCGAGGCGAGCGTGCGGGCCTTGGGCAGGTGGATCAGCACGCCCATGCCGTCCTTCAGGCCGCCGAAGTTCGGCTGCTTGTAGTACGACATCTCCCAGGCGGTGTTCTTGTCGCCGTCGACCACGTACTGCGACTTGCCGGTGTCGCCACGGCCGCCCTTCGGCGGGTCGACGATCCGGACCATGTCCGCGGTCAGCGGGATCTTGACCGGGTCGCCCTGCGGAGCGGCGGACGGGTCGCCGTCCGCGCCGGGCTGGGCACCCGCGTCGGTGCCCGCGGGCGTGGAGGCCGAGGCCGTCGGCTTGCTGGAGTTGTTGATCGCGTTGATGCCGAAGACCAGGCCGATGATGGCGATGACGACCAGGGCGCCGACGCCGATCAGGATCTTCCGCGCGCTGCGGGTCGGCTCGGCGGAACCGCCGCCGCCCTGCACGAAGCGGAGCGGGCCGACGTCCTCGAACTCCTCGTCCTCGGTGGCCGAGTCGAGCCGGCCGAGCTCGGAGGTGAGCGCCTCGGCGGCCGGCGGAGCGACCCGCCGGTCCAGCAGGTCCATCGTCAGGTCGTCGAGATAGGCCGGAACACCGGCCCGGACCTGCCGCGGGGCAGCCGGGTTGCCGGCGCTGTCGCGGGTCGCGTCCGGCAGCGCGGAGCTGCCGACCTCGGCGTGCGGCCAGCGGCCGGTGAGCGCGAAATACAGGATGCCGCCGACCGCGCGGATGTCCGCCTCGACACTGTCCGCCTCATCGGCGCGCGCGTCGGCCAGGACCACCCGGCCGTCGTCGCCGATCAGCGTGGTGCCGGGGTGCACGTTGCCGTGGATCATGCCGGTGGCGTGCACCGACGTCAGGGCGTCGGCGACCGAGCGGGCGATGGTGATCGCCCGCGACGGGTCCAGCGGGCCCTCGGCGGCGATCAGGTCACGCAGCGACTCGCCGTCGACCCACTCGCGAACCACATACGCCCGCTGTTGCTCGTCGATCGCGTCGTAGACGCCGACCAGATTGGGGTGGAGCACCCGGCTCGCCGCGACCGCGGCCTGGAGCATTTCGGCAGCGGAATCGCCGCCCGGGTGCCGGAGCACGACCGCGACCGGCCGGCGCAGCACAACGTCGATCCCGCGCCAGACCTGACGGCCCGCGCTGTCGTTGTTGACGTGCTGCTCGAGCTGGTAACGCTCGGCCAGGATCTCGCCGGCGCTGGGGGCACCGAAGGTCAAGACCGGTCCGGCCTCGTCGGCCGCGGTCTCGTGGCCTTCGCCGACCTGGGTCACCAGTCCTCCCTAGGTGGTGCATGTATTGGTGCTCAGGACAAGGTGCTCCCGAGCACATGCCGAGAACGACCATACCCGTACGGAGCCATGGTCCGGCAGGTCGTCCCCCCGGCGCGGCATGGGCGCGGCCCCGTACGAACGGGTGGTTTTTCGGGCAGTGCAGCGGAAGAGGCCCTGTTCAGGGCGGGTCTGGTGGATCTCGGGGTGATTCAGCGGCCGATCTTGCGACGGACCATGCCGACGACCTGGGTGATCTCGCGAACCCGCAGCAGGTACGCCGCGGCCAGGTAGGTGATCAGGATGACCGCGCCGGTCGGGATGAGCTGGATCAGTGCCTGGACCCGGCCGTCGGGCGCGCCGGAGCCGGGCAGGAAGTGCAGGACGAGCAGTCCCAGGGCGGCCGCGATACCGGCCGCGATTGCGACCCGGATCAGCGCGGAGACGACCGTGCCGAGGTTCAGCCGGCCGATCCGGCGGCGCAGCACGGCCAGCGAGATCAACGCCGAGACCAGGTAGGAGATCCCGTTGGCCGCGGTCATGCCGGCCGCCAGCAGGGCCGGCTTGAGCACCTCGGCGAGGACGAGGTAGGCGCCGATCCGGACCGCGACCACCGGCAGGTTGATCAGCGCGACGGTCTTGTTGCCCTGCAGCGAGTAGAACGCGTAGGTGCAGAGGTAGCTGAGCGAGAGCGGGAGCACGGCGAACGCGGCCACGGTCAGTACCGTGCCGGTGGCCAGCGCGTTGGCGTTGGTGAACCGGGCGCCCTGGAACAGGAAGACCGCGATCGGAGCGCCCAGCACCGCGTAGATCACCACGATCGGGGCGAGGGCGGCGGAGGTGAGCTTGATGCCACGATTCAGGTCCGCGCTGACCTCGTCGTACCGTCCCTCGGCGGCGGCCGCGCTCATCTTGGGCAGCAGGGCGGTCATCACCGACACGCCGATGATGCCGTGCGCCATCATGATCAGCAGGAAGACGTTGTTGTAGACCAGCGTGCTGGGGTTGTTGTCGCCGGCCGTTTTGGTGAGGACCCGGACCACCAGGAAGACGGCGAGCTGGTTGGCGCCGGCGTAGCAGAGCATCCAGCCGGCCAGCTGGCCGATCTCGCGCAGGCCGAGCGAGCGCGGCGCCCAGTTCCACCTGAACTGGAAGCCGACCTTGCGCAGCGCCGGGAGCAGGCCGAGCGCCTGGACCACCATGCCGAGCAGGGTGCCGCCGCCGATCAGCGCGATCTGCGTCGCGGTGATGTTCTTCGGGGTCAGCTCGCCGCTACTGCCGTAGGCCAGGATGAAGACACCGCAGGTGGCGATCACCACGAGGTTGTTCAGGATCGGCGCCCACGTCGGCGCGGCGAAGTGCCCGCGGACGTTGAGCACCGCACCGATCAGCCCGGACAGGCCGGTGAAGAAGATGATCGGCAGGATCAGGTAGGCGAGCTGGGTGACCAGGCGGGTGGAGTCCGGGTCGGCGTCGTCACTGGACTGGATCGCGGTGATCAGCGGGGCGGCGACGACCACCAGCACGGTCGCGATGCCCAGCGACACCACGGCGAAGGTCAGCAGTCGCTGGGTGAACGCCTGGCCGCCGTCCGGATCCTCCTTGCGGCGGCGGACCAGCAGCGGGATCAGGACACTGGAGAGGATCCCGCCGAGCAGCAGCTCGTAGATCTGGTTCGGCAGGAACTGCGCGTTCGTGTAGGCGTTGCCGACCAGGCCGCCCAGGGTCATGGTGAGCAGGGCGGTCCGGACGAAGCCGATCACTCGGCTGACCATGCTGCCGATCGCCATGATCGCGCTCTGGCCGGCCGTGCTCTTGCCGCCGCTGTCGTCGCTCGCGGGCGGGACGTTCTCCGGCGGCAGGGCTTGATCGCCGCTGGCCGTGGCGGACTGTTCATCGACGGAGACGACCGTGACGCCCTGTTCCGGGCGCGGGTAACCGTCCGCCGCGTGGTTACTGCGGTACAGGCCGCCGCTCACCCTTGCCTCCAGAGCCGTACCGATGTTGGAGCCACCATAGAAGAAAACGTCACACGTGGTGACGCAGGAGGGTGCCCGGTTCGGCCCCGGCCAGGGTTTCCACCATCCAACATGCCTCCAGCGCCACCAGGGGCTCACTCAGCGCGTCCAGGACGGTGGGGTGGTCGCACCCGGCCTCGGTCAGCGCGCCGAGCAGAGCACGCACCGGAGTCAGGTCACCGGTCTCGGTGATCTGCCGGGCCAGCGGGCGGGTCAGGGTGTACCAGTCCCGCCGGGGCAGGGCGTCCAGATGGGCGGTGGCACGTCGTACCAAATCTGCCAGGTCCTCGTGCGGGAACCGCTTGCCCGCGCGGACCTGGTCCACCGCCTGCGTCGGGTCGCTCAGTGCCGCGATAGCGGCCTCGTCCAGCACCTGCGGTGAGGGCGCCGGCGGCACCGGCCACCAGCGGTCCTCGCGGAAGAGCGGCAGCGGGTCCTGCTCCGGACCGGAGGGCGGGGGCGGCGGCACCGGGCGGCGCAACGACCGGTACGCCGCCTCGCGGATCCCGGCCACCGACGGCACGTCGTCGTCGGCGGTCGCCGGGGCGAACGGCGACAGCAGCGCGGTCACCAGCCCCGGGTGCGGCAGGGTCGGGTCGGCCAAGGCGATCACCCGGGCGCACGTCTCCAGCTCCCACCAGCGCAGCGCGGCCGGGTACGGACCGCCGGCCGGAGCCCAGCCCAGCTGGATCGGCTCGCTGGACGACGGCCGGCGCAGGCCGAGCGTGCGCTCGCCGGAGGGCAGCTCGATCTCGAGGATGAGGGCGTAGCCGTCCAGCACCGGGAAGGACACTCGGAGCAGGTCGGGGAGGAGTTCGGTGTCGCTGATCTCGCCCGTCCAGAACCCGGCGTCCAGGCTCAGTCGGCGCAGCGCCTCGGGAACTGGCACGTTCCCATCCTGCCCGGCGGCGTCGCCGGCCGCCATCGGGCGGAGACCCACCGCCCGAATCGGGACCGATGGCCGATATCCTGGTCATCCCATGTCTTTGTTGAACGATGCCCAGCAGAACGCGGTAGCCGAGTTGCTCCGCGTGTCACCCGTCGCCGACGAGCTGGGGCGCCGCTTCGGCGCCGCCGGCCATGAGTTACACCTGGTGGGTGGCTCCGTCCGCGACGCGCTGCTCGGTCGCCTCGGCGACGACCTGGACTTTTGTACGGATGCCCGCCCCGAGCAGACGCTCACCCTGGTGCACGGCTGGGCCGACGCGATCTGGGAGACCGGTCGCGAGTTCGGCACGATCGGCATCCAGAAGAACGGCCTGCGGATCGAGATCACCACGTTCCGCGCCGAGGCGTACGACGGGGTGACCCGCAACCCGGTGGTGTCCTACGGCACATCGCTGCTCGACGACCTGTCGCGGCGGGACTTCACCATCAACGCGATGGCGGTGTCGCTGCCCGGCCACGAGTTCACCGACCCGTTCGGCGGGGTGCAGGACCTGGCCGCGAAGGTGATCCGGACGCCGGCCACCCCGCAGGCGTCGTTCGGCGATGATCCACTTCGGATGCTGCGTGCCGCCCGTTTCGCGGCGAAACTGCAGTTCACTGTGGATGAGTCGGTCATCTCGGCGATGCGGGACATGGCGGCTGATCTGGACCGGATCACCGCGGAGCGCATCCGGGACGAGTTCACCAAGCTGATCTGCAGCGCCGACCCGCTCGCCGGGCTGCGGCTGCTCGTCGACACCGGGCTGGCCGACCGCTTCCTGCCCGAGCTCTCCGGGCTGAAGCTGGAGATCGACGAGCACGCCCAGCACAAGGACGTCTACGAGCACACGCTGATCGTGGTGACCAACGCGATGCGGCTCGAGGGCGACGACTCGCCCGACTTCGTGCTGCGGATGGCCGCGCTGATGCACGACGTCGGCAAGCCGGCCACCAAGGCGGTCGGCCGGGACAGCCGGGTCAGCTTCCACCACCACGAGGTGGTCGGTGCCCGGCTCACCAAGCAGCGGATGAAAGCGATGAAGTACCCGAAGGACGTCACCTCCGACGTGGTCGGGCTGGTCGCGCTGCACCTGCGCTTCTACGGGTACGGCCGGGGCGAGTGGACCGACTCGGCGGTGCGCCGCTACGTCACCGACGCCGGCCCGCTGCTGTCCCGCCTGCACAAGCTGACCCGTTCCGACGTCACCACCCGCAACCGGCGCAAGGCGTCCGCGCTGGCCGCCGACTACGACGCGCTCGAGGACCGGATCGCCCGGATCGAGGCCGAGGAGGACCTGGCCAAGGTCCGCCCCGACCTGGACGGCAACGCGATCATGGAGCTGCTCGGGGTGCCGCCGGGCCCGATCGTGGGGCAGGCCTGGCGATACCTGAAGGAGCTCCGGCTCGACCGGGGGCCGCTGGATCACGACGAGGCCGAGACGGAGCTCCTCAAGTGGGCCCGCGAGCAGGGCCACATTTCTTGACGCCTTTTGATCAGCTGATGCCTAGGCTGACCTCGCGGTTGTTGAAGTCCGCCGGTAGCCGGCTGGTCGCCCGCACGGTCCCGGTCAGGTCGTAAACCGTCACGTCCAGGCCGCTCAAGGCCAGGATCTGGTCTTCGGCGAGGAATCGGACCTGGCCGGCCCGTGGCAGCGTGGTGACCACCCGACCGGTCGCCACCTCGGCGATCCGGGTGCCGTCCGGTGCGGTGGCGTCCGGCCGGAGCGCGACGTAGCGACCGTCCGGTGACCAGGCCGCCGAGCCGGTCGGGACGCCCGGGATTGGCAGGGTGCGTAGCAGTTTGCCGGTCGCCGCGGAGAACACCTTGATCTCCTTTATCGTGTCCGGCACGGACTCGGACTCGGCCACGTCCGGGTCGCGTTGCGGGAGCGCGACTTCTTTGCTGCCGGGCAGCCAGGTGAACGTGCAGGTGTCCGGGCAGAGTTCCCGGCCGCCCGGAATCTCCCGCTCCTTCTCGGTCACGGACTTCGCGTCGATGATCCTCAGGTTGCCGAGCGACGTGGTCAGCGCGACCTTCTTGCCGTCCGGTGACCACTCGGTGCCGAGGCCGGAGCCGTGGGTGAGCACCTGGGCGCCGTTGTAGGCCGCGTCGACGATGCCGACCGGGACGTAGCCACCCGCCATGCTCTCGTCCTCGACCAGGACGTAGTGGCCCTTCGGCGCGGCCTCGAACACCTGGTATTTGACCGGGAAGACCTGGTAGCGGCCGGTGAGGCGGTTCAGGGCCACGTTGCCGTCCTGCGGGGTGTCCCCGGTGAACGTCGGTGTGCCGTCATCGTTGTAGGTGTTCGGTCGGCTGACCGAGGTGACCACCACGCCGCCGGGTAGCTCGATCGGCGCCTTCCACCAGTCCGCGCGGATCGCCGGCACGGTCACCGGACCGCTCGGCAGCGGGACCACCGGGGCCTTGCTGGTCGGCACCGAGTCGACCGGTTGCGGTCGTTGGCCGTCCCGGCGTCCATCCAGGACCACGTACGGCGTGATCACCGCCCCGGCGAGCAGCACCACTGCCGCGCCCAGCACGGTCTGCCGGCGGCGCCTGATCCGGCGCCCGCGGATCCGGGCCACCACTGCCATGTCGTTCATCGCCGGCGCGGCGCGGGCCAGATCCTCGACGGCGGCGCGCAGGTTGTCCTCGAAATGCCTCATCGGATGACCCCCGTCCGGTTTGTCCACTCGTCGACGCCGGAGACCAGCTCGCGCAGCTTGGCCAGGGCACGGGAGGCCTGGCTGGCCACCGTGCCGGGGCGGCAGCCCAGCACCTGCGCGGTCTCCTCGACACTGCGGTCCTCGAGATAGCGCATCACCAGCACGGCGCGCTGCCGGGCCGGCAGGGACAGCAGCGCGTCGCGCAGGGCGAGGCGTTCGGTCACGTCGTGGTCGTGCCGTCCGGCCTGCGGCCGTTCCGGCAGGTCGGCGACGGTCACCTCGTTGCGGCGCATGGGACGGCGCCAGGCCGATATCCGGTCGTTGTAGATGATTTTTCGTACGTACGCCTCCGCCTCGCCGTGGATCCGCGGCCAGCGGGCGTACGCCTTGGCCAGCGCACCCTGCACCAGGTCCTCGGCCGACTCCCGGTCCCCCGTCAAGGCATGCGCGATCCGGAGCAGCGCCTGCCCCCGATCCGCGACGAATGCGGTGAACTCCGCTTCGAGCGCTTGCTTCACCGGTCACCTCCACCGGAACAGACGCTCCAGCGATCGAAACCCTTGCCTGGATCGGTGAAGTTCTCGGACGACGCGGGACAATGGCGGGATGTTCGTCGTTGAGTCACCGATCGGGCTGCTCGGGGTTGTTGTCGAGGGGGACGTGGTGGTGGGCGTGAGCTTCGCCGCCGCGGGGCCGGCCTCGGCGGTGACGCATCCGGCTGTTGAGCAGCTGGCGGCGTATTTCGCGGGGGAGCTGACCGACTTCAGTGTGCCGGTGGAGATGCGCGGCGGGTCGGCGTTCGAGCGGGCGGTGTGGGCCGAGATCGCCAGGATTCCGTACGGGGAAATGATGACCTATGGAGCGATCGCGACCGCCCTCGGTGATCCCGGAGCGGCCCGGGCGGTCGGCACGGCCTGCAACCACAACCCGGTGCCGGTGATCGTGCCCTGTCACCGGGTGGTCGGCGCCGGCGGCAAGATGGTCGGGTTCGGCGGCGGGCTGGAGCGCAAGCGCAAGCTGCTGGAACTGGAAGCGCGAGTGTCGCTGACCCGCGCCTGGGGCTGAGCCGACCTGCGCCGACGGGTCATCCGGCCGATGCCCGTACGGACAAGCGGCCTGCTGGGAGTTGGTTCCAGCGGCTATTGTCCGTCGCGATGCTGACTGACCAACGGCCGACCGCGCCGCGAAACGGGTCTGCCCCCGAGCCCGGGCGCAGGCCGCGGCTCGCCGCGCTGGACGCGCTGCGGATCACCGCCGCGCTCGCCGTGGCGGCCTACCACCTGACGGTGTCCTGGCGGATCGACGGGCACAACCTGCCGGAGTACTTCCTGCCGCACGTGTCACACGTGTCGATCTACGGCTTTCTCGGTGTCGAGCTGTTCTTCCTGATCAGCGGGTTCGTCATCTGCATGAGCAGCTGGAACCGGAGCCTCGGCGACTTCTTCACCTCACGGGTGAGCCGGCTGTACCCGGCGTACTGGGTCTGCATCCTGATCACCGCGACCGTGGTCTCGCTGGTGCCGATCTCGGGCGGGGTGCCGGTCAGTGGAGTACCGGGGCTGCGGGACATCGCGGTGAACCTGACGATGCTGCAGGAGCCGCTCGGCGTGGGCTCGGTCGACACCGTCTACTGGACGCTCTTCGTGGAGTTGCGCTTCTACCTGTTGTTCGCGGCGCTGGTCGCGTTCGGCCTGACGTACCGAAGGGTGGTGATCTTCTGCGCGGTCTGGATGACCGTCGCGGTGATCGGGCCGACCCTGGACAGCCGGATGGTCGAGATGTTGGCGATCCCGCAGTACGCGCCGTATTTCATCGCGGGCATCGCGATGTTCCTGATCCACCGGTTCGGCCGGTCACCGCTGCTCTTCGGGATCGTCGCCTTCGCCTGGCTGATCAGCATCAAGAACGTCACCGACCGGGTCGCCGACGTCAACCCCGGCTTCTCCGTGCCGACCTGGCCCGGCGTTCTGATCATCACACTGGCGTACGCCGCGGTCCTGGCGATCGCGCTGGGCTGGGCCGACGGGATCCGCTGGCGCTGGCTGACCACCGCCGGTGCGCTCACCTACCCGTTCTACCTGCTGCACCAGCGGCTCGGGTACGCGTTCGTCCGGCACGCTCACGAGGCGACCGGGCTGCCGGCCTGGCTGCTGGTGACCACCGCGATCGTGCTGATCCTCGGTCTGGCCTGGCTGGTGTACCGCCTGGCCGAGAAACCGCTCGCCGCGGTGCTCCGGAAGGCTCTGAAGCAGGCCTTCGCCGACCTGCGCACGGCGTCGGCACGTGACGCGGATCGCACCCGGGTGCCGGTCCAGCCGCGCGGCGACGACCGATCGGAGGCCCGCAAGATCGAGGAGCCGGCCGGGCGGGTATAGAAAAAGCCGGCACGTGGTGTGCCGGCTTTTTCTATGGTGTGACGCTGGTCAGCTCTCGACCTCGCCCTTGATGAAGGCCTCGACGGCGTTGTGCGCGTCGTGGTCGCTGTACTGCACCGGCGGGGACTTCATGAAGTACGACGACGCCGACAGGATCGGGCCACCGATGCCACGGTCCTTGGCGATCTTCGCAGCGCGGACCGCGTCGATGATCACGCCGGCCGAGTTCGGGGAGTCCCACACCTCGAGCTTGAGCTCGGCGACCAGCGGGGTGTCACCGAAGGAGCGACCCTCGAGGCGGATGTACGCCCACTTGCGGTCGTCGAGCCACGGCACGTGGTCCGACGGGCCGATGTGCACGTCGCTCTTGATCATCTCGTGCGGGATCTGCGAGGTGACCGACTGGGTCTTCGAGATCTTCTTCGAGACCAGGCGGGTGCGCTCCAGCATGTTCATGAAGTCCATGTTGCCGCCGAAGTTGAGCTGGTACGTGCGCAGCAGCTCGACACCGCGGTCTTCGAACAGCTTCGCCAGCGCGCGGTGCACGATGGTCGCGCCGACCTGGCTCTTGATGTCGTCACCGACGATCGGCAGACCGGCGTCGGTGAACTTCTGCGCCCAGACCGGGTCGGAGGCGATGAAGACCGGCAGGGCGTTCACGAACGCGCAACCGGCGTCGATCGCGGCCTGCGCGTAGAACTTGTCGGCCTGCTCGGAACCGACCGGCAGGTAGGAGACGACGACGTCGACCTCGGCGTCACGCAGCGCCTGGACGATGTCGACGACCTCGGCCGAGGACTCCTCGATCATCTCGCGGTAGTACGTGCCCAGACCGTCGTGGGTCGGGCCGCGCTGCACGGTGATGCCGGTCGGCGGCACGTCGGTCAGCTTGATCGTGTTGTTCTCGCTGGCGACGATCGCCTCAGAGAGGTCCATGCCGACCTTCTTGGCGTCAACATCGAACGCCGCGACGAACTTCACGTCAGATACGTGATAGTCGCCGAAGGTCACATGCATGAGACCGGGAACGCGGTCGGTGGGGTCGGCGTTCTTGTAGTACTCCACGCCCTGCACGAGGGACGAGGCGCAGTTACCCACACCGACGATGGCGACGCGGACGGAACCCATCGCGTTTGCCTCCTTGTTGATCACGGCCGGTCCGTTCGCGGACGCGGTGTTTCCGGGGGTGTTTCCGCAGCCGGTCGGACCGCGGAGTTCATTTCCGGCGCCGGGGGAGCGGCGTCGGCGTTCAGGTGCGTGCCGGTGACCCCGGCGCGCTGGCGGAAGGCCGGAGTACGGCCGGACCGCTCGTTGGTGATCAGTTCTTCCAGCCAGCGGACCTCGCGTTCACACGCGTCCAGTCCGTGGCGCTGCAGCTCGAGGGTGTACGCGTCCAGGCGGTCGGCGGCGCGGGCCAGGATCTCCCGCAGCCCCTCCCGGCGCTCCTCGATCCGGCGACGGCGACCTTCCAGGATCCGCAGCCGGGTGGCCTGGTCGGTGCGGGAGAAGAAGGCGAAGTGCACTCCGAAACCGGCGTCGTCGTACGTCTCCGGCCCGGTGGCGGCGAGCAGTTCGCCGAACCGCTCCTTGCCCTCGGCCGTGATCTTGTAGACAACCCGACCCCGTTTGCTGGTCATCGGGGGAACAATTTCGTTGTTGTTCGCTTCGGCTTCGCTGATCCAGCCGGCCAGCTTCAACCGCTTCAGGGTCGGGTACAACGTCCCGTAACTGATGGCGGCGCGCAGAGTGCCGAGCTTGGTGGCCAGCTCCTTGCGGAGTTCGTAGCCGTGCATCGGGGCTTCCTGCAGGAGCCCGAGGATCGCCAACTCCAGCACCTCGACCTCCCTGAGCGTCTGTCCCGATGTATCGGCCCGATACATCGTCACCGTAGATCGGGACGCCGCATCGTGCAAGTCGGACATCCTGCGCTATCGCCACGCCACGCTCTGTGATGACTGTCGCCGTGGGAGCGGTGACCGCGTACTCTCTTCGCCATGCGCACGCAGCGGCAGGTGGTCGACTACTCGCTTCAGAGGCGGTCAGTCCTGCGTGACGTGCGAAATGGCCAGATCAGCGCCCTGGAAGTGTGTGACGCGTCTCCTTACTTGAAGAACGCGGCGACCTTCCACGGCGAGCCGACCGACGAGCGGTGCCCGATCTGCCGCGTGGACAACCTGACACTTGTCCACTACGTCTATGGCGACGAGCTCAAGAACTCCGCCGGCCAGGCCCACAAGGCCGCCGAGTTGCCGGTGCTCGCGATGACGCTCCGTGAGTGCCAGGTCTTCGTGGTCGAGGTCTGCCGCTCGTGCTCGTGGAATCACTTGATCGAGCGCTACGTGCTCGGCCGGGACGCGTTGGGTGAGGACGAGTCCCCGATGCAGTGGAAAACAGGTTCGGTTTCACAAGCCGGGGAGGCCCGGCGATGAACTGGATCGATGTCGATAACGTAGGCACGTTTAAGGCCGACTCGGGCAGCCAGTGCCGCAATCGGTCATTTCAGACGTCCGAACAGGCGGCTGCCGGAAACGCAGCCCAAAGCGCCCGCTCGTGGCACGGTCTCCGGGAGTCCTTCCCGGACAGCCCGGCCGCGCCACCGCGAACGGTAGGTGTGAAGGAATGAACGCGTACGGCGATCCGCAGAACGCACGAGCCCGGGCCAGAGTGCCCGGGCCGTCCGCTGCTTCCGGACCGGACGACGAGGAACAACGGCCCGGCCCGGATGCCTATCGGCGCCCGGCCGGCTCCGCGTCGGTCGGCTCCGCCTCTCCCGGCCGCGCCTCGGTCTCCCCAGGGCGTGCCTCGGTCGGCGGTGCGGCCCCCGTCGGGGGTCGTGCCTCGGTCGGCGGTGCCGCTCCGGTCGGCGGCCGTGCCTCGGTCGGCTCCGCCGCCGTGGGTGGCGCTGCCGTGCCAGGCCGGGCCGCGGTGGGTGGCGCCCCGATCGGCGGGCGTGCCTCGGTGCCCCCGCCCGGTTCTGGCGGCGGTCCGAGCAACCTGAGCGGTGGCGGCTCCGGCAAGCGCCCGCGCACCAAGGCGGACAAGAAGTACCGCCGCGCGAACATCCTCACCGCCGCGGCGGCCGTGCTGGTCATCATGATCGGCGCCGGCATCGTCGGTGGCACCTACTTCTTCGATGACGTCGAGCTGCCCACGCCCAAGGCGGAGTCGCAGATGAACGTCATCTACAACGCCAAGGGTCAGGTCCTCGCGAAGACCGGTGAAGCCCGGGTCAACGTGCCGTACAAGAACATCTCGCTGACCATGTCGCACGCCGTGGCGGCTGCCGAGGACGGCAACTTCTACACGCACAACGGCATCGACATGAAGGGCATCGCCCGCGCCGCGTGGAACAACTTCACCGGTGGCGACAAGCAGGGCGCGTCGACGATCACCCAGCAGTACGCCCGGCATGTCGCCGATCTCAAGGAGATCAGCTACAGCCGGAAGCTGCGCGAGGCGGTCATCGCCCGCAAGCTCGAGTCCAAGTACGACAAAGACCAGATCATGGGTCTGTACCTGAACTACATCGACCTCGGTAAAGGTCGGCTGGGCGCGGAGGCCGCTGCACAGGGCTACTACGGCGTGACGATCGTCCACGGTGGCTCCGGCAAGCTCAAGGAGATCAACCCGTATCAGGCGGCGGTGATCGCCTCGATCATCAAGCAGCCCTACCCGGACCCGATCACCAAGCACCAGGGGTACGACCCGGTGACGAATCCCACGGAGTCCAAGATCCGCTGGGAATACACCATGAAGCAAATGCTTGAGAAGAACTGGGTCAGCCAGGAGGTCTACGACAAGCGGGTGTGGCCCGAACCGCTCAAGGGCAAGGCCAGCACCAAGTGCAGCACCTGCTGGGAGGGCAAGCCGGCCGGGGTCATCCAGCGGCATGTGACCTATGAGCTGCACGAGCTCGGCATCACCGACGACATGATCCAAAAGGGTGGTCTGACGATCACCACGACGATCGACCCGGTGGTGCAGAAGGCTGCCGAGCAGGCCGGCTCGCGGGCCAGCAAGACGTCGCCGATGAACGGGCGGCCGAAGACGTACCAGGCCGCGGTGATCGGCATCGATCCGGAGACCGGAGAGGTGCTCGGCTACTACGGCGGTGACGACGCCAACGGCACCGACTACGCCGGCTACATGGCCGGTGACGGCTCGGGTGTGCAGCAGAGCGGCGGACAGTCGCCGGCCTCGTCGTTCAAGATTTACACGCTGTCTGCGGCGCTGAAGGCGAACTTCTCCTTCAAGACGACGTGGAACGGCGAGCTGAAGCGGCTGAACGGCAAGAAGATCAGCAACGCCGGCGCCGACGACAGCCTCTGTGACGGCAAGATCAAGTATTGCGACCTGGAGAAGGCGACGATCAAGTCGTACAACTTCCCGTTCTACTGGATCGCCGACAAGCTCGGCCCGGAGAAGGTCATCGCCGCGGCCAAGGCCGCCGGTCTGAACTACATCTGGACCGACGGCTCGGAAAAGTACCCGCAGGGCGAGCGGATCGACCTGAACAAGACCGACGCCGCCACGCTGGCCAAGAAGTTCGACCGCGAGGTCGGCTTCGGCCAGTACCGGGTGCTCCCGCTGGACCACGCCACCGGCGTCGCCACGATCGTGGCGCAGGGCGTCCGGCACCAGACGCACTTCATCAAGGCGATCAAGTCGGTCGACCCGGCGACGGGCAAGTTCAAGAGCCTGACGACGATCACCAAGGAAGGCACCCAGGTCTTCGACCGGGCGCAGATGTCCGACCTGGCCGGCGTGCTCGACCAGATCCCGGCGCACGCCAACCACACCCTGCGCAACGGCCGCCAGGCCATCGCCAAGAGTGGTTCCTGGGAGCTCAGCAACGCCAACAGCAGCGCCAACGGTGACGCCTGGTTCGTCGGCGGCATCCCGCAGCTGGCGGCGACCGTCTGGGTCGGCGGCAAGGTGAACCGCGTCGCGCTGACCGAGCCCGGCGGCACCAAGAAGATGTTCGGCTCCGGCACTCCGGCTTCCATCTGGAAGGAATTCATCGACACGGTGACGGAGAAGAAGGGCTGGGACGTCGAGAAGTTCCCGGACCGCCAGGAGGGCGGCGACGCCAGCCTGGGCAACGGCGAGGTGCCCCCGCCCGTGGAGCAGCCGGTCGAGGACAACAGCAAGGTCTGTGACAGCGATCTGTCGTTCCTCTGCCAGAACCAGGGCGACACCGGCGACACCGGAAACACCGACAACGGCAACACCGACAACGGTGGCAACGGCGGCAACAACAACGGTGGCGGAAACAACAACGGCGGTTGATGTCTCGTACGGCTCGAACGGCGCCCACCTCCTCGAGGTGGGCGCCGTTTTTTCATTGACTATCCATCGGTGTGCCGCGCCCGGGTGGCCGCCGATCTCCGAGCTTCATGCGGCATGATGCCAAGACATGAGCGCGCAACCGCCCAACGATGACCGGCCCGACGTCCCGAGTGCGACCTCGGACGGCTTCGTGCGGGGACTGTCGCAATTCATCGGCGGGCCACTCGGCTCGCACGCGACGCGCCCGGACGCCCGGCCCAACCGGTTCTGGACCGCCCCGCGGTTGATCCTGGCCCTTACCTGCCTGATCCTGGCGCTCTCCTGGGTGCAGAAGTCACCCTGCATGAGCGGCGACTGGCAGAAGAACGTCCAGTACACCCGCTTCTGCTACACCGACGTGCTGGCGCTGTACTACGCCGAGGGCCTCAGTGACGGCGCCGTGCCGTACGTCGACCACCAGGTCGAGTACCCGGTCGTCACCGGGTACTTCATGGGGGCGCTCGGCCTGCCGGTGCACTGGTACGGCACCACCCAGGACACCGGCATCAACCAGGGCAGCTGGTTCTACAACGCGAACGCGCTGATCCTGTCGCTGTTCGCGGTCGCCACCGCGGCGGTGCTGCTGGCCATGCGACGACGAAGGCCCTGGGACGCCGCGATCTTCGCGTTGTCCCCGATCCTGCTGGTGACCGCCACGGTCAACTGGGACTTCCTGGCCATCGGGCTGGCCGCGATCGGCCTGCTGCTGTGGGTGCGGCGCCGGCCCGCCCTGGCCGGGATCTTCCTGGGACTGGGTGCGGCGGCCAAACTCTGGCCACTGTTCATCCTGGGGCCGCTGCTGGTGCTCGCCGTGCGCCGCGGACGGATCATGCCGTGGGTCGAGGCGACCATCGGCGCGGTGATCACCTGGCTGGTGGTCAACTTCCCGGTCTGGTACTGGTACCACGAGTCCTGGCTGCGTTTCTTCCGGCTCAACTCGGAGCGCCCGGTGGACTGGGGCACGTTCTGGTACGTCGGGCGGTACCTCGACAGCAAGTGGAAGACCGGCTCGCCCGGCGACCGGGGGCCGTTCCAGTGGCTCAGCGACCACATCCCGCAGCTCAACGTGGCGTCGTACGCGCTCTTCGGTCTGGCGTGCGTCGTACTCATGGTGATCGGCCTCCTCGCGCCGAAGCCACCGCGACTGGCCCAACTCGCCTTCCTGGTCGTGGCCTTCTTCTTGATCTTCAGCAAGGTCTGGTCGCAGCAGTACGTGCTCTGGCTGCTCCCGCTGATCGTGCTGGCCCGCCCGAAGTGGGGTGCGGTGCTGGCCTGGACGGTCGCCGAGATCGGGTATTTCGCCGCGTTCTACGCCGAGCTGATCGGCGCGGGCGGCAAGTCGGTCATCCCGGAGGGCACCTTCGTGCTCGCGTCCAGCCTGCGGCTGATCACCGTCGCGGTGCTGTGCGGCCTGGTGATCCGGGAGATCTGGAAGCCGGAGCTGGACGTGGTCCGGCAGACCTACGACACCGACCCGGACGCCGGCGTGTTCGAGGGCCCGGACGTCGGGTGGGTGGACAACCTGCGCCGGCACCTCGGCTTCAGCCGCCCCGCGATCCCAGCCGGCGACATGGCGCCGCCGGAGGCGCCGGTGGTGGTCAAGGTCTAGCGACCTGCGGTTTCTTCCCTTTTCGCCGAGCGGGGCGCACCTTCGGGTGTGCCCCGCTTCGCGTTCCACTCACGGCCGCCGATGGTCCGGGTTCCCCATTTCCGGTACGACCGGAGCACGGCCCCGCTCCTGCTCCCGGCCGCCTTTGCCCTTTCCGCGGTTGCGGCTCTCACTTTGCGCGGCGATCAGTGGGACAACGCGGTTTCTCAGTTGAGGCGGAAGACGACCGCGTCGGTGAGGTCCTCGCGGCGGATGCCGAGCGAGTCCACCGGCAGGTCGCCGGCCTGCTCCCACGGGGTCCCGGCCACATCGGACCGGACCAGCAGCACGGTGTTCACCCCGATCGAGCGCAGGTACGCGATGCTGGCCAGATCCGGGAACGCCGTGACCTTGCCCCGCAGCTCGGCCTGCTGCGCCGCGGCGACGGTGCCCCCGCCGTTCGCGACCTGCTGATAACGCGACGTGGTCCACAGCTGCACGATCTGATCCTCGAGCGCACCGGTCGGCAGGACCAGCACCGGCCCGCCGACGGTGCGCATCGCGGCCGGTTGGGTGGGCGCCACCGGATGCGCGGTCGAGCTCCAGCCCTCCAACGCCACAAGCAGCAACGGTACGAGGGTGGCCAGCCGCATCCACGGCCCCGGCCACGGCGGTGTGCGCTGCGCGGCGAGCTGCTCGGCACGCCGGACGAACTCGTCGACCGCCCCGCCCGCCAGGATCGCCAGCAGCAGCGTCGTCCAGAGCATCAGCCGGCCCGGGATGCGCAGGTCGAACGAGGCCGGCAGGTGCCCGAAGAGCGGCAGGTAGGTCCACCGGCCGCCGAAGAACGTGGTCCCGAGGGTGAGGATCACCGAGGCGGCCAGGGCCAGCACCAGGAACAGCCGCTGACGCCACCGCCAGATCGAGAAGAGCAGCCCGGCCAGGGCCAGTGCGTAGAGCATGAAGCCCGGCAGCAGCGACATCTCGGCGGCCCAGCCGAGTGAGGCGCGCGGAGTGGCGTGGGCGGCGCCCCAGATCCGGGACTCGGCCGGCCCGATCAGCAGGCTGCGCAGCGGCGGCGAGAAGAAGTCGATCTCGCTGCTGCGGGTGGGTGAGTCCGGGACCCGCAGGTAGGGGATCGCGATCACGGCACCGACCCCGACGAAGAAGAGCACGCCGAGGAAGTTGGTGAGCAGCAGCCGCCAGCCGAGGACGGTGCCCTCCCTCGGCCCCTTCCGCGTGCGCGGCTTGGTGGGTTTGCGCGGTTTTTTCTCGCGGCGCGGTTTCGCGGACTTCCGCGTGCCCGGTTTTGCGGCTTCGGCCGTGGCTTTGGGCTGGTCCTGGTCGGTGGCCGTCGCGCTGTCCGGCTTGGCGCCCTGCCCAGCGGCCTTCTCGACGGCCGGTGCCGCAGCGTTTTCAGAGGCCGGCACTGCAGCCTTCTCGGTCGCTGGCACCGCGGCCTTCTCGACCGCCGGTGCCGCAGCCTTTTCAGTGGCCGGCACCGCAGCCTGTTCAGTCGCTGGCGCCGCGGTCTTTTCGGCGGCGAGCGCCACGGCCTTCTCGGTCGCCGAGTTCGTGGACTTCTGCGCGTCTGGGTCTGCGGTCTTCCGGATGGACTGGTCTGCGGTCTTCTGCGTGCTCTTATCCGCGTCCTGCTTCTGCGCAGCCTGACCCGCAGGCTTCAGGCCGGCCTGATCCGCAGCTTTGTCTGTGGCCCGGTCCGTGGCGTTCGGAGCGGCCTTGTCGGCGCTCTCTTCCGCATCCTTCGTCGTGCCCTGGGCTGACGGCTCCGTCACTCCGGCTGCGGAGCCCTTTTCCGATTTGTCCGCAGTGCCCTTCTGAGCCTCGGCCTCCGTGCCCTTCTTTGCTCCGTCTTCGATGCTTGTCTTCGTTCCGGCGTCCGGGTTCTTCGTCGCTACGCCCGTCGTCGCTGTCGTCGCCGTCGCTACGCCCGCCGTCGCTACGCCCGCCGCCGCTACGCCCGTCGTTGCCTTCTCCGTCGCTGTCACAGCCGTTGTCGCCACGGCCGTCGCTGCCACGGCCGTGGCCGTCTCGGCTGCCGGCACCAGCGCAGGTACCAGTGCCTTCGCGGCCTTCGTGCGGCGGCGCTGCCGGAACCAGCGGATCGGCACCGCGATCAACAGGAACAGCACGATGCTGCCGAGCACATAGGCGAATGGCAGCCCGAGCGAAAAGCCCAGACTCAGCTGCCAGATAGCCACCAGCCAGCCGAGCGCGGCCCACCCGGTATGCCGGAGGGCCGGTCGGAAGCCGTAGCGCAGCGACCAGCCGTGCCCGCGCGCCAGCAGAGCCAGGGCGAGCGGGATCGCGCCGGCCGAGACGATGTCGAGGTGGCCCTCCTGTGCGAGGCGCCAGGGCGCCCACGCGAAGGCGGCCGCCGCCACCGCGGCGCCGGTCGGCCGGACGCCGAGCTGACGCACCAGGGCATACGCGCCGAACAGCAGCAGCGCGTGCGCGACCACGAAGAGGATGTTGTAGCGCAGAATCGCCGCGTTCGGCCCGTCGCCGATCAGGCCGAAGGGCGCGTAGCCGAGCAGGTTGTCGCCGAACGCAAAGCTGTCCTTGGCCGGGAAGTAGGCGTTCGACTGCCAGAGCTTCACCGGGTTGGTCCGCAGGACGTGCCCGACCCAGGAGACCTGCCACGCCTGCCGGGACGGGTCGCCGAGATCCTGCGGCAGGGTGTGCAGCGGGTAGCGCAGGGTCGGCCAGGTCAGCCCGACCGCGAGCAGCGCGGAGATGTAGAACGACAGCGCGTACTCGTGGATCAGCCCGCGCCCGCCGGCCCGCAGCCCGCGCCGGATCCGGCCCGGGGGCTTCTCCGGGATCGTGGTGAAGGCGGTCCAGGGATCCGGCGGCGCACCGGGTGGCCGGGTGTCGGGCAGCCCGCGCCGTTTCGGCTTGGTGCCCGCCTCTTGCGGGTTGCCAGAAGCAGCCGGGACAGATTCGCCGGATTTGTCGGGCCCGCCGTCGCCGGCCGTCAGCGGCTCAGACTTCGCCCCGCCGACCCGCGGCGAGACGGAGTCCGATTCGCCGGCTTTCGGCGACGCAGCGTCCGGTTCGCTCACCTTCGGCGACGCCGGGTCCGGTCCGCCGGCCTTCGGCGACGCCAAGCCCGGTTCGCCGGCCTTTGGCAACGCCGAGTCCGGTTCGCTAGCTTTCAGCGGGGCAGAGTCCGATTCGCCGGGCTTCGGCGACGCAGCGTCCGGTTCGCTGGGCTTCGGCGGCACGGTCTCGGCGCCGGGCTTATCCGACTTGTCGGTAGTGACCGGCGAACTGTCCTCTTTGACCACTGCCGCGGGGCGTTTGGGGCCGAGGATGCCGAAAAACCGCTTCCTCTTCGGCTCCCGTGGCGTCGGCGCCTCCGCGCCGTCACCCGCGGACCTGATCGAGAGCGATGGCGGCTGCTCGGACATGACCCTCCCCGGACCCGTTCGTCAGGCGCCCGACCGCTCCCGCAGCAGGGCGATATCAGCGCTCTGACCTTCCACCCCGCCCGGAGTCTCCACAATGGCCGGGGCCCCGGAGGCGCGGATGGCGGCGACCACCAACTCGGGGTCGATCTTCCCATTACCCAGGTTGTCGTGCCGGTCCTGGCCCGAGTCGAATCCGCCCTTGGAGTCGTTGGCGTGGATCAGGTCGATCCGGCCAGTGATCGCCTTGACTCGGTCGACGATGTTCAGCAGGTCTTCGCCGCCGGCGAACGCGTGGCAGGTGTCCAGGCAGAAGCCCGCGCCGAACGAGCCGACCGCGTCCCAGAGCCGGGCCAGGTCGTCGAAACGGCGGGCGCACGCGTTGTCACCACCGGCGGTGTTCTCGATCAGGATCGGGAGGGGGAGGCCGCCCTCCTTCTCCGCGTACTCAAAAGCTTTTCGCCAATTGACGAACCCGGCGTCGAGATCGGCGCCCGCGCCGACGTGCCCGCCGTGCACGATCAGACCTTTCGCGCCGAGCTCGGCGGCGGCCCGGGCGTGCGCCAGCAGCAGCTTGCGGCTCGGGATGCGGATCCGGTTGTTGGGCGAGGCGACGTTCACGATGTAGGGCGCGTGGATGTAGATGTCCACCTCGGAGGCCCGCAGCTCGGCCGCGTCGTCGCGCGGTGTCGGGCTCTTGTAACCCTGCGGGTCGGTGAGGAAGAACTGCACCGCCTCGGCGCCGCGAGCAGCGGCCTCGACCAGCGGGTCAGTGGGGTCGACATGGGCTCCGATGCGCATGCCACGAGCCTACGACGCCGGTCCGACACTTTCCGCCGAGCGTCACCGGCCTCCGCTACGCGTCGTTAGCCCCATCGATCACGTTTGACCGTTTGCCGGTCGAGGCCGGTGCCGAACTGGGGAGAGTGCATGGCGCGGCGGTTCCGATACCGGGTGGCGGCACTCGTCGCCAGCGGTCTGCTCCTCGGCTTGCCGCTGCTCAGCACCGGTACGGCGAGCGCCGACCAGTTCGAACCGGGCGATCGCCGGGTGACCTTCGGCGGGGGGGTGCTCGGCCTCTCCTGCAGCTCCCAGCCCAGTGTCGAGAAGCTGACGGTGCCCGCGGACAGCACGCTGCACGTGGTCAACCGGACCGGTCACGACGCCCGGCTGGAATTGGCGGGTGCCTCGAAGGGTGTCATTCCGGACGACGGCGCGGCCGAGGTGCTGTTCCGCCGCGGTACCACTCCGGTGCTGCTCACCCCGGACTGCACGGGCGCCGACGACCCGGTCCCGATGCTGGTCACCGCGGTGCCGTCGGCCGCGGCGTCGCTGGCCAACCCGGCTCCCGGCGATTCCGACTCGGCCGGCACGTCGTCGATGGGCACCGGCTCGTCCGGCAACTCGTCGGTGTCCGGCTCCGCGCGGCCGACCGACCGGCCACCGCGCTCCCGGCCGACCCGTACCTCGGCGGACTCCACCCGCGCCGGCCTGCGGGTACCTGACGACGACCGCCCGTCCACCCCGGCGCGGGACACGACGAGCGCGGCCACCGCGACGCCACGCGACGATCAACCCCACAAGATCAAGAGCAAGGCTTCGCGTACGGCGGACACCGCCGCCTCGGCGTTCGCCGGAATGCCGCCGGGCGACCGTGCGTCGATGGCGCCTGCCGACCCCGCGTCGGTGACCGGTGTGACGAGCGCCGACCCGGTCGTGCCGGGGTTCGAGGACTCGCCGGGCGCGGAAGCGGACCGTCCCCTCGCCGCTCCGGCGGCCGAACCGGTCGCCGCGCTGCAGCCGCTGCGTACCACCCGGCCGATCGGGCTGCTCGGGCTGACCGCGATCGTTTGTGTGCTAGGTGTTCTTACCGCCGCGATTCGGGCAATCGTGTCGCAACGTGCATCCCGGGCAAATCTGGCGTAAGCTTCGGCTCATAAGGCTCCGCGGGGCGACCGCGTCCACCTCATCGGTGTGGTCGTTCCTCCCCAGGTCCCACCCAACGAACCGGACCGGACGCCCCGCGGCTCTGCATGACGAAAGACCCCGTCCACGGACGGGGTCTTTCGTTTTGGGCTGGAGGCCACCTCGTGGGTATGCTGGCTCGGTTCGCAGTCTGAACCGCCGTGGGCGTGCCTCTCGAGGCGTTCTCTCTCCCACGGCTTTCTGCTGCGTGCGACTCAAGACCTCCTGCCACGGAGAGACCGTGGCCGCAAAGCCCATAGGAGGTGAATGTCTTGCGTCATTACGAACTCATGGTGATCCTCGATCCTTCGCTCGAGGAGCGCACCGTAGCCCCGTCGCTCGACCAGTACCTGAACGTCATCAGGACTGCCGGCGGCTCGGTGGAGAAGCTCGACGTCTGGGGCCGTCGCCGGCTCTCGTTCGAGATCAACAAGAAGGCTGAAGGCATCTACGCGGTCGTCGATCTGCAGGCGACGCCCGAGGCCGTGGTCGAGCTGGACCGTCAGCTCAAGCTCAACGAGTCCATTCTGCGGACCAAGGTCATCCGTCCCGAGACCCGCTGAGTCGTTTTTTGTCAGAGGGTCCTGAGACCCTTTGTCTCAACGACTTGAGCGGCGAGGAGAAGTTTCATGGCTGGAGAAACCGTAATCACGGTTGTTGGCAACCTGGTCAACGACCCTGAGCTGCGCTTCACCAATTCGGGTGCTGCGGTCTGTTCGTTCCGCATCGCCTCCACCCCGCGGACTCTGGACCGGCAGTCGGGCGAATGGAAAGACGGCGAGCCACTCTTCCTCTCGTGCAGTGTCTGGCGTGACGCCGCCGAGCACGTCTCCGAGTCGCTGCAGCGCGGCGCTCGGGTGATCGTGCAGGGCCGGCTGCGCCAGCGTTCGTACGACACCAAAGAGGGAGAGAAGCGCACCGTCATGGAGCTCGAGGTCGACGAGATCGGCCCGTCTCTGCGCTACGCCACGGCGAAGGTGCAGAAGGCGAGTCGCTCCGGCGGCGGCGGGGGTGGCTTCGGCGCCTCCGGTGGTGGCGGTGGCGGCGGTGGCAACCGGCAGCAGCCCGGTGGCGGTGGCCAGCAGTCCGGTGGCGGCGGCGGTCGGAGCAACGACTTCGACGACCCGTGGGCATCGGCGGCTCCGGCCTCCAGCAACCGTTCCGGCGGTGGCGGCAACTCCTCGTTCGACGACGAGCCTCCCTTCTAAGCCTTCGGGCTTTCTTGTTTCTTGAGTTCAGGAGTAAGAGCTATGGCTAAGGCTGCGGCGCTTCGCAAGCCGAAGAAGAAGGTGAACCCGCTCGACAAGGACGGGATCACCTACATCGACTACAAGGACACCGCGCTCCTGCGGAAGTTCATCTCGGACCGCGGCAAGATTCGTGCCCGCCGCGTCACCGGTGTGACCTCGCAGCAGCAGCGACAGATCGCCCGCGCGGTTAAGAACGCCCGCGAGATGGCGCTTCTGCCGTACACGGCTACGGCTCGCTGAGGAGGATCACCCAAATGAAGATCATCCTCACGCAGGAAGTGTCCGGCCTGGGCACCCCCGGCGACATCGTCGAGGTGAAGAACGGTTACGGCCGCAACTACCTGCTTCCGCAGGGCTTTGCGATCCAGTGGACCAAGGGCGCCGAGAAGCAGGTTGTGGTGATCAAGCGGGCCCGCGAGGCTCGCGAGATCCGTGACCTGGGCCAGGCGAACGAGGTCAAGACCCAGCTGTCCAGCCTCAAGGTCGCGCTGAGCGCGCGGGCCGGCAAGGACGGGCGTCTGTTCGGCTCGATCACCCCGGCTGAGGTCGTCACCGCGGTGAAGACCGCCGGTGGCCCCGCGCTGGACCGTCGTCGTCTCGAGCTCCCGGGTCACATCAAGACCACGGGCTCGTACAACGTCCTGGTCAAGCTGCACCCCGAGGTGACCGCCACGTTCCCGGTGAACGTGGTCGCCGCCAAGTAACACCCCGCACCACAGCGAACGGCATGCCGGATCACCGGCATGCCGTTTCGTCTTTCTCCCTGCCGATGGCTGGTCCTCAGGGGTGCCTCCACGACGTGGAGACACCCCTGAGAGCCCCACGGCCTTCCGGGGTCAGGGCTGCTGGTGCAGGAACCGTTCGATCCGGCGCAGATCGCGGGCGCGCAGACCGCGGCCGGCGTCCGGGCTGATCAGCAGGGCGCCGCCGGTGGCCGCCCACGGGGCGCAGACGTCGGCGTGCACGTCGATCTCCACGTCGTCGGTCCAGATCAGGCGCCGACCGGCGGCGATCACCCGCTGGGCGGCGGCGAGCTTCGCCAGGGAAGCGTCCAGGCCGGTGAACGGCTCGGTGAAGGCGCGCGGCAACTCCGGCAGGCCGAGCGCCTGTTCCAGGGCGGGGGCGTCGCTGCACCAGGTGCTGCACCAGGTCACCTCGGCCCGGCCGGTCACGTGCAGGCGGCCGATCGCGTCGATCAGGCGTGGCTCGTAGCGGATCCGATAGTCGTAGGCGTCCGCAGTGGAGTAGACCTGGATGACGCGGGGCGCGGAGTACCAGCCGGCGCGGTAGGCGTTCAGCACGCCGTCGACGTCGAGCAGCCACACGGGCGGGTCCGGGGTCACGGCGTATGAACGTACGGGAAAAGTGCGGCCCGGAGGAGAAGCGGTCCTCAGCTGAGGCTGTTGCCGCTGATGGCGGATGCCAGGACGGTGGCGAGGCCGCCGCCGACGACCGCGGCGGCCAGGCCGACGCTGGCGGACTTCCACGCCGTGGTGGCGAAGCGCAGGCCGAACGCGACGACGATGCTCAGCGCCAGCGAGATGCCGAACTGCGGGGCGGCGCTGGCCAGGGTCTTCAGGGCGTTGGTGCGCTGGTCGGAGTTGAGCAGGAACATGCCGAGGACGAAGAGGACCAGGGGCACGCCGTACCAGACGACGGTGTAGCCGACCGCGGCCAGCGGGCTGCTGGATTTCTCCTCGTCCTCGTCCTCGTCCGGGTTGAGCAGGTCACTCTGCTTGCCGGAGAGCACGCCGCTGCTGACCGGGCGGCGCTCGTAGGAGCCGGTGCTCTCGAACAGCGCGCTGCTCACGCCGCGGCGCGGCGGCCAGACGTTGTCGGCGTCCGGGGCGTCGGCCTGCGGCGTGCCGATCAGTGAGGTGGCGCCCATCGCCAGGTTGGCGTTGCCGGCGACCGCGGCTGACCCGTTCGGCCGGAACGGCGGGAAGCTGGAGGTGCTGAAGCGCTGCGCCTCGCCGTCGCCGACCTCGGCGCTCAGCTCGCGGCGCCAGTCGTCGGGGGCCGGTGCTTCGCCGGTCGCGCGGTACCCGGTGCTGCCGGCGGCCGGTGCGGCGCCGGAGGTGGGCGCCGCGCTCATGTCGGCCCGCCAGTCGGCGCCGGCGGTGGCGCGGTACCCGGCCGCACCCGAGGTGGGAGCGGCGGCGGTGCCGGCCGTGAGGTCAGCGCGCCAGTCGGCGGCAGGCACCGGGGGGATGGCGGCGACCGCGGTGGCGCCGGCGGTCAGGTCGGCGCGCCAGTCGGCGCCGGGTGCGGCCGGAGCGGTTCCGGCTGCCGGGCCGCCGGTGAGATCGGCGCGCCAGTCGGCGGCGGGCACGGGAGGGATGGCGGCGACCGCGGTGGCGCCGGCGGTCAGGTCGGCGCGCCAGTCGGCGCCGGGTGCTGCCGGGGCCGGGGCGGCCGGGGCAGCGCCGCCGCCGTTCAGCTCGGCGCGCCACTCGTTGCCGGGCGTGGCGGTGGCGCGGTAGCCGGAGACCGGCGCGGCGCTGGTGGTGACCCCGCTGCCGCCGTTGAGGCCGGACCGCCAGTCGGTGTCGGGCGTGGCGGCGGCACGGTACCCCGCGGCGCCGGAGACCGGTGCCGCGGTGCTGCCGGTGAGGTCGGCACGCCAGTCCGCGCCGGGCTCGGCGCGAGGCGCGGTGCCGCCCGAGGCTGCACCGTTGGTGGGGGCGTCGCTGTCGGCGTTGGCGCGCCAGCCGCCCCCGTCCGGCGCGCCGCCGTTGCTGTAACCGGTATCCGGGTCGGCGCCACGGCGATAACCGCCGCTGCCCTGCCCTGAGCCGTTCCGTCCGGGTGCTGGGCCGCTGCCGTCGTTCCACGAGCCTGGCGGCCGCCGATCGTCGCGGCCACGGCCGCCACCACCGCCGAAGGGCGGATCGTCGCGGCCGTCATAGCCACGGCCGCCGCCGTACGGTGGCTCGTCCTGATCGTCGCGACGGCGCGGAAGCCCGAAGCCGTCCGGTCCGGGCATCTCCGGTCCGCCGGCCTGGTCGGACCATGACGACGGGCCGGCCGGCAGCTCACGCTGCGCGCCGTAAGGAGGTTTGCGCGGGTCGACGCCGTAGCCGTTCGGCTCCTCGCGCCGGGTCGGGCCGGCCGGCAACGCCCGGGCGCTGCTCACCCGGCGCTGGTCGCCCCAGGACGAGCCGTCAGGCTCGGGACCGCCGTAGCCGGGCGCGCCGGCTCGACGGGCGCCACGACCGGTGTCGGACCAGCCGGAACCCTCCGGATCCGGGCCGCCGTAGCCGGGTGCACTGGAGCGGCGCGGGCCGTCCTGCTCGGGGTTGCCGTAGCCGGGTGCACCGGAGCGGCGCGGGCCGTCCTGCTCCGGGCCGCCGTAGCCGGGTGCGCCGGATCGGCGCTGGTCACGGCTGCCGCGATCCGGCTCGGGGCCGCCGTAACCACCCTGACCCGCACCGTTGTAGCCGCCCTGAGCGAGACCGCCGTAGCCGTTCTGCTCGGGACCGCCGTAGCCGTTGGGCTCCGGGTCGCCGTAGCCGTTCTGACCGGCGTCGGCGTAGCCGGACCGACGCGGGGCACGGTCGGGCTCGGCCCAGCCGGCCGGCTCCTGGGCGCCGTAGGCCGACTGGCGCGGAATGCGATCGGTCTCGGGCCGCGGCGAACGGCCGGCGGGCAGCTCACGAGGCTGCTGAGCGCCATAACCGGGCTCGGCGTAGCCGGACTGCTCGCCTCGGCCGTCGGAGCGTCCTGCGGGCAGCTCACGCTGAGATCCCTGGCGGGGCGGCATCGGGCCCTGGCGCCAGCCACCGGTGGCGTAGTCGTCCTCCGGACCGCCGCGAGCCTGACGGCCCGGCCAGCCTTCCGGTTCCGGGTCCGCCGCGCGGCGGCGGCCTGCGCCGTTGTCCGAGCCAAAGCCATTTCCGTACGGGTCGGAAGCGCCCCGCCCCGGCTGACCACCGTCCGGCGAATACCCCTCGCCGCGGAAGCGGCCGGAAGCGTAAGGATCGGGCTGGTCAGCGCCGTTCCAGGGTGTGCCGCCACCGTTCGGCACGGCACTGCGCGGTGTAGCCGGACCGGGCATCGCACCGCTGTTCGACCAGCCACCCTCGCCGGCGGGCATCGCACTGCGCGGCGCGGCCGGACCGGGCATCGCGCTGCGCGGAGCGGGCATGGCACTGCGCGGCGCCGGGCCGGGCATGGCGTTGCCGGGCAGCGGGCCGCCGGGCACCCCGCCGACCGGGCCGGTGGGCTCGTCGCGCTGGCCGCGTCGCCCGCCGCCACCGTCCCAACTGGCCGGCTCGGCCTGCGGCGGCTCCACGGTGCCGCCCGGCTTCTGCTGGTCACGGCGGGCCGCCTCGGCACGCCAGGCGAGCACGCGCGGGTCGTCCTCGGCCCGGCTCCACTGGCCGGTGTCCGGGTCCCGGGTCCAGCTGCTGGTGTCCTGCTCGGCGTCCCAGGACGAGGTGTCCTCGCGCCAGTTCGTCGGGTTCGCGTTGTAGCGCTTCGGCTGGCCGCCACCCCGGCCCTCGCCACGCTGCTGCTCGGGCAGGCCGCGCTGGCGTTCGGGCAGACCGCCCGGGCCGCCGCGCATGCCGCTCTGCTCGCCGCGTGAGCCGCCTTGCTCGCCGCGCATGCCGCCGGGCTCGCTGCGCATGCCGCCGGGCTCGCCGCGCTGCTGGTCGGGGAAGCCGGTCTGGTCGATGCGCAGACTGCTCTGGTCGACGCGCGGGCCATCCTGATCGCCGCGCTGCCGCCCGGGCAGACCGCGCTGCTCACCGCGCTGACGCTCGGGGAAGCCGGTCTGGTCGATGCGCGGGCTGCTCTGGTCGACGCGCTGGCGCTGGGGCAGGCCACCGGAGGCGGCGGCGCTGTCGTCCCGGATCCGGCCACTGACACCGGGCGCCGGGGCCTCGTCGGGCGCGGGGCGGCGGGACAGACGGGTGGAGGACTCCGGACGTACGCCGTACCGAATAGGGGTTTGTCCGCCACGCTCGCCGTAAGCGGCGCCGGAATCCTGAGCGGGCTGCCCCGGATAGCCGTTCTGCCCGGCATAACCGTTTTGCTCGGCGGCATAGCCGGTGGGCTGCTCCGGAACGAGACCGCGGCGCGGGGTCTCCGGATAACTCGCCTGGTCAGCCTGGTAACCGCGCCGGGCGGACCGGCTGCCCCAGGACGGGCCGGGCGCGCCCGGATCGCCGGACTGCGCACCCGGGCCGAGCTGCATGCTGCCGGTGTCGGTGTGGTCGGCCCAGTCGTCCTCGGACGAGGTGCCGGACCAGCCGCTGCCGCCGGAGGGCTGGCCCTCGGGCTCGGGCGCACGCCGACGGCCGCGCCGGGTGGACCACTCCGGGTCGGTGCCACGGCGCCAGGCGGCCCGGTCGTCCTCCCGGACGAAGTGCCGGCCGTCGTCGCGCGGACCGGTCTGCCAACCGGGGCCGTCGGGGCGTTCCCAGCCGCCGACGTCGGTGGTGTTCTCACCGGGCGAACGGCGGCTGTCGCTCCAGGACGGGGCCGCGGCGGCGCTCTCGGTGGACCAGGCGCCGCTCGCCGAGGCGGACGACGACCGGGAGTCGGACGGCTGCTGCCAGGACGGCGTGGCCGGCCGCGAGTCGCCGGACCGCTGCCAGGACGGCGTGGACGGCGGCTGCTGCGAGGACGGCTGCTGCCACGACGGGGTGGACGGCGGCTGCTGCTGGGACGGCTGCTGCCACGACGGCGTGGACGGCGCGGACTGCTGCTGGGACGACGGCTGCTGCCAGGACGGCGTCTGGCCGGGCTGCTGCCAGGACGGGGTCTGCTGGCTCGGCTGCTGCCACGACGGCGTCTGCGCGGGCGGCTGCTGCCAGGACGGCGTCTGGGAACCCGAGCTGCTCCAGGTCTGCTCGACCGGGGTGGTCGCGGCCCGGCCGGTGTCCGCGTCGCGGCGCCAGGACGGGGTCTCCGACCAGCTGGACGAGATGTCCCGGCTGCTCTCCCGGTCGCGGCTGCCGTCGCGGCCGGAGCCGGACTCCAGGGCCGGGGTCGGCCAGGCGGTGCCGGAGATGGTCGGGCGGATCAGATCGGCGGCGGGGGTGCCGGGCGGCGCGTCGGCGGGGTCGTCGCCGGGCTGCCACGCCTCGGTGGTGGAACGCCAGACGTGCGAGCCGGTGGACGAGCGCCACTCGGTGGTCTGCCGCCAGCGTGCGCCGGTGGCCCGCCACTCCGAGGTCTGGGTGCGCCAGCCGGCGCCGTCGGCCGGGAACGTGGGCCGGCCGGTGGCGGCGACGTCGGACCAGCGGTTCGCCGGCTCGATGGCGTGACCGCCGCCACCGCCGGAATACGGCTCGAGGTCGCCCTGCTGGTCACCCTGCTGCGCCCACGCGTCCGCGCGGCGCTGCCAGGTGAGTGCTTCGGGGCTCGGCGTCATGCTGCCGGTGTCGGTCAGAGCCGACCAACTGGGCTCTGACTCGTTGATCTCCGGCTCTCGGGTGGGCCAAGGGTCCGCACCGCGCCGATCGCGCGACATGCGGGCACCGTAGTCCCACTCCCGTTGGTCCACCTGAAAAGGGTGACGTGCCGAAGGCGGAACCGCAACGCCTCACAGCGACAGCTTGCTCACCCGACCCGGTATTTTCCCAGATCTATCAGCTTTTCTGCCCTCCACAGGTCGCGTCCAGAAAAGTGCTGCTGAGACTCTTTCCCCAAGAGTTGTCCACATGGTGTGCACAGGCTTGCCCACAGCTGAGGGGGTCCTGTCCACAGGTTGTCCCAAGACTCGTCCACCGCGGCAGTTGGGCTGGTGGCAGCAGGGTTCGTAGAGTGGTCCCGCCCTCTGATCGACCGCTCCGGCTGAACTTGAAGCGAGATCGGCCGAAGAGGTCGTACGAGGGCTGTTCGATCATGATCGTGGCAGGGCCAACTAAGGGGGATGTCCCGGTGTCGATCACCGACGACGCACGACCGGAACCTCGTCCCTCATCTCAGCCGTCCGGGGGACCCCGAAACGGCGGCTCCGGCCGGTCCGAGTCGCCGAACGGCGGACAGTACGACAAGGCGCCGCCACAGGACGTGGCCGCCGAGCAGGGCGTGCTGGGCGGCATGCTGCTCTCCAAGGACGCGATCGCCGACGTCGTCGAGATCCTCAAGACCAACGACTTCTACCGCCCGGTCCACGCCACCATCTACGACATCATTCTCAATCTGTACGGGCGGGGAGAGCCGGCCGACGCGCTGACCGTCGCGGCCGCCCTGGCCGACAGCGGGGACCTGCAGCGGATCGGCGGCGTGCCCTATCTGCACACGCTGATCGAGAGCGTGCCGACCGCGGCCAACGCGTCGTACTACGCCCGGATCGTCTCGGAACGGGCGATCCTGCGCCGGGTGGTCGAGGCCGGCACCAAGATCGTGCAGCTGGGGTATGGCGCCGGCGGCAACGGCGGCCGCGACGTGGACGACATCGTTGACCTGGCCCAGCAGGCCATCTACGACGTCACCGAGAAACGGGTCAGCGAAGACTTCGCGGCGCTCGGCGACATGCTCCAGCCGACGCTCGACGAGATCGAGGCGGTCGGCGCCTCGGGCGGCGTGATGAGCGGTGTTCCGACCGGCTTCGCCGACCTGGACCGCCTGCTCAACGGCCTGCACGCTGGTCAGTTGATCATCGTGGCCGGTCGGCCCGGTCTGGGCAAGTCGACGGCGAGCATGGACTTCGCCCGGAACGCGGCGATCCGGCACGGGCACGCCAGCGCCATCTTCTCGCTGGAAATGAGCAAGATCGAGATGGTGATGCGGCTGCTCTCCGCCGAGGCGCGCGTGCCGCTGCACACCCTCCGTTCGGGACAGCTCTCCGACGACGACTGGACCAAGCTGGCCCGGCGGATGGGCGAGATCAGCGAGGCGCCGATCTTCGTCGACGACACCCCCAACATGAACCTCATGGAGATCCGGGCCAAGGCGCGCCGGCTCAAGCAGCGGCACAACCTGAAGCTGCTGGTCATCGACTATCTCCAGCTGATGTCCTCGCCGAAGAAGACCGAGAGCCGGCAGCAGGAGGTCTCCGAGCTCTCCCGTGGTCTGAAGCTGCTGGCCAAGGAGATCGAGTGCCCGGTGATCGGGGTGAGCCAGCTGAACCGTGGCCCCGAGCAGCGCACCGACAAGCGGCCCCAGCTGTCCGACCTGCGTGAGTCCGGCTCGATCGAGCAGGACGCGGACGTGGTGATCCTGCTGCACCGTGACGACTACTACGACAAGGAGTCACCGCGCGCCGGCGAGGCCGACTTCATCGTGGCCAAGCACCGTAACGGCCCGACGGACACGATCACGGTGGCGGCGCAGCTGCACCTGTCCCGCTTCGTGGATATGGCCATTTAGGACGGTTTGTGCTGGTGGGGCGTGGCCGGGTGGCCGGGCCTCACCGGGCGGCGCCGGAGCAGCGGCATCGGAGCGGCGGCGCTGCGGGCGGCTGTGCTGGAGCAGCGGGGCCGCTGAGGGCGGCGCTGGAGCGGGTGGGGCCGCAGGGGTGGCGCTGGAGGGGCGGCGCTGGGCGGTGGCCGGTCAGGCGGGATCGTCCGGCGGGCGGTGGGTGGTGACCAGGCGCTCGACCTGGCGGTGTTTGCCGGCTGAGGCGTGCTGGACCGTCTCGACGATGATCCGGGCCAGGGTTTCGACGTTCCACTCGCGGCAGGCCTGATGGTCGAGCTGGAGCCCGATGAGCTCACCGTCGGCGTTCACGGTCGCCCGGACGGCGCCGTCTGAGGAATCCGCGCTCACCTGCATGGTGGCGAGGCTGCGCTGTAGTTCGTCCACTCCGGAGCGTAGTTCTTCATACCGGCCGTAGACGTCTTCGAGATCGTTCCGCAGGGCCTGACTTGCCGCGCGATCAGCGGTTTCAGTCACGGTTCTTCCTCCGTTCGCCGCGACAGGGGGCGACGTGACAATACCCAAGATCCGCGACGTTGCGTATTCCAATGACTTCGTAACGCGAACGAAAAGAGAGAGCTATCGAAATAGCTCACTCTTAAGTGACGGATCGACTCCGGTTTGTGGTCACTGAGCGTGATCAATGCCACTGTGGCTGGTCGGCGGTCTTGTCGGTGATGCGACGGCCGGGGTCAGTTGCCGCTGGTCGCGGTGCCGGGCACGAGAGGGGCGGCCGCGGGGGCGCTGGGGGCCGCATGGTTGCTCTCGGTCAAGAGCGGTCGAGCGCGGCCGGGAGGTGCGCGTCAGTGACGTCGCCGGGCCGTCCCAATTCGCGGGCGGTTCCGTAACACCGATGAGACGTCGATGGTGACGCCCGCCGCTCCCGTTGCCGAATCGGCTGGTCGCGGCCCTACCGATCAGCGGCCGGCGAGATCCGAATGGTCCAGGGCCGCCTCGGCGATCAGGGTGGGGAGAAATTCGGGAATGGCCGGAACAAGACCCTGAGTGACGATCCGCCGCGACCGCCGCCTGAACGCGCGACGACTCGCCCGCCCGGCCCGGCCGGGGCGCGACGACCGGCCCGGTCGGGATGCGCGACGACCCGCCTTGGCCGGGACGCGACGACCGGCCCGGCCTGGATGCGCGACGACCCGCCCCGGCCCGGGGGAACCGGGCTGGAGCGGGTCGGTCAGCAAATGAGCAGGACTACCGAACGAGAGCGATCAGTCGAACAGGTCGTGGAGGAAGCCCCGGCGACGGTAGTGGCCGTGGTGCTGGCGGTAGTGGCCGTGGTGTCCGTAACGCGGCGCGGCCGGCGGGTAGTGCGCGGCCGGCGGGTAGGCGACCGGCGGGGCGTGGTGAACCGGGGCGCCGTAGGGCGGCGGGGGCGGCGGAGCATACCCACCGTGGCCGCCATGCGGCTGCTGCTGCGGCGGCGGGGGCGGCGGCGGGGTGTGCGAGGCAGGGCCCGGCGCCGACGAAGAACGGTTGAAGTTGGCCTCAGCGGTGAAGAGTTTTTCCAGCTCGCCACGGTCAAGGAAGATGCCGCGGCATTCCGTGCACTGGTCGATCGTGACGCCGCTGCGCTCGTAGACCCGCATCTCACCGTGGCACTTGGGACAGGTCATCTGCATCTCATTGACGGTACAAGGCTGTGTCATCCGATGGGGCGGAAGAACCTGTGCGCTTTCTGTGGACCAGCCAGAAGAGGGCCCGCCGGAAGAGAAAGGGCCGGCGCCCAGAGCAGCAGCGCCACCGGGTAGAGCAGGTACCCGAACCGGGTGGTGGGCATCAGCAGGATCGCGGCGAGCAGACCCCACCCGCAGAACAGCGCGGCGGCGCCGGCGTCGCGGGGCGGGTGCCGCACCAGCCGCCACGCGATCACCAGGGCCGCGACGCCGAGCAGCCCGCCGGCCAGGATGTGTCCGCCGGGCAGGTTCTCGGCGATCAGGTAGCCGGGGAACGGTGACTGCGCCGGGCTGGTCACCAGGCCGTGCCCGAGCGGGAACCGGAGCACGTTCTCGATCAGCGAGTCCGCGTTCACCAGCAGCGGCGGGAACAGGGCCAGGATCGGCAGGCCGAGCGCGAACGGAAGCATGCGACGGCCCCGGCCGCTGACCACGGCCAGCACGACCAGCACCGCGACGACCGGGAAGGCGAACAGCTTGGCGGACGCGGCAAGACCGACCGCGACACCGGACCAGCCGAATCGACCGCCGGCGGCCAGGGCCAGCGCGAGCAGGCACAGTGCGAGCACCGGGATGTCGTCGCCGCCCGTCGCCAGGGTCAGTGCGGTCACCGGGAGGACGGTTGCCGCCTGGATCGCCCGTACCGGAAAGGGGTTGCAAAAACGCAGGGCCGTGACCAGCGCGACCACCGTGACCAGCGCGAACCAGATCCGCGCGTCGGTCCACCAGTGGTCACCGGCGAACGCCCGCGGCAGGCCGAAGATCGCCATGCCGGGCTGGTACGGCCGGTAGCCCATCAAGCGCTCGTCGAGCGGAATGGCGGCGATCTCAGCGCGACTCAGGTACGGCGTCCCGTGCTCCAGCAGCGACCGGCCCATCGACTCGACGACCAGCACCTCTTCCTGCGCCCGGTCGGTGCGCCCGCCGGCCCGCTGCACCGCCTCCACGACCAGCGGCACCAGCGCGACAGCCGACCAGGTCAGCCAGGTCAGCCCGGCCCGGAAGCGATCCGCGGCGAACGCGGTACGGCGCAGCAGCATCTGCCCGAGCACCAGCAGCGCTGCGGCCAGATAGCCCCACGCGGCGATCAACCCCCAGGCCCGATGCGGCAACAGCGTCGACGTCAGCGCGGTGACCAGGGCGAACGTGGCCGAGATCAGGTACAGCCCCAAGTCGGCCGCCAGTCCACCGGCCGCCCGGTCGATGCGCCCGAGCAGTCCGCCGGCGGGTTGTGTCACGCCGGCAAGTGTGGCAGAGAAGATCTCCCTGGCCCGGCCGACCTGCGGACCGGCATCCGCACCACCGACCCGGCATCGTGCAGCGCCGATGCCAGCACGCCGGGCCGCCCGCCGGACCCGCGCTGCAGCGTGCCGAGGAACCGGGCCGCGGACAGCGGCCGGGCGAACAGGTGGCCCTGACCGGCCGTGCAACCCAGCGCCCAGAGCGCCCGCCGCTGCGGCTCGCTCTCCACGCCCTCGGCGACGACCGTGAGGTGCAGATTGCGGGCCAGGTCGACGGTGGTCCGGACGACTGCGGCCGCCTCCGTCGAGGTCTCCACGGACGCCACGAACTCGCTGTCGATCTTGAGTTGGTGCACCGGGATGCGGGAGAGCACAGAGAGCGAGGAGACCCCGGTCCCGAAGTCGTCGACGGCCAGCCGGACCCCGGCGTTGCGCAGCTCGGCGAGCACCCGTTCGACCACGTCGAGCTGGCTGATGGTGAGGGTCTCGGCGAGCTCCAGGACCAGCTGACCGGGTGACACGTCGTGGCGTTCGAGCCGGGCCAGCACGGCGGCCGGGAAGTCCGGGTCGAGCAGGCTGCGCGGTGACACGTTCACCGCCACCGGCAGGTCGAACCCGGCCGCCCGCCAGCTCTGCATGGCCAGCAGCGACTGCTCCAGCACGGCGTCGGCGAACGCCGGCAGCTGACCGGACCGCTCCACCGTCTCGAGGAACTGCACGGTGGTGAGATCACCCTGGTCGGGGTGGTGCCAGCGGGCCAGGGCCTCGGCCGAGACCACCTCGCCGCTGCCGAGATCGACGATCGGCTGGAAGTCCACGGTGAACTCGTGCTCGCTGACCGCTCGGCGCAACTCGCCGGTGAGCATCAGCCGCTCGACGTCCGAGGTGTCCCGGGCGTGCGCGTAGATCATGGTCGGCTCGCCGGCGCGTTTCGCCTGGTACATGGCGATGTCGGCGCGCCGCATCAGCTCCTCGACGCTGCCGGTGCCGACGGCCAGCGCGATGCCGCCGGCCGCCTCGACGGTGATCCGCATGCCTTCGACCTCGATGCTGGGCTCGAGGGCGGCGAGCATCGCGGTGGCCCGGTGGTTGGCCAGGGCGGGGGTGGGCAGGCCGGTGAGCAGCACCGCGAACTCGTCGCCACCCAGCCGGGCGACCAGGTCACCGGGCGGGGCCGCCTCGTCCAGCCGGCGGGCCACCTCACGCAGCACGTCGTCGCCGGCCGCGTGGCCCAACGTGTCGTTCACCTCTTTGAAGTGGTTCAGGTCGATGATCAGCAGGGCGACGAGGCCGTCCGGCGAGGTGTCCTGGCATCGGCGCTCGGCCTGTTCGTACAGGTGGCGGCGGTTGGCCAGGCCGGTGAGCGGGTCGTGTGCGGCGGCGTAGGCGTTCTCCGCCGCGATGCGTTCGAGCTCGGCGTACGCCTGCGCGTTACGGATGGCGGTGCAGACGGCCGAGGTGAACGTACGCAATTTGTACTGCTCGAACTCGGTGAGCCGCACCGTCCCGCCGAACCGCAACCGCAGCACGCCCACCCGGGCCCCGCCCTCGTGCGCGACGAGATCCACAGTGGTCTCGTCGGCGCGGGCCGGTCCGATCGCGGGCGGGCCGTCGGTCAGCACGTGGTCCTCGGTGGCCCGGACGGTACGCCCGATGCCCCCGGTGGTCAGGTCGATGACCGCCTCGACGGCCGAGAAGATCTGTGCGGCGCGGGTCGTCGCGGAGTGCAGGACCTGGGTGAGGTCGACGGCGTTGAGCTCGTCGGTGGCCCGGGCCAGGCGCTGCCACGACTCGCGCTCCTCGCGGGTGCGGGAGCTGCGGGACTGCCACAGGTACATGCAAGCCACAACGAGCGGAGCGACCAGCAGGAGCAGCACGTTCGCGTCACTGGACAGCACCCAGAGCACCAGCAGGGTGGCACCGAGCTGGCCGAGGTACCCGATGACCTTGCCGATCCAGTTGCGCCGGGCGGCCGCCAGCACGCTGGTGCGGGTGCCGGTCGCCACCACCGGGATGAAGACCAGCTGGTCGACGAGGGTGAACACGGTGAGCGCGGCGACCAGCACCCCCACCGGGACGTACGGGTCGGTGACGCTCGGCTGGACCCCGTAGGCCGCGAAGATCGCGCCGGCCGCGCCGGCGGTCAGCGCCTCCTTGGCCACCGCGAAGACGGTTTTCTGTGCTCCGGCCCGGGTCAGCAGCCGGACGATGCCGACGCCGATCGCCGCGCACAGCGCGACCCACGGTGTCGGCACGAGCGCCAGCCCGACCAGCACCGGCATCTCGGCCCAGGCCAGGCCGTCCACGCTGGACCGCACCCGGACCGAGACGCGGAAGCGGTAGGCCGCCGCCACGGTCAGGCAGAGCAGCGTCAGGACGGCGATCGAGGGGGTCGGCGCCGGGTGGTGGTGCAGGTAGGAGATCCACCAGGCCGAGGCGCCGAGCCCCAACACGACGACGAGACCGATGAGCAGCCGAAGCCGCCGATCGGTCGCGTCGTCGTTGAAGCTGGTGTCAGGCATGACATCCTTGTCGCCGAACGCAACTGAGCCGTAGCTCAGGGTTCCAGGCTATTCATCTGCGCCGTTTTGCGCATCACTGTGGTTCAGCCCCAGTCGCCGCTACGCATGGCGTTCTCCTCATCTCGACGTCGGTGGAATCCCCCGCGAACGGGTCCGGTTCCACTAACGAGCTGGCGTTCTCTTGTGTCGCGACGAGATCGAAGATAGGCGCGCAGCGGTCCGGTTTCTAGTGAATCGTGTCGTTTTGAGCATGATGCGGAAAGCGCTCAGCATTTCGTCACCGACAGTTTCCGAATGGCAACGGAAAGCGATGGTAATAAGTTCCGATTACTATTTTCATTCCACCCCGGCAGGGTCCCTGAGCAGTGGCGGAACTCTGCGAAGGCGGTGTGGACAAAGTGTGAAGCCAATCGGGCGTTGATGCGAACGCGGTTACGTCGAACGCTCTATAAGCTCCCGGTATGCCCCAGGAAAAGCACCTGACGCACGTCGACGAGACCGGCGCAGCCCGGATGGTCGACGTGTCCGCCAAGGCGGTGAGCGTCCGCCGCGCGGTCGCGGCCGGCTCGGTCCGCACCACGCCCGCGGTGATCGAACTGCTCCGGGGCGAGAACCTGCCGAAGGGCGACGCGCTGGCGGTCGCCCGGCTCGCCGGGATCATGGGGGCCAAGCGCACCCCCGACCTCATCCCGCTCTGTCACCCGATCGGGCTGCACGGTGTCACTGTCGAGCTGGCGCTCGGCACCGACTCGGTGGAGATCACCGCGACCACCAAGACCGCCGACCGCACCGGGGTCGAGATGGAGGCGCTCACCGCGGTGGCCACGGCCGGCCTCACGATGATCGACATGATCAAGGCGGTGGACCCGGCGGCAAGCATCGAGTCGGTCCGGGTGCTCCGCAAAGAGGGCGGAAAGACCGGAGACTGGGTACGCCCGGAGGACCGGCCATGACGATCCGCGCCCGAGTGATCGTCGCGTCGAACCGGGCCGCTGCCGGGGTCTACGCCGACACCAGCGGCCCCCGCCTGGTCACCGGCCTGCGCGAACTCGGCTGCGAGGTGGGCGAACCGGTCGTGGTCCCGGACGGCGACCCGGTCACCGAGGCGCTGCGGGCCGCGCTCGCGGACGGCGTGGACGTGATCCTGACCAGCGGCGGGACCGGGGTCACCCCGACCGACCGGACCCCGGAGGCGACCCGTGGGCTGCTCGACTTCGAGGTGCCGGGCATCGCCGAGGCGATCCGGGCGTACAGCCGCGACAAGGTCCCGGCGGCCGCGCTCTCCCGTGGCCTCGCCGGGGTGGCCGGCCGGACCCTGATCGTGAACCTGCCCGGCTCGACCGGCGGCGCCAAGGACGGTCTCGCGGTCCTGGGTCCACTCCTTGCACACACCGTCGACCAGATCCGCGGCGGCGACCACTAGCGCATTAGGCTCGACCGGTGAGCGCTGACGTGAACACCCCGGTCGGCTGGGAGCAGGCCAGGGAGCTGGCCTACCAGGCCGGTCTCGCCGCCTCGGCCGGCGCCGAGCGGATTCCCCTGACGGCCGGCGACGGCCGCACCCTGGCCGAGCCGTTGCGGGCGCTCACCGCCCTGCCGGCGTTCCCGACGTCGAGCATCGACGGCTGGGCGGTGCGCGGCACCGGCCCCTGGCGGCCGGTCGGCCGGGTGCTGGCCGGCGGCACGCCACCACCGCTGACCGAGGACGGCGTCTGCGTCGAGATCGCCACCGGCGCGATGGTGCCGGACGGCGCTGCCGCCCTGATCCGGGTCGAGGAGTCGGTCACCGGCGCGGACGGCCGGGTCACCGGCACCCCGCGGCCGATGCCGGAGTGGCGCCTGCCGGGGGAGGAGGCCGAGCTCGGCGAGGAGTTGCTGCCGGCTGGCGCGGCCGTCGACCCGGCCGTCATCGGGGTCGCCGCCACCTGCGGTTATGAGACCTTGACCGTACGGCCCGAGCCGCGTGCCGCCCTGCTCGTCTTCGGCGACGAGCTGCTCACCGCCGGCCCGCCCGGCGCCGGTCGGGTCCGTGACTCGCTCGGCCCGCAGGTCCCGGCCTGGCTGCGGCGCTACGGCGCGACGATCACCGCGGTGTCCGGCCCGGTCAAGGACACCCTCGACGCGCACCTGGACGCGATCCGCTCCGCACTGGACACCGCTGATCTGGTCTGCACCACCGGCGGCACCATGCACGGCCCGGTCGACCACCTGCACCCGGCGCTGGCCGAGCTGGGCGCCGAATACCTGGTGAACACGGTCGGGGTCCGCCCCGGCTTCCCGATGCTGCTGGCCCGGGTCCCCGGCCCGGACGGCCGCCCGCGCTTCCTCGCCGGCCTGCCCGGCAACCCGCAGTCCGCGGTGATCGCCCTGATCAGCCTGGTCGCCCCGCTGCTCGCCGGGCTGGCCGGCCGCCCGTTCACCAGCGACCTGCCGCTGGTCGAGGCGGCCGTCCCGGTGCCCGGCCGCGGCCGCGACACGCACCTGGCGCTGGCCGCCCTGGACCCGACCGGCCGGACCGCCGCCCCGGTCGGCCACGTCGGCTCGGCGATGCTGCGCGGCCTGGCCAACGCGCACGGCTTCGTCGTGGTCCGGCCCGGTGTCAAGGTCGCGGCCGGCGACCTGGTGCCCTTCCTGCCCCTTCCGTTGCTGCCCGGAGAGCGAGCATGACCACCGAGAACCGCACCAGCCCGGTGATCCTCGCCGAGGTGCTGGACACCCCGCTCGACCTGGCCGCGCACGAGGCCGCGGTCGCCGACCGGCGGGCCGGCGCGGTCGTCTCGTTCCAGGGCGTGGTCCGCGATCACGACCACGGGCGCGGTGTCACGCTGCTGGAATACGAGGGCCATCCGTCCGCGGCCGCGGTCCTGCGCGAGGTCGCCGAGGAGATCGCCGCCGACCCGGCGGTCTACGCGGTCGCGGTCTCGCACCGGGTCGGCGTCCTGCAGATCGGCGACGTGGCGCTGGTGGCCTCGGTCAGCACGGCCCACCGCGCGGCCGCGTTCGAAGCGTGCGGCCGCCTGGTCGACGAGGCCAAGGCCCGCCTCCCGATCTGGAAACGCCAGGTCTTCGCAGACGGCGCCGAAGAATGGGTGAACTGCCCATAACCCATCTTCAACCCCCATTTGGTACGAATATGGAGCGCTAGCCCGCAGGCTACAAGCCGAGTCCCGCCCGTGAGGCCGACGCGAGGCCCGGCCCACCCTGGACCGCAGCGCGCCTCCCGTCGTCGGCTGGTACTCAGGGGTGCCTCCAGCCCTTGGAGACACCCCTCAGCGCCAGCCGCGGCCGTGAGCTGGGCCGGTTTGCCGCGCGAGGCCGCCGCTTACCCGGGACCGCGGCGCGCCGCGAAGCTCTGGCTGGCTCTCAGGGGTGTGTCCGAGGTTCCGAGGCACCCCTCAGGGCCAGCCGCCCGTCTTCGGCTGGTGCTCAGGGGTGTCTCCCGGCCCTTGAGGCACCCCTCAGGGCCAGCCGGGGCACTGCGGCGCGCTGCGGTCCGGGGTGGCAGCGGCGTCGCGGTGGCCTCACGGGCGGGACTCGGCTTGTAGCCTGCGGGCGAGCGCTCCATATTCGTACCAAATAGGGCGCCCGAGCCGACGACAACCTTGCGCCGGCGGAGGGTTGGCCGGGAGCTGACGACAACCTTGCGCCGGTGGAGGGGGTCAGCCGCCGCGGGGGACTGGGATGGCGGCGGAGCGGCGGGCTGGGTGGCCGGGGCGCTGGGTGGTGGCTGGGGCCGGGCGCCAGGGTAGGGCGCTGACCAGGACGATCAGGGCTAGTGCGTATCCGTTGATGGCCAGCAGGTCGGCGGGGGCGGCGAGCAGGAGGGCGTAGCCGGAGATGGCGGCCGCGCCGAGGAGCGCCTCGCCGCGGCGGATCTTGCGGGTGCGGCGGATGTCGGTGCCACGGTGGATCGCGCCGTCGGCCAGCACCAGCACCGCCGGGACCAGCCAGATCAGCTCGGCCGGCGTGGTCATCGGGCCGAACGCCGCGGCGGCCATACCGATCATCGTGAACGCGGCGACCTCGTCACCCTCGGCGTAGGCGGAGCGGGCCCGGATCAGCCCGACCGCCAGCAGCAGCACCCCGAACGACAGCCAGACCAGCACCGGCGGCGCCGGGAAGCCGTAGAGCCGGGCCAGCACGCCGGCCAGGGCCTGGTTGGCGGCGTCGTTGAGGGGCTCGGTCCGGTTCAGTTCCCAGAGCGTGTCGCCGAACCAGGTGATCGTCTCGCGCGGGGCGAACAACAGCCCGGCGAGCGTGGTGGTGACCGCGGTGGTCAGCGCGGTCAGGGCGGCCCGGCGCTGCCGCAGCACGAGCAGACCGGCCAGGAAGAAGATCGGGGTGACCGCGAACGCGGCGGCCAGTCCGGTGCCGACGCCGGCCCAGGAGCCGTCGGCCCAGGTCTGCCGAATCCGGTCGGCCAGCGGCAGGTGCCGGTCGGTGCGCCACCACTGGGCGCGGCGGGCCCGGCGCAACGCCACCAGGTCCGCCACCACGAGGCCGAACAGCAGCAGCTCCGGGCGCCCCTCGCCGAGTGCGGCCCGGACCGGTTCGGTGAGCAGGGCGAGCCCGGCCGCGGCGAGGACCAGTGGGGTGCGGCGGCGGCCGTACCGGCGGGCGATCGGGCCGGCCAGCACCACGGTGGCGAGCAGCAGGGCCGCGACACCGCTGAGGGCCAGGATCCAGCCGGCGGCGCGCAGCGGCAGGAGCACCAGGGGCGCGAGGAGGATGGCGAGTGCGGGAGGCAGCGCGGCTCCGGCTTGGCTGACCGGTTCGCGGTACGCGTACAGCTCCGCGCCGTGCAACCAGTCGCGGACGGCGGAGTGGGTGACGGCCAGGGTGCTCAGGCCGTACCGGGAAAGGGCGATCGCGATCAGCGCGAGGGTGCCTAAAACGCCCAGCGTGACCAGCGCGGACCTGCTTTGCGCAGCGCGAAGCGCGCGTCGTTGGATGACCGGCATGGCGCGACCCCCCGTCTCGTCCTCCGGGCACGGCACGGCCTGCCGCCGCAAGGGCGGCAGGTTTCGTTGCCGGGCGGAAGCGAGCTTAGAAGGCGCAGACCGTCCGTGCGGCCCCTCGTCCGCTTTAACGCAAAGGCCGCATTAAGGTTGTTATCTAGACAATTCGTACATGCGGTTCGCGCACAAGAGGTGCGTTTCGCGCCCGATTTTGATCAGCCGGGCAGCTTGCGGGCGGTGGCCGCCGAGAGCGCGGCGATCTTGGCTTCCCGCTTGGCGGTGCGCACCGCGCGCCGGGCCGACCGCCGGGACCGGTCCACCGCCTGGCTGAGCCGGCGCTGGCTGCGGTCCACCGCGTGGCTGAGCTCGCGCTGGCTGCGGTCCACCGCGTGACCGGCCCGATAGCGCAGGCTCGGCTCGCCCTCGGTGTCGGCCGCGGCGAGCAGCAGCCCGCCGAGCAGCCCCAGGTTCTTCAGGAAGTGGATCTGCTGGTCGGCGCGGCGGTCCTTCGGGACGGCCCAGAACGGGTGGCCGGCATACGTGGTCGGCACCAGTCCGGCGGCCAGCACCGCGGCGGCCGGCCGGGTGAACCGCCCGGTCGCCAGGGCCAGCCCGGCCAGCACGTCGGCGCCGGCCTTCAGCCGGACCAGCGTTTCCGCGTCCGAGGGCAGCCGGGGATCGGCCTTCTCCAGCAGCGGGGTGAGGCGGTCGGTGACCCGGCGGGCGGCTTGGACCCGGGCCTCGCCGGGTTTGATCAGCACACGGACCCCGCTGATCACGAAGATCGAGGCGAGCATGGCTCGGGCGGCGGTACGGACGGGCTTCATGAAATCCCTTATACCCGTTACCGCGTGGTCACACCGGCTGTGTTCTGAGGTAGCGGCCGAAATGCGGGACGGTGAAGGCCACGGTGCCGCGCTCGCCGGAATAGATGAGACCTTTTTTGATCAGGGCATCCCGGGCCGGCGACAGGCTGGCCGGCTTACGGCCCAGCGACAGCGCGATCTCCGAGGTCGGCACGGCGGCGTCCATGTCGTTGCCGGGGTCGTTGGAGAGCGCCGCCATCGCCCGCATGTACTCCCGCTCGGCCGGGGTGGCCCGCTCGAAGCGCGAGCCGAAGAAGCCGACCGCCAGCTCGCTCTCCGCCTCCGGCGCGGCCATCCGGACGTCGTCCGCGGTCACCGGGGACTGCGGCGCGTGGTCCCAGGTCGCTTTTCCGTACGCCTGGACGAAATACGGATACCCACCCGACTTCTCGTAGAGCAGGTCGAGCGCCTCCTGGTCGTAGTCCACGCCCTCCCGCTCGGCCGGCACACCGAGCGCCAGGTCGGCCGCGTCCCGATCGAGCCGGTCGATCCGTTGATAGCGGAACAGCCGCTCGGAGTACGACTTGGCGGCGGACAGCACCGCGGGCAGGTGCGGCAGCCCGGCGCCCACCACGATCAGCGGCGCGCCGAGCTGGGAGAGCTCGTGGCAGGCCGCGCAGAGCGCCGACACGTCGGTGCCGCTCAGGTCCTGCATCTCGTCGATGAACAGCGCGATCCCGGTGCCCACGTCGGTGGCCAGCGAGGCGACATCGGTGAACAGCTCGACCAGGTCGATCTCGATGTCGCCGGAGTCGGCCCGGCCGCGCGCCGGCGGCACGTCGATGCCGGGCGTCCAGCGGTCCCGGATCTTGCCGTTGGGGTCGTTGGAGCGCAGCGCGAACGCCTTGAGCACGGCCAGCACCTCGTCGACCCGGTCCGGGTCGCGGTGGTGCGGGGCCAGCTCGCGGATCGCCATGTGCAGCGCGCCGGAGACCGGGCGGCGCAGCGACTGGTCGGGCCGGGCCTCGATCTTGCCGGTGCCCCAGAGCTGACCGATCGCCGCCGAGCGCAGCGTGTTGAGCAGCACGGTCTTGCCGACGCCGCGCAGGCCGGTGAGAACCAGGCTGCGTTCCGGGCGGCCGCGGGCGACCCGCTCCAGGACGACGTCGAACGCGTCCAGCTCACGGCTGCGCCCGGCCAGCTCGGGTGGGCGCTGGCCGGCGCCGGGAGCATACGGGTTCCGCACCGGATCCACGGGTAGCACAGTATCGGGCCATCTAGGACGAACGCTAGAGATGGTTCGATATGACGCTCTACGTCTGTCTAGCTTTTGGGCTAGAGATTGCTAGACGGGGCCATACTCGCGGAGGCAGAGCACGAAGTCGACGTCGTCGTACTCGGTGTCGTAGTAGTACCACTTGGTGTAACCAGGCACTTTGCCGCACTTGGCGACGGCGTCCTTCTCACCCGTGGCCCGGCCGTCGATGCGCTTCAACACCTCGTAGGTGTTCGACGCGCACACCACGATCTGCAGCTCGGGCTCGGTGTTGGTGCCCTCGTTCCGGACGCACTGGCCCTTGGTGGCGAAGCGCGCGTCGGCACTGGTCTGCGGCCGGGGCACAGTCGCCACCGCGGTGGACGTGGCGGCCACCGGGGACTTCGCGTCGTCGTTGCGGCTGAGCAGGAACCAGACCGTGGTGGCGAGACCACCGCCGACCAGCACGCTGAGCACCGCGATCAGGGCGCCCAGGGCGAAGCCGCGCCGGTGCTGCGAGGGCGGCGGGGCAGGTGCCGGCTGCTGCGGGGCGGGCGCCGGTTGCTGCTGCCAGGACGGCTGCGGGGTGTACTGCTGCGGGGCGTCCCAGGCCGGGTCGGGCACGGCGCGGCCACTCTCGCCCCACGGGTCGGAGGGTTCCGCGTACGGCTCCTCGGGCCGCCCGCCGGACCAGGGCGGGCCGGAATACGGGCCGTCGTGCGACATCGCGGAATCCTCCTTTCTGGCTCTCGGGTGACGCTTTTGGGCGCTTACGCCGCCTGCCACGGTATCGTGCGCGGCCCGCCGCGACGGTGCGGGAATCGCCTGCGGACACATCACACCCCCTGGTGTTGTCCACAACCCGACCGGTGTTCGCCCGCCCGGGTCGTTACCTTCCCGGGTCGTGCCGTCCCTTCTCGTGATCCTGTCGATCGTGTTCGGGTGCGCCGCGGCGTTTCCGCTGACACGCCGTCCACCTGCGCTTCTGTCCGCCGCCGGGGCTGCCGGGCTGCTCGCCGTCCGGCTCGGCCCGGCACCACAACTGCCGGTGCTGCTGCTCGCCGCCGAGGTCGGAGTCCTGCTGGCGCTGACCGATCTGCGCTCGCTACGGCTGCCCGACCCGCTGGTCGCGACGCTGGCGTTCGGGGTGGGGCCGCCGTTGGCGCTGCTCACGCCGTACCGGATAGTCCCGGCGCTGGCGGCGGCGCTGCTGACCGGAGCCGGATATCTGGCACTCGCCCTGCTGCCCGGGCGGGGCCTCGGGTTCGGCGACGTGAAACTCGGCGCGGTGCTGGCGCTGCTGCTCGGCCTGCTCGGCGGGTGGCCGGCCGTGGTGACCGGGATCGGGTCAGCCCACCTGCTCGGCGGGCTGACCGCGATCTACCTGCTGGTGACCCGGCGGGGCCGGGTGTTCCCGTTCGGTCCGGCGCTGCTGCTCGGTGCCCTGACCGGTGTACTCGTCACAGCAGCCTGAGCTGCCGGTCCTTCGGCCGGGACGGGGTGGACTCGCCGAGCCGCTCGAACAGCCCGGAATCGATCACGTCCAGGAACGGCGTCGGCTGCTGCTCCCGCTCGCTGCCGTGCCGCGACCGCTTCGCCGAATAGCTGACGTAGAGCCGGTCCTGCGCCCGGGTCAGCCCGACGAAGAACAGTCGCCGCTCCTCGGCGATCTCGTCCTCGGTCGGCGTCGAACCGGGCCAGCGCAGCGGCAGCAGCCCGTCCTCGCAGCCGGCCAGGAACACCACCGGGAACTCCAGGCCCTTGGCGGCGTGCAGGGTGAGCAGGTTGACCGCCTCGGCCCGCGGGTCCAGCGCGTCCACCTCGGCGCCGGTCTCCAGCTGCTGCAGGAACAGCGGCAGGTCCTCGCCGGCTCGCTCACCCAGCGGGGTGAGCAGGTCAGCCGCCGACCAGATGTCCTCCGGCGTGATCTGCCCGCCGTCCAGCGTCGGCGCCGAATACCGCTGGGACAGCACCTGCGCGGCCAGTTTGATCCGGGCCGGCAGCGCACCGCCCGGCCCACCGGCGTGCCGCAGCTCGCGGGCGATCACCTGGACGCCGGGCCGGTCCCGCAGCCGGTTGTGCGAGCGCTTCTGCACCGGGACACCGGCCCGCAGCAGCGCGTCCAGGATCGGACCGGACTGCGCGTCGGTGCGGTAGAGCACCGCGACGTCGGAGAACGACAGCGTGCCGGTGACGGCCGCGCGGGAATCCACCCGGCCGGAGTCGAGCGACCGGTGCGAGAGGCCGCCGACCAGCTCGTCGATGGTCCGGACCACGAAGTCGGCCTCGTCCGAGACGCTGCGCGCCGGATAGCGGCCGACCAGCGGGGCCTCCGGGTCCAGCCGGGCCGGGTCCAGCCGGCGGCCACGGACCAGCGTGGTCGGCTGGATGGCCTGCACCGCGGCGGCCAGGATCGGCGCCGAGGACCGGTAGTTGCGGGTCAGCCGGACCAGTCGGGCGTCGACGAAGTCCTGGTTGAAGCGCAGGAAGTAACGCACGTCCGCGCCCCGGAACGAGTAGATCGCCTGGTCCGGGTCGCCGATCGCGCACAGGTTGCCGTCCGCCGGGCTGAGCAGGCGCAGCAGCTCGTACTGCAGGTCGTCGACGTCCTGGTACTCGTCCACGAAGATCCACTGCCAGCGCTTGCGGTACCGCTCGACGAGCGCGGTGTCGTCGCGCAGCAGCGACACCGGCACGCTGATCAGGTCGTCCAGGTCGACCAGATCCTGCTGACGCAGGAGTTTCCGGTACGCCGTGTCATCCTCGCCGGCCTGCTCCCGCGCCTGCTTCTGCTCGGTCTCCTCGGCGATCCGCCAGCCGGTGCCGAGACCGGCCACCTTGGCGTTCTCCTTCAGGATGGTCAGGCCCAGCGCGTGGAACGTGCCGACGGTGATGTCCTCGGCCACGTCGCCGAGCAGGTTCTCCAGCCGTTCGCGCAGCTCGGCCGCGGCCCGCCGGGTGAACGTGATGGCCAGGCAACGCTCCGGGAAGACACCCAGCTCGGCACAGAGGTACGCGATCCGGTGGGTGAGCGTCCGGGTCTTGCCGGTGCCCGGGCCGGCCACGATCAGCAGCGGTCCACCGGGTGCCGACGCGGCCACCCGCTGCATCGCGTCCAGCCGGTCCAACAGGCCGGTGCCGACCTCTTCCATGCCGGCCAGCATCGGCTCGAACGGCTCGTGCGGGCTGGGCGGCGGGGCGAGCGGCGGCGGGGCCGGCTTCTCCTTCGCCGGTTTGGGCTTGGGCTTCGGCTTGTCGTCGCGGGGAGGGGCGGCCTTCGGCTTCTCCACCGGGACCATGTCGAACAGCGTCTCGACCTGCGGAGCGCTGTTGCGGTTGCGCAGCTCACCGGGCTCGAAGAGGGTGATCACGCCGTACTCACCGTCGTACCCCGGAATGCGGCGGACCTCGCCGCGCCGCAGCCGGGAGATGGCCTCGCGCAGTTCGTCGCCGCCGGCCTTGCCGATCTCGTCGACCGGGACCTTGCGCAGGATGTCCAGCTCCGCGCCGAGCGTCGCGACCAGGTGGTTGAGCTGCGACTCGACGGTCTTCGACTTGGGGCCGACGCCGTGGATCTCGCCGATGATCTCGTGCAGCTGGATCAGGTGCTCGACGTGCGTGTCGCGGGCGAAGCCCTCCGGCCGGTCGGCCAGGTCCTCGACCCGGCTGAGCACGCCGACGGTCAGCGGGCGGCCGCACTGCGGGCACGTGCCGCCGGCCTGCCGGGTGCGTTCCGGCTCCCAGCTGACGTTGCAGGCGCGGTGCCCGTCGGCGTGGTACTTGCCCTCTTCCGGGAAGAACTCGAGCGTGCCGGCCTGGCCGATGCCGTCCCGGACCGCGAAGTAGTCGGGGGTGCCGGTGAACAGGGTGGCCTCGCGGGCCAGCGCGGCGGGGGAGTGCGCGTCCGAGTTCGAGACCAGGCGGTAGTTGTCCAGGCTGGAGACCCGCCAGTTCATCGCCGGGTCGGAGGAGAGCCCGGTCTCGACGGCGGTGATGTGGTGGGCGAGGTCGGCGTAGCAGTCGGCGATCGCGTCGAAGCCGGACTTCGAGCCCAGCGCGGAGAACCACGGGGTCCAGATGTGCGCCGGGACCAGGTACCCGCCGGCCTCGAGAGTGATCTCCAGCAGGTCGCGGGAGTCCAGGCCGAGGATCGGCCGGCCGTCCGCGGTCAGGTTGCCGATCCGGCCCAGCGCAGTGTTGATCTTTGCGGCCGAGGCGAAGTCGGGCGCGTAGAGCAGGTGGTGCACCTTGCGGGTCCGGTCGTCCCGCTTGTAGATCGTGGAGATCTCCACGGACAGCATGAACCGGGCCGGCGTGGTGCCGCGCAACGAACCGGGCAGCCGCTGGGTGATCGGGTCCTCGTCGTTGAGCCGGTAGAGGCCGGGTTCGGCCGGTTCCAGGCTCTCCTTGAGGTGCTCGAACCACGCCGGGTGGGTGAAGTCACCGGTGCCCAGCAGGCCGATTCCCTTGCGCCGAGCCCACCACGCCAGGTTGGGCAGGGTCAGGCTCTGACTGCAGGCTCGCGAATACCGCGAATGAATGTGTAGGTCCGCGACGTACGTGTCCGGGCTGACCTCCACGTCTCGCATCCTGTCACGGCCGTCGGTTCCGGCATGAATCGCCACGCTCAAACACACTTACCGATCTTGATGAGTTACGCCACGCGGAGTTCGACCACCGTGACCTGCGGCGGCGCGCCCACGCGAACCGGTGGGCCCCAGAAACCCGCGCCATTGGTCACGTAAACCGGCACCCCGTCCACTCGTCCGAAGCCGGAGACTACCGGTTGTTGCAGTTTCACGAGGAGGTTGAACGGCGCCATCTGGCCGCTGTGGGTGTGCCCGGACAGCTGCAGATCGACGCCGTAGGGCGCGGCGTCCTTGGCGGCCAGCGGCTGGTGCGCCATCAGCACGACCGGCCGGGCGGTGTCCCGATCGCCGAGCGCCTTGGCGAAGTCGGCAGGGTCGCCGTGCTCCTCCCCGCCCAGGTCATTGACCCCGGCCAGGTCAAGGCCGTCGATCTCGACGCGCTCGTTCCGCAGCGGCCGCATGCCCAGCTCGGCGACCTCCTCGACCCACTCCTGGTAGCCGGAGTAGTACTCGTGGTTGCCGGTCACGAAGTAGGCGCCCCTCCGGGACTCGATGCCGCGCAGCGGCTCGGCGAGCCGCCCCAGTTCCGCGACACTGCCGTCCACAAGGTCACCCACGACGCACACCAGGTCCGCGCCCACCGAATTGATCACGCGGGTAATGCGCTGGGCGTGACCGATTCCGGTCAGTGGGCCGAGGTGGATGTCGGAGACCACGGCCAGGCGGGTGCCGTCCATGGAGCGGGGGAGCTTGGGGATCGGGATCTGCACGCGGTCGATCCGCGGGGCGCTGGTGGCGGTGCGGACGCCGTAGCCGGTGACACTCGCGGCGGTGAGTCCGGCGAAGATCGCCGCACCCCGCGCGAGCACCAGCCGCCGATCGATCCCGGTTGTGCCGTCGCTTGGCGCTTCGGTGTTGCTTGTCGCTTCGGTCTTGTCTGTCACGCCGCTTGCGTTGGCTGTCTTGGTTTTTGTAGCGGTTTCGGCGTCGTGGGCGGTGGTTGCGGTCGGCGCGCCGGTCGCGACCGGAACAGCCTCGGGCCGCGGCGACTCACCGTCCGCGGCGGCGCTGCGGGTTTCTGCCGCTTCTTGACCTTTTCCGGTACGTACGCGGTCCACCCACAGCAGCCGCACGACCAGGCGTGGGATCTCCAGCACGAGCAGGGCGATGAGCAGGTAGAACATCACGGCGATCCACAGGTAGCCCGGCCAGGCGAGCCACTTGACGTACCCGGCGCGCACACCGATCAGCGTCGTCGGCGCCAGCACGGTCAGCACCAGGGCCACCACTGTGCCGACCCGTCGCGGCCACCCGGGCCGCAGCGTGTCGTGCCCGAGCCGCTTCCACAGATAGAAGTGGACCAGCCCGAAGACCAGAAGGATCACCGCGAAGAACGCAGCCACCAAGAACCCCTCCCCGAACAGTCGTCCCGGCGTGGCCGACCATCCCCATGCCGGCCCAAGTCTCCACGACCCCACGTACTTCGATCACCGCACCCTCAGCCCGGCCGCCCAGCCGCACCCAGCATGGCCGCGGAGCCGCATTCAGCCCGGCCGCCCAGTCGCACCCGCTCAAAGGCAAGTTCGCAGCCCACTACCTGTCACCCGACAGGCTGCGGATCCCCGCGGCTCGCCCTGTCGGGTAGTGCCCGCGCGTGCCGCTGCGGCTGCGGGCTCCTGCCGCCCCAAGGTGGCACCCGCGGGCGCGATGCTGTGGTGGCGGAGTCCTTCCGGCCTTGAGCAGGGCGGCGCCGGTTCGCATTGTTGAGTTGCGGACCCTTGCCGCCCCCGGGTGGGCGGCAGCGGACCGCACCACGCGATCGCGCCCCGCTAGCGCCCCAACGCCGCAATCCCCCACGCAACGTGGAGTCGCACGCTGTGTGGGGAGTTTGGGTGCGGTGCGCGCCGTTTCTCCCCACGCAGGCGTGGTTCGCCAGTTGTGTGGGGAGTTTGGGTGCGGAGCGAACCGCAAGTCCCCACGCAAGGTGGGGTCGCATGCGGTGTGGGGAGTTTGGGTGCGGAGCGCGCCGTTTCTCCCCACGCAAGGGCATGGGGGCTTGGTCTAGTCGCGGCCCTGCCAGGTGGTTATGCAGATTTCGTTGTTTTCGGCGTCGGCTAGTACCCAGAAGGCCGGGGCTCGCCGGTCGGAGACCAGGTGGCCGCCGGCGGCCAGGGCCAGGGCGATCCGGGCCGGTGCTTCGTCGTGGGGGACGCAGAGGTCGAAGTGGATGCGGTTGCGCTGTGGGCGGGGTTCGGTCATTCGCTGGAACCACACCGGTGGCCCCTGCCCGGCCGGATCGACGATCGGATCCGTTGGCCCGTCGGCGGAGGGCTCGTGGGTGTAACCGAGCACGGCTTTCCAGAACGGCCGGATCGCGGCGATGTCCAGCGCGTCGATGGCCATCTCCAGCGTCTGCACCGATCGTTTGCCACCGCCACCGCCACCGCCACCGCCACCGCCACCGCCGCCGCCGCCGCCGCCGCCGCCGCCGCCGCCGCCGCCACCGCCGCCGCCACCGCCACCGCCACCGCCACCGCCACCGCC
>NZ_BOMS01000036.1 GCF_016862315.1 Actinoplanes palleronii | reverse complement strand
CCGCCGCCGCCGCCGCCGCCGCCGCCGCCGCCGCCGCCGCCACCGCCGCCGCCACCGCCACCGCCACCGCCACCGCCACCGCCACCGCCACCGCCACCGCCACCGCCACGTTGGCCGTTCGTGTCGTGCGCCGCGGGGGGTTGCGGGTTGCCTGATGGGGTGCCGGGTGCTGTCTTGTGGCCGATTTCGGTCAGGGCGGCGGAGATCTGTTGGGCCAGGGCGACGTCGCGGCTGGTGAGCGCTGCCAGCTTGAGGGTCTGCAGGGTGAGGATGACCCGGTCCGGGCGTAGGTCGACTCGCAGGTGGCCGTCGGCGGAGGTGCCGCAGGCTGCGACGGCTCGGGCGATCACTTCGATGCCGGCGCTCAGCGAGCCGATCGGGAGCACGGTCTGCAGAGCGCCTAGGAGGTATCGCCACCCCAACTCGAGGACGGCCTCCGAGGCCTCCGCCCGACTTACCACGCGCACCACGTTGATCTCCTTTGTCGCTCGTTGTCGTGCACTCGCCGCGGGACCGGGCACGGTCCGCCGCTGGTTCCCACTACGCATCCCGCCCAATCCGCCCCGCCACGCCGGCTAACGCGATGAGCCACGCCAGCTTGAGTCGCCAGCTGGAGATCAGCCGTGCCGGCGGGAGGAGAGGTGCCAGTCGAAGGGGCAATGGGGGATCAGGCCGGGGCTGGTGGCTGCTCGGATGGCCAGGTGCCGGTGATGTGGTGGGCGATCAGGGCGGCGTGAGAGAGGGGGCTCGACGGGTCTGCTGGGTCGTTGTTGGTGGTGTAGTCGAGCAGGACCACGCCCCCGTCGGCGTGCTGGCGGATCCGGTCGATCAGGTCGGTGGTGCGGTGTTCGAGGACCCAGCGGTAGGTCGGGAGGTAGATGAGGCGGCGGGCAGTTTCGTAGGGCAGCAGCTCTTGCCCGTGCAGACCGGCTCGATGGCCGCGGACCTGGCCGAAGCGGCGGACCGTTCGTTTCAGGCCGGTCATCGAGGTGACAGTCAGTTTTGCCGGGTCGACGTCGGCTTGCTCGAAGACCTTCAGCGCCTGCCAGACGCCCTCCACCGAGGCGCTGACCGTGCCCGGGGTGAACGGCACAGGGATGTCCCCGTGTGGATAGAACGGGCTCAGCCGGACCCACGGCTCAACCGCCCGGGACGTCACGTCGAGCACCGTCGCACCCGGAAACTCGGCCTGCACCGACTCCGGTTTTCGCCGGCGACTCGCCACTCGAACGAACATCCCGCCCCACCCCCGTGCCATCCCGAATCCCGAGGTGGCCGGCCGCCATCGCGGACCGAACGGAAGCCACCTCCGATCGACACGGATCCTGCCCGAGGGGTACGACAAAACCAGAAGCTCGGCCCCGCCTTGCTTCCCCGGCAAACGGGAGGCTCCGGCACCGCCTTGCTGCGCCCGAAACGGGAGGCTCCGGGACAGCCCTGCTGCCCCGGCACATCTGGAAGCCCGGCAGCCGCCTTGCCTCCGGCAGACCAGCAGGTTCGGCAATCGCCTTGCCGCCCTGGCTTGCCGCGTGATGGGGTGCCGGTCGTGGGAACGCGGAGAGTGGCCGAGCGTCTGCTGCTGGTGGACGCCGTTGACAGGCACTTCCGGCTGGATCAGCCGACCTTCATCGGTGGAGGTCAGACCTACTGGATAGACCGCGAGACCGAGTACCTCTGCGTCGACCGCGGCCTGGTCGGCATTTCTCGGCATCCAGGGCGGATGTATCGCTGACGACAGACCGAACATCCAGACCGACGATTGCACCTCAGAAACCGGGCCGACGCCCGGGCCGACTCAGAGGCTGGACCGAGCCCCGGGGGTCGAGCAGGCAAGCCGAGCGGGGAGGCCGAGCGCGGCAAGCTGCGCCGTGCCGACTGCACTGGGCTGTACCGAGCCGAGTCGAGCCCCGCCGCGCAGGGCCCTCGCCGCGCAGGGCCCTCGCCGCGCCGGGCCGCGCCGCATCGGGCCACGCCGGGCCGCATCGCACCGGGCCGCATCGCGCCGTGCCGGGTCGGGCCGCGCCGCGCGGGCCGGGCCGGGTCGCGCGTGCCGGGCCGGGCCCGGGCCGGGTCGGGCCGCGCCGCGCGTGCGGGGCCGGGTCGCGCCGCACCGCGCCGTGCCGGGTCGGGCCGCGCCGCGCGTGCCGGGCTGTGCCGCTTCGGGCCGGGGCGGGGTGGGGCGGGGCCGGATCGGTCTAGCCGCCGGCGAAGGGGGGCAGGATGTCCACGGTGGCGCCGGACGGTAGGGGTGCTTGGCGGTTGTGGCAGGTTAGGCCGTTTACCAGGAAGCTTGCGGCTTTGAGGATCAGGCCGAGTCGTTCGCCGTGGCGGTCTGTGAGGTGCTGGGTCAGCTCCTCCAGGGACTGGGCGGCCACCTCCTCGGTGGCCACCCCGGCCGCCGCTCGGGCGCCGGCGAAGTAGCGGATGGTCAGCAACGGTCAGCCTCCGATGGCGGACATGGGGCGGGCCGGCTGCAGGAAGGACGGGTCGTCGATGCCGTGGCCGGCTCGCTTGCCGAACATGGCGACCCGCCAGGCCTCGGCGATCTCGGTGTCCGGCGCGCCGTCGCGGAGCAGCTTGCGCAGGTCGCTCTCCTCGGTGGCGAAGAGGCAGTTGCGGATCTGGCCGTCGGCGGTCAGGCGGGTGCGGTCGCAGTCGCCGCAGAACGGCCTGGTGACGCTGCCGATCACGCCGACCCGGGCCGGTTCGCCCGCCGCGTCGACGTGGCCCGGGACGAGCCAGGTCTCGGCCGGAGCCGTTCCACGTGAAACATCGTCGGGCTGGAGATCGAAGGGTGTGAGCGCGGCGAGGATCTCGTCGGCGGTGACCATGGCGTGACGATCCCACTGGTGCTGGGCGTCCAGCGGCATCTGCTCGATGAACCGCAGCTGGTAGCCGTGCTCCAGCGCGAACCGCAGCAGGGTCGGCGCCTCGTCGTCGTTGACCCCGCGCATCAGGACCGTGTTGATCTTCACGGGAGTCAGCCCGGCCTCGGCCGAGGCGCGCAGGCCGAGCAGGACGTCGGCGTGCCGGTCGCGGCGCGTCAGCGTACGAAATCGGTCTGGGTCGAGAGTGTCGAGAGAGACGTTGACCCGGTCGAGTCCGGCGTCCCGCAGGGCGGGGGCGAGCCGCTCGAGCCCGATGCCGTTGGTGGTGACCGACATCTTGGGCCGTGGGTTGAGCTGGGCCGTCGCGGCGATGATGCCGACCAGCCCGCGCCGGATCAGCGGCTCGCCGCCGGTGAACCGGACCCCGGTGACGCCGAGCTGCTCCACCGCGATCCGGACCAGCCGGATCACCTCGTCGTCGGTGAGCTGCTCGGGCTGCGGCATCCAGGCCAGGCCCTCGGCGGGCATGCAGTAGGTGCACCGCAGGTTGCAGCGGTCGGTGAGCGAGACCCGCAGGTCGGTCGCGACACGGCCGAACCGATCGGCAAGCGCGATCACGGCCGCCACCCGGCCCGCTCGGCTGATCTCCCGGTCCTACTCACAACATCGAATCTAGCCGCTCCCGCCCCCGACTGCCGCCGCTGATATCGCCCTGTGGACAACGACACGAAGGAACGGCCCGGGAAGCGACACGAAAGACGGACCGGGAAGCGACGCGAAGGAACGGCCCCAGGAAGCGACACGAAGGAACGGCCCGAGGGGCGACACGAAAAGACGGCCGAGGCGCGACACGAAAGGACGGACCGGGAAGCGGCGCGATGGGCCACCCGGCGACGCCGACGGCGCTCAGCCCCGCAGGACGGCCTCGGCCGCCGCCACCACGGCCCCCCGATACCCGGCGCCGAAAGCCGCCGTATGCACCAGCAACAAGTGCAGCTGATGCAGCGGCACCCGGCTCCGCCACCCCGCCGCCAGCGGCCACTCCGCCCGATACGCGTCGAGGATCACGTCGAGGTGCGGGACCCCGCCGAACAGCGCCAGCGTCGCCAGGTCGGTCTCCCGGTGCCCGCCGTGCGCGGCCGGGTCGATCAGCCACGCCCGCCCGTCCGCACCCCACAGCACGTTGCCCGGCCACAGGTCACCGTGCAGGCGCGCGGGCGGCTCTTCCGCCGCGTACCGATCAATGGTCTTGACGACCTCCTCGACCAGCGCGGTGTCGGCGCCGGAGAGCGTGCCTTGATCCGCGGAGATCCGCAGGTAGGGGAGCAGGCGGCGTTCGGCGAACCAGGTGGACCACGGCCCGGGGCAGGGTGTGTTGTCGAGCGGCAGCGGTCCGATCCAGCCGGGCCAAGGGGCCCCGAAACTTTCCGCGCCACTGCGGTGCAGCGCGGCGAGGCCGCGCCCGAAATCCTCCGCGGCCTGACGGCCGGCGTCGCCAGGTTCGACCCATTCCATCGCGATCATCCGGGGCAGGGTCACCAAAATTTCCGGTACGGGTACCGCGCCGCTCGCCCGCAACCAGCGCAGCCCCTCCGCCTCCGCGGCGAACAGCCCGGCCGGAGGCTCCCCGAGCAGCCCGGCCGGAGGCTCCCCGAGCAGCCCGGCCGGAGGCTCCCCGAGCAGCCCGGCCGGA